>NZ_LZJI01000084.1 GCF_001667775.1 Mycobacterium sp. E1747
GATGTCCACATCTGCACCGCGAGCGGATTATCCGCCGAGACTGTGATGTTCACCGCGACGTGGCGCGCAGACGGCGTGCGCGTACGGCGCGATCTGGTCGCACGTGTCGCCCCCGCCGGCCGCGGCATGTTCTACAGCTACGACCTCGATCTCGAAGCGGAGGTGATGAACAGACTGCGCCGTCTCGCTCACCTGCCGATACCCGAAGTGCTCTGCTACGTGGGCGATGTCGACGCCGTCGGCGCGCCATTCTTCATCATGGAGCGGTTGACGGGCACCACACCTGCCGACGATCCGCCGTTCACGACGACGGGCTGGTTCTATGGACTCTCGCCGCAACGCAAGAGGATCGCTCTCGACAATGGACTCGCCGCGATGGCGTCATTGCATCGGGTCGATCCCGCCGCCGTTGGGCTGAACGACATCGGTCGGTACGGCCCAGTAGACGGGGACACTCTCGGCGCTCAAATCGACCACTGGGAGAAGGCGTTTCACTGGGCCACCGACGGCACGGCGAACCCTGGAGTCGCGGCGGGTTTCGAGTGGGTTCGCGCCAACCGCCCCCGCGTGTCCGAGCCGCGCGTCATCAGTTGGGGGGGACGCGCGCATCGGTAACATCGTGTTCGCCGAGAACCTGACCGTCTCCGGGATCATCGATTGGGAAGCGGTCAGCCTTGGTAGCCCCCGAACTCGACCTCGGTTGGTGGCTGGGCACGTTTCGGCTGTTCAGCGATGCCATCGACATCCCGCTGCCGCAGGGGTTCCCCACGCGCTGCGAGCTGGTCTCGAGATACGAGGAACTCACCGGGTTCACCGTCGCGCACCTCCGCCACCCGGCTGCTGGCCGAAGTCACCGGTGCCGACGCGCCGACTGGCGACTCGCAATACTTCATCGGTAACCGAAGCTGAGATTATGCGCTGTCGCCGGTGCGTGATGGCGCGTACGCGTAGAGGCTGAGCCACACAATGTCCGCCAAGCCTTTAACCAGTCGGTCGACCTCGGGTTCGGAGGCGCCCGCGACCAGGGTGTGCTGACCGCGTGCTGCCATCGCCATCAGCCACGCGGCGGTCTCCATCGGCGGTAGGTCCGTACACACGAAGCCCTCTCGCTGCCCGACTTCGATGTGCCGACACAGCCTTTCGACATTGCGCCTGGTGATGACGTCGACTTGTTTTCGTAGGATCGGCTCATACGCCGCCGATGCGTACAGCTCGCGCATGAGTGCCGCGTGTGGGCGGTACGTGTGGACGAGGAAGGCTAGGGCCGCCTCGACATCGGCGCGAACCGCGCTGCCGTCGAGTTGCCACCAGGCCGCACCCACTTGCTCTAGCCGGCTGGAGATGACAGCCAACCAGTCGGCTAAGAGTTCGGCTCGATCTGCGAAGTGTAGGTAGAACGTTGAGCGCGGCACCTCCGCGGCACCGCAGAGCTGGCCCATCGACAGTTGCATGAAATTGGCGCCGTCCGACAACAGCGTTTCGGCGGTTGTCATCATCTTTTCGCTGATCTCCTCGCGGCGTCGGCCGCGCACGCTGCGAGATTTGCGCGTCACCGAACTCATCCGCGTGCCCCTCGATATAACACGTTCCAGCTGATCATGCTGATCGCGTCGATCAGCCGCTCGTGCCGCTGTGGGCTGGCCGCCGGAATCTGGTCGTACAGCCCCTGTTCGACGAGTCGGACGAGCCAACGTGCGACGACGTCCGGCTCGATATCGGGCGAGACAGCGTGCAGGTGCTGTCCGGCTCGGATGTGCTCGGCAATCCCGTCCTGTCCAGATTGCACCATCCGCGCAAAGCCCTCCGCCGCGACCGGGTCGTAGGCCGACGCGTCGATCACCGCCTTGAGCAACGCGCTGTGCTGCTCAAAGAAGCCGATGAACCCGGCCATCGCTGTGCGCAGCTGCGCGTACTCGGCCGTGGGCGGCAGCTCCCACCACCCCTGGACAGCGACCAGCGCGTCGTCGAGCAGGTCTTCGGTGAGCGCACCCAGCATCTGTCCCTTGTCGGCGAAGTAGACGTAAAAAGTCGAGCGGGCGATCCGAGCTTCCCGAATGATGTCTTCGACGCTGAGGCTGGTGAATGACGATTGCTCGAGTAGCCGCTCCACAGCGGCCCTGATACGTCTGGTGTACTGCGCGCGGCGGTCATCCGCGAGGCTGGCTGCCGGTTCCATGTTCCTTGCGATTCTACGGCTCCGCGCTCGCACAGGGGGAGGGTCTGCACACGTCAGACGGCATATGAGCGGGTGGCAGTGTCATCATCAAGCTCGCCCGACCGCACCTCGACCCGCGGCGCGTCCTTGCTAGTGGGCTTTGGCGATGACGTCCGGCATGCGCACCACCAGCGCGGGGTCATCAGTCATCTGGACGTGACCGACGCCGGGAAGGATGTGGGAGGCCTGCGGCGAGCATCGACACGCCCTAGCGTGAACGGCAGGATGGGTCCGGGGAGAAACTCAGACTCCGCCTCGTGACACCAGCTGACCGGCAATTACGTTGCGCTGGATCTCGTTGGTGCCCTCGCCCACGATCATCAGGGGAGCATCGCGGAAGTAGCGTTCAACGTCGTACTCAGTGGAATAGCCGTACCCGCCGTGTATGCGCACCGCATCGAGCGCAATCTCCATGGCGACCTCCGAGGCGAACAGTTTCGCCATGCCGGCTTCCATATCAGCGCGGTCTCCGCTGTCATAGCGGTCGGCGGCGTGGAGGGTGAGCTGACGTGCTGCCATCAGCTTGGTCGCCATGTCGGCGAGATAGTGTCCGATGGCTTGGTGTTTCCAGATGGGCTTACCAAAGCTTTCTCGCTGCTGGCTATATGTCAGGGCATCTTCGAGCGCAGCGCTCGCGACTCCTAGGGCGCGTGACGCGACCTGAATTCTGCCTATCTCGAGGCCGCGCATCATCTGTGAGAATCCTTGGCCCGGTTGGCCTCCCAGGATCGCTGATGACGGAACCCGACAGTCGTCGAACGATAGCTCGCAGCTTTCAACGCCTTTGTAGCCAAGTTTCGGGAGGTCCCGCGAGATCGTGAGCCCCGCCGTGGGGTTGTCGATCAACACCACAGAGATACCGGCGTGCTTGGGTTGAGCGTTCGGGTCGGTCTTGCACAGCAACGCGATCAGACCGGACCTGCGGGCGTTGGAAATCCACGTCTTGGATCCCTTGATATTCAAGTCCTCACCCTGCGCGATGGCGAGCGTCGAGATGTTCTGCAAGTCGGATCCGCCGCCGGGTTCGGTGAGTGCCATGGTGGCCCGAAGCTCACCAGTGGCCATCGCCGGCAGGTAGCGCTGCTTTTGCTCCTCGGTACCGAACTTCGCGAGCAGCTTGGCGACGACCGTGTGGCCGCCCATCGCGCCGGCCAAGCTCATCCAACCCCGTGCGAGTTCTTGAGTGACGAGTACGTAGCAACGGGTCGATACCGGGGAACCGCCGAATTCCTCGGGGACCGCGAGCCCGTAGATGCCGATGTTCTTCATCTGGTCAATCCACTCATCAGGATATGAGTTGGCGTGCTCCACCTCGCGAACCGTCGGCTTGACGTCGCGATCGATGAACTTGCGCACGGTGTCGACCAGCATCGTCTCTTCGTCCGACAGTCCTGTGTGCATCGCGAGCACCTTCCTTTTAGCTATCCTGCGGAGCGGCGGCAAATTTTAATATAGATTAAGTAGGGTGTCGCATCCAAGTGCGCGGAGACGGCATCAGTCCCGTTGCCAATGGTAGAAGCGCCGCCACCGTCAGCGCGGCCGTGGGTGACCCGGTGCCGTTGACGCGGTTGACGGCTTGGAACGTGGCCGTGGGCCAACCGCACTGGCCGAACGCGTCGCGGGTGGCCTGCAGAATTCACACGCATCTGACGAGAAACGGCCGGACCGTCCGCGTGAGGCCGTTGTGTACTGGCTCACACTATACACAGTGTTCATACACTATGTATGGCCGATTTGAATTTGGATTAACTTCCTGTTGGCCATCGTTGGCTCGCAGCTTGCTGGCGGTACACCGTGCAGCCGTTTCTGGCTCGGTCGGATGAGGACTCGGTCGATGAAGCGCTGAGGCGAAGCCTGACGCAGGTCACGCAGGCCTGGCACCGGCATCGCGTCGTCTTGCGGGCGACGGCTCACCACGGGCATTCCGATCCCGACCTACACAGTTTGTGGCTGAGCATTGCGGAGCGGTTCGTCAGCGCCGGCGCCGCGGAGATAGACCGCCAACGCGACGCCGGCCTCGTCACATCGGCGGAGTCGAGTCGGACGTTGGCCGCGACGTTGTTCTGGGGGACCGAGCGGGTCCTTTACATCGCAGGACTCGGGGTGGATCCTTCGCTGCCCGACGAGGAATCGGCTCTCGGGCCACTCATCGCGATGTGGCACGGCGCGCTCTACGGGTGACGCGGCGGCGGTGGCTGAGCATTCACAGCGACCGCCGCCGCGCCGGCAGCGCCGTCACGGCATGGTGTAGCCGCCGCTGACCGAAATCAGTTGCCCCGTGATCTGTCTCGCAGCAGTAGGGGAGGCGAACCAGACGGCCGCACGACCGATGTCATCGGCGGTGGTCAGTCGCCGCAGTGGGGTGTCCTTGAGCATGTAGTCGATCTGCTTCTCATTGAAGACGTTTTCCTGCCCGACCGACCAGAGGCTGGCGGCGCCCACCGCGTCGGGGCCGTCCGGAATCACCAGGCCGGGGCAGATGACATTGGAGCGCACACCGTGCCGTCCATGCTCTCGCGCCGTCGTACGCGCGAGTGCCACCATCGCCGCCTTCGAAGCGCCGTAAACCCCCTGACGGATCTGCCCGAACGCCGCTTCGCTGGCAATGAAGACGATCGCACCCTCGCCGGCGTCCTTCATCGGTTCAATGGCGGCTTGAGTGGCGGCGATCGCGCTGAATAGGTTGATCTCGATCGTGCGCTGCCATTTGTCGCGATCGGTGTCGGTGGCTATAAATCCCGGCACGCTCCAGCCGGCGTTGTTCACCAGAACGTCGATGCCGCCCCATGCGCTGACAGCCGCGCCGATGGCGGCCTCGCCGCCGCCGGCCTCGGTAAGGTCCGCGATCGCCAACTCAACCGCTGCGGCACCGCGGTCCAGAGCTTCGTCGCGCACCTTCTTGGCCTGCGGTTCGTCGATGTCGTTCAACACGATTCGCGCACCCTCGGCGGCAAACGCATGAACGATGCCCCGGCCAATGTTCGACGCTCCGCCGGTGACGACGACCCGAGCGCCCGCTAGTCCCAGATCCACGATGATCCCTCCTTGGGCGGGGTTGGTTGAGTGGTGCAATTGGTTTAACCTAGATTAGAAATTATGTTTAAATTTGTCTATGACCACCAGGCTCTCCGGGGCGTTACGCGTGGCTGAGCCGCTGTTGAGCGACAAGGTCGCCGTGGTCACCGGCGGCGCCCGCGGTATTGGTGCCGAGATCGCCCGCCTGCTCCGGGCGCACGGCGCCAAGGTGGTACTGGCCGATCTCGACGAGGCCGCCGTGAAGTCAACGGCCGACGATCTGGACAGCCTCGGAGTGGTGTGCGACGTCACCTCAGACGAAGATGTGCAGCAGCTCGTCGAGCGAGCCGTCACCGAACACGGGCGACTCGACGTGTTCGTCAACAACGCCGGCATCACCCGCGATGCGTCGATGCGGAAGATGACCGTGGCCGACTTCGACGCCGTCGTCACCGTCGGACTTCGCGGGACATGGCTGGGCGTCCGGCACGCATCGGCGGTGATGCGCGAGCAGAAGTACGGCAGCATCGTCAATATCTCGTCGCTGTCGGGCAAGTCCGGCAACCCCGGGCAGACGAACTACAGCGCAGCCAAAGCGGGCATCGTCGGCTTGACCAAGGCGGCCGCCAAGGAAGTCGCGCACCACAACGTGCGCGTCAACGCGATTCAACCCGGGCTGATCCGGACTCCGATGACCGAGGCGATGCCCCCCGAGGTGTTCGCCGAACGTGAGGCCGCGGTCCCGATGAAGCGTGCGGGGCGCGCCGAGGAGGTCGCGGGCGCAGTTGTCTTCCTCGGGTCGGACCTCTCCAGCTACATCACCGGCGCGGTGCTGGAGGTCGGCGGTGGGAGGTACATGTGAGCATCTCGCACGCGGTCGACGCTGGCGTCGCCACGATCGTCCTCGACCGGCCGGATCGGTTGAACGCCATCACAACCTCGATGGCGCGCGAACTCGCGGGTGCGGTCACCGAGTTGGGCACCCATCCCGAGGTGCGGGTAGTCGTCATCACCGGCGCCGGCGAGAACTTCTGTGCCGGTGGTGATTTCGACGAAGTCGAACGCCTTCGCGCGCAGGGCGCCGCGGCACTGAGCGAACTCTTCAGCGCCTTTCGCGCCGCCGGTGACGCCATCGCGGCTGCCGAGGTTCCCATCGTCGCGGCCGTTCGAGGTGTGGCCGCTGCCGGCGGGTTCGAGTTGATGCAGGCGGCCGACATCGTCCTGGTCAGCGATGACGCGCGCATCGCTGACAGTCATGTGAAGTTCGGCATGATCCCCGGCGGGGGGAGTACCGCGCGACTGCCGCGCATCGTCGGCACGCAGCGGGCCCTGGGTCTGCTGCTGTCGGGTGATCAGATATCCGGCCGGGAGGCCGTCGACCTCGGCTTGGCCTACCGGAGTCTTCCCGCCGCCGAATTCGATGCCGGGGTCGACCGCTTCGTGCAGAAGTTGGCGACGCGGCAGCGCGAGTCCGTCGTAACGATCAAACGGCTGGTGCGTTCGGGCGCTGCTCGGCCGCTGCACGAGGCGTTGGACGCCGAGCAGACCGCTGTCGTCGAACACATCATCGCCGGCGGTAGCGGCGCAGACCGGTTCGCCGGCAGATCAGGAACGAAGGTGCACAGATGACCAAATCGATCGACGT
The DNA here is from genome assembly GCF_001667775.1 of Mycobacterium sp. E1747. Taxonomy (GTDB): domain Bacteria; phylum Actinomycetota; class Actinomycetes; order Mycobacteriales; family Mycobacteriaceae; genus Mycobacterium. The sequence continues at coordinate 6,876 of NZ_LZJI01000084.1, forward strand.
GCCGGTCGCACTGGAGACGAGCGCCGGCGGCGTCGCCCGGCTGCAACTCAACCGGCCCGAGGCGTCCAACGGGCTCGACGTGCCGCTGCTGCGTGCCCTGCACGAGGCGATCCTGGCGTGCCATGCAAACCCCGACGTTCGCGTCGTCTTGCTGACCGGCGCAGGGCGTAATTTCTGCGCCGGCGGCGATGTGAAGACATTCGAATCCAAGGGCGAAGAGCTGCCCGCTTATCTGCGCGAGGCCACGGCGTGGCTGCAACTGGCGACGGCCGCGTTGATACAGCTGCGGGTGCCCGTGGTGACGGCCGTACAGGGTTTCGCCGCTGGAGGCGGCGGCATGGGTTTGGTCTGCGCGTCCGATCTGGTGGTGGCCGCAGAGTCAGCGAAGTTCTTCTCCGGCGCCGTGCGGGTGGGGATGGCACCCGACGGCGGCTCGTCGGTGACGCTGACCCAGTTGGTCGGCCTTCGCCAAGCGTTGCGCATCCTTCTGACGAACCCCACGTTGACCGCCGCTGAGGCCCTCGAGATCGGACTGATCACCGAAGTCGTACCCGACGATGCTTTGACTTGGCGCGCCGAGGAGCTGGTCGCGCAACTCGCCGAATTGCCGCCGCTGGCGTTGTCGGCCACCAAGCGGCTGGTGTGGAGCGGGGTCGGGCAATCGGTGGAGCAGCGCCTCGCCGAGGAGGCCCGTACCGTTTCGGAGCTGTCCGGCACCGCCGACGCTCTCGAAGGGCTCCGCGCGGTCATCGAGCGACGACCTGCGAGGTTCGTCGGCCGATGACGATACTGACCGAGCACTCGGGCGCAGTCCGCACGATCACGCTCAATCGACCAAAGCTTCGCAACGCCATTGATATTCCGCTTCGACTGGCCCTGGCGGATGCACTCGAAGCTGCGGACCGCGACGCAACGGTGCGAGCCATCGTGCTCACGGGAGCCGGTCCGATGTTCTGTTCGGGCGGTGACATTTCCACGATGCAGCGAATGTCGCCCACCGAGGCGCTGGAGCGGGCCCAGTTGGCGCAGCGTGTCATTCGCGCCATCTGGAATACGCCTAAGCCGGTGATCGCGGCGGTGGAAGGCGGCGCGATGGGCGCCGGTCTGGCACTGGCCGCCGCCTGCGATCGGGTCGTCGCCGCCAAGGACGCCCGCTTCGCGACCACGTTCCTCAATGTGGCACTTGCAGGCGACATGGGCGCCTACGCCTCCCTACCGGCCCGCATCGGGGTGGCGCGCACCCGCCAGATGTTGTTGATGGCCAGGCCAGTCGACGCAGACACGGCACTGGCCCAGGGTCTAGTCGACGACCTGGCCGATCCGGGCCATTGCCTCGAGTCGGCTTTAGAGGATGCGCGTGCCCTTGCCGCGCGACCGGCGCAGGCACTGGGAGCCATCAAACGCATGCTCGCCGAAGCGCCGCGACTGTCCGGCACTGACGTCTTGGATCTCGAAGCCAATCAACAGGCCGAACTTTTCGGCTCCGACGACTTCGCTGAAGGTGTCGCCGCCTTCCAGGAGAAGCGCACCCCGCGGTTCGGCCGCACAGACCTACCCCAAGGAGTGCCATCATGACTTCGGTGCTCAACGACCGCCTCGACCGGCTGATCCAGCGTGAGCGCGTGCACGGCTCGCTTTACACCGACCCCGACATCTTCGCCGAGGAACTGCGCAAAATCTGGTACCGCACATGGGTTTACGTGGGCCACGAAAGTGAGGTCGCTCAGCCCAACGACTACGTGCGCAAGCAGCTCGGCCGGCAGGACGTCATCATGACTCGCGACCGCGACGGCCAAATCCACCTGCTGCTGAACCGCTGCTCTCACCGGGGAAACCAGGTGTGTGACGACGCCAAAGGCAACTCCGGGACATTTCGCTGCCCGTATCACGGGTGGACATTCCGCAACACCGGCGAACTCGTCGGATTCCCCTTCTTCAAGGGTTACGGCCAACGCCAGCTCGACATGCCGCTGGGACGCGTGCCGCGCGTCGACAGCTACGGCGGCTTCGTGTTCGGCAGCTTCGCCCCCGACGGTCCCAGCCTGGTCGAGCACCTCGGTGCCGCCGCGGGGGAAATCGACCGCCTCACCCGGCTCTCGCCAGAGGGCAAGGTCGCGCTGAACGCCGGCTGGTTACAACACCAAACCCGCGCCAACTGGAAGTTGTTGGCCGAGAACGAAACCGACGGATATCACCCGCAGTTCGTGCACGGTTCGATCTTCGGGGTCACCGGAAGCACCATCGGACCACTCTACGGAGATTCCTCGACCGCCGTCACCCGCGACCTCGGTGGCGGTCACAGCGAGAACGACTTGCGGCCCGAATTCCGCAAATTCGCCGAGCCGATGCGTTGGTTCGGCACCACCGAGTCCCGGGTGCCCGATTACGTCGCGGCGATGCGCGCCAAATACGGAGCCGAGGCAGAACAGATCCTCATCGAGGGCGCCCCGCACGTGATGATCTTTCCCAACCTGTTCATCGCCGAGATACAGGTGTTCAATATTCAACCCGTCGCCGTCAACGAGTGCGTGCAGTACTCGACGGCCGTCCAATTAGTCGGTGCGCCGGAACTCAACCGGCGCATGGTGTCTCAGTGCATCGGTTCTGTTGGGCCGGCGGGGATGCTCTTGGCCGACGACACCGAGATGTACGAACGCAACCAGCGCGGGCTGGAGGCGCTGAGCCCCGAGTGGTTGGACGTGCGGCGAGGACTGAACCGGGAGCGGGTCGATGCCGAGGGCTTCACCATCGGTGGCCCGACGGACGAGACGGGCATGCGCGGATTCTGGTCGCACTACCGAACGTTGATGGAGGACAAATGACTGCCACCGTGCCGGATGCCACGCTGTCGCCGTTGCCCGCAGGGTTCGACCGCTTCGAGGTCGAACAGTTCCTGTTCCGCGAAGCGCGCTACGCCGACGAGAGTGACTACGACGCCTGGGAGGCGCTGTGGACCGATGACGCCCTGTACTGGGTGCCTGCCAACGAGGCGGACTCCGATCCGCTCCGACAGATGTCGGTGATCTACGACAACCGGAGTCGTATTCGCACGCGGCTCAAACAGGCTCGTACCGGGCGGCGGTACGCAGCTGCACCGGTGTCCAACTTGCGCCGGTCGTTGTCCAACATCGAATTCCTCGGTACCCGCGAGGCGCCGGACGGAGGCGCCGACCTCGAGGTGGGCGCCAACTTCCTGTTGCTCGAGTCGCGTGCGCGCGCGAACCACCTGTGGGGCGGTCGGGTCACCTATCGAATTCGACGGACCGAATCCGGCTTGCGCCTGGCCTATAAGAAAGTGGTGCTGGTCGACAACGACAAGCCGCTGCCCACCCTGGGGTTCCTGATCTGAATGGGTATCCAATTCGACGACCAGGGGTTGCCGCCGATCATCGGGAGCGAGTTCGCCGAGGTATCGGTCTCCGTTGACGGCGAAGCGAACTCGCGGCGTCTTCGACTCGAAGATCTGCGAACCGGGCGGGTTCGTTTCCTCGATGCGCTGGAACTGGAAACCCTGGTCTGGTTGCCTGAGCCGACGTTGACCGCGCTGATGGATCCGTCCCGCAGCAGATGGCGGGGGGAGTCATGAGGCGTGCGGCAATCGTCGCTCCGGTACGCACCGCGGTCGGCACCTTCGGGGGCAGTTTGCGGCCGGTGCGCGCCGAGGACCTCGCCGTGCCTGTGGTGAAGGCGGTGATCGAGCGTAGTGGCGTACCGGCCGAGCTGATCGAGGACGTCGTCTTCGCGCAGTCCTACGCCAACTCGGAGGCGCCGTGCATCGGCCGCTGGATCGCGCTGAATGCGGGCCTGCCGACCGCCGTGCCGGGCCTTCAGATCGACCGCCGCTGCGGGGGCGGACTGCAGGCCGTGATCACCGCCGCGATGACGGTGCAGACCGGTGCCGCCGATGTGGTGCTCGCCGGGGGCGTGGAGTCGATGAGCAACATCGAGCACTACACGACCAGCGCGCGCTGGGGGAGTCGGGCGGGCAACCAGATGCTCTACGACCGGCTCGATCGTGGCCGCGAGATGTCGCAGCCTGCATGGCGATTCGGTGTCATCAGCGGCATGATCGAGACCGCCGAGAACCTGGCCCTCGACTACGGCATCGATCGTGAGGCAGCCGACGCGTTCGCGGTGCGCAGCCATCAGCGGGCCGCTGCCGCGTGGGACGCGGGACTCTTCGCCGAAGAGGTGGTGGCAGTAGAAGTTCCCCAGCGACGCGCGGATCCAGTCGTCGTCGATCGGGACGAAGGCGTGCGCGCCGACTCAACTTTGGAGTCGCTGAGCAGGCTCAAGCCCATTACCAGCGGCGGCACGGTCACTGCTGGGAACTCCAGCCAGCAGAACGACGCCGCCGCGGCCTGCCTCGTGGTTGCAGAGGAGATGCTGGATCCGCTCGGTCTGCAACCTTTGGGCTTTCTCGAAGCTTGGGCCGCCGTCGGTTGTGAGCCGTCGCGGATGGGTATCGGCCCGGTCGGCGCAGTCGAAAAGCTGTTTGGCAGAACGGGTTTGACGTTCGATGATCTTGCGTTGATCGAAATCAACGAAGCGTTCGCGGTTCAGGTGCTTGCCGTGCTGTCAGGCTGGGGTGTCAAACTCGACGACGTCGATCACCGGCTCAACGTCAACGGGTCGGGAATTTCGCTGGGCCATCCGATCGGGGCGACGGGGGTGCGGATTCTGACTACGATGCTGCACGAATTGGAGCGGCGCGGTGGGGGATTGGCGCTCGAAACGATGTGTATCGGCGGAGGCCAGGGCCTTGCCGCGGTGTTCCGGGGAGTCGCATGAAGCCATTGCTCGCCTACGCCGCGTACCTGCCTGCCCATCGGGTGGGCAAGCGCGTGGTGGCCGGCTTCGATGAGGACTCCACCACCATGGCGGTCGCAGCGGCTGCGGCAATCAGCTCGGACGAGTCGACGGCGCTGTATTTTTCGACCAGCACGCCGGCCTATAGCGACAAGACCAATGCCTGCGCGGTCCACGCCGCCCTGGGTCTGGACTCTGCAGTGTTTGCCACCGACCTGTGCGGTACCGGCCGCAGCGCCTTCGCCGCCATCCGTGCCGCCGCGTCTGGCGGCGGCACGGCGGTAGCCGCGGATGTGCGCATCGGCCGGGCGGGATCGGCCGATGAGAAGCGCGGCGGCGACGGTGCGGCGGCACTGAGATTCGGCGACGGCGAGCCGATCGCCCAACCGCTTGCCACAGCCACGCGCACGGCGGAGTTCCTCGATCGCTGGCGGCTGCCAACCCGCTCGTTTGGCCAGCAGTGGGAGGAGCGGTTTGGATTCGAGCGTTACGCAACGTTGATCCGCGACTGTGCCGCCGAGGCGTTACAGGCCGCAGGTCTTGCTGACGTGGATCACGTTGCCCTGGCATGCCCGAACTCCGCGGTCGTCAAGCGCGCCGCCACCCTGGTCAAGGGTCAGAAGTCGGTCGTCACACCGCCGATCGGATTCTGCGGAGCCGCGGACGCCACACTGGCGCTGTGCGCATCGCTCGATACCGCGGAACCGGGTGACACCATCCTTTTGCTGTCGGCCACGGACGGCTGTGACGCCTTGGTGCTGCGCGTGTGCCCCGCGCTGGCCGAGCGCCGCCAGCCACGCCCGGTGGCCCAGCAACTCAGTGGGGGAATCGCCGTCGACCGGCTGACGTACCTGTCGTGGCGTGGCCTGCTCGAGTTGGAGCCGCCACGTCGACCCGAGCCCGAACGCGCGGCCGCACCGCCGGCGGGCCGCAACAGCTCGTGGAAGTTTGGCTTCGTCGGAACGCGTTGTGCCAATTGCGGATTCGTACACATGCCGCCCGCCCGGACGTGTCGATCCTGCGGCAGGATCGACGCGATGGTGGCCGCACCGGCGGCGACACTGCGCGGCTCTGTCGCGACCTTCACGGTCGACCATCTCGCGTACTCCCCGTCACCGCCGGTGGTACAGGTGGCTGTCGACGTGGACGGAGGCGGCCGGTGCACGCTCGAGGTCGCCGATGCGCAACCTGAGCGACTGACCGTCGGCGCGCGGGTGGGCTTCACGTTCCGCCGCCTGTTCACCGCGGGCGACGTGCACGACTACTTCTGGAAGGCGGCACTACTCGATGGCCAGTAACGGGATCGCCGGAAAAGTCGCGGTTGTGGGAATGGGATGTTCCAAGTTCGGGGAACGCTGGGATGCCTCCAGCGACGACCTGATCCTCGAGGCGTATCAGGAATGCCTGCAGACCGCCGGGGTCGCACGCGAGGACGTGGACGCCTACTGGCTGGGCACGTTGAGCTCCGGCCTGGGCGGGCTCACCCTGAGCCGCGCCATCGGAACCGATGACAAACCGGTCACGCGTGTCGAAAACTTCTGTGCGACTGGGTCGGAGGCGTTCCGCAACGCCTGCTACGCGGTGGCTTCCGGCGCCTACGACGTCGCTATGGCCGTCGGTGTCGAAAAGCTCAAGGACTCCGGCTATTCCGGTCTGCTGCGTCAGGACCCGCCGGGCGACGGCACCGCTTCGGAGCTGTCGATGACCGCACCGGCGGCTTTCTCGCTGCTCGACCCCGCCTACTGCGCCCGCCATGGCGTCCATCCCGACGAGATGCGGTCGGCGATGACCCACGTCGCCTGGAAGAACCATGCCAACGGTGCCCGAAATCCCAAGGCGCAGTTCCGATCACCAGTCGACAAAGAAGTGATCGACAAAGCCGCAAAGGTTGCTGGGCGGCTCGGTGTCTTCGACTGCTCCGGAGTCTCCGATGGCGCCGCATGCGCGCTGATCGTGCCGGCGGACCGCGCTCACGAGTACACCGAGGCTCCGATGTACGTCAAGGCGCTGGCATTGGTGGCGGGTTCGGGGCGCGGCAGCGTCGACGCCGGCTACGACTTCACCACCTTCCCCGAAGTCGTCAAGAGCGCCCAAGACGCCTACGCGCAGGCCGGGATCACCGACCCCGCCAGGCAGCTGTCCCTCGCCGAAGTGCACGACTGCTTCACTCCCACCGAGATCGTGCTGATGGAGGATCTGGGGTTCGCTGACCGCGGGCAGGGATGGAAAGACGTCCTGGCCGGCGAATTCGACAGCGACGGACGGCTTCCGGTCAATGTTGACGGAGGTTTGAAAAGCTTCGGTCACCCGGTCGGAGCGAGTGGTCTGCGGATGCTCTACGAGGCGTGGCTGCAGTTCCGCGGGCAGGCCGGTGACCGGCAACTCGATGACCCTCATCTCGCCTTAACCCACAACCTCGGTGGACGGCCGGGAGGATGCGTGTCCTTCGTCTCGGTCGTCTCTCGCGATCGCACGAGCTAGTAAGGAGCACACGTGTCAGGACTTCAAGACCGAGTCATCGTCGTCACCGGCGCCGGCGGTGGGCTGGGACGGGCCTACGCCCAATTCCTCGCCGCCAACGGAGCTCTCGTCGTCGTCAACGACCTGGGCGGTGCCCGGGACGGATCGGGATCGGGAACGTCGATGGCTGACACCGTGGTGGAGGAGATTCGCGCCGCGGGCGGCCGCGCCGTAGCCAACTACTCGTCGGTGGCCACCGAAGAGGGTGCGGCCGAGGTGATCGACTCGGCACTCACCGAGTTCGGCGCCGTGCACGGCGTGGTCAGCAACGCGGGCATCTTGCGGGACGGCGCCTTCCACAAGATGTCGTCGGAGAACTGGGATTCGGTGATCAAGGTCCACCTTTACGGCGGATACAACGTCCTCCGCGCGGCGTGGCCGCACCTGCGCGAGCAGAAGTTCGGGCGGATCGTCGTGGCCACCTCGACCAGCGGGCTGTACGGAAACTTCGGGCAGGCCAACTACGGTGCGGCCAAGGCGGGTCTGGTCGGTCTGATCAACACGCTGGCGATCGAGGGCGCCAAATACGGCATCACCGCCAACGCGGTCGCACCGTTGGCTGCAACGCGAATGACGGCCGATATCGCGCCGCAGGAGGTGCTCGACAAGCTCGACCCTCGGCTGGTGGCTCCCGCGGTCGGCTACTTGGTGTCGGCACAGAACTCGGACACCGGCTCGGTGTTCGTCGTCGGCGGCGGACTCGTCCAACGGGTCGCACAGTTCCAAAACGATGGGGTGACGTTCAGCGAGGCCCCGTCACTCGACGAGATCGCCGACAAGTGGGCCGAGATCAGCGACATGACCGCAGCAAAGCCGGGTGTCAACCCCGTGTGAGCGGGGCTTCGATGCGTCGGCCCAGCGCGCACGTCGCCGCCGACACCAGCGCGACGGTCATCGACACCACCGTCGGCGAATTACTCGGCGCTCGAGCCTCCTGCCACCCCAACCGCGAAGCGCTTGTCGGTGTCGGTCATGACGGTCATGCAGTCAGGCTGACGTACAGCGAGCTCTACGAGGAGTCGCGGCACGTCGCCGCCGCGTTGTCGAAGCTGACCGAGCCCGGCGACTATGTGGCGATCTGGGCGCCGAACATGGCCGAATGGCCGCTGGTGCAATACGGCGCGGCAATGGCCGGCGTGGTGCTCGTGGCACTCAACCCCATGCTCAGCGAAGCAGAACTGCACTACGCACTGACCCATTCTCAGGCGAAAGTCCTGGTGTACGCCGACCGTGTGCGAGATCGGTCGACGGCCGACGTGGCCCAACAGGTCGGCGCGCATTTGCCGCAGCTGCAGCTGGTTTCGCTGTCGCAACGAACGCGCTGGCGCGCCGACGTGGTCGACGATTCGTTGTTGCGCGAGCGGGAGACCCGCGACGCCGGCCAAGCCGTCATGCTGCAGTACACCTCGGGCACTACCGGGCGTCCGAAAGGCGTGCTGCTCAATCACCGCGCGATCGTCAACGTCGCCAAGCTGACGCTGGAAGCGGTCGACGCCGGCCACGGCACGCGCTTTTTGAACCCGCTGCCCATGTTTCACACCGCCGGCTGCGTCATCTCGACGCTGGGCCCATTGTGGAGCGCTGGAACGGTAGTGCTCGTGGAGCGGTTCAGTCCCGACCCGGTACTGGACTCGTTGGCCCGCGAGCGCATCGAGGTGCTGTTCTACGTGCCCGCGATCCTGTCGGCCTTGGTGACCGCGCAACGCAGCCGTCAAAGTCCTGCGCCGCAACTGCGGCTGATGCTCGGCGGAGCCTCGAACGTGTCGGCGGAGCTGATCTTGTCTGCCGAATCCTGTTTTGGCGGAACGGTTGTCAACCTGTTCGGGCAAACCGAACTCGCCCCCGTGTTGACGCTGACGCGCCCCCGCGATACGCGTCACGATCGGCTGACCACGGTAGGACGGCCGCTGCCGCAGGTGGAGTGCAAGATCGTTGACGCCCACGGCCAGGTCGCCGAGGTGGACACGGTCGGAGAGATTTGCGCGCGCGGGTATCAACAATTCCTCGAATATCTGCATGATCCCGAGGCCACTGCTGCAGCGCTCGACGATGAGGGATTCGTGCGCACCGGCGATCTCGGCATGATCGACGAGCGCGGCTACCTCACCGTCACGGGCCGACTCAAGGAACTCATCATCCGCGGCGGGGAGAACGTCTCACCGGCCGAGGTCGAGGGGCTCCTCGATCGGGATTCGCGCGTCGATCAGGCGGTGGTGCTCGGCTTGCCCGACGAACGGCTTGGGGAGATCGTCGCGGCGGTCATCCGTACGCAGATGCCGGGCGCGCGCCTCAAAGACGAGCTCACCGATTTGCTGTGGTCGCGTACGTCGCCGCACAAGATCCCGGAGCGCTGGTTCGTCGCCGACGAGGTGCCGTGTACCACCACGGGTAAGGTCCAGCGTTTCGTGCTGCGGGAGGCCATTCTGCGTGGGGAGCTGACCGAGCTATGACGCCCGCGATCAGGGAGCGCAGGGCCGCGATCCGGTCGCGGTTTTCGCACTGGAACCTGCATTCGCTGGGGGACTGGCTTGAGGTGTGCGCCGCAGAATACGATTCGCGACCGCTGGTCATCACCGATGAGCGCACCATGAGCTACCGCGACGTGGCCGCCGAGTCTTCCCAGTTCGCGCGTGGCCTGGCGACGCTCGGAGTTCGTCCCGGCGACCGGGTGGGCCTGCTGATGGCCAACCATCCCGAGTTCGTGACGGTGAAGTTCGCCATAGCACGCCTTGGGGCGATCGCGGTGCCATTCAACTATCTGTACCGCCGCGACGAGTTGCGTTACGTGCTCGGCGATTCGGGATGCCGGGTGCTGATCACGATGAGCGCACATGGACAGACCGATTACCAACAACTGCTCGATGAGGTCGTACCGTCATGGGAGCACATCCCGCGGGCCCGCGCAGATCTGCCTGAGCTGCGGCACGTCGTCGTGGTGCCGACCGACGGGATCGCCGCGCGACCCGGGGTCTGGACGGCGCAACGGGTCAACACGCTCGGCGCCGAAGTCCCGCTGCCGGCTGTCGGCCCGACGACGCCGTCGGACATCCTGTACACCTCGGGCAGCACCGGGTTTCCCAAGGGGGTTGTGCTGACCCATGATGCGGTGCTGCGCACCGGCTTCGCCTCGGCTCTGACCCGAGCTTTCGAAGACGGCCGCCGAGTCCTGTTCTCCCTGCCGTGCTACCACATGTTCGGCTACGTCGAGGGCCTGCTGGCCGTCATGTTTGTCGGGGGCGCAGTCATCCTGCACACGTCCTTCGACGCCGATGCCTATCTTCGCGGGGTAGCCAGGCATCAGGCCAACGACATTCTCTGTGTGCCGACTATGGCGCTGGCTTTGCTGCAGAGTCCGGTTCGGCACGAACACGACCGCGACTCGAGCTCGTGGCACGCGATCCTGTGCGGCTCGGCCGCGGGACCTGTCGAGTTGTGGACTCAGCTTGCCGACACCTTCGGCGTAGGCGAAATCGTCACCGGCTACGGCATGACGGAGGCCGGGGGATGCATGACCCTGACGCTGCCCGAGGACGACCTCGCCGTTACTGCCCGCACGGTCGGCAAGCCGAAGCTTGCGGGCGTCGCCGGCGTGCCCGACACCGACGCGCTGTGCACGTATCGGACCGTTGACCCGGAGACCGGTGCTGCGCTGACGGATGGCTGTGAGGGCGAACTCGTCTCGCAAGGACCTGCCACGATGTTGGGCTATTGGAACCTCTCCGAGCAGACTGCCGAGACGCTGCGGGATGGGTGGGTGCATTCCGGAGACATCGGCCGCGTCCACGCCGACGGCTACCTGACAGTGTCCGGCCGCAGCAAAGAGCTCTACAAGAGCGGTGGCGAACTGGTCATGCCCGTAGAGATCGAAAATCTGTTGACCAGCTGCGACGACATCAGCCAGGCCTATGCGGTCGGGGTGCGCGATCGGCAGTGGGGCGAGATCGGTTGCGTGGTTGTCGTTCCGGCTCCAGGGGTGATCCTGAGTGCGGACGACGTGCTCTCCCGATGCCGCGCCGGACTGGCCAACTTCAAGGTCCCCAAGCGCGTCGTCTTCCGGGAGCCTGCGGCATTGCCACTGACCCCAACCGGGAAGGTGCAGAAATTCAAACTGGCCGCCGAGCTCCAACAGCAGCCCGTTGACGAACACACAACCAGCGAAATAATTTAACAAGAATAAAAAATATTGTACGGTTGGTAGCAGTCGCTCGTCGACGGAGTGACTGGTGTCGGCCCCGGCCGCATCCGGCGCCCCGGACCCGGCCGGCAATGTTGACTTGTCCGCCGTTGGCGGCGAGTATGGTCGCCGTCACAGGTTTTTTAACGCAGATTAAGGAGTGAGGACAGTGGGGTTCAACAACTCGGGGGAGGTCGCGAAATACATCGGAGGCATCTTCGAGACCGCTTTCGACGACGCGGAGATCGGGCCCAAGCTGGTGGGTACCGGATTGGTGGTGGCCTTCGACTTCACCGACCCGGAGGCGCTCGTCGTCATTGACATGGCAAACAAATCCGTCCGCGAGGGCCTCGAAGGCGGAGCGCCGCCGATGGCCACGATGTCGATGACCGCCGAAACGGGCAACGCCTACTGGCAGGGCAAGGTCAATCTGCCGCTGGCTATGGCGAAGAAGAAGATCCGCGTCGAGGGTAATGTCGCCAGCCTGCTCAAGTTGGCTCCACTGGGCAAGAAGTTGTACCCGGGTTACATTCAGCGGCTGAAGGACGACGGCCGCGACGATCTGCTGGTCTAGGGCCGCCGATGTACCCGGGCACCCACGCCGCCGCCGCACCTGAGCGGCCGGCTGTCATCATCGCCGAGACCGATGAGGTACTCACCTACGGCGAGCTCGATGATCGATCGGCTCGCCTCGCCGCCGCGCTGCACGAGCTCGGCCTGCGCCGTGGCGACGTCATCGCGATGCTCACTGACAACGTCGCTGAGGCATTCGAAATCTATTGGGCAGCACTGCGTTCGGGACTCTACGTTACCGCCATCAATCGTCACCTGGCGGCTGCTGAGGTGGCCTACATCGTGCACGACAGCGGTGCTCGCGTCCTCTTCGCGTCAGCGGGCGTCGGCGACCTGGCAGTGCAGGTGGTCAGCGAGATTGCCGATGTGGATCACCGCTTCGCTTACGGGGCCGCACTCCAGGGTTACGCATCCTATGAGGACTTAGTGGCGAACGCGGGCCCACGGTTGGCCGATCAACCCCGTGGCTCCGACATGCTGTACTCATCGGGGACAACCGGGAGGCCCAAAGGCATCAAGCCGCACCTCCTGCCAATCCAGGTTGACGAGCCCGGTGACCCGCTTTCGGCGATGCTGGGCAAGGTATTCGGGCTGAGCGATAACGACGTCTACCTGTCTCCCGCGCCGATCTACCATGCGGCTCCGCTGAAGTACTGCGCCGCTGTCCAGGCGCTCGGCGGCACGGTGGTGCTGATGAAGAAATTCGACGCCGAGAATGCACTCGCTGCGATCGAACGCTACCGCGTCACGGTCACCCAGATGGTCCCCACGATGTTCGTGCGATTGCTCCAGCTCCCGGAAGCGACACGCCTCAAGTACGACACCTCGTCGCTGCGGCTCGCCGTACACGCCGGCGCACCGTGCCCACCGGAGGTCAAGGACGCCATGCTGGCGTGGTGGGGACCGATTCTGGTGGAGTACTACAGCGCCACCGAGGCGCACGGAACCACGATCATGACCGCGGCCGAATGGCCCACCAAGCGCGGGTCGGTCGGCCGGGCCGTGTTGGGCGTCGTTCACATCTGTGACGACGACGGCCGTGAGTTGCCCGCCGGAGAGGTGGGCACTGTCTACTTCGAGCGTGACGTGGTGCCGTTCGTCTACCACAACGATCCCGAGAAGACGGCGAGCTCGCGCCACCCGGAGCACGAAAACTGGTCCACTGTTGGTGATCTCGGATATCTCGATGAGGATGGGTACCTGTTTCTGACCGACCGCAAGTCGTTCATGATCATCTCCGGTGGGGTGAACATCTATCCCCAGGAAATCGAGAACGTGCTCACATTGCATCCGAAGATCTTCGATGTGGCGGTGATCGGCGTGCCGGACGCCGAAATGGGTGAACAGGTCAAGGCCGTGGTCCAGCTACGCGATGGCATCGTCGGTGACGACGATCTCGCCGCCGAGCTGATCGCCTATGTGCGAGATCGCCTTGCGCACTTCAAAGCACCGAAGTCGGTCGACTTCGTCGACGAGTTGCCGCGCTCGGCCACCGGCAAACTCGTCAAAAGAACACTGCGAGAACGTTATTTGGAGGCAAGCGCATGACCACTGAGGCAGCCCGCGAGGTCGACCGACCACCCTATGACCCGGTGAGCATTTCGTCGCTGGACTTCTGGGCGCAAAGCTTCGACGAGCGGGAGAAGGCGTTCAAGATCCTGCGCGACGAACGCCCAGTCAGCTGGCACCGCCCGATCGAGGGTTCGATGATGGAACCCGAGATCGACGGTGTCTGGGTCGTCACCCGGCACGAGGACGTGTGCTACGTCAGCAAGAATCCCGAAATCTTCTGTTCGGGACAGGGAATCACGTTCGAGGCAGTGCCAGAGGAGATGCTCGACGCGACGCAATCGTTCCTCGGCATGGACGGCGCGGCGCATTCGAGCCTGCGCAGGCTCGTCAGCTCGGTCTTCACCCCGCGGCAGGTCGCCAAAATCAAAGACCAGATCGAGCACCAAGCGAAATCCATTGTCGACGACCTGCTCAAGACCAAAGACGGCGACTTCGTCGAGCAGGTGTCCAAGCGGCTGCCGATGTGGACCATCTACGAGATGCTCGGCCTGCCCGAGGAGCAGCGCGACGAAGCGGCACGTCTCGCCGAGGGCATGGTGTCGTGGGCCGACCCCGACGTGGCGGCCGGTCGCGAACCGGGCGAGGTGCTAACCGACTCACTGGTCGGCCTGCTCGACCTCGGGATCGGCCTGGCTCAGGCCCGCCGGGAGAAGCCGGAGAACGACCTGATGACCTCGTTAGTACAGGCGGAGGTCGACGGTCGGCAGCTCACCGATGATGAGCTGGGCCCCTACTTCGTCCTGCTGTCGGTGGCCGGCAATGACACCACAAAGACCACGACGACGTTCTCCACTATCGCACTGGACCGTTTCCCGGAGCAGAAAGCGTTGCTGCAGAAGGATTTCAGCGGACACATCAAGCCCGCCATGGAGGAGTTCGTCCGCTGGACCACGCCGGTGATGACGTTCCGGCGCACGGCGACGCAGGATACCGAGCTGCGCGGTCAGCACATCCGTAAGGGGGACTGGGTGACGATGGTGTACTCGTCGGCCAATCGCGACGAGCGGGTGTTCGACCGGCCCAACGAATTCGATATCACCCGCGCTCCGAACCCGCATGTCTCGTTCGGCGGCGGCGGGCCGCACTTCTGCATGGGCGCCTTCTTGGGCAAGATGCAGCTGGAGTCGATCTTCCGCGAATTGATCTTCCGCGCACCGAATCTGCGGGTCGGCGAGCCGGAATACCTGACGGGCAACTTCATCACTGCCGTCAAGCACCTGCCCTACACCCTCGACTAGGAGGAACCATGGCCGACTTCTCAGGCAAGCGCTATGTGGTGACCGGTGCCGCCTCCGGTATCGGACACGCCGTAGCCGAACAACTGCTCGCCGCCGGCGCAGAGGTGGTCAGCCTCGACCGCAACGCTCCGACCGCGGCGGTGACGCGGCACGTCGAGGTCGATCTGGCCAACCCACGCAGCATCGACGCGGCGCTCGAACAGCTCGACGGGCCCTACGACGGGTTGATTCAAGTAGCGGGAATCCCCGGCACCGCGCCCGCCGAACTGGTGCTGGCCGTCAACAGCCTCGCCGTCCGGCACCTGACCGAGGCGTTCCTGGATCGGCTCGTCCCGGGCGGCTCGGTGACGATCGTGTCCTCCACGGCGGGTTTCGGGTGGGCCGAACGGCTGGACGACATCAGAGATCTGTTGGCCACCGACACCTTCGAAGAGGGCGCGGCATGGTTCAAAGACCATCCGCAGCAAGGCAATGCGTACAACTTCTCCAAAGAGGTCACCTCCGTCTACGCCATGTCGATGGGACTGGCGCTGCACGAGATGGGGTTGCGGATCAACGCCGTGCTGCCCGGGCCCGTGGAAACTCCGATCTTGGCAGACTTTGAAGAAACCATGGGCAAGGACACCCTGGATGGACTCCGCGAACTGCTCGGCCGGCATGCAGTGCCCGACGATATCGCCTCGGCGATCCTGTTTTTGGCCTCTGACGACGCCCGGTGGGTCAACGGCCAGGCACTGGCCATCGACGGCGGAGTCACCGGTGCTGTCATCACGGGCGTCGTTCCCGCCCCGGAGATCTAGGTCGTGACCAGCGTGCGCACACCCGCTGTTTCGGCGGACTCATCGACCGTTCTCGCCGACCTAAGGGACGTCTTCGCCAGCGGACGGACCCGCTCGCTCGACTGGCGTCGGCACCAGCTCGAGGGAATCGAGCGGTTGTGTGCGGAGCGCGAGGCCGACATCGCCGAGGCGCTGGCGGCCGATCTTGGTCGCACCCCGTTCGAGGCATGGCTCGGCGACGTGGCGTCCACCAAGGCTGAGGCCACCTTCGCGCGCAAGAATCTGCGCAAATGGATGCGCCGGCAACGGGTCTCGGTGCCGATGGCCCAACTTCCCGGCCGGGCCTGGGTGCAGTACGAGCCGCTGGGCGCCGTGCTGGTGATCGGGCCGTGGAACTATCCGTTCTATCTCGCGCTGGCGCCGGTGGTCGCCGCGGTGGCGGCCGGCAACTGCGTCGTGATCAAACCCTCTGAGTTGGCGCCCAAGACGTCCTCGCTCATCGCCGATCTGGTACCGCGCTACCTCGACGGCGACGCGGTGCGCGTTGTCGAAGGCGACGCCGCGACGACTCAGCAACTGCTGGCGTCCGGTTTCGACCACGCCTTCTTCACCGGCGGCACCGAAGTCGGCCGAAAGATCATGGCCGCGGCAGCGCCGACGCTGACACCGGTGACGCTCGAACTCGGCGGAAAGAGCCCGGCGATCGTGACCGCCGACGCCGACATCGAAGTGGCGGCGCGCCGATTGGCCTACACCAAACTGATCAATTCTGGTCAGACATGTATCGCTCCGGACTACGTGCTCGTCGAATCGGCTGTCTCCGAAAGACTCGTTGAGCGGATCTGCCGCTATGTGGAACGCTTCCAGAGCGCGCCCAGCCTTCCGATCGTCAATGAACGGCAGTTCGAC
Organism: Mycobacterium sp. E1747; assembly: GCF_001667775.1. GTDB lineage: Bacteria > Actinomycetota > Actinomycetes > Mycobacteriales > Mycobacteriaceae > Mycobacterium. The sequence continues at coordinate 23,450 of NZ_LZJI01000084.1, forward strand.
CGGCTCGTCGCGCTGATCTCACAAACAAACGGCAACATCGTCCTTGGCGGGAACTCTGACCGGGCGCAGTTGCGTATCGAACCGACCGTCATCGTCAACCCAACACCTGAGGAGCCGGTGATGTCCGAAGAGATCTTCGGGCCGATCCTGCCGATTGTTGCGGTGGACTCCGCGAACGCCGCGTGCCGATACGTCAACGGGAGGCCGAAACCGCTTGCCCTGTACGTCTTTTCCAAGAAGACGGACTCGGCGCGCCAGATCATCGACCAAGTCCCTTCGGGTGGGGTTGTCGTGAACCACGCGATGATGCACTGCCTGGTGCCCCAACTGCCCTTCGGCGGCGTCGGGGCCAGCGGCATGGGGGACTATCACGGCAGGTGGGGGTTCGAGACGATGTCGCATCGTCGCGCGGTGCTGGCCAAAACCAGCCGACCGGACCCGTCGCTGATCTATCCGCCTTACTCGCGGACCGCGCTGAATCTGATGAGGAGAATGTTCTGATGGCTGTCCGGGTCGATACCACGCGTTGTTCGGGAATCGGCATGTGCGAGATGGTTGCTCCCCACACATTCGAGGTCGGAGACGACGGTCAGGCTCATGTCGTCCAACCCGACCCACAGGGTGACGATCTCGTAGCGACCGAGCAGGCAATCGCCGAGTGCCCTACCGGTGCGCTGTCGATCGACTGACCGAGACCGAGCCAGATTTCACCCGTTGGCGCGCCCGCCGACGCGCTCGACATAGGAGTACCCCGTTGACATTCGTGATCACCCAAAACTGTTGCAACGACGCCAGTTGCGTCCCGGTCTGCCCGGTGGATTGCATCCGCCCGGTACCGACCATGGCGGACCCGAACCGCACGATGCTCTACATCGATCCCGCCACCTGTGTGGACTGCGGAGCCTGTTTGGTCGAATGCCCGGTTGGGGCAATCTATTACGAGGACGATCTGCCGGCGAACCAGAAGGCGTTCCTCGACATCAACGCCGCCTACTTCGCCGAGCACCCGCTCGCCGTCCGTTCGGCCGACACCAAGTCCCTCCCCTTGGACGTGGAGCCGGATTCGCTGCGAGTGGCCATCGTGGGGTCTGGGCCGGCCGCCTGCTATGCCGCCGCCGAGCTGGCACGCATCGACGGAGTTCGGATCTCGCTATTCGACCGGCTGCCAACCCCGTTCGGTCTGATCCGCGCCGGTGTGTCCCCCGACCACCCGCGCACCAAGGACGTCATATCCGTGTTCGAACCTGCCCTGGCAAGCCCCGCAGTGCGCTGCTACTTCAACGTCACCGTCGGACGGGATCTGACCCACGATGAACTGAGGGCACGCTACCACGCCGTGATCTACGCTGTCGGAGCTTCCACAAGCAAGGACCTCCAGATCCCGGGAGCGCACCTCGACGGCAGCCGAGCGGCCTCAGACTTCGTGGCGTGGTACAACGGCCACCCCGATCACGCCGACGATGACTTCGACCTGGACACACCGCGAGTCGTGATCATCGGCAACGGCAACGTCGCGCTCGACGTCGCGCGGGTGCTTCTCGCCGACCGAAAGGAACTCGGCGCTACCGATATTGCCGAACACGCGCTACGCGCTCTCGCCGACAGCAGTGTGGAGGAAGTGGTGATCCTAGGACGTCGCCACGCTGGCGACGCCGCATTCTCCGCCGGCGAATTCCTCGCGCTCAGCGAGCTGCCCGGCGTCGACGTCGTGGTCGAAGGGCCGCTGGGAGACCGGCCCACCGGCGACTTCGAAGCGGCGCTGAAGTACGACGCCATTGTCGAACAATCACGGCGCGAGCGGCGGACGGGCACCAAGCGGTTGGTGTTTCGCTTCGGTGCGATGCCGACCGACATTGTCGGATCGCCCCGCGTCGCCGGCGTACGCGTGGCGCCTACGGACAGCGGCGGCGGCGCGGACGAATTGACCGCGACCTCACTGGTGTTGAGATCCATCGGCTATCACGGCACGGCTATCGCCGGCCTGCCGTTCGACGCCGAACGGGGCACCGTACCCAACGACGGCGGCCGGGTCCTCGACAACGGACGACCGATCCCCGGGGTCTACGTGGCGGGCTGGATCAAGCGCGGACCGCGCGGCGTGATCGGCACCAATCGCGCTTGTTCCGAGCAGACTGTTGCCGCGGTGCTGCAGGACTTCCGCGAGGGTACCCTTTGCGCGCCAACCAGTTCCGCGCAGGACATCGACGAGCTATTGCGGCAGCGCGGCGTAGACGTCATCGACTGGAAGGGCTGGCAGCGCATCGACGAAGCCGAACGTCGTGCTGGGGCAGCGCAATCGCGGCCGCGCGCAAAACTCGTCAGGGTCGATGCTCTGCTGGCAGCGGCCCGGCAGTGAGCGAGCCGCAGGTCGACCCGCACCTCGCCGCTCGCCTGCATTCCATCGCGCGCCCCAATATGGTGGTCGCCTTCGGCGATGGAGTCGGAGCACTCACCGGCGGCGACAACGGGACCTCGGTCGGCGCGACGCTCAGCGTCTTCGCCCGCGAACGCGGCGATGTCACCCTTCTTCTCGGGTGGACGCCCGCACCGCTGAACGGCATCGATCCCAGGGCATTCCGGCGGGTCGTGGCGTTGATGCCGGGCTGGGGTGTGCGGGCAGTGGCGAACGATAGCAACGCCATAATGCTGCCTACCTCTTTGGCCGCCGTACCCAGTGTGCTTTCTGGTCCACTCCGGCCCGACTTGCTCATCACTCGGATGGTGCGACGCGGCGGCACCCTGCAATTCGGCACCGAAGTGTCCTGGCAGCAGATGCTGCTCGAGGACGGGGTGCCTGTATGGGCGGTCGTCGATGAGGTTTCGCCCGCGGCGAGCGCCGAGGCGCCTGTCGCGCAGCAGCGGGTCACGGTCATCGCCACCACCGCCCGTGGACCCTGGGAACTCGCGCCTCGAGAGCCCGAGCCCATCCACGAGGCTCTCGCCGATCAGGTGCTGAGATTCGTACCAGCGGGCGTGCGGCTTCAGTACGGCCCGGGACAATTGGGAACCGCGCTCCTGCGCCGCACCAAGGTGGCCCTACAGATCGACACCGGTCTGCTGACAGACGCGGTCGTCGATCTCGACCGACGAGGTCTGCTCGCTGGAACACCCTCTGCCACTTATCTATTAGGTAGCGGTCTGCTCAACGGGTGGGCCGACGGAAAGCCGATTCTGCGAGGCCTGGACTACAGCCACGACAAGACCCGGCTCTCGCGTGGTATGCCCTTCGTCGCGGTCAACACGGCCATCGAAATCGACTGCTACGGCCAGATCAACGTCGAGGGTGTGAACGACAGAGTCGTCGGCGGCATCGGGGGGCACCCCGACTACTGCAACGCCGCCAGGCTCAGCCGGGGTGGGTTGTCGATCATCGCGGTGCCATCTCGTTTCGGAGAACGGTCCACCTTTGTGGAGCGGCTCAGCAGGCCGGCGTCGACGCCGGCTTACGATGTCGAGGTCATCGTCACCGAGCAGGGCGCGGTCGATTTACGCTCCGCTGACTGGGATCAGCGTCGACGGCTGATCACGCGGCACTTCGAAGCCGCCGCCTGAAGCTGACGACGGCCACGACTACGGCGACCAGACCGGTCAGGACTTGGCGATGTCGCGGCCGATGATCTCTTTCATGATCTCGGTGGTACCGCCGTAGATCGTCTTTACCCGAGTGTCGAGATAGGCTCTGGCGACAGGGTATTCGGTCATATAGCCGTATCCGCCGTGCAGTTGAAGGCAGCGGTCGACGACCCGCTTCTGGAGTTCGCTGATGTACCACTTGCCCTTGGCCGCATCCACCGGCGTCAGTTCGCCCGCGTTGTAGGCAATCACGGATTGGTCGACGAACGTCTGGGCGACATCGATCTCTGTCAGCATCTCTGCGAGTTCGAACCGAATGTGCTGTTTATCGGTCAACGGTGCGCCGAAAGCCTGTCGCTGACGGCAGTATTCGGCGGTGACGTCGAATATCGCTCGCGTGGTGGCCATCGCTTCGGCGGTTACCCCGAGCCGTTCTCGCGGCAGATGGCTCATCAGGTGACGCAGTCCCTCGCCTTCTACGCCGAGCAGGTTCTCCCGCGGGACGCGCGCATCGTTGAAAAATAGCTCGGCGGTATCTTGGGCAGGCAGGCCGATCTTGTCGAGTTTGCGGCCGCGTTCAAAACCCGGGGTGTCACGCTCGACGACGAACAGGCTGAGCTTGTCGCCAGTGCGTGCCGCCACCACGACGAGGTCGGCCATGATGCCGCTGGAGATGAACGTCTTCTGGCCGTTGAGCACCCAGCTGTCGCCGTCTTGGTGCGCGGTGGTGCGGATGCCGCGCAGGTCGCTGCCTGCACCCGGTTCGGTCATGGCCAAAGCGCCGACCAACTCGCCTGCTGCGAAACCCGGCAACCACCGGTGCTTTTGCTCGTCGTTGGTCAGATCGGCGAGGTAGTGCAGGACGAGGTCGTCTTGGAGGCTGAGCGTCACGCCGAACGACAGGGTGTTGGCGCGGGCGACCTCTTCACACACCACCATTCGGTAGCGGTAATCGGGTTCGCCGGCACCGCCGAACTCTTCGGCGATCTCCAGCGCATAGAGACCGGCCTTGGCCGCCGCCGCGAATACCGAGCGGTCGATCCAACGGTTCCGTTCCCACTCCTCGTGGTGTGGAACGACCTCTCGCTCGAGGAACTCGCGGACGGTTTCGCGGTACGCTTCGTGGTCTTCGGTATAAAGGTGGCGTCGCACGTCAGAGCCGCTCGATGATGGTGACGTTGGCCTGTCCGCCGCCCTCACACATCGTCTGAAGGCCATAGCGACCGCCGGTGCGTTCGAGCTCGTGCAGCATCGACGTCATCAACCGCGCGCCAGTGCAGCCGATGGGATGGCCGAGTGCGATGGCGCCGCCATTGGGGTTGACCTTCGCAGGGTCGGCGCCGAGTTCAGCCTGCCACGCCAGCACCACGGGCGCGAACGCCTCGTTGATTTCGACGACGTCGATGTCGTCGATCGACATTCCCGTTCGCTTGAGTGCGTGTTGGGTAGCCGGAATCGGCGCGGTGAGCATCATCACCGGGTCGGCGCCGCGAACGGACATGTGGTGCACGCGCGCTCGTGGCTTCAACCCGAAGCGCTCAACCGCATCAGCGGAGGCGACTAACAGGATCGAAGCGGCATCAGAGATCTGACTGGCCGCCGCCGCGGTGAGCACACCGCCCTCGACCAGGGTCGGCAGCTTGGCCATTTTCTCCAGTGTGGTGTCCGGCCGCGGGCCTTCGTCTGTGGTGACGCCGACGTAGGGCAGGATCTCGGTGTCGAAATATCCCGCGCGGATCGCCGCCGCTGCGCGCTGATGGCTCGACAGCGCGAAGCGTTCGTTGTCCTCGCGTGACAGCTTCCACTGCGAGGCGATCATCTCCGCGCCGCGGAATTGCGAGATCTCCTGATCCCCATACCGATCGCGCCAACCCACGCAGTCCGTCCACGGGTCGTTGGAGCCGAACGGCTCTCCTGCGGCAAACGCGCAGAGGATGGGGTACTGGCTCATCTTCTGCACACCACCGGCCAGCACAAGGTCGACCGTTCCGCTCATGACGCCCTGCGCTGCGAAATGTACTGCCTGCTGGGCTGATCCGCACTGCCGGTCGATCGTCACCCCGGGCACCGACTCGGGCAGCCCTGCGGCGAGCGCGGCGGTGCGCGCGATGTCGCCCGCTTGGGATCCGATGTTGTCCAGGCAGCCGAGGATCACGTCGTCGATGGTCTCGGGGTCGATGTCGTTTCGAGCCACCACGCTCCGGATGACATGTGCGGCCATGTCGGCCGGATGTACACCGGCCAGGCCGCCGCCGCGCTTACCGACGGGAGTGCGAGCAGCGTCGATGATGTATGCCTCAGCCACGAGATTAATTTAACATAGAATCAAAACTGTAAGAAATGCCGGCTGCTGGCCAGGTGACTCGAAGTAAAGCGGCTTATGCGCTGTTGGAGGGTGAGCGTTTGCGGCTGCGCTCGACCGGTGCCACCTTCTTATCGGCAGTCAGGCCGGTGCGAACCAGGGTCTGCGCGGTTGACACCACGGCGTCCACGGATCCCCGGGAGGGATTCCACCACTCCGCTGCCCAGTTGAGTGCGCCGATCACCAGTAGGCGGGCCATCCGAGGGTCGACGTCGTCGCGAAGCTCGCCGTCGGCGACGGCCTCGGTGAAGAGGCGCTGCCAGATCCGGCCGTAGGTCGACTCCTCCTTTTTCTGTCGAGTGCTCAGGTGCTCCGGAATCTGTCCGGAGTTGCGGATCGAAGCAGTGGTGTAGTCGGACAACTCGAGTTCGTGGCGCAGATGAGCTTCGACGGCGGCCATGATCTTCTCCATCGCCGGCGTCCCGTCGGGCAGATCGTCGAGGGTCTTTTGCAGATGCTGGCGCATCTCGCTAATGCCGGAGAACATCACTTCTTCAATGAGATCCTCGCGGGAGGGGAAATAGTAGTAGATCGCGGGTGCCTGCAGCTGCGCGAACTCCGCCACGTCGGTCAGACGGGTTCCGGCGAATCCTCTGACGCTCAACACGTGTGCGGCGGCATCGAGGATGCGCGCGCGAGTTCGCTGCGATTTGGAGTCGGCGGCTTCCGCTCGCACACCTGTGGACGCAGCCCGCTTAACCATCATTCAATAATAGGGGGCGACGGGCGGTAAGTCGCCGAGCACGGTGTTCACCCACAGCTGGCCGAACAGAACGGGACTCAGCGTCGCCTTGTCTCGACAGACGCGACTACGGGCTTGACACCGGAATGGGCGCCCCGGCAGAGCGTGTGTGGGACTCCGGGCCGCTCGCCATGGTCAGCGAGGTAACGACGAAGCGCTCGATCATCGCTCGCTCCTCCTGCCGAGGAATGTTTTGGCGCAGGATGATGGACGCGTACACCGTGTGCAACCAATCGGCGAGATCGCGGTTCGACAGGTCGTCTCGGAGTAGATCGTTGCTGCGGCCGAAGTCCAGCCACGGCCGCCAGAACAGGAGCGCGCGTTCGATCAGCTCTGGGGCCCAGAGAGTCTCGTGCGCCGACACCGGGCTGCCCTCTCCCCAGAGAGCCGTGAGTTCAGGATCGTTGCGCAGCGTCTCGATCACGGTCACCGACAGTTCGACGAACGCCTCGGTGAACGAGCCACCGGACACCGGCGCCGCAGCGGCATCCGCGATTTCGACGATGCGCTCCACGGCGGCCCCCAGCACGAGCTCGCGACGGTCGAAAAACACTTTGTAGACGGTTTGCCGGGTACAGCCGACCGCGTCGGCGACATCGGACATCGTCACGCCGCGCATCCCCTTGGCGCGGAACAACATCCGGGCCGACTCCACGATGCGCAGTCGCAACTCCGAGCGAGACGATCGCGTCACGCAGGCAGCCTACCTCTGCAGACCACCTCGGCGTTGACAAAGTTCGCAATACGTTGTCAAATTCACTCGAACGGTTACAAAATAGCTCGTTTGTAAACTATAGGAGTGTGGCTATGTCGTTGACCATGAAGCCGGACCGTGCACTTGCGGACCACCCCGAGAAGGCGCGGCCGGCACCGCTGGGACGTCAGGGACCGGCGACATTTCTGGCTTTGATTGGCGTGGTGTGGTTCGCCATCTGCGTCGAGGTGATCGTGCGGTGGGTGACCTCGGGGGAGAAGTTCGAGCCGGCTCCCCGGATCGGCCCGGACGTGATGGAACCATGGCGGATGGTCTCGCTGCGAGTGTTCGAGGTGATCAGTCTCGCGGTGATGGTGGCCTTCGTGTGGTACTGCGTGGTCGTTCCGCTGCGAAAGACGGGGCGCCTGAGTCTTGACGGCAAGTTCGTCCTCGGCGGCATCGTCTGCTTCGTGGCGGATGCATTCCTCAACGTGCAGCAATACCTGTTCGCGTGGAACAGCGCCAACGTCAACCGGGGTGTGTGGGTGAAATTCCTGCCATTCCACAACCCGGATGCGCCGAGTCGGTACGCAGAGTCGTTGATCTGGGGCCCGCCGATGTACATCTACTTCTGCGCGGGCGTGGCGATCGTCGCTTGCTACGAGGCCAACCGGCTCCGGTTGCGCTTCCCCCAATTGGACAGCAAATTCACGGTTTTCGTGTGCGTCTTCATCTTCGAGTTTCTTTTCGACTTCATCGTCGAGAACGTGGTCATCCGCACCACGCATGCCTACGCGTTCGCCAAGACCTACGAACCACTCACGCTGTGGGCGGGCAAAGTGCACCAATTCCCGATCTACGAGTCGATCCTGGTTGCGTTCGTTGGTTGCGTGTTCACGTGGGCTCGAATGGAGGCCGAGGAGCGCCCCGTCGGTCAGTCGCCCATAGAGATCGGCGTGGAGCGGTGGCGGCCGTCCCTGCAGCCCTGGGTTCGCGACTTCGCAGTGTTGGGGTTCTGCATGGTGACGCTCTGCTTCGTCTACCATCTGCCGTTCAACTGGCTGGGCCTCATCGGCACCTCGCACGCCGCGCTGCCCAGCTACTTACTCCCCGGCTGACGGGGCCGGCGGCCGGCCCCGTACGGCGGGCGGTCCGTCGAGGTTGACCGCGCCCGGACCGTCCGTCGACGAGGTTGCCGATTATGGGCCTGGGCGGTCAACGTGGCCGTGATCGTGCGGGGCGAACGGTGCACCACGGCCGCGGACGTGACGCCCGCCGCACGGCACGCCCGCAGTCTGCGGTGTTCGCTAGGATCGGCCGCCATGGCGGAGCGTTCCCGACGAAACACTGCCGAGGTACGCGCACTTCTCATCTCTGCGGCTGAGCGCGTGTTCAGCGACAAGGGATTCGCCGCGGCCACCGCCGACGACATCGCCGCCGAAGCCGGCGTGGCACGGTCCGCGATCTGGCGGCACTTCGACGACAAGTCCGATCTATTCGGTGCAGCGGTACTGCAACCTTTCGTCGAGTTTCTCGAGAACTACCGGCTGGCTTACGACACCAACAACCCCGCATGGGGTGACTACGAGATCACGCGGACGATCGTCGAACTCTTTTACGACAGCTGTCTGGTGCATCGTCACGCCATCGCTCGAATCGCTGTGGCGGGCGACGACCTCGACGACGTGACCATGGTCAGGCTGGAAGAGCAGTTCGACCGATTCTTCGACGAGATCATGCGAACGACTGCGATTCAGGCCGAACGTCGCGGCTGGGTGCCACAGTCGGGCCTCGAGCATACGATGCGCGTCCTCTTCGGAAGCATCGCCGCAATCGTGATCTTCGATCGTCCGATCATCTTCAGCAAGAAAGTTCCGTTTGACCGCGATGAGATCGTGGACCACGTCACCCGCCTATTCCTGTACGGAGCGCGGTTGTCGCCGTCTTAGCGGTCGACATCAAGGGACTGCCAGTCCCTTGACAAGGGACTGGCAGTCCCTTAGCGTTCGCGATCATGCGCTCTCCGCGAATCGCTGCGGCCTTTCCGAACCACCGCACCGCGCCGCTTGCCGGCATCCGAGACTTCGTGAGTGCACTCGAGGCTTCCGGCGTCGTTGATCAGTTCTGGGTGTGGGATGAGTTGACTGGTTGGGCGCCACAGGGTTTCGGCGTTCCGGAGGGTCAGCCCGAGCCAGATGCGCACTCCACCCACGACCCCTTCATCGAGTGCGCGTTCGCCCTGGCGGCGAGCTCCACCATCGGGGTTCGGATGACCACAGACGCCGTGCGCACACGACCTGCAGAACTCACACGCACATTGCTGTCACTGGCATCGGCGAGCGAGGGTGTCGTCACCTGCGCCGTCGGCTTGGGGGAGGCGCGGCATCTCGCCCCCTTCGGTCACCCTGTCGGTCAGGCGGTAGGGCGGTTGGAGGACGTATTGCGCCTTACCCGCAAATTCCTCGACGCCGACGGCCCGTTCACCTACCAGGGCAGGCGGTGGACGATCGACAATGGCTACATCGGAACCTACCGGCCCTCCCGCCCGGAGATCTGGGGCTTGGGCGGCGGCCCCAAGTTCACCGAGTTGTGCGCCAAATACGCGGACGGTATCGAGGCGTCGTTCCCGAACGCCGTGCCCAATCTCGACGTCTTTGCGAGCAGGGTGAATTCCATCCGGGAGATCGTCGAACGCAACGGCCGCGACCCGGACGCCTTCGGCTTCGGCGTCTGGTTGCCCTGCGGATTGCACGACGATCCGGGTGTCATCGACGCGGCGCAGAACAGCCCCCAGATCAAGTGGTACTCGGCCAGTTACGGCCGCATGAACCAGGCCGAGTGGGAACAGGAGGGGTTGCAGAGCGTCTTCCCCCCGTCGTGGCACTACTCGCGGGACTACATGCCGTTCGCTATGACTGCGCGCGAGGCCGAGGACATCGTTGCGCGCGTGCCGCAGTCGATGTGCGAACGCTCCGCGACCTGGGGCACGGCCGAGCAGGTCGCCAAAGTGGGTCGGGACTGGATCGCGGCCGGCGCGACGTTTGTGGGGCTGCTCGACATCATGCCGCTGCACACCGGGGCGGCCGAGTTTCCCGCGTCGACGGCCCGGGTGCTCGACGTCGCACGTCGTCTGAAGGCGCAGTAACCAAACCAGCAAAATCAATACAGGAGAGTGCAATGCCGCACGCCATCATGTTGGCCTTCACCCAACCCACCTCGCCGGAATCCGAGGAGGCTTTCAACGATTGGTATTCGAACAAGCACATTCGCGATCTGGTGACCATCCCCGGCGTGATCGCTGCCACGCGGTACGAGATCGCTCATGACGTCGAAACCCTGCCCGGCGTCGGAGGACCTGAACAGAAGTATCTGGCGATCTACGAGATCGAGGGTGAAACGGACGCAGATCTCGAGTCCTTCGCCGAGACGCTGCGCAACGCTCTGACCGACGGAACCGCCGACATCTCGGTGCATCTGGACATGACGCGCCTCGGCGCATCGCTGTGTCTGCCCCTCACTGAGCGGCTGGAGCGGGCCGCCACGACGGAGACCTCTCCCGCATGACAACCGCTTTGCCTCCCCTCGATCGTGACGCCCTGATGGCGGCGGCGACCGCCGTCACGGGCTGTGACGACTGGGGAAGCGACACCAACTTCATCGACAGCCTCGATGTCCTGATCACCGACATGCGCGAAAGCGCCCGACTCACCGAGGCCGGCGTAGCCGCCCAGGTACAAGACCTGTTGCGGCTCTTGATCAACCGACTCGGCTTCAGCCGTGACGTGGCGCAACATCCGGAGATCCTCGACGAAGTGATCGAGCCGCCCATCGTGATTCTCGGGATGCCTCGCACGGGAACGTCGAAGTTGCAGCGCACCATCGCCGCCGACCCGGGCATGCAACGTCTCGAAGTGTGGCGGCTGCTCAACCCTTCGCCGGTGATGGGTGACCAAGCAACCCGAATCGCCATCGGCGAGCAGTTCGAACAAGCCCTGCGCCAAGTGCCCGAGTTCATGGCCAGGCATCCGATGGAGGCCCGTGAGCCCGATGAGGACCTCTGGCTCATGGAGCTCACGTTCGACGCCCCGGTCGCATCCCATCGACTGCATCTGCCCAAGCACCGCGAGTGGATCGCCGACCGTCAGCGGTTCGCGTACTCGTACATGCGCACGATGTTGCAGTACCTGCAATGGCAGGACGGCGGGTCGCGGGGACGGCCGTGGGTGCTCAAGTCGCCCATGCACATCGGGCAGGTCGCGTTGCTGCACGAATTGTTCCCCGGTGCGCTGTTCATCCAGTGCCACCGCGACATTCACACCGTGCTCGGCTCGTACTGTTCACTGATCGAGGTTGCCCGCGCGATGAACTCCGACCACGTCGACCTCACCGCGCTCGGGCCGGACTTCGCCGCATTCTGGGGGCGGTATACGGCGCAGAACCTCGCCGCCCGTGCCGCCATCCCCGACCTGAACCTGTACGACGTCGGCTTCGAGTCGATCCGCGACGACATTCACGGCGTCATCGACGAGATCTACTCGCGCGCCGGCCGCACCGTCACGCCGGCTGCTCGCGCCGCCTTCGAACAGTACGACGCACGCCGACCGCCCGGGCACTTCGGAACCCATGACTACGACCCGAGTCGATGGGGCGTGACCCGGGAACTCGTCGCTGAGCACTTCGGCGACTACGAGAAGGCGTTTCCCGAACTCGGCCGCACCACCGCGACAGGAGCATGACGATGACGATTGAACAGACCGACACCATCGACGACCCGAGGATCGCAGAAGGCGAACTGTGGCAGGCCTTTTCGGAGGCAGTTGCCGACCTGAGCGCCTTCGTCTATCAGAACGACAAGGTCGACACGCCGCTCCTGCGGGCCGAAGGAATCCGGTATCTCACCCGGTTGATGCAGTCCGCGATCATGATGACCGTCGAGGGGTGGGATTTCGATTACCCGTGGCTGATCAAGTTCATCAGTCCCTATATGCAGTATGGCATTCCGGCGACCGACTGCTGCTATCACACCGCAGCGGTACACGGTGACGGCGTGTACCGCATCCGCGGCTCGCGCGGCGGCGCCCGACTGTTCGACGTGGAGACCCGCAGCGGACACACTGCTCACCTCGCCCAGTGGACCGTCGTCGATCGCAAGAGCGAATTCGACGTAGCCGACGACGGCACCATCGAGATCGTGCTCTCCGCAACCGAACAGCCGGGCAACTGGCTGAAGATCGCCGAGGGGCCCGGTTCGATCATCGTGCGGCAGTATTACTACGACTGGGACACCGAAGAACCCGCAGATCTCGTCATCGAGAGGGACGGGGTGTCTTATCCACCACCGCCGCTTCGTTCCGTCGAGTCGGCCGATCGTCTGCAACTGCTCATCGACTGGATCCGCAATGTCCCGGCTGCGTGCAAGCACTCCGTAGACGAGTATTTCACCGCGCCGTCGGACACCCTGAAGTTCGTCGGCATCGAGTTTGCGTGGGCAGATTTGGTGTACGGCAAGGGAGTCTATCGTTGCCAGCCTGACGAGGCGGTCATCATCGAGGTGACGCCGCCAAATGCGCCTTACTGGCAGTATCAGCTGACGTCCCATTTCTGGGAAGCACTCGATTGGAACCTGCGCCAGACTTCGCTTAACGGACACCAGGCGGTGCTCGATGACGACGGGGTGTTCCGGGCGGTAATCGCGCACCAGGATCCCGGCTACGCCAACTGGCTCGACGCCGGCGGCCACACTGTCGGTCTGATCACCGCGCGGTATTACAAGGCCGAATCAGTGCCGTTGCCGACCATCCGCACAGTCCCTTTGGCATCGCTGGCCGATGAGTTACCCGCGGCAACCAAAACGGTGTCTCCTGCTGAGCGTCAGCAGTCGATCCAGCGCCGAGCCAGATCGGTGTGGCGGCGTCGGGTCTGACGCCGCCTGGGGAAGCGGCACAACGCTTCTGGTGGTGATGACATTCTGGCTAACCCGTCCGGCCGTCCGACGCTAGGCGTCGTCGTAGGCGTGGATGAGGCGGGCAAGTGCTGTGCGGAACCTTCCGCGTGCGTTGTCTTTGGCGAAGTGCGCCTGGACATGGGTTAGCGCAGGAAGCTCTCCCTGCGCGGTGTCGAGCGGTCGTGTCTGATAGATGTCGTGTAGACGCTGCGATGTTCCGGGAAGTGCTGCTCCCAAGGTGAATTGAGCTAGGGTGACCACGGCTTCGACGGCCGTGTCGGGCGCGAAACCCGACGCAAGCAGTCGCCTCACCAAATGGTCAGCGTGGGTGCGGAATTGCGGCCCGGCGACCGCCTGCTGCGCGACGATCGTTGTCACCGCCGGGTAGGTCACCAGCAATTCGTACATGGCGGTGTAGAAATGCTTCAATGCCGTCTGCCATTCCTCATCGGCCGGGGGTATGGGCAGGTCGGCCAAGGCGCGGTCTGCGAGTAGTTCGAGCACCTCCTCTTTGTCCGACACGTGCCGGTACAGCGCACGAGGGGTGCAGCCGAGGCGGTCTGCCAGCACTCGCATCGAGATGGCTTCGAGCCCGTCGGCGTCGGCGACGGCCCGGGCTTCGGCGACGATGGCGTCCAAGCTCAGGAAGTTGCGGTAGCCGCGTTCGGCGGATTCGTTCAAGCGGAGTCTCCAAAGGCGGCCCGCACGAAGTCGGTCCACATCGCCACCTGGCTGTCACCGTGACCGACGCGGCCGTCGCACTCCCATCGGGCGAGACCAATACTCATATGCACGTTGGACCAGGTGTGCCACGGGGCCGCAGCCCTGATTTCACCGTGCAACCGGTGTTCGGCTCCGGTCTCGTCGATGACCACGACGCGGTGTGCCGCCTGCCGGCGTCCGGTGGTGTCCCACTCGGTCTCGATGCGGGCCGACGTGACGGTGAGCAAGCGACCGTCCCTCCACACCCAGCCGCGATTCATCTTCTGCGACAGTCCCGCGTCCTCGTCGAATCGGTTGCGCCACTGCGCGGTCGACGGGTCCTCGAGGCCGGTGACGTGCACGGCGTAGTCGTCGCCGAACATCGCCACCAACCAGTGAATCCCAGAAAGCCCGGTTGGGTCCTCGGTGCGGGCCTCGCCCCAGGACCGATCCCGGATCGAGTAGCCGTCGACGCGAAGTTCCTCACCACGCAATGTCACTGTGCCCGACGTCCGCATCATCTGGTCGAAGTGTCGGTTGGAAGGCAGCATGGCCGGCGGCATCACCGCCGTCGCCGTCACGTCGAAAGCGTTGCCGCGGTGAGGATCCGCGTAGCTCATCCGGATCCGTTCGAGCGGCTCAAGCACCTGGTAACGGTAACCGTTGGGCAGAGTCACGTCGAGAAGGTCACCGCCGTCGTCAGTGATCGATCGGTCGGGGACGAAGTCGCGCATGTCGAAGAGTTCGGCCTCGAGCTGCGTCTGTTTGATGCCCTTCCACACCCACGCCCCGCCGCTCATCAGTCGCAGATTCGGGTGCAGCCAGACGTAGTTGAGGCAGTGAATGTCGGCCTCGGGGACGCTGAACCCGCAGAACACCGTCTCGACCAGCGCGGGGTCGGATATCCGGTCACGCTCGAGACGGTGCATGCCCTCGTCGCCGGGGTGCGTGCTGCCGAAGGAGTCGGCCACTTGGGCGTTCATGAAATAGGACGTATTCTCGCTCATTGCGCCTCCCTGAGAATGGTGACGACGCCGGTCCCGCCGTCGACACGGATGTGATCGCCGGTGCGCAGCAGTTGCGTCCCGTTGCCGGTGCCGATCACACATGGCATGCCCATCTCTCGGGCGACGATCGCGCCGTGCGAGGAGGTCGACCCGATGTCGATGACGGCCCCGGCGGCGAGATGAAACGCCGACGCCCACGACGGATCGGTGGTGCGGCAAACCAGGATCTCGCCGGGTTCCAGGTCGTCGAGGTCGTCGGCGCTCGCCAGAACTCGCGCCGGTCCCTCGGCGATGCCGTGTGCGGCCGCCACCCCGGTCACCGACCCCACTCGATTGTCGTCGGTGCGTTCGACCTGCACGGGCACCGGCGGGCCGACCCACGCGTCCGGCACGTCGATCTGCTCGTAGGCGGACCGCAGCAGACGCCTGCGAGCCACCAGTTCGCGCGCGTCCACCGGTGGTGTCCCGCGAATCTCGTCGATGGTGAGGTAGAAGACGTCCTCAGGGGTGTCCAGGACGCCTGCGGCCACCAGTTCGCGTCCCCGTACGCCGCATGCCGCGCGGGCCCCGTCAAAGGCCTGTGCGAGCGCTGCCTTTCCCTCTTCGCGGAGCGGAATGAAGGTGGCGGCCAACTTGAGAATCAGGCGGCAGGCGGGACGCTTCCACCTCGGCATCGCGTCGAGCAGCTCGCGCTCGGCCTTTCTTCGAGCCCCCGTTCGTGCCGCGGCCGCCGCACCCAAGTCCTGGCGCTCGGGCGCCGCCTTGTATTTGTCCACCACCCGTTGCACCAAGTCTGGGCGTTCGCGCCACGATGGATTGGACACCTCGATTTCGCCCGCGCACCGGAAGCCGTACTCGGCGAGGAACTGCGGCAACGTGGAGCGGCCTTGCGCGACGTCGTTGAGCGCCGCTACGAATTGGGTTTCGACCATCTGGCCGTAGCCGGTGGACAGTTCGAGGTGTAAGCCCGGACGTCCGACCGAATCAGCCAGCTTGCGGAGTGCGTCGAAAATGCCTTGCGCGACGAATGTTCCGGTGACGTGGACCCGCATCGCGTACTCGAGCTTCTGCAACGCCTCGGCGAATTGGGTATCGACGGGGCGGGCCATCCCGGCGGCCGAAATCGCATAGCGCCACCACGCATCGACGTCCGCTGACATCTTCCGAATGCGTGACGGCAGGGCGATGATGGCCAGCGGAGCCTTCACGGCCACCACGGGGTAGCGTCGCTTCGACGCCGTGTCCGCCATGCCGCTGCGCGACGATCCGAAGATCTGCTCTTCGAACGCGGCGCCGGACTGGCCCGGAATCAGGTCGCTGATCCGGCGGAAGTAGTTGATGCTGGCCGTGTACCGGCCGTAAAAGACCGTGGACGACGACTCGGCCGGTGTCCTCGCGGCCCTGACCTCGCTCTTGCGGAGCACGCCGAGATCGTGAAACGTGCCGTTGACCGCGAGGTCGCTGACCGGCAGCCACAGCGTGGCCCCGAGGGGGCTCATCACACCTTGGAAGTTTTCTCGAGTGTTTATCGTCGACCACGCGTCGTCCGGACCCGAGATCCGGTGCATCGGGTTGGGCGCATGAATGTCCACGCTCATCGAGCGCTCTCCGCGCGTGTGCCGCGCCATGCGGCAAGTAACCCGGCGTTCTGACCGGGTGTGCTGCCGTAGGTGGTGATCTCGTCGACGCCGGCGTGCTTGTATTCGCGCAGCTTTTCCGCGCACCGGGAGGCGCTGCCGAAGGCGCACGACTGTTCCATCCACTCATCGGGGACCAAGGCGGCCGCTTCCATCAGCTGTACTCGGTGAAAGGCCGTGTCCGCCATCGCATCTCCGCTGGCACGAAGGGCTTCCTCCAGCGAGGCGCGGAGTCGTTCGACGGGTGTGAAGCTCCAGCCGTTGACCTTGGCCAGAGCCGCGCCGTACTCGGGCGCCTGCAGGTAGGTCACTGCGCGGGCATGTGCCAGCGCGCGTGCCTCCTGCTCGCCGAGATCGGGTGCGGTGACTATGCATTGGACGATGTGCAGGGAAGCCGGGTCACGATCGATCACCTCGCAAGCCCGGCGCAGTCGTGCCACCGACGCCGCAGTCGCCTCGGGAGTCATCATGGGCGGAAGGATCACGCCGTCGAATGCCTCGGCCACCGCCGTCGCGGCTCTCGGAAGTCCGAAGGTGCCGTACAGCACCTTGGGTGCGGGTCCTTGATAGACATCGCCCAGTTTGATGTTGCGATAGGTGCCTGCGGGGCCGTCGTAGGTGACGACCTGTCCGGCCCAGAGTTGGCGCAGGATCTTGACGTAATCGACGACGCCGTCGAAGCCCGCCGTCTTCAGACCCTCGTGACGGAGGTATGCGTGATCGCCGCGGCCGAGGCCCAGCAGGAACCGTGGTCCCACCGCCGCGTGCAGCGTCGCACCAAGAGCAGCCATGTGCAGCACATGGCGCCGTGCAGGTGATACCAGACCAGTGCCCAACCCGATCCGGGACGTACGGGCCCCCACGGCGCCGAACACCACGCCGGCTTCCTTGAGATTCCACCGCTCGGACAAGTAGACGTTGGCGAAGCCGAGACGCTCTGCCTCCACGCCGTCGTCGATGCCTTGGGCGACGGTTCGTGCACCCGTATCGTCGGTTGAATTGTCGGGCACGTGGGACACCACGCGCCCGGCGATAAGGTACGCGCTGAGATCGTCTACCGGGCTTGGTCTTTCGTAGTTCATGAGCTATGTATACGACGTGTACTTCGTTGGGTCAAGAGTTGCGAGCGAATCAATTTCCGAAAAGTGTTGTGTTGCTTATTAATTGAACAGCCAGTGAGCCGCCTCGGCGACTGCCGAGCGGCCGTTGCGGCGATTGAATGGCTTGTTGCCGTTAGCCGTTCACTACTGTCGGATGATCCTCGAGAACCGTCACCGTGCCTAGATTGCCGTCCACCCGGATAAGCTGCCCCTCGGCGATACGCCTGGTCCCCTCTTCGGTCCCGCAGACACACGGAATGCCGAGTTCGCGCGCGACGATGGGCCCGTGGCTGAGCAGTCCACCGTGGTCGGTGACGACGGCGCCGGCCACGAGGAATAAGGGCACCCATGCGGGGTCGGTTGTCTCGCACACCAGGATGTCTCCGTCGTCGAGCTCGATCTCGTCGGGATCCTGCACGATGCGGGCGCGGCCCTCGACTACACCGCCGCTCGCGGCCACCCCGGAAATGGTGTCACCCATCGCCAGGAGCGTCCCGGACCCGGCAGTGACGGATACGAGTTCTGGGAGTCCCGTCCACGACTTCGGTAGCCGCAGCGCTTGCCGCCGACGATACTGTGCAGCGCGTTCGCTGACGAGTTCCTTTGAATTACCGGGAATTCCGCGCATCAGATCGTCGTAGCCGACGTGGAAGACGTCCTCCGGGTCGGCGAAGAGTCCTCGGTCGGCGTAGAGCCGGCCGAGCCTGCGCGAAGCCGCGCGAGCGACATCGAACGCGATGAGGTATCCGGCCTTGCCTTGCTCCCGTAAGGCAAGGTAGCGCGCGGCCACCTTGATAAGGGTGCGCACCGCCGCGCGCTTGGCGGTGGGCATCTCAGCCGTCAGCGTGAGGAGGGCCCGGTCTCGGAGCTCCGCCTGCGCGGCACTGCGTGCACGCGGGGCACGGGGACTGTCGGCGGTGACGGCGCGATAGTCGGCCATCCGGGCCAGGATCGGAGCGGGGTCCTCTCGCCAGGTGACCCCGGAGAGCTGCCCCTCGTTGGGGCCGTGATACCCGTGCCGATCCATGAACTCGCGCTCGGTGATTCGCTCGTGCGCCAACGCCCACAGGTCGTGGGCGACCTCATTCTCGTCAGAGCCGACACCGGACAGCAGTGCGGCTTCGAGACCGGCGTGGCCGGCATCCCTGGCGACCGCGGCTACCTTCTCGGCCATCGACGAACTGACCATCGCAACGCCCATGTGAATGCTCATGACGTCTTCGAAACGCTGTCTGGCATCGACTAGCGCGGCCCGGCAGGCGTGCTCGTCGAGCGTGTCGATGTTCGCGAGTTCGCTTTGCCGCCAGGCCCGTAACTCGGCGAACATCGCGTCGTGAGCCTTCGGCGTTCGCCACAACCAGCGCGGGGCCTTCGCGAAGATGAACGGATACCGCGTCACCGTATTGGCATCGACGGTCTCGGGTCGGACGTAACCGAACAACTGTTGCTCCACGGCGCTGGCGGTGGTGCCCGGCATCCGGTTCGCGATCTCGCGAAACTTGTCGATGTTGCCGGCGCCCCATCCGTCGAAGACCGACCAGAAGCAGTCCTCGACATCGCGTGGAACCCGAAGTTCGGCCGACGAGTAAATGCCCAGGTCGTAAAACATCCGTCGGAAGGCCATCTCCATCGGCGCGAAGACGAAGCTGAGTCCAAGCGTGGTGAAGACACCGGGAAAGGCTTCGGCAACATTGCCCGTGGTCCAGGTGAGATGTCCGCGAGTGGACGGCGTATCCAACGCGTCGAGCATCGCCTCCACGGTGGTCATCGAGTTTTCCGCCGCTCGAGTCGCCGTTGGATCAAGGTGAGTACCTCGGTCGCGGGATCGTGGTCGTCGAGCTCGTTGCGCAACCAGCCCTCCAGCTGGCGCATGTCGGCGTCGTCGGTCCCGACCGCGGGACGAACGGGGAGAGCACCGGCGTGCACGGTGCCGTTGTCGGCGTCCACCGTCACGACCGTCCCAGCGAGTGCGGTCACCGAGTCGATTCCACAGCCGACCACACAGGGAATAGCCATCTCGCGACAGACAACCGCGGCGTGCGATGTCGAGCCGCCCAACTCGGTCAGGACGGCGACCGCCGCCGACATGGCAGCGACGTCATCGGGATCGGTGGTGGGGCGAGCGAGAATCACCGACGTGCCGTCGTCCGCCATCTCTTCGGCCTTGTCCGCGTCCGTCACGACGACACCCGTCGCGATGCCAGGGGACGCGGGCTTTCCCGACGCGACCGGGGGAGCGGCCGCGACGGCCGCCGGATCCAATACGGGACGCCGAAGGGCCCGAACGTGATCCACGGTCACTCGATCGAGAGCCTCGGCGCTGGTGATCAAGCCCTCGCGCTCCAGCCCGACGGCGCACCGCAGCGCGGCCTGAGGTGTTCGTTTGGCAGCTCTGGACTGCAAAAGCCACAAGGTGCCCGATTGCACCGTGAACTCGATGTCTTGCATGTCGCGTCCGTGGCGCTCAAGGACGTTGGCCGCGGCGAGCAGCTCGCGATGCACGGAGGGCATGGCCGCCGACAGATCGTCGAGGTGCTGGGCGTCTGCCCGCCCGGACACGACGTCCTCGCCCTGCCCGCGTGTGAGCCACTCACCATACGGTTCGGGGTTGCCGCTCAACGGATCTCGAGTGAACAGCACGCCCGTCCCGGAACGATCGTCGAGGTTGCCGAAGACCATGGCCTGCACGGTGACCGCAGTTCCGCCGTCGTCGGCAATGCCGCGGGCCTGACGGTAGGCCATAGCGCGTTTTGAATTCCACGAGTCGAGAACCGCGCGGATGGCCAACTCGAGCTGTTCCCAAGGTGATTCGGGCGGTGCGACACCGACGACCTTGTTGAATTGCTCGTCGAACCTGCGCCGCGTATCGGCGGCGTATCCGGCGTCGCCGGTTTCGTCGGCGAGTGCGCGTTCGATGGCGGCGGTCATCCCGAGGTTCAGGATCGTGTCCATCATTCCCGGCATGGACGTCGCCGCCCCGGATCGAACCGAGACCAGCAGGGGTCGATCGTCGGCGGCGAAGTTGCGTCCGGTGCGGCGCTCCAGATCCCTCATGGCGGTCGTCACTTCGTCGAGCACGCCGGTCGGTAGGACGCGGCCACTAGCGTGGTATTCGCGACAGACCGCGGTCGTCACCACGAAGGCTGGGGGGACGGGGATGCCCAGCGACACCATGTGCTGAATGCTCCAGGCCTTGCCACCTACTTGATCTCGTGTCAACAGGCCACCTTTGACCAGTGGCTGAACACGGGCGGTCGCGGTCTCGGTGGGCGGACTCATTCGGCCCTCCCCGCGGCCGCCTCCTCGACGCGGGACAGTCCCGCCAGTCCTATGAGGTCCTCGTGGAGTTCGAACCAGACCGTGTGATAGCTGTCTGCCAACGGCTTGGCGAACCACGAGTGGTCGCCGGCCTCGATACGGGCCAACGCGGCGCTGAATCGGGACGGGTAATGCCCAAGGCGTGGCACCGCCGCGACCATGCGGCTGAGCAGGGGTTGGAACCGTTCGTCGAGGTGGCCCAGATCCTCGATGACGGCGTTGTCATAGGCCGCATCGGTGTGATCGTTGGGGGTGTCGTCGGACCTGAGTTGCCAGCGCGTCATCAACGTCTTGAGCGCGATGTTGTGCTCACCGAACTCCTCGTAGAGCGCGACCACCGCTTGTCGGTCGACGTCCCGCCGCTCTGCCGCGAGATACTCTTCGAGTTGTTCGCGGCCGGCGGCCGTCAGCTTGAGCCGCCCGCGCACTTCCTCGGCCAGACCGTTCGCGGTCAGGCTCGCAGCGATCTCATCGACGGTGTTCTCATCGAGGCCGGTGGTGCCCGCCAAGTCGGCCGCCGGCAGGCGGCCCTTCAAGCGAAGCGCTTGCAGTACGCGAAGGCGATCCTCGCCCATCGAGTTTTCTCCTTATATATATATATAGGTGTGCTTGATATCGGTTGCGGTAGCGGCATATCAGCACACGCGGTGTACGACGCCCTGCTCGACGAATCCGGCGCCGTCTTTACCATCGCAGGTCAGGGTCATGAAGTCGTCGTAGGTGCCGAATGCAGGACCGTCGGTGTCGCGGCCCATCGGTACGAAGAACCCGGCACGCCGCGAGATCAGGCCGATTGTCTTGACGCGGCCGTCGGCGAGGGTCAGTGTGCTCGCCAGGAATTGCGCGGCGGCGTTCCGCCGGAATTTGATGTCGGTGATCAGGACCGCTCCCGCGTCGTCGACCCAGTAGCCGTCGGAGCGCAGGTCCCCGTTGGTGCCGAGGAACTTCATCGCGGAGACGAAGGCCCCATCGATGACGCATACCAGGCCGGCGTATTCGAGCCACTGGGCAGCCTCGTCCCGGAAGCCCCATGTGCGGTCGCGCATCCCGGTGGCGTCGAAAGTCCAAGTGTGCCCGTCGCGGTGCGCGGCTCCTTTGACGCTGCACGCCTGTTGAAAGTGCTGTAGCGGCTTACCGGGTACCAGGGGCGGGATGAGCTCGTTGAGGCTGAAGTCGGCAGGTGCCCACAGCGGTGCGTTGCCTACCCGAACTACGAGTTCGGGGTGGTCGACCGTGATGGTGCCATCGAGCCCGAATTGGATCGACTCGCTGACGAACGACCCCATCGGGAGGTCTTCGATGATCTCGACGGTCTGACCATCGAGATAGAGCGAGAATCGCGCCCGTCGAGCCTTCACATCATTGGGAGAGGTGGAGACGTGAATCGTGCCGTAGACGCTCGCCTCGACGTCCCAGAAGGAAAGGTAGGCGTTGTCCTTCCATGTCGGATCGTCGGCGCCGGCGGCGTCGGTGTGCACGGCGGTCGCGAGCGGACCCCAGGCGGCGGTGCCGCCCGCATCAGGTGATGCGGCCCTGTCGAGGGATCTGGTCATCGGCGATCTGTCCCTTCGGGCATCGTTGACGTCGGTTGAATGTCTCGGGCGATTACTTCGACAGTTCCCGCGGCGCCGTCGACGCGCACGACGTCGCCGGTGCGTAGGTCGGTTGTTCCGGTGCCCGTGTTCATCACGCACGGAATTCCGAGCTCACGGGCTACGACGGCGGCATGACTCATGAGCCCGCCGATGTCGACGACGAGCGCACCGCTCAAGAACATCAGCGACACCCACGAGGGATCCGTCGTGTGCGCGACGAGAATGTCGCCGTCGTCGATGTCGGCGTCGGCGGGCTCGGTGATCACGACCGCCCGTCCCTCGACAACACCGCCGCACGCCCCGACTCCCGACAGTCGGGTGATCGGCTCGTCATGGTGTTTCGTCGGCACGATAGGTTCGGGCTGCCCGGTCCACGCGCTGGGTGCGGCCAGCTGCTGATACTGCAGCCGCAGTGCGCGACGGTCGAGAACGATCTGATGCAGGTCGACGGAGGGGTCCGTGGCGGGCGCGCCGATCAGCTCATCGATGGTCAGATAGAAGGCGTCGTCCGGGCTCGACAGCCGAGCCGCTTCAACCAGCAGCGCGCCGATGTGTCTGGTCGCGGCGCGTAAGACGTCAAGACTCTGCAGGTACGAAACCTTTCCCGTGCCTCGAAGCGGGATGTAGCGCCGGGCAAGTCCCAACACGATGCGCGCCCGTGCCCGGCTGAGCGGGCGCAACCGTGACATCAGCCTGGCCTCGGCGCGGTCGCGACGGACTCGATGCTCGGCGGCATCGCGCCGCGGAGAGTCCGAGTCGGGTTTCTCTCGATAGCGGTGCACGATGCTGGCTACGGCCGAGGGGTCCTCACGCCAGACCCGCGTCTCCACTTCGCCCTCGCCCGGACCGTGGTATCCGTGCCGGCTCAAGAATGCCTCGATCGTGAGTGTGTCTCGGGATACGGCCCAGAGGTCATCTAGCACCAGGCACTCTTCGTGGGCGGAACCGCGCAGCAGTACGGCGGCATCTATCCCTGCGGCCGCGCACAGCGCCGAGAGCTGCTCCTGTACAGGCTGGATCAAGGTCGCAGAGATCACCGCCTGCGCGGCGAGCGCGTCGAAGAAGCGCCTGCGCGCGTCCTCGGCCACCGTCTGCGTACCCCGGAGGTCGAGGTCGAGGTCGGGAAGTCGGGTCGTCTGGGTGCGCCACCAGGTGTCCGTCTGGGCCCGTAGCCGTCTTATCCGGCGAGCAATTGTCAAGAGAGTCCGCGGATACCGTGCCGCGATGAACGGCAATCTCCGTGCGGAGGGACGGCTGCTGAAATTCTCCGGGACGAAACCAAAGAAATCCCGTGACAGCGCCGCGCCCGACTGTCCGGGAATGAGGTCACCCATCTCGCAGAGGAAGTCCACCCGGACCGCCATCCGTCCGAAGAACGCGTTGGTGATGCGCTCGTCGGGACGGTGGGGGATGCCTCCCTTTGACGCGGGCAACGCGCCCATCGCTACGAATGGTTGTCGGAGGCCTAGTTCACTGGCGGGAATCCACACACTTGCGGACAGGGGTGTCATGACGCCGGGCACCGCTTCGGCCAGGTTGATGGAGCTCCAGGTTGCCGTCGGAGACGACATCGCGTGCAACGGGTTGGGCGCGGTGTGATCCAACCCCGAACATGAGTGCATCGAGACCCCGGTCACGTTTCGAATGAAAATTAAATACGAAGTCTACGGTGTGTACTTTCCGCTCCGCAAGCGGCTGCCCGGGAGTCGTCGCTACCTCGACCGAAGGACCGTCTCGCGACTAGTACCAACTCGCGACGCGGCCGGTCGCTCTATTGCGCAGGGAATGTCGTGCCGGTACGTGGGACGGGGTAGATCGCCTACGCGGAAGCCGCCCCGGGATTTGGACGATGCACTGCCCGATGGTCGACGGCCGCGAAGTCGACCAGCCGATGAATGACCGCGCCGCGCTCGGATCGGTTCCTCATGGCCGATGTCTCGTAGACGAATGACCGATGTCCGGTAGACGCGAAATCCAGGGCCGAGAACCCATCGCTCGATCGCGGGGAGTTCCGCTGGCACACAGCGGTCGCAATGACGCACAGGTAGAGCCCACGCACACGTGGTTGACCCTGAGTGACTTAGCTCATACTATTGGCGCGATCGTGGGGCAGAACAACTCGTGCGATAGCGTGCCGGGGGCAACTCGGGATGCGCGCGAGTCCACCACGGGGCGAGCGCGACGAGAAGCGGTGTCCTGTCCAGAGGGAGGGTCTGTAGTCGATGATGGGAAGCGCGCAATAATGGGCAAGCCGTTACTGTCGGCTCATCCGAAGGCTGGGATACGCGAAGCCGGCTATGTCGACATTTTTTTTAAGAACATTATTTATTCTAATTTAGAAGAAGATTTTCAAGCGACGTTCGCCTACGCCAGCTCGGCGTCAATCGCGCGGCGCCGGATGGCATTACACCCGCCCCTAACAACAACCATCACGTCGGGGGCCGCCGGATGGTAGACATTGCAGACGGTCCGACGACCTCGAGCCGGCCGAGCGGTCGCCGGCAAGCCGGGAAGCCCGTCTCGCGACTGATCGCCGGCCGCAGGTGGGCCGAAGTCGCGTCCGCGCCGGGGCGAGCCGCGGCGACGACTGGACGCGGTATCCAACTCGCTGCCTCGGTTGTCCGTTACGCAGTGCTCGACACCTTCACCCTCCGCCTGCCCGTCCCCGAGTTCCTCTGGCAGACGTGGACTTTGCTGAAGGTGACCGCGACCCCGGCCGTCCTGATGGCCATACCGATCGGCGGGATCGTCACCGTCGTGACGTCGGGACTGGTGGCAGAAGTGGGCGCGACCGCACTCCTCGGTGCGGCAAGTGGAGTAGGTGTGCTCCGGCAAGGGGCGCCCGTCACCGCAGGACTGCTGATGGGCGGTGCCGCGGCATCGGCGATCGCGTCGGACTTCGGGGCGCGCGCCATTCGGGAGGAACTCGACGCCATGCGCGTGCTCGGCGTGGACCCCGTCCGGCGTCTGGTCGTGCCGCGATTTCTCGCGCTGCTTCTCATCGCGCCCATCCTGACCCTTGTCATCATCGCGTCCGGCACGGCCGCGTCCTATCTGCTGTCGGTCACAGTGAGTGACGTTGCGTCAGGTAGCTTTTGGAACTCGTTCGGGACCTTCGCCAAGATGGTCGACGTCTATTTCGCGATCGCGAAGGGGCTCGTCTTCGCGGCCATTGTGGCGGTCATCTCGTCGATGCGGGGAATGGAGGCGAAGGGCGGCCCACGCGGCGTCGCCGACGCCGTCAACGCAGCCGTGGTGATCAACGTCGTCCTCATCCTCTTAGCGAATCTGGTGATCACGCAGATACAGACCATGTTCTTCCCCACGGCGGTGGCGTGATGTCGGCTCCCTCTACGTTGGGAGGACGCGTGCGGTCAGGTGCCGTGGCGTCGGTCCAGAAGCCGTTGTCCGGGTTCGGCCAGTGGCTCATATTCATCGCGCAAGTGTTCTGGTACCTGCCGTTGACGGTGCGCAGGTACTCGCGGCAGACGTTGGCGGCGACGCTGAACATGGCGTGGGGTCGGGGATCGCTGATCGTCGACGGCGGAACGATCAGTGTGCTGCTCATCTTGGGTATCACCACCGGAGCCTCGTTGGCTATCGAAGCGCTGGCAATTCTCGACATCCTGGGCTTTGGATCGCTGGCGGGCATCATCGGAGGAATCGGCGCCGTTCGTATTCTCGGACCGATCGTTGCCGGCATCGCGTTCATGTCGCAGGCCGGGACGCGGATGACAGCCGAGATCGGCGCCATGCGCATCTCAGAGGAGATCGACGCCGTCGACTCAATGGGCCTGCGGCCCATCCCATTCGTCGTCGGCACCCGGTTGATCGGCGCGCTCACGACCGTGGTGCCCGGCTACCTTCTGACCCTCATGGGGGTCTTCGCCACCATGGAGATGGTCGCCGTCGTCTTCAACGGTCTGCCCGGAGGTACGTACACGCACTACTTCGTTCAGTTCCTGACGCCGATCGACCTGTTCTACTCGACGCTCAAGTTGAGTACCTACTGCGTCGCGGTGACCCTAATCCATTGCTACTACGGCTATTTCGCGTCGGGCGGACCGGTTGGTGTCGGGGAGGCGTCCGGACGTGCCGTGCGCGCGAGTCTCGTCACGATCGTCGTCCTGGACTTCCTCACAACCGTCCTGCTGTGGGGCATCAAGCCCGTGTACGTATTCAAAGGATAGTGGCCAAATGATGCTAAGAGGATCCCAACAGCGTCAGCAGCGGGTACTGATGACGGTCGGCGGTGCCGGCATCCTGTGCATCGCCGTGGCAGTCACGCTCTTCGTCACGAACCCATTTGGCGGGCGTCCCGAAGGCACTTACGCCGTGGCGATCACGACACCGTACGTCGGCCAGGGCGTGCAGGCCGGAACCGCGGTAGTCCTTCACGGCGTCAAGGTCGGCGAAGTCACCGATGTCACCAATACCGGTGGCGGACGGGTCCAACTCGCGACGCAACTGCTGACCCAGCCGACACGCGGGCTTACTGATGCCATGAACATTGATTTCCGGCCCATCAACTACTTTGGCGTTCCCGGCATCAATATCGTCCCGAGCTCGGGAGGGCAGGCACTCCGCGATGGAAGCAAGCTCACTCTGCAACCGAAGGGGAACTTCACTCTGTCGGAGCTACTCAATCAACTGGGTGAGGTCTCCGCGAAATCCCTTACCCCGCAGCTCATCAGCGTCATCGATCGCGTCACCCGCTACACCGATGCGCTCAACCCGACCATCGAAACGGCGGTGACGGTGACCAGAGCGGTCGATGCCGTTCAAACGGTTCCCAGTGAAGAGCTCCTCAAGAATCTGTCGAGTGCGTTCGCCGCCTTCCCGGAGTTCACCAAGACCGTGGTGGAGGCGGGTACGCGCGTGGACAAATACGACTACTACCCCACTAGAGTGCATCCGGCCCAGGACCCGGCCTCCGAAGTCGCGCCCTTGGAGCGGCCCTACGTGGAGAACGTGAAGACGCCCAACATCGGCGACCTGTCTCCGGCGTTCTTCCACGATCACTGGAAGGTCACTTTGGATCTCATTCAGAACGGTCTGTTCGCCGCAGTCGGCAAACTCGTCGGCAGCCACGTCGCTGACTTGACACCGCTGATCGGCGGAATTAAAGCCATCACCGACACGGGGCCTGTCTTGCTGCGGCCGGCGGACGTCGCCCAGAAGCTTGCGGAACTGCGGGATCGGTTCCAGAAACTCTACGAGGGAAACGGGACCGAGCGAGCGGTTTCGGTTCGGCTCGTGCTGGACAGCCTTCCCGGTGTCGCCGCGGCAGTGGGAGTCACCATGGAGGGACAGCCATGAAACCGTTGGCCACAGCTTGGCGCATAGGCGTGGCACTAGCCGTTGCGGTGGTCCTGTTCGTGCTGCTCGGCAATACCCTCACCAATCCAGTCGCGGTCGACACGCGCACCTACACAGCAAACTTCACGGATGCGTCCGGGCTTCATCCCGACGGCGACGTGCGCGTTCGAGGTGTTCGGGTGGGGAAGGTGAAGTCGGTCGACTTGGCGAGAGTCGGTGGACAGAACGTCGCACGGGTCCAGATGACGCTGGACCGCAAATACGCCGTCGTGGCCATCACGCGGTTGGCCATCAAATTCCAGGCCCTCACCGGCGTCCGCTACATCGACGTCACCAACCCCGCAGAGGGTTACCGCGCCAGCGACGTCGTGACGCAGATACCGACAACGATGACACAGCCCTCGTTTGACGTGACCGCACTCTTCAACGGGTTGCAACCCGTGCTCGCCACCTTGAGTCCTGAAGAGATCAACACCTTCACCGCGAACGCGGCAGCAGTCCTGACCGGCGACGGAAGTGGACTGAAGCCGCTTCTGGACAGCATCCGGAGGCTGACCGAATTCGTCTCGGACCGTCAGCAGGTGGTGGCGACATTGATCCAGAATCTGTCGAACCTCGCCAAGGGCATCGGCGGCACATCCGACAAGTTCATCCACCTGCTCGACCTGGCGAACGAGCCTATCGATGGCGCACTCACCATCCTCGACGAGTTCCGCAAGGACCTGGTGTACAGCAAGGACTTCTTTGATCCCACGACTCAATTGCTCCACAACCTCGGGTTTAGGAACGGAGTAAATGTTGATGAATCGCTCGACCGCGCATTCGACAATCTCAGCAACTTCTTCGACGCGTTCAAGTTGGTGCCGGTGATCAACGACAAGATCCCCCCGCCCGGCAACGACGGAACAGCTGTCGAGCCCTGTTCACGTGGCAGATTTCAGCTACCGGAGACCATGGACGTGTTGCTAAATGGACAGCGGGTGATGCTGTGCAATCGCTGAACTTGAGAAGGTTTGGGGGCAGCCCGACTGCCTGGGGCGTCGGTGCGATCGCCGGTGCCGTCGTCGTGGCGCTGGTGTTGGCGTACGTGTACTACAACACCCCGGGAACCAGCAAGGTCGTCTCCTTCTACACCGACGACGCGAACTCGCTCCGTACTGGAGACGAGGTGCGGATGGCCGGGATCAAGGTGGGGACGGTCAGCGATCTCAAACTCGAGCCCGCCCGGGTGCTGGTGAAGGCAAAGATCGATGACCATGCCTTCGTCGGCGATCAATCGCAGGTCGACGTGCGGATGCTCACCGTCGTCGGCGGCTATTACGTCAATATCGCCTCGATGGGCAGTCGGCCCTTGGGCGCGCAAACCATTCCGCTCTCTCGGGTGACCATGCCGTACAGCCTGGTTCGCGTACTCACCGATACGACGAAGATCACCAACAACGTCTCCACGAAGGCCATCCACGATTCTCTCGACCAGCTCTCACAGGGCTTGACGGGCGCGAATACACAGGTCATTTCAACCGTCATCGATGCCGGCAACGCACTGATGTCCACCATTGACCGACAGCGCGGCCAAATCACGAACATTCTCAATCTGTCGGACGAATACATCAGGGCGTTGTCCAACTACCGCGATAAGTTCGCTCAGCTGGTCCGGAAGGCGGCCATTCTGACCCAGACCCTGGTGATTTACGACCACGGCTTCTCCAACACGGTCCAGGGTCTCGGCGACGTCCTCCTTGCGCTGAAACCACTCGGCGACTTCTACGATGCTCACGTCCTCGAATTCATGGAGAAGGTGCGCAACTTCCTCGAAAGGGGTCGGTTGTTCATCGAACACAACGGCGTGACGATCCGCTTCCTTCGACATGTTCAAAATCTGTTCGACCGGGTCCTGAACGCGCAAGGCGCGCCACCAGGGCTACTGGCGACCGACCTCTGCGTTCCGGTCCCGGGGAGTGCGTGCTGATGTCCATACCCCAGACCATCCGGCGCGCGTTGCTGGCATCCGTCGTCATCTCGGTGGCGCTCAGCAGCGGCTCGTGCACCACGTCCACGAAGTCGCGGTCCGTCGGGTACTGCGCGATCATGCCCGACAGCGTCGGGCTCTACGTGAACAACCCGGTGACCCACCTGGGCTACCCCATCGGCAAAGTCTCCGCGATCACCCCGGCAGCACTGTCGGTCCGCGTGGACTTCACCATCGACAGTCAATGGGCGATCCCGGAAAGCGCGAAAGCAGTCACCCGGTCGACGACGATCCTCGCCGACCGCGCCTTGGAACTCGTCGGCGACTACGAAGCCGGCGCACACATGGCCCCCGGAGGATGCATACCGCTCAGCCGGTCGCTGACACCGAAAAGCCTGTCCGAAGTCATCGGATCGTCGACCAACTTCATCAACTCCATCAACCCCGCGGACTCGCGCAACATCGGCGGAGTGGTCGCCGGCGTCGATCAGGCGGTACGCAACCAGGGCCCGAACGCGAACAAATTGCTGACCACCGCGTCGTCGGTGCTCGACTCGCCCGACCAGGCCATCGGCGATATGGCATCCATATCCGCAAACCTCACCCAGTTGACGACCACGCTCGTCGACCTCGAACCGACGCTCAAGGGCGTGTTCGACGACGGCGCAAACTCCGTATCGCGAGAGGTGGCCGACTCGTTCAAGGCCATGACCGACTGTTTCATCGGACTCCGACCGATCATCGACGCCGCATCCGCCATCGAGAGGGAACTCGGCCCACAAGTTCAGCAGTTGCTCGACGCGCTCTCGGTCATGCTCAGGAAGTTCAGCCCGCGCGCGCCCTACTACGCAAGCCTGCTCAATGTGGTACCTCGCGTGGTCAACGGAATCATCAACCTCGGCAACAACCACAAGTTCACCACGTACTACCGCCCGCCGATGTATCGGCTCCGTACACCCAACGGAATCGCTGAGTGCAACATCATGAATGCCTCGGTGCCGGGAAGCTGCGCGGACGTCAAGGGAACGCCGTACGCGGTAGACGTCGCCCTGTTGCAATACGTGCTGACCATGGCGGCGAAACGATGAGGTCACGATTGCGACCGGCCATCGCCGCTGCCGCCTGCGCGCTCGTACTCACATCGTGCGCATCCCTCAACGTCAACAAGATCCCAGCCCCGGGCGCGTCCTACGACGATGGCTACGACGTAGTCATGCGCTTCGCCAGTGCCCTGAATTTGCCGGAACGAGCCAAGGTGGTACTCGACGGCGTGACCGTCGGCGTCGTGTCCAAGATGAAGCTCACCAAGGACAGCGTCGACGTCACCGCACGAGTGGCGAAACGGGTGACCGTCCCGTCCGACATCCATGCCGTATTGCAGCAGGCCACGGTGCTCGGCGACATCTACGTGGCCCTCGAACGACCGCCCGCGAGCAGCACGCCGGCGCCCGCACTCAAGCCCGGCGCTGTCATCCCGTTAGCCCAAACCACATCCCCTCCCCAGTTGGAGGACACCATTGCCAGTCTCGCGAACTTCATCTCCAGCGGATCAATTCAGCGGGCCCAGAACACCATCATCCGGCTTAATCAGATCGTGCCGTCCAGCGACGAGGTTCGAACGCTGACCGCACGTGTCAACACCGATCTGTCCGCGCTGTCGGCGAACATCGACAGAGTTGATGAGCTGCTTGATGGGGTGTCGAAGACCGCTGCCGTCGAGAACGATCATATTCCGCAGCTGCAGTACTGGTTCTCGCCGACGGGGCAACGCGGCTTCGATTTCACCATCGACACCGGGAACTACATTGCGACCGTGCTTCCGGGATTCGGCAGCATCACTCTCGGCGGATACTGGCTGGTGCCCCTGCTGAAGTCGCTGGCGGACTCCTCGGGGGCGCTGCAGGAGTCGAAGGTGGCCGGCGAAGCCGAGATACCGAAGTACCGGCGCTTGTTCACCGAGTACTTCCTTCCCGTCGACAAATACCCGGCCATCAACATCAAGTCGATCATCGGGCCCGACGGGCGTGAACTATCCGGAAACGTCCAAGACGTACTGAGAATCCTGGGGGCGACGCCGTGAATGCGGTGAGAATGCGCGACGTCGTGTCCTATGCGGCATTCGGAGTCATCATCGCGGTAGTGCTGGGGTACTTCTGGTCCCTCGGACTGCAGGTCAATCCGCCCGATGACCGAACCAATCTGACCATGGACGTGCCCGAGACGAACGGCATAGTCGCCGGATCGAACGTTCTGCTGCGGGGCGTGCCGATAGGCAAAGTCACCGAGACCCGGACATCCGTTGACACCGCGACCCTCGGCTTCTGGGTCGACGGGCGCTACCAGATACCCGTGGACACCGAGATACGGCTGGACAACCTGTCGGCGCTGGGAGAGTCGTACATAGAGTTGGCGCCGCGGCGCGCCGGCGGGCCGATGCTGAAAAACGGTCAACACATCTCGAGCAAGTCGGTTGTTCAGCCGCCGTCGATCTCGGAGTTGGCCACCAGCGTGGTCCGGGTACTGAATCAATTTGAGCCCGGCGCGATCGGGCGCATCATCAACGAGTCGGACGCTGCCCTGCCGGACCCGAATGTCGTGCTGCCCAACTTGTCACGGGCGAGCACTCTGTTCAACAACATGATCAAAGACATGCATGGTCAAGGGCGCGTGCTGCTCGGCAATTTCCAGACACTGATCAAGAACGCCGAATGGGTCAACCCTGATCTGCTGGCGATCATCCCTAATGGCGTCGACACCGGAATTTACTGGCAAGACTTCTTCAAGCAGCTACCGATGCTGTTCAGTCGCGATATGCCCCAGGGGATGCGGAATCTCAACAATCTCGTGGCACGAATTCAAAGTCTGCTGGACATCAGCGGCGGTGACTTGAGAGTGCTGGGCGAGGCGCTTCAGCCGAAGCTCAACAACATCGGCGCCACCCTGATGAATCTCGACAGCGGGCAGATCCTGGACAATTTCCTCCAACAAGTGCCCGCCGAGGGAATCATCACGCTGCACGTCCGACCGTGAACCGGCACTAGGAACACAGGAAGAGAGGTTACGAAGTGCCCATCAACGACGTTGAAACAAGGAAAGCGTCGGAAACCGACGTCGACAACGCCCCAGAGGCCGCCGTCGAGACCGATGCAGACGAGACGAAAACGACCGAGGCGCAGGCGAAATCCGTCAAGGACGCCGGGGAAGGTGATCGGCCAGAACCCGGGCGGAAGTCGGTGTCGATCAGCCTGCGCGGCCTGGTCAGCGCCGCGGCCGTCGCCGCTGTGCTGATCGCCATAGGCGCGTTGAGTTGGCTGTATGTGGACGCGAAGCATCAGCTCAGCGTTCAGGCAGCCCGAGCGGATAACGCCGCCCATGCCGAAAAGGTCGCGCTCGACTACGCGGTGAACGCGGCGACCATGGACTTCAAGGACCTGCAGGCCTGGCGCGTCAAACTCGTCGCGGGCACCAGCCCTGAGCTGAGCAAGAAGCTCTCCGACGCCGGTACCTCCATGGAACAGGTATTGGTGCCCCTGCAGTGGAGCTCGACCGCGCAGCCGTTGGTCGCCAAGGTCCGATCCGTCAACGGCGGCATCTACGTCGTGGACAGCTTCGTCAGCGTGCAAACGAAGACCGTGCAAGCGCCCGAAGCGTTGCAATCGACGGCCACCTACAGCACGACCATCGACAGCAACAAGAACTGGCAGATCACCGATGTCGGCGGAATCGGCTCCGCGCTCGGATCCAAGTAACACCATGTCGACACCGAACGAATCGAGGCGGCGACCGTGATGTCACGCGCTGGAATACGAAGCCGCATCGCGGTCGCGGGATATGCCGTGATGATCGTCTGGGTGATGGGCATTCTGACGGGATCTCCAGCGGGGGCGGATCCCAATGATGACATCCCGCTGCCCGACATCCCGCCGGATAGCGCCGTGATCATTCCGTTGCCCGTCATTACGCCCACGCCGTCGAACTGGACCCCGAGGTATCCCTTTCCCTACGACCAGATCAAGGACGAGGTCACCGGTGCCGACATCACGGCGATGGGCGAGATGTGTCAGTGGTACTCCGCTCAATACGCAGCCCTTCGCTCCCAGATCGACCGGCTGCAGTTCAACCGGATCGGTCCGGACGACAGGGACTACAACTACGCCAGGGGCAACGTCCAACAGCAGGTCGACATCGTCTCGCGCAACATCGGCCAAGCCGTCGACTTCCTGGGACCGAGGGTGCATTCACTGACTCAGGCGCAGAGTTCCTTCGGGGACAGTCACTTCGCGGTCTACAAGGGTGAGGCCTTTTACAAGCTGTGGGAGCAGTTGTCGAACGTCAACAACGGGATCTTGGCCCACCAGCCCGACTGGTTCACGGGGCCGTCGGTGCAGAAGGCCAAGCGATGGGGTAGCGACATCCAGCGCGCCCACGTGTGCGGATAGGAGAAGCGTGTGCCCACTGACGAGAGATTGGCTTTCCGTGTTCGTAGGTCAAGCAGCCGCGTAATAGCAGCCCTTGCAACGGTATTAACGTCGGCTGGCCTCACCGTTGCACCGTGTGCGGCGGCGAGTCCGACCGAAAGCCTCCGGGCCGCAGTGGCGGCAGCGCGCGGCGGCGCGGCGTGCGGGTCGCTGCGGTCGGACCCCACGATCGACCGGGTGGCCGAGAAAATCAACGAAACGACGGATGGCTGGCTCGATCACACGACGCGCGCTGTTCCCGAGACTAATGCGCTACCTGTGCTGAAGGATTTCGGATACGACGCCACCAAGGCCGCGATCCTCAGCAGCACCACACCGGACGTCGGCACAGCGGTGAAAGCTCTCGTTCTGCAGGGGTGGGCGAAGATTCCGGACTGCTCCTATACGGCGTACGGCGTAGCCACCACCTACAACGCCAAGAAAGAGGATTTCGTGATGACTGCCGTGCTCGCCGGCTGAACTTATTCGCGACCAAGTTTTTTCGTCAGACCTTGAAGGGCGCCACGTGAAGCACTTTCAATCGACCGCGATCTCAGTGGTCGTCTGCCTCGGCGGATTGCTGCACGCGCCGGTGGCCAAGGCAGAAGAATCCGTCACCTATGACATCTTCTCCGACACTGTCGGCCGGTTAGCCGGCATCGAATACCGCGATGTGTCGGGCAAGCACTTGCTACGAGACGTGCCGTTGCCGTGGAGTCTGACGGTGCCCGTGATCAAGGCGACGAGCCCGACATCGGACGGCGCCGAACTCCGCGCGGACTGGCGACCGAACTTCCGGACGCCGGCAACCGTAGGACGGGTTCTGCAAGGTCACTTCGTCACAGTCCGGATCTCGACGGGAGGGCAGACTCTCTGCGAGAGCATCCTCGACATCGGAAATGCCACGTGCTACGGCAACACTCCGCACACTGCGGAAAACGAGTCGTCCCCGGGAAACCTGCCATGACGGGCCGGCTTTGGCTCGGTGTCGGTCGGCTTCTTCGCGGCCTGACGGTGATCGCGTGCGCGACTGCGCAGGTGCTCACCACTTCGGCGACCTCGCAGGCCGAACCGAACGCGGGTGATCCGTCGAGTCCCTACCCGGCCGCGTACTTCATTCTGCGGTACTACGACAAGGTGAAGTACGACGACTACTTCACGAACAGCGCTGGGGGAGTGTGGTTCTCGACTCCCCTCGGTCTCAATTGCGGGATCTGGGATCGGGGCAGCTTCGGCTGCGCGGGCAACATCCCTGGCGCGCCGCCTGGTACCAGAAATGTCGGGTGGGTCAACGGGAACATCGCCGTGCGCTACGACTGGTTGCTGGGGGTGCAATTCCCCCCTGGAGTGGCGCAGCGGGAGTTGCCGCCGCGAAGTTACATCGACTACAACGGGACGACCTGCGCGACCATGGCGGATTCAAGCACCTACTGCTTGCATGGCCCGTTCAGATTCTTCGCAACGCCGACCCGGACCTGGATGAGTCCGCCATGACGACAACGTCGAGAACCCGGCACCAAGGGTGCCCGAGAACGGTGTACTTGAGGAGGATGAGATGAACCGTCGAAAGGCTGTGGCGGCAGCGCTTTTCGTGGCGACGGCAGTCGAGCTGGTCGGTACCCAGTCAGCGCACGCCGACCCTTTGACCCCGCTGACGCCCAACGAGGTCACCTACCTCGAGCAGGCCCGCAAGATCATGACCGCAACGCACAACCCGATGGGCTTCCATGGTGACGGGCGGCTGTTGACCGACGGCCGGTACGCCTGTGCCAGACGCACCACGGACATCATCGGAAATTCGGGCACGTACGTGGATCCGACACTGACCCAGCTCGCGTTCATCTACCTGTGTCCGCAATGATCGGCGATTCCCGCGGGGCTCGACCGGCCGGCCCCGCGCGGTGTCATCACCACAACGTCGACAATTCGTGGAAGCCGACAGCCGGATCGCGGCTCGGTACTTCAAGCCCACAGAACGGGACCTCGATGCGAACGTATGTTGCGATTCTCGGATACATCATGGTCGGGTTCACGCTTGCATTCCACGGTGCGCCGACAGCGCAGGCGGACGAGGACAGCTTCGTCAGGTCCGTCCAATCGCTTGGCTTCCCGCAGGCTCCCACCAATCTGAAGTCCATTGCGCAATCGGCCTGCTACTACGTCAAACTGAATCGGGATCCCGACGAAGTGCTAGGGCGCATCATTCGAATGACGAGGGCCGAACCGGAGCAGGGCCGGCAGTTCTTTCGCTTGGCGGTCGACGAGTTCTGCCCGGAATTCCACGGTGTGGCCGGATGAGCCTGAGCCGCAGCTGCACGTGCCGCGTCGACTGCTCGAGAGTGCGACCCTAGTCGATTCCGTTGTTCTGATCTGAGAGGGATGTCCCACCTGGGTATCGGTATTCAAGTTGAAGGCCTGACGAAGTCTTTTGGTTCCCAGCGAATCTGGAAGGACGTGACCTTCGATCTACCTGCCGGTGAGGTCAGCGTTCTGCTAGGCCCTTCGGGTACGGGTAAGTCGGTGTTTTTGAAGTCGCTGATCGATTTGCTGCGCCTGAGCGTGGCTCGATTGTGGTCGATGGCACCGATATCACGCAGTGTTCGGCCAAGCAGCTCTATGAGATCCGCACGCTGTTCGGGGTGATGTTTCAGGACGGCGCGCTGTTTGGGTCGATGAATCTGTATGACAACACCGCGTTTCCGTTGCGTGAGCACACCAAGAAGAAGGAATCAGAGATCCGGCGGATTGTGATGGAGAAGCTGGATCTGGTGGGTTTGGGCGGGGATGAAACCAAGTTCCCGGGTGAGATTTCCGGTGGTATGCGCAAGCGTGCTGGTTTGGCCCGCTCGCTGGTGTTGGACCCGAAGATCATTTTGTGTGACGAGCCGACTCGGGTCTGGATCCGGTGCGTACGGCGTGTTTGTCGCAGCTGTTGATCGATATCAACGCCCAGATCGACTGCACGATTTTGATCGTCACGCACAACATCAACTCGCCCGTACGGTGCCGGACAACATGGGCATGTTGTTTCGCCGCAAGCTGGTGATGTTCGGACCCCGTGAGGTGCTGCTGACCTCCGAAGAGCCGGTCGTCAAGCAGTTCCTCAACGGCCGCCGTATCGGCCCGATCGGTATGAGTGAGGAGAAGGACGAGTCGACGATGGCCGAGGAGCAGGCCATGATCGACGCCGGCCATCACGATGGTGGCGTGGACGTGATCGAGGGTGTGCCTCCGCAGGTCACCGCCACACCGGGGATGCCCGAGCGCAAAGCCGTCGGGGGGCGCCAAGCACGCGTGCGCGAGATCATGCGCACCCTGCCGCCGGCCGCGCAGGAGGCCATCCGCGCCG
This sequence comes from Mycobacterium sp. E1747, assembly GCF_001667775.1. GTDB lineage: Bacteria > Actinomycetota > Actinomycetes > Mycobacteriales > Mycobacteriaceae > Mycobacterium. Next base: position 61,218 of record NZ_LZJI01000084.1, read on the forward strand.
ATCTCGAGGGCAGCAACGAGTACCCGTCCCACGAATCCGGCCACGACGACACCACGCCGCTGAGTCCGGTCGGGGCCGATCACGGTTTGGCCTAAGAGCGTGCCGCTGGTCTAGGGCGGAGCTGTCATACGATCGCGCAGGGCGCTCGCCGCTTCGGTAGCCCGGTTGAGCGCGGCTGAGATCTCGTCTAGTTGGCTGCGGCAGTCGAGGGACGGCGTCGCGTCGACTCGCTGCGGCAACAGCGCCGGAATCAGGAACAGGCGAACCCTCTCTCGCGCGGCATGGTCGTCGGTCGGATCGGGTTGCTGCATCGCCAGATAGAGCTGTTCGACGATCCAGGACACTACCCGCTCCGTCGACACGTCGGCCCTGATGACACCGCTGGATCGACCTTGGTCGATGACCGGTCCCAGCGTGGCCATCGTCAACTCACTCGCTTCGTCGCCGATGTCGGACGCGGTTTGCACCACGAACATCGCGCGCATGACCGAGTCGGCGGGAAGTTCGCGGGCAAGATGTAGGAACGCGGCCTCGATCTTTCCCAAAACGGTTGGATGGCGATCCATTTCGGCCGCGCAGGTGCGTGCGTAGCGGGCTGCGCGCAACATTCCGACGGCCACGATCATGTCGGCTTGCGTGCCCATGTGCCGGAAGGCGGTGGCGCGTGACACGCCGGCTGCGGCGGCGACCGCGTCGACAGTCAGGGCCTCTACCTCCACGTTCGCCAGTGCGGCGTCGGCGGCGTGCACCAGCCGGTCCAGCACGGATGATCCCTTTGTCGCGGCGGGACCCGGCACGCGAACCCCCGATACTCGTTAGCGATTAAATCGCAATTCGCGAGACTGAGAGACATCCTAGTCGCATACTGGGGTCTCCGACAACGAAAGAGCGACTGATGGCTCGCACCTGTCCCGTGTTGCCCGCCCCGGGGGCACTGCCCTTCGGTGACGACCGAACTTCCGCATGGCGGATGCTGCACGACGCCGGCGACGTCGCGATCTCCGAATCGGGGGTGTACTTCCTCATCGGAGCCGACGTCGTCGAGGCCGCGGCCAAGGATCACGCGGTATTCTCGTCTGCGGGTGCATTCGACATACTCGGCTGCCCACTTCCGTTGGTGCCCATCGCGATCGACCCGCCCGACCACCGCCGATATCGTCGGGTACTGGATAAGTTCTTCAGCGCACGTCGCGTCGGCGCCCACGATGACCACCTACGCGCCCAGGTCAATGCACTGATTGATCGCGTCGTGGCGGACGGTCCCCGGTGCGATTTCGTCGCGGCTGTGGCTGTGCCGTTTCCGTCTCAAGTGTTTCTCACGTTGTTCGGTCTGCCGCTCGAAGACCGTGAGCGCCTGATCGCCTGGAAGGACGCGATCGTGCAACTGACGGACCCGCAGGCCGCACACATCAACCCCGCGGCGTTGACGGCATCGGGGGAGCTCTTCGCCTACTTGACCGATCACATCGCCACGCGTCGCCGCGATCCGGGCTCAGACCTTCTGAGTCAACTTCTCTGCGATACCGATGAAGGAGGCATGAGCGATGAGGAAATACTTGGTCTCTGCTTCATCTTTATTCTGGCCGGCCTCGACACCGTCACGGCCGCTTTGGGTTTCGCTCTTGAGGCCCTGGCCCATAACCCCGGGCTTCGGCGACGGCTCGTCGCCGACCCGGACGCGCTAGCGGTCTTCATCGAAGAACTACTCCGCCTGCAGGGACCCGTCCCCGCGGTGCCTCGTGTGACGACCACCGAGGTGGAGGTGGCCGGCGTCAGCATTCCTGCCGGCTCCTCATGTTGGTTGATGATGGGGGCGGCGAGCCGCGATCCTCGCCGCTACCCGAGACCCCATGACCTCGATGATGTGCGAGCGACTCACTTCGCGTTCGGCCGAGGTCCCCACCACTGCCTCGGTTCCCACCTCGCCAGACTCGAGCTCCGGATCGTGATCGAGGAGTGGCTGCACCGCATTCCCGAGTTCGCGCCGGCAAGCACGCCGAAAGTGTTGTGGCCCAGCGCGACACTTAGTCTCGAGCAGCTCGATCTCCATCTGGGGACTGAGGCCTGCAGCTAGGTCCGGGGTGATGTGCCGATCCCGTCAAAGGTGATGGCGATGATCGAGTCGACCTGCGTCGCGAGGTCGTCATGCCCATCGCACATCGCGCGGTCGAGAGCCAGCCAGAAGGCAGTGCCGAACTTCGACTGGACTGCGATCTCCAAGTCGAAATCCCGATGTTCCCAACGGTCGAGTTAAGTCGGGTGGCATCGACAGCCGCATCGAGCAACGGCCGGATGCAGGTGCCGATGAGCGATGACCCTCGCTCACTCATCCGTATGCAGTCAAGAGGTGGCGTAGGCCCCGCTCGAACGCCTTGGACTGGGGCCACTTGACGTACTGTGGGGCGAGCGCACTGAGATGAGGGTATTCGGTTGCCGCGCTGAGCTCTTCGACCCGATCTGGCGAATCGTCGGCACGGGCCTGTTGGCCCACTGCCCACCCCACCGCGAAATTGGCGAGGATCGCGAACATTTCGACCGACTCGCGATCACTAAATCCCTGGCCGCGCAGGATGCCCAGGACCGTGTCCGCCATCCGGTGCGTGGCCGCTACGTCGACTGTCTGGGTGGTCAGCACCTGGGCAAGGATGGGGTGCTCGAGCATGTGGTCGCGGAACGACACGAAGATCTTGAGCAGTCGGGCGTCCCAGCGTCTGGTCGACTCGGCCAGGTCGAGGTCGGCTAGGTAGCGATCAGCGATCAGTTCTTGCAGGCGTCCCTTGGTCGGAACGTGAGCGTAGAACGCCATCGGAGTGACCCCCAACTCCGCGGCGAGTCGACGCATGGTGAGCTTCTCCAGACCGTCGTCTTCGACGATTCGGGTCGCGACGTCGACGATGCGCGTCACCGTGAGTTCGGCTCTTCGCCGCCGGCGTGGGGCCGCCGCTGAGGACCTGGCGGCCGCTGAGGAACTCAATTTCGGTCCCGCATCGATTCGCGTTTCCATAACGACTGGCTGGAGTGTGCACGGTTCATGAGGCGGGCGGTCCTATTTCGGGGTGCACCACATCGAAGCCGTTGGGCGGACAGCCCAGGCGGTAGGCGATCAGAGCCATGAGAACACCATGCCATGCTCACGCCACGTATTGTCGGTGTCAGCGGGTGATGCCATCGGCGATCACCGTGCCCAGACTGAACGTCGGATAGCGGCGGCCGTCGAACGGGTTGATTGATGCCTCCAAGTCCGCGTAGCCGCCACTCAACTGTCCGCAGGTGATCTCGCAGAGGTGGTCGACCGCGATGTACTCGCGGTGTGGCATCAGGAATGCGCCTCGCGTGTGCGATTCGATACTCACGGTTTCTCCACTGGGAAAGCGCATTTCGCAGCGACCATGCGGCAAGGTGATTCCGTCGGGTAACACTTCGACGGTGATGGTCGCGTCGTCCGTCCATTCCTCGACACCATTGCGGTTGATGTAGCCGTAGGCGGAGTATGCGTCGTCAGAGGTATGCCACACCAGGCAGGAGAACGACAATTGCGGACCGAAGGTACCGACCATCGCACGATGATTGCGGATCATCGACCAATCGCGAAAGCCAAAGGAATGGTCGCGCACCGCATATCCGTCGATGTTCACCTCGGTGCCGAGCAGGGTCAGCGTGCCCGTAATTCGCGACGCAGCCTCCCAGTGCCGGGGTACGAATTCGTCGGCTTCCTTGGCTTCGGTGGCCCAGTCCGACGAGGTGTCATTGCCCACGGCATAGAAAGGGGTGAAAGGATAGAGGTCGTGTAGCTGATAGTCGGCCTGGAACTCCGGAGTCCTGATCTCCCAGCCGGAATCGCCCGCGAAGTAGTACTTGGACTTGTCGTGCACCTGAAAGCTCTCGTCGGTACGCCACCCCTCCTCCAACGGCACGAAGGAGTCAAGACTGCGGAAGGCCACGCCTCCTGGCCCATAGACCGCAGTCCATTGGTTGGTCAGACCGCGGTTGACCTCTTGGCCGATGCGTTGCAGGCCGCCGTAGCCGCGTTCGTGGTCCGCCCAGCACAGGAACACACTTTCCTGGAAGAACTCACTGGCACCAGGGTCGTGCGGTCCACGAACGTAGGGGTGGGCGGCCACGATCGCGTCCCGGGTGTGAGTTGGTGCAGCCATCAAAGTCTCCTATCTTGACCGTGGTCGTTTAGC
>NZ_LZJI01000085.1 GCF_001667775.1 Mycobacterium sp. E1747
GCGTGTTGACCGACGTCACCAACTCGTAGTCCTCGGGCGTGTAGCAGATGAAGGGCTTCGCGAGGAAGACGCCGGCGTTGTTGATCAGCGTGTCGATGCGGCCGAACCGCGCCAGCGCCTCGTCGACGAGAAGTCCGGGCGTGCCGGGTTCGCCGATATCCGCTGCGACGCAGTGGACTTCGGGATGCGGCGAGGCCGTGATGGCGCGCGACGTGGCGACCACCCCGTAGCCCCGCTTGCGGTATGCCTCGACCAGGCCCGCGCCGATGCCGCGCGATGCGCCGGTGATGACCGCGACTTTGCCGTAGCCGGATTCCATTGTGTACGAACCTCTCTGGTTGCGCGGGCGCTCAGCCCGCCATGTAGTGCACGATGTCTGCGGCCGGGCCCGTTTTGGCCTTACGGAAAGCCGTGCCCGCCCACATCGCGACGCCGTGCGGATCACCGATTTTCAGCGCGGCGGCCTGAAGCGGCGCGGTGAGCATTGCCACCTGGGGGAAGCCGGATATCGCGTCGGCGTCGTAGACGTCGAGGAACCGGTTGCGCAAGGCGCGGGCGCAGCGCCCGGTGAACGCGCGCGTCACCGCCGTGTCGGCGAACGCCGGATCACGCAACGCCGCGCGGTGCACCGCGTTGGTTCCGGCCTCGTCGGCGAGCAGGAACGCCGTGCCGAGCTGGACGGCGGCGGCGCCGGCGTCGCGCAGCCGCCCGACGTCGTCGGGCGTCCCGAGGCCCCCGGCGGCGACGACGGGACGATCGAAACAGGCCACCAGCGCGGTGACGAGGTTGTCGAGCGAATCGCCGGGCGGCGCGGCGAGCGGGTTGAACGTCGCCCGATGCCCGCCCGCGTCGGGGCCTTGGGCCACCAACGCGTCCACTGGGCAGTTCAGCGCGACCACCGCCTCGCGGGCGGTGGTGACGGTGGCGACGGTCGAGACGCCGGCGTCATGCATCGACCTGCACACCGCGGCGCCGGGCGAGCCGAAGGTGAATGACACCACCTCCGGCCGAAGCTCGCGCACCACATCGAGTTTCGCGTCCCATTCGTCGTCATACCCAGAAACGGACGGTTCTTCGAGCGATACACCGTAGTGGTGCGCTTCGCGCGCCAGGGTTTTCGCGAACACGGTGAGCTGCTCCGCGTCGGCCGTCATCCCTTGTGGGACAAACAAATTCACGCCCAATGGTCCGGACGTCAGCCTTCGCGCCGCGCCGATCGCGTCGGCCAGCCCCGCCGCGGAGGACATGCCGCCCGCCAGGAAGCCCAGGCCGCCGGCATTGGATACCGCGGCGGCCAGCGCCGGCGTCGACGGCCCACCCGCCATGGGTGCACCCAACACCGGAACGGTCAAGTCCGCCAAGGTGAATCGATCAAACACCACGAAGCTCCGACTCTCTAGCGAGCGTTTCATACTGGCAAACGCGACGCTAGGCCCCGCCCGCATTGCCGCGCGATGCCGATCATGCGAGCCTGCGCTATTCGGCCAAGGCGCCGCGTAATTCGGCTGGCCGCCCGCTCAGCCCGGCAGTACCGGCGCCGCCCCGAACACCATCAGCCCCGGAACCTCCGACCACCCCTGCTGGCTTTCGGCGGCGGCCGCCGAATACTGCAGCACCCCTTGGGGCGCCCCGACATACACCGTCGACGGGTTGGCGGCGACCGTCAGCACCGGCATCTGCAGGCCGCGGGCGGGCGCGTCGGAGTTCACCCCGTCGATGTTGACGTAGGACACCGGATGGCTGGCGTCCGTGCGGGTCACCACGATGTCGTCGCCGGTGCGCCAGGACAGCGACACCACCGAGTTGCCCAGCCCGAAGCCGAGCCGCCGGGGGTAAGTCAGCGCGTACTGGCCGGCCTGGGTCTGCTCGACGCTGGCCAGGATCACCTGGCCGCCGATCACCATCGCGGCGCGGGTGCTGTCGCGGGAGAGCTGCAGGTCGGTGATCGGCCCCGGGAAGCGGGTGGACACGGCGACCGAATCGACGGGGATGCGCGCGGGTTGGCCCGACGCCGGTTCCTGGATCGCGCGCAGCACGTTGTTGCCGTCCACCACGACCCACACCGCGTCGTCCAGCGACCAGCTCGGCCGCGTCAGGCCGTGCCCGTCGGCGGACTGCACCGCCTCGCCGCCGAGGTCGCCGATCCACAGCGAGGCCGCCTCGTCCGGCGCCCCGCGGTGCAGGGTGACGACGGACGCGACCTGCCGGCCACTGCGCGACAGCGCGGCGCCGGTCTGGTCGCCCATCCGCCCGAAGGCCCCGGGCACGTTGGCGAAGTGCTGGCCGTCCAGGGAGACCAGCGAGCCGTTCACCAGGGCATGCAACCCCGCGCCCGCGCCGTCGCCCACGCCCGGGTCGGTGGCGGCGACGTCGGACGTCGTCCAGCCCTCGGCGAACCTGTCGTCCAGCGGGGCGCCGTCGGCGTTGATCACGTACGGGCCCCGGATGTCGGCCCGCGCCAGTGTCCAAATGATCTGCGCGGCAAGCAAAGCCCTACTGTGCGGATCGGTGGTGGACAGCTTCTCCAGGTCGATGCGCGCGCCGCCGTAACCGCGCCCGATCCCGTTCTTGCCGCCATCGGCGCGGGTCACCGGCCCGCGCAGCCGCAGCGGCGGGGCGAGCAGGTTGCGCACGGTGTGCGCCATTTCGGGCCGCGGCCCGGCGATCAGCTTGGAGACCAGCTCGGTGGCCAACTGGTCGTGGTCGGCCACCGCCACGTAGCGCGGATCGGGCACCACCGTCTTGCCGGTCGGGTCGGCGAAGTAAAGCGTGTTGCGCTTGTAGGTCGACTGGAACTGCTGCCAATCCAGGAACACGCCGTTGGGCAGGCGGTCGATCCGCCACCCGCCCGACGTCTTGACCAACTCGATCTGGCCGGGGTCCGGCAGCACCCCCTCGGCGGTTTCGAACACCCCCATGTCCGACAGCGATCCCAGGATATCGGCCCGCATGGTCGCCGAAACTCGTTCGGCGGCACGGGTTTCCACGAACACCACGTGGTCGATCAGCAGCGCGCTACCGGCGTCGTCCCAGGCGTTGGACGCCGATTGGGTGAGGAACTGGCGGGCCGCCAGGTGCCGGTTCGCGGGATCGGCTGTGGCCTTGAGGAATTCGCGCAGCAGGACGTCGGGATCCATGCCCGGGGTCGGCTTGGGCAGATTCGACGGCGCGGGCCGCTCGACCGTGCCGATAGCCTGGGGCGCCGACGAGCTGGGCACGCCCGCGCAGCCGGCCAGCAGCGCGGCCAGCAGCAACAGGCCCAGCAACCGCCGCATCACCCGCTCCTCTCCGCGTGTTCGCGTTGCCGCGACCGCTCTTTGGGCTGCGGGCCGGTGTTGGCGGCCGGCGGGATGGGCTTCATGGGCAGCGGGCTGGTGGTCACCTTGTGGCCGCGAACCAGCGGCAGCGTGAGCCGGAAGCACGAGCCCTCGCCGGGCTCGCCCCACGCTTCCAGCCGGCCCTGGTGCAGGCGGGCGTCCTCCACGCTGATCGCCAGGCCCAGGCCGGTGCCGCCCGAGCGGCGCACCCGCGACGGGTCGGCCCGCCAGAACCGGCTGAACACCAGCTTCTCCTCGCCGGGCCGCAGCCCCACCCCGTAGTCGCGGACGGTGACGGCGACGGTGTCCTCGTCGGCGCCCATCCGGATCTGCACCGGCTTGTGTTCGGCGTGGTCGATGGCGTTGGCGATCAGGTTGCGCAGAATCCGCTCCACCCGCCGGGTATCGACCTCGGCGATCACCTCCTCGTCGGGCAGGTCGACGAGCAGCTCGATGCCGGCATCCTCGGCCAGGTGGCCCACGTTGCCGAGGGCGCTTTGCACCGTGGTGCGCAGATCTACGGCCTCGACGGACAGTTCGGCCACGCCCGCGTCGTGGCGGGAGATCTCCAGCAGGTCGTTGAGCAGCGACTCGAACCGGTCGAGTTCGTTGACCATCAGCTCGGTGGAGCGCGCCAGCGTGGGGTCGAGGTCGGCGCTGTGGTCATAGATGAGGTCGGCGGCCATCCGGACGGTGGTCAGCGGGGTGCGCAGTTCATGGCTGACGTCGGAGGTGAACCGGCGCTGCAGGTTGCCGAACTCCTCGAGCTGGGTGATCTGGCGGGACAGGCTCTCCGCCATGTCGTTGAACGACACCGCGAGCCGCGCCATGTCGTCCTCGCCGCGCACCGGCATCCGTTCGGACAGGTGCCCCTCGGCGAACCGTTCGGCGATCCGCGACGCCGACCGCACCGGCACCACCACCTGGCGCGAGACCAGCAGCGCGATCCCGGCCAGCAGCACCAGCAGCACGGCGCCGCCGGTGATCATCGTGCCGCGCACCAGCGTGATGGTGGCCTGCTCGTTCTTCAGCGGGAAGATCAGGTACAGCTCCAGGTTGGCCACCTGCGAGGACGCCGGCGTGCCCATGATCAGCGCCGGCCCGGCGAAGCCGTCGGTGTGCACGGTCGCGTACTGGTAGGACGCCTGCCCGGCCTTGACGAAGCCGCGCAGCGAATTGGGCACCTGGTCGACGGGCCCGGCCGTGGTCGCCGCGCGCGGCCCGTCGCCCGGCACGATCAGCACCGCGTCGAACGCGCCGGCCAGCCCGGCGCCCGACGCAGGGTCGGTCTTGGAGGTCAGCGTGTTGCGGGCCAGCTGCAGGCTGCTGTCCAGCGAGCGCGTCTCCTCGCCGCTGACGATCCCGCCGACGGTGGTGCGCGCGCGCTCGATCTGCTCGATACCGGCCTTGACCTTGACGTCGAGCACCCGGTTGGTGACCTGAGAAGTCAGCACGAAACCGAGCGCGAGGATCACCGCCAGGGACAGCCCGAGGGTCAGCGCGACGACGCGCAACTGCAACGATCGGCGCCACGCGGTGCCCACCACTCGACTCACTGCACCCACGCCGCGAGTCATGGGCCCCGAGCGCCCCCACCGACTCCTAGTGCGTCGCCGAGAGCCCCAGATCACCTACACCGTCCGGTCACGGAGGTCCGGCCTTGTATCCCACTCCTCGAACGGTCAATACCACGGTCGGGTTTTCGGGATCCTTCTCAACCTTGGCCCGCAGACGTTGGACGTGCACGTTCACCAGGCGGGTGTCCGCCGGGTGCCGGTATCCCCACACCTGTTCGAGCAGCACATCACGAGTAAACACCTGCCGCGGTTTGCGCGCCAACGCGACTAGCAGGTCGAACTCGAGCGGCGTCAGGGAGATCTGCTCGCCGTTGCGGGTCACCTTGTGCGCCGGCACGTCGATCTCGACGTCGGCGATGGACAGCATCTCGGCCGGCTCGTCGTCGTTGCGCCGCAGCCGCGCCCGCACCCGGGCCACCAGTTCCTTGGGCTTGAAAGGCTTCATGATGTAGTCGTCGGCGCCCGACTCGAGGCCGAGCACCACGTCCACGGTGTCCGTCTTCGCGGTGAGCATGACGATCGGGACGCCCGAGTCCGCGCGCAGGACACGACAGACGTCGATGCCGTTCATCCCGGGCAGCATCAGGTCCAACAACACCAGATCGGGGCGCAGTTCGCGCACCGCAGTCAGGGCCTGGGTACCGTCACCGATGACCGCGGTGTCGAAACCCTCCCCACGCAACACGATGGTGAGCATCTCGGCCAGCGAAGCGTCGTCATCGACGACCAAAATCCTTTGCCTCATGGAGTCCATGGTGTCACCAGATCGGGACAAACCCGGCGCGCCACACGGGCGTTTCTTGCTCCGAGCCGCAAATATGGATGCAAATCCGGTCAAATTCCCGTGCTCGGCGCCCCCGGCGCACCCTCCCGGGCCGTTGCGGGGACGTCCTTGGCGCCGATGAGGGTGGCGGCCAGCCGGCCCGGATCGACGTCCGCGTCGGCCACCACCCAGGGTCCGCCCCAGCCCGAGGCGGCCAGCTCCGCGTACACCGCGCCGGTGCGCAGCTGCAGTTCGTCGTCGCGTTCGTAGCTGTCGCGGGCCCGGCCCGGGTCGGCCAACGCGCGGCTGCGGGCGCGCTGCCCGGCCAGCTCCGTCGGCACCGCGAGCAGCACCTGCCAGTCGGGCGCGGGCAGCCGCAGCCGCCGGTATTCGAGCTCGAGCACCCAGTCGGCCGCCGCCCCGGACGCGCCCTGGCGCAGGCGTGCGGCGCTGTAGGCCGCGTTCGACGCGACGTAGCGGTCCAGGATCACGACGTCGTGGTCGCGGCGCAGCGCCTCGATGTCCTCGACGGCCCCGGCCCGGTCGAGCGCGAACAGCATCGCCATCCCGTAGACCGATGACGACAGGTCGCCGTGCCCGCCGTGCAGGGCCTCGGCCGCGATGTCGGCGGTGACCGATTTCCCGTAGCGCGGAAAGGCCGTGATCGCCACCGATTTCCCGGCCGCCTGGAAGGCCTTGCGCAGGCCCTCGGACAGCGTCCGTTTGCCGGCCCCGTCAACCCCTTCGATCGCGATCAGCACGGCGCCCAGCCTAAGCCCGCCGCCGGACGCCACGCTGGCGTGACACTCGACGCCGGAGGCCACGCTGGCGTGACGCTCGGCGAGAAGGCGCTACCTCAGTAGCGGTAGTGGTCGGCCTTGTAGGGGCCGTCGACGTCGACGCCGATGTACTCGGCCTGCTCCTTGGTCAGCTTGGTCAGCTTGCCGCCGAGCGCCTCCACGTGGATGCGGGCCACCTTCTCGTCGAGGTGCTTGGGCAGGCGGTAGACCTCGTTGTCGTACTCATCGTTCTTGGTCCACAGCTCGATCTGGGCGATGACCTGGTTGGAGAAGCTGTTGCTCATCACGAACGACGGGTGGCCGGTGGCGTTGCCCAGGTTCAGCAGCCGGCCCTCGGAGAGCAGGATTATCGACTTGCCGCTGTCGGGGAACGTCCACACGTCGACCTGCGGCCGGATGTTGGTCTTGGTGGCGCCGGAGCGCTCCAGCTGGGCGACCTGGATCTCGTTGTCGAAGTGCCCGATGTTGCCCAGGACCGCGTAGTCCTTCATCGCCTTCATGTGGTCGAGGGTGATGATGTCCTTGTTGCCGGTGGCGGTGATGACGATGTCCGCCGTGCCGATCGCGTCCTCGACGGTCTCCACGTCGTAGCCCTCCATCAGCGCCTGCAGCGCGTTGATCGGGTCGATCTCGGTGACGACGACGCGCGCGCCCTGCCCCTTGACCGACTCGGCGCAGCCCTTGCCGACGTCGCCGTAGCCGCAGACCAGCACCTTCTTCCCGCCGATCAGCACGTCGGTGCCGCGGTTGATGCCGTCGATCAGGGAGTGGCGGCAGCCGTACTTGTTGTCGAACTTGGACTTGGTGACCGAGTCGTTGACGTTGATCGCCGGGAAGGCCAGATCGCCGGCCGCGGCGAACTGGTAGAGCCGCAGCACGCCGGTGGTGGTG
>NZ_LZJI01000086.1 GCF_001667775.1 Mycobacterium sp. E1747
ACCCACGGGCGCGGGCAGGAAGGGCACGATCGCCCCGTTGGTCCGCCAGGGGAAGTGATGCAGCGTGGCCAGCGGAATCCCGCAGTATTCCGCGACGTTCGCGGCCGTGTCTTCATAATTCATGCCGGTGAGCAGCAGGGCGGCCCCGTCTGCCAAGGACGTCAGCGTCCTGCTGACCTCCGCTCGGCACAGGGTGAGGGGTTCCACGACTTCCCGCCACATCCGGTCGAGCTTCCGAACCTTCCAAGGGTTCTCGAACCAGTAAGTCCAGTAGTCGCGGTGCGGGTCGAGGACGGCCTTCAATTCCGGCCCATACGCGACGCCGGCCGGTCCGACCGACTCGACGAAGTCGACCATCTCGGGAGCGACAGCCATCGTCACGTCGTGTCCCCGCCGCACCAGCTCACGCCCGACAGTCAGGTAGGGTTCGACCTCGCCGCGCGTGCCCCAATTCGCCAGCACAAATTTCATCGCGGATCTTCACCCTTCCAGTTCCCCTGGCGCATGGTCGGATTTGGAGCGGCCGCGCAACGTCCCCGGTTCAGACGACCGCAGCATAACCGGATGCGCGCGGCTGTTCAGGCTCTTAGGAATACTCGCCGCTGGCCACCTGCGGCCTTCATGTCTAGGCTCTCGCACTACCGCAAATGGTAGGAAGGGACAAGGTGACTGACCGTGATGCGGCGTGCGGCTACGTCGAACCGCCCGCACTGAGATTTGTGCTGGCAAGCTACGGAACTCGAGGTGATGTCGAGCCGTCGGTTGTGGTCGGGTCCGAACTGCAGCGGCGAGGGCACCACGTGCGTATCGCGGTCCCGCCCGACTTGATTGGCTTCGCCGAATCGGCTGGGCTCACCGCGGTGCCCTACGGAGCCGAGACGCAGGCCTGGCTGGACATGTTCCGGAATTTTTTCACGTCCCGGTTCGGCACCTTCCGACGAGTTCGGGAGAGATCGAGGTGGGCGCGCGAACTGTGGGAGATCAGCACCCAGGCTTGGGTGCAGATGAACCAGACGCTGACGGCGCTGGCGGATGAGGCCGACCTGGTGCTCGCCGGCCAGACTTACCAGGAGATCGCCGCCAATGTGGCGGAATACTGCGGGATTCCGCTGGCCACGCTGCATCACTTCCCCTGGCGGACCAACGGGGCGATCGTGCCCCTTGC
>NZ_LZJI01000087.1 GCF_001667775.1 Mycobacterium sp. E1747
CCTCACCTCCGCGCTCGACGTGGTCGCGTCCAACGAGGAGCTGCGTGCGCCCATGGAGAAGGCCACCCCCATGCACCGACTCGGCGACCCCGTCGACATCGCCGCGGCCGCAGTATATTTGGCGTCTCCAGCCGGCAACTTCCTGACCGGCAAAACGCTGGAGGTCGACGGCGGCCTCACCTATCCCAATCTCGACATCCCCGTCCCGGATCTGTGACCCCCGACCGCTAAGGAGTCCGTCATGGGAATTCCCGTCGTCCAATTGGGTACCGGCAACGTCGGCGTCCACGCGCTGCGGGCGCTCATCACCAACCCGGAGTTCGAGCTCAGAGGCGTCTGGGTGTCGTCGGACGCCAAGGCCGGCAAGGACGCGGCGGAGCTTGCCGGCCTTGCCGATTCGACCGGGGTGCTGGCCAGCACGGATCTGGACGCCGTGCTGGCCACCGCACCGCAATGCGCCGTCTACAACGCGCTCGCCGACAATCGGTTACCCGAGGCGCTGGAGGACTACCGGCGCGTTCTGGCGGCCGGAATCAACATCGTCGGCAGCGGCCCGGTGTTCTTGCAATATCCCTGGGAGGTCATCCCCGAGGAGCTGATCAAACCCATCGAAGACGCTGCGCGCGAAGGCAATTCGAGCGTATACGTCAACGGGATCGATCCAGGCTTCGCCAACGACCTGCTGCCGATGGCACTGGCCGGCACCTGTCAGAACATCCAGCAGATTCGCTGCATGGAGATCGTTGACTACGCCACCTATGACAGCGCCGCCGTCATGTTCGACGTGATGGGTTTCGGGAAGCCGCTCGACGAGATCCCGCTGCTGCTGCAGCCCGGCGTGCTGAGCCTGGCATGGGGATCGGTGGTGCGCCAACTCGCGGCCGGCTTGGGCGTCGAGCTCGACGAGGTCACCCAGGACTACGTGCGCGTGCCGGCGCCCGAGGACTTCGACATCGCGTCGGGACACGTCCCCAAGGGCAGCGCCGCGGCGCTACGGTTCGAGGTGTTCGGCAAGGTCAACGGCGACCCCGTCGTCGTTCTCGAACATGTCACCCGGCTGCGCGAAGACCTGTGCCCCGAGTGGCCACAACCTGCCCAGCACGGCGGGTCTTACCGCATCGAGATCACGGGCGAACCGTCCTACGCCATGGACATCTGCCTGAGCAGCCGCAAGGGCGACCACAACCACGCCGGTCTGGTCGCCACCGCGATGCGGGTGGTCAACGCGATCCCCGCGGTGGTGGCCGCCGAGCCGGGAATCGTGACGACGCTTGACCTGCCACTGATCACCGGCAAGGGGCTCTACGTGCCCGAGTAGACGGCCGCACCCGCGGGTAGAGGATGCCCGGGGGCCGAGGGCGTCGCCGCCGTCTGGTGATACTTGGGCGAATCGTGGGTGTCCTCCGGTGCGCCCCGCGTCTTCGACTACCCTCACTTTCTTATTCGGCCGCATGAATCGAGGGGCGACACGTTGACGCAGAGGAGCCAGGCCACGCTCAAGAGCAGTTGGTATCTGCTCGGGCCTGCCTTCGTCGCCGCGATCGCCTATGTCGACCCGGGCAACGTCGCCGCCAACGTCAGCTCCGGCGCGCAGTTCGGGTACCTGCTGCTGTGGGTCATCGTGGTGGCCAACGCGCTGGCCGGGCTGGTGCAGTACCTGTCGGCCAAGCTCGGCCTG
>NZ_LZJI01000088.1 GCF_001667775.1 Mycobacterium sp. E1747
GACAGTGTGTGATTCCACGACATAGTTGACAGATGTCTCGCGACATAGTTGACACCTCAGTAGTTGTGGGAGGTCGGCCATGTCAAAGGCGCAGCTGGTCATCACCGCCGTCGTGCTCGAAGGCCGCAGCAAAAGCGAAGTCGCCCGCGACTACGGGCTCTCCCGCTACTGGGTACAGCAGCTGGTCAGCCACTACCACGCCGACGGGGTCGCAGCCTTCGAGCCACGCTCCCGGCGCCCGCACCACCATCGGCACGCAGTCAGCACCGAGGTCGAAGACCGCATCGTGCGGCTGCGCAAGTCACTGTCCAAAAAGGGCTACGACGCCGGCGCAGCCACCATCGCCGAGCACTTGACCCGCGACCCCACCATCACCAATGTCCCTGCCACATCAACGATTTGGCGCATCCTGCACAAACGCGGATTCGTCACACCCCAACCCCACAAACGGCCCCGCTCAGCCTGGAAACGCTTCGCCGCCGACCAACCCAACGAACTCTGGCAAGCCGACGTCACCCACTGGCGCCTCGCCGACGGCACCGACGTGGAAATCCTCAACATCCTCGACGACCACTCGCGACTGCTGCTGGCCAGCCGCGCCTACCCCATCGTCGGCGGCCACCACGTCGTCGAGACCTTCACCGCCACCTTCGCCCGCGTGGGCACCCCTGCAGCCGTCTTGACCGACAACGGCGCCATCTTCACCGCCACCCCCCGACGCGGCGGACGCACCGCCCTACAAGTCGTTCTCGGCGAACTCGGCATCAACTACATCAACTCCCGCCCGTATCACCCACAGACCTGCGGCAAAGTCGAACGCCTACACCAAACCCTGAAAAAACGTCTCGCCGCCGCCCCCGCGCACACCATCGCCCAGCTCCAAGCCCCACTCGACGACTTCGCCACTTACTACAACACCATCCGACCGCATCGCGCCCTGGGCAGACACACACCGCTCCACGCGTTCAACGCCAGGCCCAAAGCCTTCCCCACCACCTACACACACCCGCCGCACTACCGAGTCCGCAACGACCGAATCGACGCCGCCGGCGTCATCACCATCCGCTACAACAGCCGCCTGCACCACATCGGACTATCCAAACGACACCGCGGCACCCATGTCATCGTGCTCATCAACGACCTCGACATCCGCGTCCTGCACCGCGACACCGGCCAGCTCATCCGCAAACTCGTCCTCGACCCCACCCGCGACTACCAACCCCGCGGCGTCAAATGCGGAAACAGCCCAGAAAACCAGC
>NZ_LZJI01000089.1 GCF_001667775.1 Mycobacterium sp. E1747
CGCAGCCCGGTCAGCCGGTGTCACCGGGCCCTGGCGCGCACTGAGTCCCATCCATCGACGGGAACGGACCCGCTGGTTTCGACCAGCGGGTCCGTTCGTTTGTGGGTGCCCACCCGGCGAGCCCCCCACCCGCCGAGCGTGAAGTTAGGTGCACAGCCATGCCGAGCGTGAAGCTAACTTCACGCTCGGCATGGGGTCAAAGCGGTTGAGCGCGAGGCGCACTCAGGACGGCGGCCGCTCCCACAGGTCTTGCTTGACGATCACCGGGTCACCGACATTGACCGTGTTGTAGTACCACTCGGCGTCTTCGGGGCTGAGGCTGATGCAGCCGTGGCTGACGTTCTCTAGTCCCAGCGACGGGACAGCCCACGGGGCGGAGTGCACGAAGAGGCCCCGGTTAGTGATCCGGACGGCGTAGTCGACGTTGAGCATGTAGCCGTTGGGGTCATCGACGGGGATGCCGACGCTGCTCGAATCCATCAGCACCGAGCGGTCTTTGGCCAAGACGGTGTAGTTGCCGACCGGCGTCGGGTACTCCGGCCTGCCCATCGACGCGGGCAACATGCCCTCTTCGCCGAAGTGCGGTCGGTGGTGCGGAGTGGGCGGTGGGGCCACGTCGACTCCGTCGACGCTCACCTTGAAAGTGTGGTCGGTGATGTTGGCGACGCCGATGACCTTGGGGCCGGTCTTGAATTCCGTGTCCCGGCCATCCACCGCAAGCGCCACCGTGCTGTGCGCCGGCCAATAGTGGTCCGGAACCCACTGCACGACCTTGTTGTCCAGCCACTCAAACCTGCCGGTCATCGCCGGTGTCGACGTGACTCCGAGGGCGCGCTCGGCGGCGTGCCGGTTCGCGACCGGCGCGTTGAACGTCACGACGACGGGGTGGGCCACGCCCACCGTGGCGTCGCGCGCCGGCAGGACCGACGCGATCGCGAATTCATGCGGCTGGCTGGCCACCGCCATGCTGGTGCCAGCCGGCCCCGCAACCACGCTTACAGCGATCCCACCCACCGCAAGAACACACCGAACGACCGCTCGCATGGCCCCGATTCCTTCTAACTGACATAGTTGTAATAAGGAGGATCGTAAATCGCCGATGACCAGCGGAAGCGCAAGGGCGCGTTAGCATTTGGCCACGCCTCGGTCACGATTCGGCCACGGGGGTTTAAGCTGGCAATGCGGCCCTGCGCTGGGGCTTCAGCTGCGCGGGGGGCGGCTCAGCGAAGGTGACCTTTACCTCGGGTGACGCCCGGATTCAGCTACGCGACCCCAGGCTGTCGCCCTGGTCCTCGTCTTCCTCGTCGTCCCAGTAAGCCCACTCGGGAAGTGGTGTGTTCGGCATCGCGCCATGAACGGACGCCTCGTGACCGGGCTGGATGCCACGGCCCCTCCAGCCTGGCGTCAGCCTGTTGGCCCGTGAGCGCCGCACTCCGCGGACGATCAGCGCGACGCCGCCGCCGACGATGAAGGCGACCACCGCGACCTTGAGAATGAGCAACAGCAGGGCCATTTGTCGTCGAGTTTTGCACAGACATGTTGTCGCCCAAGCGCTTTTCGCAGGCAGCGGCGGCCTGCGTCTCGCCAAGGGCGCGACCCGAGCTACGGAATCGGCGGGATGGTCGGGATCCCAGGGATCCGTGGTATGCGCGGAATCGGTGGTACCTGAACCGATGTCGGCGGATTGTCCGTAGACGGTGGTGGTGGCGGCGGTGCCGGTGACGACGTTGTCGCGGTGGACGCGGTGGTGGTCGGCGGCGGTTCGGTCGTCGTCTGCGGCGGTTCGGTGGTGGTCGGCGCAGGCGGGGACGTGGTCGTCGTTGGCTGAGTGCTTGCCGGCGCCGGCGGAGGAGGTTCGGTGCGGGTGCGGACGGGGGCCTGCTGCACCGGGGCCGGGTTCGTCTGCTCCGGGGAAGGCGGCGGTGATGGTTGCGGCGTGGTGGCGACGCCGGGAGTCGGCGTGGCCGGTGTGCCGGTGGAGCCGTGGCCCAAAGCCAGCATGATCACCGCGCTGAGAGCCAGCACCGCCGCCGCCCCGCCGAGAACCAGCACCAGTGGCCGTCGATACCAGGCCGTGTCGGCGGGGCGGGTCTCGTCGGGAAGGGGTTGTTCCTCGAACCGTAGCTCGGGCCGGGCGTAACCGGTCTCGTCGCCGAACTGAACCGGCGGCGCGGCGGATGAAGCCAGCGCGTCATCACCCGCCTGGCTCGGGGATGGGTTGGCAGCCAGGGCCAACAGCCCCGATTCTTCGTCGGCCTCCGACCATGCCAATGCGGGCATGGCAGCGGACAGTGGCGCAACGTCCTGCAGGGTCGGCTCCGCCAATGGCGGTGGCGCCGCGACGCGGGCCGCCGCGGCCAATTTCGTTGCGCTGTCGTCGGCCGGCCCCCGGGCCGCGCGCAGCGCCGGCGCGGTGGCGGCCGCCAGCTGGGGCCGCGGTGACGTGATGACCGGCACGCGACACTGCTCGGACAGCCGCGCGGTGACCTCCGGGATCGCCGCGCCGCCGCCCACCGAGGCGATGGCAACCAGGTCGGTCGGGCGGATCCCGTTGCGCGCCAAGGTGTCTTGTAGAACCTGGACGAATTGATCCAGCGGCTGATTGATCGCCTCGTTGAGTTCGGTCCGGGTGAGCCGGATATCCCCGCGGAAGCCCGGCAGGTCGGCGGGCAGCGTGGTCGCGGTGCTGGCGGAGAGGCGCTGCTTGGCTGCCCGGCATTCGGCGCGCAGCCGGGTCAGCGATCCGATCGCCGACGTGGCCGAGACGTCGATGGAACCCGCGGACGACAAATCGGCCACGATGTGGGCAAGCAGGGCTTGATCGATCAGTTCCCCGGAGAAATCGGTGTGGCGCACGGTGGCGCCGATGGGCTGGTAGCCGTTGGTGGCATCGGCAAGGGTGATGCTGGTTCCGCTGGCGCCGAAGTCGCACACCGCGACAACCCCGCGGATGGGCAGACCCGGGTTGGTCTGCAGGGCGGTCAGCGCGCCTGCGGCATCCGAGATCAGCGACAGGGATTCCGAACCGCCCGACCATTCAGGCACCCGGGTCAGTGCCGTGCGCAACGCGTCCACCGCGGCGGGGCGCCAGTGCGCGGGATAGGCCACGGCCGTCGCCTCCGGCAGCGGGTGCCCGCCGGTCGCGGCGTAGGCGATGGCGCGCAACGCGTCGGCGAGCAACGCCTCGCCGCGATGCGTGGAGCCGTCGGCGGCCACGATCGCGACCGGGTCTCCCACCCGGTCGACGAAATCGCTGACCACCAAACTGGGCTCGTCTAGATGGGGGTTCTCGGAGGGAACGCCAACCTCCGGCGGCCGATGTGGGTACAGCGTCAGCACCGAGGTGCGTGTGACTGCCCGATCGGCCGTTATGGCTGCCAGGCTGGCGGTCCCGGCCGACAGTCCCAGCGCCCGTCTTGCTTCCGTTGACATATCGTCCAATTCAGGTGTCCGCCGGCGTGCGTATGCGCGGCCACGACAATGTATCGGCAGCCAACCTATAGCAGGCCGGCGCTATCACCCGATTCACACGTCTGTGCCGGCGCATCAATGCGGCCGGACGCTGCCATCGCGCGCGGCGAAAGCCGCCACCATCGCTTCGGCGCTGCGCACGGCCGCGCGGCACGCCCTGGTGGTGAACGGATCGTTGAGCGGGTGCTCGGCGCGGCGGCGCCATCGTTGGGCCGCGGCGAACGCGGCACGCGGCGCGTCAAGGTGCGCCTCGGGGGCCAGCCCCAGCCGGCTGGCCGCGTCGGTTCCCGAACCGCCGATGATGCGCCGCAGGGACGCGAGCTCTTCGTCGTGGAACGCCGTCGAGCGCGAATGCAGTTGGCTAAGCAGGCGCAGTTCCTCGAAGGCGTGGGTGTCGGCCAGCAACGGGTCGATGTCGGCGAGGATGCGCGGCGTGGCCGCGATTGGGTTCGCCTCGACGAACCGACGCAACGACACCAGCGCGGTGTGTGCCTTGAGCATGTCGGAGCGCTGCGCGAATTGCTGATCGATGACGCTGCGCAATGCGACCAGGCCGCTGCGTTCCAGCAGCGCGTCGGCGAGCCCCGCCGCGTCGGTGACACCGGCTTTGAGCACGGCGATCGAGATCCGGATGCCGAACATGCCGAACCGCTCGAGCAGCCGGCCACGGGTCCCGGCGTCCACCGGCAACGGGCTGTCGGGACGGGCGAAGCGGTCCGCGCTGAGCATGGCCTTGTGCAGCTCGGCGGCGTCGATCGCGGCGAGCTTTTGCAGCGCGACGAACTCCGATTGGCGCAACGTGCGAGCGGTCAGCGCCAGCAGCCCCGACACCGGCACCACCGCCTGGCAGACGCCCGTCTGGGTGAGCTCGCGAGTGAACCGCTTGGCCACGTCTTCGGCCGAGAGCATGGCGTCGAGCCGACCGGCGCCGATCTCGTCTGCCCGCGACGCCACACCGATGATGCCCAGGGCTCCGGTCGCCCCGCCGACGAGGTCACCGATCTGTTTGAGCAGCGCGATGTCAGCGGCGTTGAGGGTGCGCAGCAAGAACACCACCGCATCCACCCGGGGCATCCCGTCCTCGGGCACCAGCAGCCGGTGGGTGCGCGCGGAGACGTCACGCGCCAGCGACGAGGTCCCCGGCGTGTCGATGATCGTGGTGCCGATGAGCTCGTCGGCGGGCCATTGAACGTCGAGGTCGACCACGTCGTCAGGGTTCAGCCTGCTCAGGTCGAAGCCGAGTCCGCCGTCGCGCATAATCGGCACATCAGAACGGCGCCCCCCACGATGGTTGGCGGTGACTTTCGGTGTCGGGCCGTGCCGAAACCAGGTGACGATCCGGGTGGCCTCGGTGGCGTTCGTGGGCGCGACGGTTTCTCCGACCAGCGCGTTGACCAGCGTGGACTTGCCGGCCTTCAGGGTGCCGGCCAGTGCGATGCGCATCGGTTCGTTGAGCCGGGCGGCGACGCGGTGCAATTCGTGGGAGACGTCGGGCCGCTCCCGGTACGCCGGCTCCGCCTGGTAGGCGCGAATGGTTCCGCCCAGGATGGCGCGGACCTGCTCGCTGGTGCTCACACCCGTGTCACCTCGGGCGCGAGCTTGTCGACGTTGTCGGTGACCTGGGTCAGGATGTTCAACT
The DNA here is from genome assembly GCF_001667775.1 of Mycobacterium sp. E1747. GTDB lineage: Bacteria > Actinomycetota > Actinomycetes > Mycobacteriales > Mycobacteriaceae > Mycobacterium. Next base: position 5,111 of record NZ_LZJI01000089.1, read on the forward strand.
GCCGCTCCAACTCGCGGATTCGGTTGTCGCGCTCGGTTTCCTCCAACCGCGCGGCGGCGATGGTGGCCTGCAGCGACTCGTTGAGCGAGCGGGTGGCCTGGTTGGCGACGTCGCGGTAGTGGTCCCGCAGCTGGCGTTGGATCGTCTTGAGCCGATCGCGCGACTCCTTGCCGACCACGAAGGACACGTCGTCGACGAAACGCCGGAGGTTGGTTTTGGCCTCGTTGCGGGCCCGCAGCAGGCGGTTCTCCCTGTCTTCCTTGTAGGCCATGCGGCCCATCACCAACCCGGCCCCGACCGACAGCGGGTTGAACAGCCCTAGCCCGGCGACCGAGGACAGCATGCCGACCATCACCATGCCGCCGTAGGAGCCGCGCATGCCCGTCACCACTTTGTGGCCTTTGCCCATCGGTTTGGATTCCAGCCGGGCCAGGGAGTTGAGTTGCCCGAAGTCCGCGCCCATGGCGTGCGCGCTGAGCTCGGGCATGGCGACCGAACCCAGCCCCGCCTCGACGAAGACGCGGGCCACTTCCTGGGCGAGGGTTTTCGCGCGCTGGTAGGCCCAGACGAAATTGTCGCCGACGGCGGTGGCGACGGCGTTCTCCACGTCCATCCCGATCTCGGCCCAGTGCCGGGTGGGGTCGCACGAGTCGATCACACGCTCGGCGTGCTCGGTGATGGCCCGGAAGCGTGCCCGCAAATCGTGGTCCACGTCGCCGGTCAGGTCGGTGATTCCGTCGTTGAGCAGCTGTTGCCACAACGCCGTCTGCTGCAGCGCGTCCTCGGCCTCGCGTTTGCGTTGCTCGAGGTCTTCGGTGAGCCGCCCACCGGTGTCGGCGTCGCCGAGGGCGGCCAGCTCGGAGCGCACTGTAAGTGTCAAATGCTCTGCCGCCGAGCGGATTTCATCAAGAACCTGGTCTCGGAGCTGCTCGTTGCGGCGGGTCAGCACGTCCTCGCTGAGAAACTTGACGATCGCCGGGAAGTTGGACTCGTCGTTGAGTTCCTTGTCGTTGAGGGTGATGGCGTGGCTGCGCAACAGCGACGACACCGGAAGCACCGGCATCGGTACCCGGGCGCGCTGCAGGTGTCCGATGTTGGCGTTGACGATCTCACGCCAATGCGGATAGAGGTCGGTCTTGGTGGCCAGCAGCACCCCGACCGGACAGATTTGATGGGCCTGCTGCACGAACCGCATTTCCGGCTCGGTCAATTCCTGGCTGGTGTCGCTGATCATGAGGATCGCGTCGGCATCCGGTAACAATCCCAGCGTCGCCGACAGGTGCGGCTGACCGTGACCGCCCACACCGGGTGTGTCGATGAAGGTGAGTCCGCCTTGCAGCATTGGGCTGGGCGCACCGACCTCCACCCGCAGCACGTCGCGGCCGGCGGCCTGCGGAGCCTGGCGCAGGTCGGTCTGCAGCTCGGCGACCGGGACGTCAGCGGTTGCTGGTTCGCCATTGGGGCCTGCCAGGACGATTCGCGCCGACGGCGGGTCGCCGTAGGCGACGACGGTGATCAGCACCGTGGCCTCGTCGTCACCGACGCGCGCGACGGGCATGTTGAGCAGCGAGTTGAGCAGCTGGCTTTTGCCCTGTTTGAGTTGGCCGGCGATCACCACCCGGATGTGGGGGTCGGTGATGCGTTCGCGGGCCCACTCGAGCCGCTGACGGAGGTCGCCGCGTCCGTTGAGGTCGGCGATCGTGCTGGTGTGATCGATCAGTTCGACGATCACGTTGACCCGGCGCGGGTCATCAGGCTGAGTCACCGGGCCGCCCTACTCTCTGCGTTGAATTCCGAAACACCGTATGCCCGCCGCCCGGCGGGAACCCCGTACGGTCCCCACCGGTTCGCGGCAATGCCTCCGATCAGAACCCGGTGTGCGGGTCCATCGGGTGGTGCATCATCGGGTCGCTTTGGACCGGCGTGTGCGATGGCGCCGGGTCGTAGCTGTTGTGGTCGAACACCGAATGACTCGAGGCATCGGCGGCCGACTGGCCCGACGCGTCGAACGCGGCGTGGCCGGACGGGTCGGCGGCCGCCGACGTGCCCTGCAGGGCCGAGTGCGCTCCCACCGATGCTGCGCTATGGCCGGCGGCCGCCCCGCCCGGATCCGTGTGCACGGGGGCGCTGGGACTCTGAATGACAGAGGAGCCGCCGCCCGCGGCCGCCGCGTGGCCACCGGCCGTGACGGCAGGGCCGCTGTCGTGTATGACGCCGCTTTGGCCTGCGGAGACGTGGCTGGCGCCGCCGCCGCTGACGTTGGTGCCGCCACCCAGCGCAGCGCCCTCGTGGCTGAGAATGTTGCCCTGCGCGTTAGTGCCGGCGCCAACCGCTGCGCCGCCACTGGCACCGACCTGAGTTGCCATACCGGTTTCGGCGGAGGGAGCCGTCGGCTGAGCGCCGCCGTGGCCACCCAGTGCGGCGCCCTCGCTACTGAGGATGCCGCCGTGCGCGCCGCCTTGGCCGCCTGCGGCGATTCCGCCTTGGCCGCCGGTCAGCTGGGTCCCGGTCAGCTGGCTGCCGCCGAGCGCTGCGCTTTCGTTGCCCAGGAAGCTGGCGTGACCACCGGCGTTGGCTGCGAGCGCTGCGTTTCCGGCGGCGCTGGCTTGAGCGCCCAGGCCGACATTGCCTAATGAGCTGGCTTCCGCTTGAGCCCCGGCCGCACCGCCGACGGTGGTAGCGCCGCTGGCACCGCCAAGAGCGGAGCCGCCACCCGAGCCGAACGCGCCACCGCTGGTGCCGAGGGTTGCGCCTCCGGCGGCGCCGGCCTGGCCGCCGACGCCGACGCCACCCGACGAGCCGCCGAGTTGAGCTCCGCCGCCGGCCTGACCGCCGTAGCCGCCGCTCGCCTGGACGCCGGCCTGACCGCCGTAGCCGCCACTCGCCTGACCGCCGTAGCCGCCGCCAACGCGGCCGCCGAAGCCACTGCCAGCCTCACCCTCGGCGCTTGCCTGACCGCCAGCTCCGGCCTGACCGCGACCTCCGGCCTGGCCGCCTGCTCCAACCTGGCCGCCCGCTCCAACCTGGCCGCCCGCTCCAACCTGGCCGCCAAAGCCACCGCCGATTTGCCCACCTGCTTCACCGCGACTACCGCCAGCGATATGGCCGGCGGCTTCACCTTGCCATCCGGCGTCGCCACCGGCGCCGAAGCCTCCGCCGGTTTGGCCGCCAATGCCGCCAAGCGCGGCTCCCAACTCCGAAGTTGCTGATCGGCGCCGAGGATGTATCGAACGGCAAGCCAAACCCCGAGAGTTACCTCAAAGCGGCCGCCGCGTTGGGCGTCGAGGCGCAGGAGTGTCTGGTGGTCGAGGATGCGCCCGCGGGCGTCGGTGCCGGCCGAGCCGCAGGGGCGCAAGTGCTCGCCGTCACGACCACTCACCGCGCCGCCGAATTGGTGGACGCCGACGTCGTCGTATCCGATCTATCCTGCGTCAGTGTCGAGGTCACCGATGGTGGTCTCGAATTGCTGATCACCGAAAGCGTTTGACAACGTGCCAATTACCGATGCGAGATGATCACTGCGCTCGAGTCACCCCAGCTGGCTAATGTGCCGCCAGTCATCAGCGCTTTCACGTCGTGTTACCCGTCGATGCACCCAGTAACGCCGGATCCCAATTGTCTAGGTCGCCGCAGGAGTGCTGCAACAGCCGCAATGGGCATGCGGATACATTGCCGAACTGTCGATAGCTGTACGATATTCCGTTGTCGCCCAAAGCTGTTGAGGTGGAGACGTCCGGACAGCTAGTCACCATTTTTCTGCCATTCTTCTTCGAAGGTGCGATTGGACGATGGGTTCAGTTCGCGAAGCGGTGTCAAGCTGTCGGCCGCCTCCACGATGAGGTCCGTCAACTCCACCGACATCGACAGCAGCGGCATGTGGCCGGTCGGCAGGCGGCGGACCCTCGCTCTTAAGGCGGCGCTCACAAGGCCGTATTCCGGCCAGCAGTGCAGGCTATCGACGACCGCAGGGCTGTCGTCGCAGTTGGAGTTCCACAGCGTCCGCGTTTGTCCGACTACTGGCGTGTTATGGCCTGCTCAACGTGGAGCCGATGACGGGAATCGAACCCGCGTATTCAGCTTGGGAAGCTGATGTTCTGCCATTGAACTACATCGGCGAGGTGGTCTTGACCTGCGTAAACGCTGTTCAGCGGGCTTGGTCTCGGACCTCAGTGTCACATGATGTCACAACTCGATCCAAACTCGCTCCTGCGTCTTGCAGGGCAGCAAACCGTGAGTAAGCATACAGCCGCGTGGTGACGCCGGGCGTCCTCCCATCCGTCCGGACCGGTTCAGCGCGATCCGAGCACGATGGCAGTTCATTGTGAAAGTGCTCTGAAAATGATTGCGAAAAGGCTCCGAAAATCGGCTTCTAGCGGTACCACTACGGCATGGCTAAAAAGACTGCGGACGACGTCACGACCGTGGACAGCATCTCGGCGTTCGTCGATGCGACATTCGATTTTTCGAATAAGGACAACATCCTCTTCCGAGGGCAGAGGTGCAGTAGCTGGGACTTTAAGCCGACGCTGGCGCGGATAAGCAGACGCGACCGAACATCCACGCTGAAGCAGATTGAGAAGTCTCTGATGGATGCGTTCCACAGGCAGTACCTACCTTTTCTGAGTCGAGATGTGAAAGACGAATGGGATGTATTGGCTCTGGCCCGGCATCACGGCCTGGCTACGAGACTGCTCGATTGGTCTACGAACCCATTGGTTGCGCTCTGGTTCGCGGTTCGTGGACCCGCAGAAGCCGAACCCGGTGCGGTGTTCATGTTCGCGCCGGAAGAAAAAGATTTCTTACCTAAGGAAAACCGAGATAGCTCTCCGTATGAAGTCACGCAAACACGCTTCTTCCAGCCGACCAACTTGAACCCACGAATCGTGGCCCAGTCTGGTTGGCACTCCGTCACTGCTTGGAATGAACTTGACGAGTTCAGCGCGCTGGACCAACTTCCGCAATACAAAGACAGAATCAAGCGAGTACACATACCCGCACAGTGCTTCCCCGTGATACGAGCACGTCTCGACCGACTGGCCGTCAACGAGGCCTCCCTATTCCCAAGCCTCGATGGTCTTTGCACACATCTGAACTGGCTCAACACCAGACTGTCGGATGAACAACAAGACCTTCTGCTGGACGGAGCCCAAGTGATACCCGCCCCCGGTTCGACAGCCCCGACCAATAAAGCATCAGCGCTCCTAAAGGCCCGACCGCGCACGTAGCAAGAATGCGCAGTAGACGGCGACCTCGCGTGGCGATGCCTGGCTAGGCTATAGGTTTCGGGCTCGGCCTGGAAGTTCAGCGTCACATCGCGACACAACTCGATCCGGCATCCTGCAAAGCAGCAAACTGGCTGTGCGCATACAGGCGCATAGTCAGGCTGGTGTCCTTGTGCCCGATCCACGCCGCGATCACCGCCACCGGCACGTTCGACAGGTGCATCAGGGTCGCGCAGGTGTGCCGGGCGGCGTGCAGCTTGATATGCCGCAGCCCTGCCGTGTCGACGGCCTCACGCCAGTACCGAGACAGCACGCCGGGGCTGTAGGGTCGTCCGGCCTCGTTGCATACGACGTATTCCCACGGCCCGCCCGCGCCGCCCAACGCCAGCCGCTTCGCCGCCTGGCGCTTGCGTGCCGCTTTGAGCACCGACACCGGGCGGGCGGGCAGCGGCAGCGTCCGGCGCGACGTCTCCGACTTGGGATCGTTCTCCACCGTCTTGCTCCCCGCCGCCACGCGGTTGTTCGCTACGGTCAGCGTCTTGGCGTCCAGGTCGACATCGGCCCACCGCAATCCGGCGATCTCGCCACGCCGAAAAGTAACGGCCGTGGCGGTGCTTGTTTCGCGGTACGGCATCGACGGTCCGCGCTGGTCGCCATGACCCGATCACGTCCGCGATGCGTTGTGTTGGTCGCCGGATGAGCCCCTCCGCTGCTTATTGGTCCAGTCCGCCAGCGCCTCGTCCAGGGCGGGGCCGACGCTCCCATGAACGTCGCGAGCGACCTTCTCGAATTCCCGCAGTATTGGAATGTTGGCGGAACCCCTGACCGGAGCGCGGCCGGTTTCGACGCGAGATGGCCTGCGCCGCAATTCGTCGGAAGGGAATTCTGTGAGAAGCTGGAGGTAGTTCGCCGGAGTAGGGATCATCAAATCGCCCGTGCTAAACCAGTTTAACGTCTCGCAATGAGCCGAGTTGCTGCATATACCTCGGTTGTGAACGTAGTCGTGGCGCAGCTTGCCGAGGTCGCCGAAGTAGTTAATCTGAAAGTCGTACTTCTCGCAACGGTGGGCTGTCGCGAGTTGGACGCGGTAATGCTCTTCCCAGTCGGTGTAGAAATCGACAATCACCTGCGCTGCAAATTGTTTCATGCCGGGCGGCTGTGATAACTCGGCTGCGTCGTCACGTACCGGGTCGATAATGGCCTTGATCGCCGCCAGGCTGAGCGTGGTGGGCGAGGGGTGATCGACCATCTCCTTCGACGCGACATCATAGAACCGCAGCGGCAAAGTGATGGGGGCCGCGAAACTCGCGTATCGCCTGGCGATTTCAGTTGCAATGACCGTCCATGATCCGATCACTGCGGTGCCAGAGAGCAGCACAGATGTCTTGAGAGATAGCAACATCTCATGGATGATCTCATCGACAGTCGGCTGCCCGAACTGCTGTGATTCCATCGCCTGCCTGGCCGCCCGGACTGTGTCAATGTACTGATCCCATTGCGGCAGAAGCGGTTTGAAGGGAGTGAATTTCATAGCTGTGTCCCTCACCGGCTCCAGAACTGCCGTGAGTGCGGGATCTGTCGGTGGATCAACGGACCATAAGTCGTGAACCAGGCTGGTGAGGGAACCCTGAACCATCCCGTAGATGGGCGTTGCATTGACATCGCGCCAGTTGGCGCTGGCCGGCGGCCTGCCCAACTGTGCACGTATCTCGTGGCCTCGCGGCAGGCCGTCCAGCTTCTCGATGTCCAGCAGCACGCTTCGCCACCGCTGGATCGCCTCTGGTGTTGCCACGGGAATCAGCGTAGCGCCGCGTGCGTGACCGAAACTACGAACGCCGGGATCGTGGACGGTGCGGCCAGTCGACCGGAATATCTTCGGCTGAACGTCACCGCCTTATGCCCGTCGCAGCCCTGGGGCCACCCACAGATCGACTGTGCTCGTGTTGCCGAGCACGCCCGCGGCAAGGCGGCAGCCCTCAAGCAGCACAGTTGTCGCCTCGTCTACGCGTTCGCGCTCTGACCGCGCCCTCGGGAGCCAAATCCGCGCAGGGTCTAGAGCCCAGGGGATCGGGGGTAGTGGACACGTGATAGCACGGCGCTCGGCATAATACCTCCCTTTGGAGGGTTTGTGGAATGATGAATGGCATGGTGGTAAGCGGGGGCACGCGATGGTAGGCAGGGGTAGCGTCCACTATGAACGACCGCCGGTTCGCAGGACCACCTTCACCGTCTACGTCAAGCCACTGCAGTACGACATCGGTTTGATAACCAGACTCTGCGAGGCTTGGTCAGATGACTACCCTGGAATCAAACAGACTCCGCCGACACCGCGACCCCAAGGCGTTCCTGAGACCGACCCTTTCGAAGGAACTATCACATGGCCGATGCCGAGAGTGGAGCTGGTCAACAGCTCGCTGTCGCAGACGATCGCCTTCCAATTCGATCACGTGTCTTTGACGTGGCGTTTTGACGCGGATGCGACCAACGATCAGTACCCGCGCTATGAAGTTCTAGCGGAGGAACTGATCACAAAGTTCGGCGACTTCGTCCGGATCGTAGATGACGTCTCTGGTACCACGGTTGAGGTCGAAGGATGTCAGTGTTACTACACAAACGACTTGGAAGGCATTGGGGCCGAGCGCTGGCTCACCGGTTACCTAACAGGTTGGGCCAGTACAGAAGCGGCGCAAAGCAAGCAACTCGCCGACGACCCAGCTTACATCGGTTTTCATGCCCATTGGGTTGACCAAAAGAATGGTGTGAAGCGGACCGTGGGGATACACGTCGACGAAGGGGAGAAGCAGCGCGGCGAACTCGACATCAAGTCTGTTGCCGCACATGCTGATCCGCCGTCATCGCGGAAAGACGATGATCCGGGCGCAGTAGCGCGCGCTCTGTTGGACGCCGCTCACGAACTTGAAAACCAGACCTTCGAGGGCAGCTTCAGTGACGAAATGAAGGCGAAGTGGGGAGCTCAGTCATGACAGTCCTTAATGACCCTTGGACGAAAATGCCTCCCTCGCAAAAGGCGAAGTTCGTCAAGGCCAAGATGCACTTCTACTTCCAAGAAGAAGGCGGCTGGATGATCCACCACCCCCATTCGATGGGGCGGCGACCATCCAGGGGACACGTAGTCGACGATGCCCAGACGCGAGGGCATTCGGCGATCAGCGCGTTGCTCGCCGACCACTACATCGATCACGTAATGGCCTCTCGCGGTAGACAACTCATTGAAGTGCTGTTTAAAACAAGCACTGTAGATGCTTCGATTGCGCCTGAAGATGGCGGTTTGATTTTCTACTGGGCGGCGCTCGAAATGGCAATTACGATCCAGGTATTTCCCTCCTCCGGATACTGGTGGTCGGTCAGAAACATTGCTGGAACATCCTATTCGGGTGCTGGCTCTGATCTTCCGCTGCACGATCTCCGGTATAGCCTGAATCAGTTCTCGAAGGAAGTTGAGCTACAAAACCCGAACTGGCGCAGCATCGTCCGTTGATTGATAGTGATCAAGTCCGGCGCCTTTGGTGACTACGATGACACTTCGTTCACCGATGCAGAGCTTCTCTACCGGCGTGTGCCTGATAAGCCATCCTTTCTGACGCAGCGCGATCCGATCACAGGGAAGCGACGCCCTCAGCCCGCAGCGTTCAGCATCAGGCAAGAGCCCGACGGCCTGTCGATAGTCATTCATGGACTGGTTCGCGCGCTGAGACTGAAGACTAAGCACCTGTGCAACTGGGAAACTCATGGCGTAGCGCGGTTTGCAGCTGGGCACGTCAGACCGAAACTCGGGGTCATCGCGGCCGCCGACCCGAACAGCCCCCACCTTGGTCAAGCCCACGGGCTGATTCGCGGACCTGAAGGCATCCCGCCTGCGTCCGTTTGGAACCCGATCCGCGATGAGATTCTCGCCCACGTCGAATTCTTCGAAAGCGATCCCGACCCTGCAACCGATACGCATTCAGCGTTGGACGTCGCCTCGGGCGCCATCGGTATGTGTTGGAAGTTGCTTGGTTGGCTGCGTAGGTGTATCGGCTAGTGGCGGCACGCGGGAGGCGGGTCGTGAGAGATCACCCCTGCAGTAGGTCTCCTGAAGAGTCATTCCGGCGGCAGATCAGCAAACGAATACCAGCGAATCTCGATGTCACGACGATGTCACAACTGGGTACGACCAATGCGGACTGCTGTGGACTTGCATGAATGGCATTCCGCAGGTCACAGACCTTCACAATCTGCTGCGGACCCGCCCGGACGGCCCAAATCAGCTTGGGAAGTTGATGTTCTGCCATTGAACTACATCGGCGGTGTCGGTAACGAAGGCTAGCATCCGCGGGCGGATCCGTCGGGCGCACAGGGCCCGCCCGCGGCGGTCCGGCCGACCAAGCTCACCACCGGTGTTCAAATGCAGATCCCAGCAAATGGGCCGCTCACCCGCAAATTCCGGAAGCGATGTTTATTCTTTCGTGATCATGTCGTAATGTGCCTGGGGTGGGTCGGCACAGCTTAGCCAAGAAGCGGCGTAAATCGCCGCTGCTCCTGGCAGGAGCCCTGGCCCCGGCTGCGATCTTCTTCGCGGCGGCTGGCGATGACGGCCCTTTCGTGTCCCGCCCCGTCGCGCAACCCGTTATTGGCGACACTTCACCGTGCTGCTTAGAAATCGTGCCGGCAAAACCGGTGGGGGTTGTGCTGGCGTCGGGCGTGTCCCGCGGCGAGGGCATGGAGGCGCCCCTCGCGGCGTCCAGGTACCACACGCGTTCCCGGTTCCTGCCGGCCGGACTCGCGCCCGAACAGGGCCTCCAGATCAGAACGATCCAGGTCTCGCGCAGCATCAGCGCCAAATTCCCGCAGATCCACGAAATCGGTGGGGTGCGGCCCGACCCGCTGCCCTGGCATCCGCTCGGTTTGGCGCTCGACGTGATGATCCCCAACCCGCAGAGCGCCGAAGGCATTGCCCTGGGCAACGAGATCGTCGCGTACGTGATGAGTAACGCGAAACGCTTCGGAATCCAGGACGCGATCTGGCGCGGCGTCTACTACACGCCGGGCGGCGCGCAACCGAGCCGGATGGGGCACTACGACCACGTCCACGTCACCACCACCGGCGGGGGCTACCCCAACGGTGGGGAGATGTATCTCGCCGACTGACCGCGCCACGCCGAGCAGCCGATAGGCTCGTCTCAGTGTCAGGGTGAGGTTGCCGCTTGTTGCGGTGGTTGGATCCTGATCATCTGGTGTCTGGCTCTTAGGCTCGTTGCCGCCTTTTGGTTGGCAGTCACGCGTTGTGTCGGCATCAGGTGTGAAGGACCGGCCGGCGTGACTTGATAGGAGCGTGGCGTCGCCCCCGACTGAGATGTGTCCGCCGACCGGCCCAACCGTCACCTCACAGTGAAGGAGGCAACCTCCATGGTTGTTGTTGGCGCCGATGTCCACAAGCGCACGCACACGTTCGTTGCGGTGGATGAGGTGGGCCGCAAAGTTGGTGAGAAGGTCGTGGCGGCCACGACGGTGGGTCATCGCCAGGCGGTTCGATGGGCTCGCACTCAGTTTGGGGTCGAGCTGGTGTGGGCGGTCGAGGACTGTCGACACTTGTCAGCGCGACTCGAGCGGGATCTGTTATCGGCCGATCAGAAGGTGGTGCGGGTTCCGCCGAAGTTGATGGCTCAGACCCGGGCTTCGGCGCGTACCCGGGGCAAGTCTGATCCGATCGACGCGTTGGCCGTCGCGCGAGCTTACCTGCGCGAACCGGATCTTCCGGTGGCTTCCCACGACGAGGTGTCGCGGGAGTTGAAGCTGTTGGTGGATCGGCGTGAAGACCTTGTGGGGCAACGTACGTCGACGATCAATCGGTTGTTGTGGAGAGTGCACGAACTTGATCCGGGCCGGGCGCCGAAACCGGCGTCGTTGGATCTGACCAAACACCGCAGGACGCTCGGTGACTGGTTGGCCACCCAGCCCGGTCTAGTTGCCGAACTGGCCCGCGAGGAATTGGCCGACATCACCCGCCTCACCGAGGCCATCAATGCGTTGGCTAAACGGATCAGTGAGCGTGTCCGCGCGATCGCTCCGGCACTGCTGGCCATGCCCGGCTGCGCCGAGCTCACCGCGGCCAAGATCATCGGCGAAACCGCCGGAGTCACGCGCTTCAAAAGCGAAGCTGCATTCGCCCGTCACAGCGGTGTGGCCCCCATCCCGGTGTGGTCAGGAAACACCGCCGGGCGGGTCCGGATGACACGCAGTGGCAACCGTCAACTCAACGCCGCCCTACACCGCATCGCTGTCACTCAGATCCGCCTCGACGGCCTCGGCCAGGCCTACTACCACCACCGCCTCAACACTGGGGACTCCGGCAGCGAAGCCCTGCGCTGCCTCAAACGCCGACTCGCCCGAGTGGTTTTCCACCACCTCCACACCGACCAACAAAACCGAATTCTGCCTTGCCAAACGGCAGCGGCTTGACATAGGAGAAACGCGTGCTGCTCTCCGATCGTGACCTCAGGGCCGAAATCACCGCCGGCCGGTTGGGCATCGACCCCTACGACGATGCGCTGGTGCAGCCGTCTAGCATCGACGTCCGCCTGGACTGCATGTTCCGCGTCTTCAACAACACCCGGTACACCCACATCGACCCCGCGAAGCAACAGGACGAGCTGACGACGCTGGTCGAACCGGCGGACGGCGAACCGTTCGTGTTGCATCCGGGGGAGTTCGTGCTCGGCTCCACGCTGGAACTGTTCACCCTGCCCGAGGACCTCGCCGGCCGGCTGGAAGGCAAGTCGTCGCTGGGCCGGCTGGGGCTGCTGACGCATTCGACCGCCGGTTTCATCGATCCCGGCTTCAGCGGTCACATCACGCTGGAACTGTCCAACGTCGCCAACCTGCCGATCACGCTCTGGCCGGGCATGAAGATCGGTCAGCTGTGCATCCTGCGGTTGACCAGCCCGGCCGAACACCCTTACGGCAGTTCGCAAGTTGGGTCGAAGTACCAGGGCCAGCGGGGACCTACGCCGTCGAGGTCCTATCAAAACTTCATAAGGTCTACATAGGTTCTGGGAGCCTCCCTCGGCCCCGTTCTGCGCGATACTTAGTTAGCCATGGTTCTTTCCTCCGCCTAGCCGTGGCTCGTCTCGCAATACCTTTGGAGGGGTTGTCTTGGATATCGTGCTTGGGGTGTCGATGGCACCGGCATCGATCCAAATGGTCGTCCTGGAAGGCGAATACGCCGACGGCGCCACCGTGGAAGAGGACGTGTTCGACGTCTCCGCCGCCGACGAAGCGGCCACCGCGAGCGCGTCCGACCAGGTGCTCGCCGCGATCCTGGGCACCCGGGAGGGCGCGGCCGACGCTGGGCTCGAGGTGTCGTCCATCGGTGTCACGTGGACCGACCAGCTCGAGGCGGCGGCGTTGCGCGACGCGCTGGCCGCTTACCGCGTCGAGAACGTCATGTTGGTGTCCGCCTTTCTGGCGGCCACGGCGCTGGCCCAAAACGTGGGCGGCGCAATGGGTTACGAGCGAACCGCAGTGATGTTCGTGGAGCCCGACACCGCGACGCTCGCGGTCGTCGAGACCTCTGACGGTTCCATCCCCGACGTCTACAAGCAACCGATTTACGCCGAATCGTACGACCAGGCCGCCGCCCAGCTCGGCGGCATGATCGCCGGGCTGGAGAAACTGGAGGCCGCCCCGGACGGCGTGCTGGTAGTCGGCTCGGGCGTCGACATCGCCCCGCTGAAGCCTGCGCTGCAGACGGCAACCTCCCTCGAGGTGAGCGTGCCGGAGGAGCCGGAGACGGCGCTGGCCCGCGGCGCCGCGCTGGCCTCAGCCAACGCGCCGCTGTTCGCCTCGTCGACCGCCGCCCTGGCCTACGCGCAAGACCCCGGCACCGGTGCCGTCGACCAGTACTCGCTGCCCGAATACCTCTACGTGCCGTTCGAGCCCGAGGCGGTCGACGACGACCTGGCCTACAGCGCGGTACCGGACGAGGACGCCGACTCGCCGACCGTGCTCATCGAGAAGCTCTTCATGCCGGAAGGAAGCGAACCGCGGCGCAGGCCGGCGCTGCTGATCGGGAGCGCGTTGGCGGTCGCCGGCATCAGCGCGGTGTTGGCGCTCGAGATCGCCCTGGCGGTCGGCATCCGCACCACCGGAACCATCGCTTTGCAACCCACCCCGGGGCAGCACCTCATCGTGCCGACGCAGGAGGCACCGGCGCCCGTCGAGGCCTCGGCCCCGGCGGCGAAGCTCAACGTGCCCGAGCCGGTGGCGGCGCCCAAGCCAATGACTCCGCAGTTCGCCGCGCCGCTACCGGCGGCGCCTCCGCCGCCTGCGGCCCTCCCTCCCATTCCCGCGGCCCCGGCTCCGGCGGCTCCGCTGGTGCCGGTTCCGGTCGTGGTCCCGCCGATCGCACCGGTGATCTTGCCCCCAGTCCGCGTGCCCGTCCCCAACCCGGTGCTGACCCCGCCGGTGATTCAGGGTCCGCCGCACGTGTCGCCCCCGTCCGTGCTGCCCCAACCTCCGGTGCACGTGCCGGAACCGCCGCAGACCGGTGGTACGGGCCCGCAGTGGCCCCCGCACCAGACTCCGCCCGGGCAAGGCTCGTCCCCTCCCCCCAGCAGCGGCACGGGTGGTTCCGGTGGTGGGCATGTGCCGCCTCCGGGTAGCGGTACGGGTGGCTCGGGTGGTGGGCATGTGCCGCCTCCCGGTACCGGCCCAGGTGGCTTGGGTGGAGGACATGCCTCGCCCCCGGGCGACGGCGGCCTCGGCGGCGGGCACCTCCCGACCCCCGGTTCCGGCGGCGGTGCGCCCGGCGGTCCCGGTGGGCTGTTCGGCGGCGGACCCCTGGGTGGCGGTCATGGCGGGGGGCCGGTCGGCGGGGTCCCCGGCGGCGGCGGCGGTGCGCCGAGCGGTCCGGGTGGGCTGTTTGGTGGCGGACCCTTGGGTGGCGGTCATGGCGGGGGGCCGGTCGGCGGACACATCTCAGTCGGGG
>NZ_LZJI01000090.1 GCF_001667775.1 Mycobacterium sp. E1747
CGGCCACGCGCCGCCACGATGCGCGCCGCGTCTGCCAGCGACACCACGCCGGCCACCTGCGCCGCGGCGATTTCGCCGACCGAATGGCCCAGCACCACATCGGGAGTAACCCCCCAGGACCGCCAGAGCGCGGCCAGGGCGACCTCGAACGCGAACAACGCCGGCTGGGCGAAATCGCCGCGGCGCAGGTGGCCGGCGTGGTGTCGCTGGCAGACGCGGCGCGCATCGTGGCGGCGCGTGGCCGGCTGATGGCAGCGCTGCCGGGGGACGGGGTGATGGTGGCGGTGAGCGCCGGGGAGGCCGAGGTCGCGCCGATGCTGAGCGATGGTGTCTGCATCGCGGCGGTCAACGGCCCCAATGCGGTGGTCCTCTCGGGTGAGCGCGCCGCGGTGGCCGCTGTGGCGGATCGGTTGGCGGACAGCGGCCGGCGGACGCACCGGCTGGCGGTCTCGCACGGCTTTCATTCGGCGCTGATGGAACCGATGCTCGACGAGTTCGCCCGGCTGGTCGCCGACGTCGCGCCGCGGCCGCCGCGAATAGGCTTGATTTCCAACGTGTCCGGGCAGCCGGCCGGCCCAGGGTACGGGTCCGCGCGCTACTGGGTGGAGCACGTGCGCCGGCCGGTGCGGTTCCTCGACGGCGTACGCGCCGCCGAGGCCCTCGGGGTGACGGCGTTCGCGGAAGTGGGCCCGGGCGGCGGGCTGAGCGCGGCGGTGGATCAGTCGCTGACCACCGAGCGACCCATCTCGGTGATCACCCTGCCCAAGGATGGTCCCGAAGTCGAGTCGCTGCTGGCGGCGGCCGGACGGCTGTTCACCGCCGGGGTGTCCGTAGGCTGGCCGGCGGTGTTGGCCGGCTCCGGGGGCCGACGTGTCGACCTGCCGACGTATGGCTTTGCCCGCCAACGATTCTGGCTGCGTGGTACGCAGGAAGCGCTGCCCGCCAACCTAAGCCGGTCCCCGGATCTGGCCGAGCAGTTGCACGCCCTGGCTCTTGGGGAGCAGCAGCGGCGACTGGCTGAGCTGGTCTGCGAGCATGCCGCCGCTGTCGCGGGACACCCCGACGGGCGGGCCATCGATCGCGACCGCGCCTTCGCCGACCTCGGCTTCGATTCGCTGACCGGCGTTGAACTGCGCAACCGGCTGACGACGGCGACCGGATTGGCCCTGTCGCGGACCCTGATCTTCGACTATCCCACTCCCGCCGCGCTGGCCGACCATCTGCGTCAGCAGCTATTTCGCGGCGAGGACCGGGAATCGGAGGAGGAAAGGGTATGGAATTCGCTGCGCAGCATTCCACTCGCCGAGCTACGAAGAACCGGATTGCTCGACAAGCTTCTCCTACTCGCCGGCGGCACGGAAAACGTTGTCGCCGAACCGATCGCCGACGCGATCGACGAGCTGGCCGCCGACGCCCTGATCGCGATGGCGCTGAGAAACAAGGACTCCGAATGAACACATCCCGGCGCAATAAGGCACATGTCGAATACTTCAAACTTTTGCCGAATTATCGGCAACCGCATAAACTTCGGAAATTGGCGAAAGTCGCATTCGGGCTGGGATGCAAGCAAAAGGGTCGGGCATGAGCGTCATCGCGGGTGTATTCGGAGCGTTGCCGCAGCATCGTTACAGCCAGGCCGAAATCACCGACCAGCTCGTCGAATTCCCCGCATTGACCGAACACGAGGAGATCGTGCGTCGGTTGCACGCCGCCGCCAAGGTCAACAGCCGTCACCTGGTCCTGCCCCTGGAGCGGTACCCGTCGGTCGCCGACTTCGGTGAGGCGAACGAGATCTTCATCGAACACGCCGTCGAACTCGGCTGCGAGGCGCTGCTGGGCGCGCTCGAGGAGGCCGGCCTGCAGCCGCAGGACATCGACATGATCGCCACCACCACGGTCACCGGTGTGGCGGTGCCGTCGCTGGACGCGCGGATCGCCGGACGGCTCGGCCTGCGTCCGGATGTGCGGCGGGTGCCGCTGTTCGGGCTGGGTTGTGCGGCCGGGGCGGCTGGGGTGGGCCGGCTGCACGACTACCTGCGCGGCGCGCCGGACGGCGTCGCCGTCCTGGTGTCGGTCGAGCTGTGCTCGCTCACCTTCCCGGCGGTCAAGCCGACCGTGTCCGGGCTGGTGGGCACCGCCATGTTCGGCGATGGGGCGGCCGCCGTGGTCGCCGTCGGCGACCGTCGCGCCGAGCGGCTGAGCCCCAGCGGGCCCGACATCGTCGATTCCCGCAGCCGGTTGTATCCCGAATCGCTGCACATCATGGCCTGGAACGTCAGCTCGGCCGGCCTGCACCTGGTGATGTCGCCGGAGCTCACCAACTTCATCGACCGCTACCTGGCCGACGACGTCGGCCGGTTCCTGAGCGACCACGGGCTGACCAAGGACGACGTGGCCGCCTGGGTGGCCCACCCCGGCGGTCCGAAGGTGATCACCGCGATCGGCAACAGCCTCGATCTGCCCCCGGATGCCCTCGAGCTGACCTGGCGCTCGCTGGGCGAGGTCGCGAACCTGTCGTCGGCGTCGGTGCTGCACATCTTGCGAGACACCATCGCCAAGCCGCCGCCCGGCGGGGGCCCGGGGCTGATGCTCGCGATGGGACCGGGTTTCAGCGCCGAGTTCGTGCTACTGCGCTGGCGCTAGGGCGAGGGCAGCCGGGCCGGTCATTCGAGACTCTCCGACAGCTCCAGCCACCGACTCTCCGTGGAGGCGACCTCGTCCTCGAGTGCGCGCAATTCCGTGGTGAGCCGCGTGATGCCGACGTGGTCCGCCTGGTCGTGCTCGGCCAGCTCGTGATGTTTGTCGGAGATCCGGTCGGCCAGGCGCGCAAGCTGGCGCTCCATGCCGGCCAGCTCCTTCTCCGCGGCCCTGCGCTCGGCTCCCGACATCCCCTCGGGTCGGGCCGCCCCGGCGGCCGCGTCGGTTTCCCGCGCGGCGGCCAGCCGAAGGTACTCGTCGATGCCGCCGGGCAGGTGTCGCAGCCGTCCGTCGAGAATGGCGTACTGCTGGTCGGTGATGCGCTCGAGCAGGTAGCGGTCGTGCGAGACGACGATCAGGGTCCCGGCCCACGAGTCGAGCAGGTCCTCCATCGCGGTGAGCATGTCGGTGTCGACGTCGTTGGTCGGCTCGTCGAGCAGCAACACGTTCGGCTCGGCGAGCAGCGTGAGCATCAGCTGCAACCGGCGCCGCTGGCCTCCGGAGAGTTCGCCGATGCGGGCGGAGAGCTGGCCGCGCCCGAAGCCGAGCCGCTCCAGCAGCTGGGTCGGCGTCACCTCGCGGCCCTCGACCTCGTAGCCGCCGCGCAGCCGGCCCAGCACGTCGGCGATGCGGTCGCCGGTGAGGCCGGCCAGGGCGTCGCCCTGCTGGTCGAGAACGGCCAGCTGAACGGTTTTGCCGCGCTTGACCCGTCCGGTGTCGGGCGTGATGGTCCCGGCGATCAGCCCCAGCAGCGTCGACTTCCCGGCGCCGTTGGCGCCGACGATCCCGGTGCGTTCGCCCGGGGCGATCCGCCACTCGACGTCGCGCAGCACCGGGCGGCCGCCAAAGGCCACCGACACGTCGAGCAGGTCGACGACGTCCTTGCCCAGCCGGGCGCTGGCCAGCTTGGCCAACTCGACGGCGTTGCGCAGCGGCGGCACGTCGGCGATCAGCTGGTTGGCCGCCTCGATGCGGAACTTGGGCTTCGAGGTCCGCGCCGGGGCGCCGCGGCGCAGCCAGGCCAGCTCCTTGCGCATCAGGTTCTGTCGCTTGGCCTCCGCGGTGGCAGCCAGCCGGTCTCGCTCGACGCGCTGCAGCACGTAGGCCGCGTAGCCGCCCTCGAACGGTTCCACGATCCCGTCGTGCACCTCCCACGTCGTGGTGGCGACCTCGTCAAGAAACCAGCGGTCGTGCGTCACCAGCAGCAGCCCGCCGGTGTTGCGCGCCCAACGCTGGTTGAGATGGTCGGCCAGCCAGGTGATGCCCTCGATGTCGAGATGGTTGGTGGGCTCGTCGAGGGCGATCACGTCCCACTCGCCGACCAGCAGCCGGGCCAGCTGCACCCGCCGGCGCTGACCCCCGCTGAGCGTGGAGATCGTTGTATCCCAAGCAATGTCGGAGACCAGGCCGTCGACCACATCGCGGACCCGCGGGTTGCCCGCCCACTGATGTTCGGCCGCCTCGCCGACCAGCGTCCAGCCCACCGTGTGGGCGGGGTCCAGGGTATCGGCCTGGCTGAGCGCGCCGACGCGCAAGCCGCTACGGCGGGTCACGCGGCCCGAGTCGGGCCGCAGCTGGCCGGTGAGCAGCCGCAACAGGCTGGACTTCCCGTCCCCGTTGCGGCCGACGATGCCGATCCGCGCGCCGTCGTTCACGCCCAGCGTGACCGAATCGAATACCAGCTGGGTCGGATATTCGAGGCTGATGGCCTCGGCTCCCAATAGGTGCGCCACTGGCCCGACCCTACTGCGGCTACTCCCGGGTCAGCAGCGCACGGTCGACTTCGCTCTGGGTCTCGGGCGACGCCTTGCTGGCCAGCGCGTCCAGGAAGCGCGGTCCATGCGCGGATTAGGCTTTCCGATACGGCTCGGCGTCAGCGCGTTTGAACTCCAGCCCCAGACCGGGCCGGTGTCGATCCGGCCGCAATTCGCCGCCGTCGGGGGGCAGGGCGCCGTCGAAGAGCATGTGCTCGATGCGGTGGTGATCGTGGAAGTACTCGAGGTGCCGGAGGTTGGGGACGGCGCTCGCCACGTGGGCGTGCAGGTTGGGGGCGCAGTGGCCCGACACGTCGACGTTGTGGGCGGCGGCCACCGCCGCGGCCCGCAGCCAGTCGGTGATGCCGCCGCAGCGGGTGACGTCGATCTGCAGGCAATCGACCGCCTCGGCGGCGAGCATCCGGCCGAAGTAGGTCAGGTCGTAGCCGTACTCGCCGGCGGTGACGTCGGGGATCACCTGGTCGCGCACTTCGCGCAGCCCGGCGAGGTCGTCGGAGGACACGGGTTCTTCGAACCAGGTGACGTCCTGGTCGGCCATCGCGTGGGCGACCCGTACCGCCTGCTTGCGGCGGTAGGCCCCGTTGGCGTCGACGTAGAGTTGCGCATCGGGCCCGATGACGCTGCGCGACAGGGCGATTCGCTCGAGGTCGCGGCGCTCGTCGGAGCCCCAGGACTCGCCGATCTTGATCTTGACGCGCGGGATCTTCCACTCGTGGACCCAGCGTTCCAGTTGGCCGCGGGTCTGCCGCTCGTCGTAGGTGGTGAAGCCGCCGCTGCCGTAGATCGGGACCGCCTCGTGCGCCATGCCGAGCAGGCGGCATACCGGTAGGCCGAGCAGCTCGCCCTTGAGGTCCCACAGGGCGGTGTCGATCGCCGAGATCGCGCACGACACCAACCCCGGTCGGCCGTTGTTGCGCATCGCCCGGACCATCGCCTGCCACCCGCCGGTGATGTCCAAGGCGCTGTGTCCGGTCAGCGTGCCGGCGAGCGGCCCGGTGATCAACGCGGCGCAGGCGCCGTCGGCGTACGTGTAGCCGATCCCGCACCGCCCGCCAGCCGCGACCTCGGCCAGCACCAGCGTGGTCGACGACCAGGGCAGGGTGCCGTCGGCTTCCGGTGCGTCGGTGGGGATTTGGTAGACCTGGGCGGCGACGTCGTCGACGGGTGCGTCGACGCTCATCGGGCCCACCGGCGCGCGGCGAGCCACGCGCCCAGCCCGGCCGCGCCGAGCGCCCCGGCGCCGCTGGCCACCGGGTGCTGCGACGCCCACAGTTGCGGGCTCATGGCGTGGGAATTGTCGTCGAACCCGCCGTGAGCGCCGTGGTCGCTGCCCGGCTCCTGGTCGAGCGGGTGCCAGAGATTGTCGGGCCGCCCCGGGCCGACGCGCTCGTCGGTCTGCTGCGAGTCGTAGCCGGTGCGGCCCAGGTAGCGGTCCAGCAGCGGTGCGAGGGCCTTCTGCGCCAGCAGGGTCACCACGGTGGAATCGCCGACCCAATACTGTTTGCGCTCAGGGTGATCGGCCGCGTAGAGGACGCCACGGGCCGCGACCTCGGGCTGGTAGATCGGGGGCACGGGCTGCGGATGGCGGGGCAGTCGGGACAGCACCCAGGAGAACTGCGGAGTGTTGACGGCGGGCATCTGCACCACGGTGACCCGCACCTTCGAATGCTCGTGCAGCAGCTCGCAGCGCACCGATTCGGTGAACCCGTTGATGGCGTGTTTGGCGCCGCAGTACGCCGACTGCATGGGGATGGAGCGTTGGCTGAGCGCGGACCCGACCTGCACGATGGTGCCGCGGTCCCGCGGCCGCATCTTGGCCAGCGCCGCCATGGTGCCGTGCACGTACCCGAGGTACGACACCTCGGTGACCCGCTTGAACTCCTCGGCGCTGATGTCGCTGAACGGCGCGAACACGGAGGTGAAGGCGACATTGACCCACACGTCGATAGGGCCGAAGGCGGCCTCGGTCTCGTCGGCGGCGGCGACGACGGCCGCGTGGTCGGCGACGTCGGTGGGGATGGCCAGCGCCTCGCCGCCGCCGGATTCGACGTCACGCGCCGCGCCGTCCAGCCCGGCGGCGCCGCGGGCGAGCAGGGCCACGTTCGCCCCCCGCTGCCCGAACAACTGGGCGGTGGCGCGGCCGATGCCCGCGCTGGCTCCGGTGATCACAATTGTCTTTGGGGTCGGTGTCATCGCCGAAATCTCCTCTCGTTCAGTCGTGGTGGACGGCGTCATCGGCCAGGGTGGACGTGCATTCCAGCAGCAGGGCGTGCGCGAAGGCCTGCGGAAGATTGCCGCGCAGCTGGCGCTGCCGGACGTCGTATTCCTCGCAGAACAAACCCGGGGGTCCGCAGGCGGCGCGGTTGCGCTCGAACCAGCGCATCGCGCAATGGTCATGTCCCAGTTGGTGTTCAGCGAGCGCCATCATGAAGCCGCAGAGCAGGAAGGCACCTTCGGCGTCGCCGAGGTCTCGCTCGTCGTGCCGGAAGCGGTAGACGAAGCCGTCGTCGCTGAGTTGCTTGCGGACGGCGTCCAGGGTGGCCCGGGTGCGCGGGTCGTCGGCAGGCAGGGCCCCGCGCACGGGCGGCAGCAGCAGCGACGCGTCGGTGCCGCGCAGTCGCGGGCTGCGCTGCCAGTAGCCGCCGTGCGGGTGCAGGCTGCTGGCGGCGGTGTCGGCCAGGATCGCGTCGGCCAGCGACGCGCAGCCGGCCACCTCGGGGCCGCCGCCGGCCACCTTGGCGATGGCGCGCAGCCCGGCCACACACGCCAGGCGGGACTGCGTCCAGTGCTCGTCGTCGATCTCCCAGATACCCGCATCCGGTTCGCGCCAGCGCTTTTCGATCGCCCCGATGGCGGCCTGCGCGGCGCGCCAGCCCTCGGCGTCGAGCCGGCCGGCGTGGCCCGCCCGGGCCAGCAGCTGCAGGGCCTCCCCGAAGACGTCGAGCTGGAATTGCTGGTTGACCCAGTTGCCCACCTTGTCGGTGCCGCCGGGATAGCCGGGCAGGTCGAGCTCTTCCTCACCGGGCACGCTGTCGCCGCTGACGATGTAGGCCGGTCTGAGGTCGGGCCCGTGCTCGAGCAGCCGGGCGCCGACGAATTCGACCGCGTGATCCAGCAATTCGTGCGCCCCGACCGTCGCGGCGGCGACGCCGGCGTAGACCTGGTCGCGGATCCACGCGTAGCGGTAGTCGTAGTTCTGGTTGGTGTGCGCGCGCTCGGGCAGGCTCATCGTCGCGGCGGCGACCATGCCGCCGCCGCTGCTGGTCAGCCCGCGCAGCACGGCGTAGGAGTGGCGGCCGTCGCGCGGGGCGATGGTGCAGTTCAGCTCGGGCACGCTGCGATGCCACGCGGCCTCCGTTGCGTCCCAGGTGATGTCGGGGTCGGGCGGCCGGTCCGGGAGGGCGCGTTCGCTGAGCTCCAGCACGAAGTCGTGCTGATCGCCCTCGTCGACGGGGATCTCGCACGTGAGGAGCTCGCCGCGGCCACGCGCCGCCTTGATCGAACGCACATCGCAGCCACCGACCCAGCGCCACCGCAATGGGCCGGACTTCGCGCTCCACACCCCGTCGGCGACGCTCGGGTCGCCGGGACCGTGGCGGCCGAATACCGCGCTCGGCTGCAGCACCACCCGCACGCCCGCGGTACCGCGGCAACCGATCAGCCGGCGCAGCAGCACCACCCGATCGGGGTCGCCCGGAAAGGCAAGGGCCTCACGGCATTCCACGATACCGTCGCGGGTGATCCAGCGATTGCGCCAGATCAGGCTGCCCGGCTCGTAATAGCCACCCCACACGTGCCGCAAGTCCGTCGGGGTGATCGCGTACATCCCGCCGCCCCCGATGAGGTTCGAGAACACCGCGTCGGAATGCCACCGCGGTGCGCACATCCACGCGACGTCGCCCTGCGGCCCGAGCAGGGCGCCCCGCTCGCCGTCGGCCAGCAGCGCGTACTCGCGCAGCACCCGAGGGGAGAAGGTCGCCTCGACGTCGATCGTGCGGTCAGCCACGGACCCCGGCCTCCGC
This sequence comes from Mycobacterium sp. E1747, assembly GCF_001667775.1. GTDB lineage: Bacteria > Actinomycetota > Actinomycetes > Mycobacteriales > Mycobacteriaceae > Mycobacterium. Next base: position 8,495 of record NZ_LZJI01000090.1, read on the forward strand.
CGGCCGCCTCACCGCAACGTCGGCGCCGATCTTCGCGGTCGCCATCCGTTGTGCGAGGCGCGAGGCGAGCGCCATGATGGTCAGCGCCGGATTCGCCGAGCCCTGCGTCGGACACACCGAGCCGTCCGCCAGGAACAGGTTCGGCACGCCCCACACCCGGTGATCGGAGTCCACCACCGAGTTGTCCGGGCGGGTGCCCATCCGGGCGCCACCGATGAGGTGGGCGAACCGCTTGATGGTGAGCACGTCCTGGGCGCCGGCGGCGTGCAGGATGTCGCCGATCACCTCGGTGGAGTAGGCCATGTTGGCCTTGTCGTTGTCGCAGAGCGTGTAGTCGAACCTGGCCACCGGGATGCCATACGGGTCCCTCTCTTCGGCGAGGGTGACCCGGTTCTGCGGCAGCGGCAACAATTCGTTGAGCACGCCGATGGTCGCCCAGTGGTTGTAGTCGCGCATGTACTCGCGAAGGGCGCGGCCCCAATGCCCGTCGGCCATCACATGTTCGGCCCAGCCGATGGGCAGCGGTGAAACGGTCTGAATGGAGAAGCCGCGGGCGAACCCGCGCGACGAGTCGGTCTCGTAGAACTGCTCCGAGGACACTTCCGGTGGCGGTGCCTTGTACATCCGGACCTCTTCGGGCCACCGCCCGGCCGACTGAGTGGCGCCCTGCACCATCACATAGCGGCCGACCTGGTCGTCGTTGTTGCCCAACCCATTCGGGAAGCGTTCGCTCGCCGAGTTCAGCAGCAGGCGCGGCGTTTCGATGGAATACCCGGCGATCGCGACGGCCTTGGCCCGCTGCAGCCGTTCGGTGCCGCCGGCCTCGTCGTAGTAGACCACCCCGCGGGCCGCGCCGGTCTCGTCGAGCTCGACGCGCGCGGCCATGCAGTTGGCACGGATCTCCACCGCGTGGGCCAGCGCATCGGGCAGGTGCGTGACATACGGGCTGGCTTTGGCGTTGACCTTGCAACCTTGCAGGCAGTAGCCGCGGTAGATGCAATGCGGTCGGTTGCCGAAAGTGCCGTTGACGATCCCGACGGGCCCGACCCGCATCTCGATCCCGAGCTGCATCGCCCCCCGCCAGAGCTTGGCTGCGGCGCCCGAAATGGGGTGTGGCGAAAAGGAATAACGGTGGGGGTAGCCCCAGGGCCAGTTCTGCCCGGCCACCGGCAACTCCAGCTCGACGCGCTCGTAGTGGGGGCGGATGTCCTCGTACTGGATGGGCCAGTCGGCCCCAACTCCGTCGAGGGTGTGGGTGTGAAAATCGCTGGGATGGAACCGCGGGGTGTAGCCGGCATAGTGCACCATCGAGCCGCCCACCCCGCGCCCGGAGTTGTTCTTACCCAACTCGATCGGGTCATCCCCGCCGATGATGCGCTTCTGTGTCCAGTACAGCGAATGGGAGCCCGCCTCGTCGGACACCCAGTCCTCGTCCGGGTGCCAGAACGGGCCCGCCTCGAGGATCACCACCCGCCAGCCGGCCCGCGCCAGCCGTTGCGCCAGCACCGACCCGCCGGCACCCGCCCCGACGATCACCAGGTCGACCTCGTCGTCGTCGCGGTAGCGCCGCATCGTCTTTTCACCCGGCAGGTCGCGCGAATGCACGTCGAGCAGGAACCGCGATTCGTTGTCCTTCGGTCCGATCGCTCCCCTCAGGAGCCCGCGGAGCCGGTCGCCCATCACCACTCACCCCGCTGGACCACCCGGACCGGGTCCTCGTCCGTGGCGCCCGGGGTCTCGAACGGCTCGCGGGCGGCCGCCGGACCGGTGGCGCCGCCGAGGCGCATGAACCCCCGCGGGTAGGCCGGTCCGCCGAAGCCGATCTCGTTCCACGCCCACGGGTGGGAGTAGAAGCCGGACAACACCATTCGCATGCATACCGACCAGGCGCGTTTGACGTTCAGACGCTCCCACGCGCCGCCCCCGAGGGCACCGTCGGCGAACTGATCGATGATCTCTTCGCGGGTGTCGGGGTCGACGTCGGCGAACGACGCCTTGCCGCAGCGGCTGGATGCGGCCTCGTCGAGGCCCCGCAACACCAGCCGCCAAGTGTCGCGGTCGTCGGGCATGTCGGCGTACTGGTACCCGTCGAGTCGCCCGTCGGCCAGCTTGGAATCGACGGACTCGGGCACCGGCACGCGCGGCTCGCGGTCCTGCGCCAGCACCGTGTCGCAGAACGCGCGCAGGCAGGGCTCCTCCTCGGCGGTGAAGAAGCGCAGCGGGCCGGGCGGCTCCAGCCGGGCCAGCACCACATTCTTTTTGGCGTCGTCCCAGCTGTCAATGGTTTCCAGCACGTCAAAATCCGGGTAGCGGCCGATCATTTGGGGTGTGACGCCGCGGCGCTGCTCGGGTAGCCACGACGGGTGCGGGGGTTCGCGATCCGGACGCAGGTTGGGCAGGTGGTCGGGGCGGGAGGTGTCGGCCATCGCGGTCAGCCCCGGAACCGCTCGCGTCGCAGGATCGAGGCCAGCAACCCCATCGCCCCGACCATGCACATCAGCCCGGGGGCCGCGATCGGCGGGCCCATGGGCACGTTGTAGGACGCGTTCTTCCAGCCGCCCGGCTTGCGGGCGACCCCCCGCGCGTGCAGGTATTCGCCCATCAGGCCGTTGGCGGTGTAGACGCCCGCGGTGATCGGCAGCCAGAGTTTGGCCCAGCGCCGCGAGAACACGCCGCCGATTCCGGCGACCACCACGGGCGGTGTCACAACGATCGGGCTCCACATCCACTTGTTGCCGAAACTGGCCTTGTAATGCTCGAAATAGATTTCCGCCGTCGTGACGACGGCCGCGATGGCCGTCAGCCCCGACAGCGAGCGTTCGAAGCGGCCGTGCGCGACGTTGTGCAACGTCCGCTCGGCGAGCTGTTCTGCCTCTTTCATGCGTCGACTGCCGTTGCTTAACAACAACATTGGGTTGCCTTCCTCGCTCGTTGGTTTACCTGAGGCAGCCGATCGGCTGCGCGCGCTGACCTCCGCGGATGTGCGGGATGCATTGCGCGGCATGGGGGATGGGGCAGCCGCGCGCGAAGAATGCGTGCCGCCGTCTTGCCCATGCGTCACCTCACTCCTGAAACGAGACACGCGCGGGCGGCCGACGCGATCAATAGTCGCGATGACTGCCCAAAGAACTGGCATACGCCCAGCTGCGTGTTTCAACCGAGGTCGTCCCGACAGCGCGTCGTGACCGAAGCGCATCCGGTGCGTACCCGATCCCCGTCGGTGTAAACAGTTCGACAGGTGTCGGGTTGACGGGCCGACGGGCATCGTCGGCGCTCGCGACGACTTGTCAGCGGGTCTCGGTATGATCGCACACATGTTCGAGTATTCCTTGGCCTCGCGGTGCACGCCGGAATCGTCGGCGCTGCTGGGTCGGATGCGTGAGGCGGGT
>NZ_LZJI01000091.1 GCF_001667775.1 Mycobacterium sp. E1747
CCTCATTGCCGGGAATCGGGTCGAACGCCGGGTTGTGCGGCATCAGCCACACCTGACCGCCTGCCCGCTTGAACGTCTTCACGGTGGCTTCCCCGTCGAGCATGGCCGCGACGATGTCGCCGTTGTCCGCGACGTTCTGCTGACGCACCACCACCCAGTCGCCGTCGCAGATCGCCGCCTCGACCATGGAGTCGCCGACGACCCTCAGCAGGAACAGCGTGCCCTCACCGACCAGCTCGCGCGGCAGCGGGAAGACGTCCTCGACGGCTTCCTCGGCGAGGATCGGTCCACCGGCGGCGATGCGCCCGAGGACCGGCACGAACGTCGGCTCCGGCAGGGAGTCCGAGCCGGCGACGTCGGTGGCCGGCGCCGCCACCTCGTCGTCTGCGCCGCGCACGTCGACCGCCCGGGGGCGGTTCGGGTCGCGACGCAGGTAGCCCTTGCGCTCCAGGGTGCGCAGCTGATGAGCCACCGACGACGTCGACGTCAGGCCTACGGCGTCGCCGATCTCCCGGATGCTCGGGGGGTAACCGCGGCTGGTGACCGACGCGCGAATGACGTTCAAGCGGGCAGGCGGTCAGGTGTGGCTGATGCCGCACAACCCGGCGTTCGACCCGATTCCCGGCAATGAGGCAACCGTGCTGGGCAAGGTCGTCACGGTGATCCGCAAGGTCTAGTCCCGGCGGCTCAGTCCGCCTTGACGAAGCCGTTGGCCTGCGCGACTTCTTCGCTGGACAGCCAGATCTCGGCGAGCGTGTCGTGGTAGAGGTCGCTGCCCGGCGTGTAGTACAGCCCGAATCGGGCGCTCGCCTTGATCGGGTATCCCTCGGGCGCCTGGTAGGGGTCGTCCAGCGGTAGGTGAATGGTCGGGCGCCCGGGCGAGCCTCCCGCCGCGCCGCTGTCCTCGTCGTCCGCCGCAGCATGCCGCCCGCCTCGCCGCTCGGTTGCGGCGACGGCTACCTCGGGCGCGACGGCTTCCGGAGCGGCGGCCTCTGGGGTGGGGGCCTCGGCGACGTCCTCCGGGACATGCGGTACCGCTACGTCCGGATACCCGGGCTCGGGGGCCGGGGCGCCGGGGCCGGCGCCCTCGTACTCGGGAGGCGTGTGCGGCGCCGCGACGTCGAGGTACTCGGCGTCGGCGTACTCCTCGTCGGTGCGGTCGGCCTCCGGATAGGCGGGCTCATGCGCGTCTTCGGCGTGCTCGGCTTCGACGTACTCGGCCTCGGCGTAATCCGCTTCGCCGTATGCGGATTCGCTGTAATTGGACTCGCTGTAGTCGGACTCGGCGTAGCCGGATTCCGTTTCGGGGTAGCCCGCGTCCGACAGGGCGGCCGGGGAGACCGCGGAGAAGGAGTCGGTGTCCACCGCGTCGGGGTCGTTCTCCTCGACCCCGTGGACATCCTCGTCCGCGCCGCGGCGCCGCCAGCTGACGCGCCCGGCGGCCTCGGCTTCGGCCGCCTCCGGCTGGTCGGCGAAGTGCTCGGCGCTGACGCCGTCGGGCCCCCAGCGCTGGTCGCCCACCGCCTCGTAACCGAGGTCTTGGTCGCTGTGCGGCTCGTAGCCGGCACCGACAGGCGCGGCGCGCCGCCGACGCCAACCGAGGGCCAGCAACCCGGCCAAGACGATCAGCACCAGCACCGGAATCCCGGCCAGCAGCCACCACCACTGCAACGCGAACTTCTTGGGATGGGCGGGCGCCGCCGAAGTGCTCGGCTGGTTCTGCCCCGATACCTGCAGGCCCGACAGCAACGGCGCGAGATTGGCCGGGTCGGTGCTGAACGTGTTCTTCGCCCGGTTCCACGAGATCTTGCCGCCGACGAACTGCTGAGAGACCACGTCGCCGTCCACGGACTGGTCGCCGACGGGCGCGCCCAGCTTGCCGGTCGGTCCGCGCAGCTTGTCCCATGCCGCCTTCATGGCGCCGCGCACCACGAACGCGCCCCGCTCCGAAGTCCAGAAGATCACCGGTTTGTCGGCCCCGGAGAAGGTGGCGACGCGGCTGGACGGGATGCCGCCGTCGGCTTCGTTGGCAGTGGGGAAACCCAGGTCGCTGCCGGCCGGGCCGCCGAGCGATTCGTACTTGGCCAGGATGTCGGTCTCGACGGCGTTCGCGCCGGTCGCCGGGCTGAAATACACCCTGCCGTTGGCGAAGTCCTGGACGATCCCGTCGCCGCCGATCGGATACTGCGCACCCTTCTTGACGCCCAGCGGTCCATTCGGGCCACCGGCGGCGCGCCAGGCCATGTTGATGACCGCGGTGGGATCGATCGCCACCTGCAGACCCTTCAGCTGATCGGCCAATCCCGTTGGCTCGGTGGTGAACTGCTTGGTCTGCCTGTTCCACGAGACCTGGCCGCCGCTGAACTTCTGGGCGGACACCTCGCCGTTGTAGGTTTCGTCGCCGACCGGGACGCCCAGCACCCCACCCGAGCTGCCGAGCTTGTCCCACGCGGCGTTGATCGCGCCGCGCACCACGAAGGCGCCGTGGTCGGGCGTCCAGAAGATCACCGGCTTGTCGCTGGCCGAGAAGGTGGCCACCCGGCTGTCGGGCCCGGCGAGACCGGGCACCTCGTCGATCGCGGGGAAGCCCAGATCGCTGCCGGCCGGGCCGCCCAGCATTTCGTATTTGTCCAGGATCGGGCCGTAAACGAATTTGGCGCCCGTCGCCGGCGTGAAGAACATCTTGCCGCCGTCGAAGTTGAGCTCGAAACCGTCGCCCGCTGGGTAGACGTCGCCCTTGCGGGGGCCCAGGGGCGAACCATCCCCACCGGCCTTCTCCCAGGCGGCCATCATGGCCGCCTCGGCGTCACCGATCGGAGACGCCGCCGCCGAAGGCGCCAGCAAGGCGGCGGTTGTGGCGATGGCGGTCAAGGCGACCAGCGCGCTCCCGACCAGCCTGCGCATGTGACCTCTCTGCCCGTTCACCAAGCCTCCCAGCCGACGGCTACGGCTCCATCAGCGGCTATGCCCGTAGCTACAGAGCGGGCGAGGGGGCCGTTCTCCGACCGGGCGGAAACAACCCCGCACCGCGCCGCATTATCGTTGGGCTTGCATAACTTTGCTCCAGCCAACGAGAAATACGAAGTCAAATCACGCATATTACAAAAACGGATACCACGCCGATGTCGAAATGATGCCGAGCCACGCTCAAATCGCGACGAACCGCACCATCGCCCGCGTGACGTCTGGCTTATCGCGCCGACTCCTGAACCGATCGCATGCCTGCGCAATAGCCCACAAGTGTGGCCGCTCGTGCCCGTGCCGCGCTTTTCACGATGCGCCACTGGGCGGGCGTATCCGAAACACATGCGCCGACCGTACGTGCAGCCATTAACTCACCGGTGATCTAGCCGAAAAGAGGCCCGCCCGGCGGGCATCGACCGCGTTTGCCGCCGGCGGGCGAATTGACCGTTCCGATGGCGTCGCCGTTGTCGGTCTAGACCCCGAGGCTGCGGCCGATGATCTCCTTCATGATCTCGGTCGTGCCGCCGTAAATCGTCTGCACCCGCGCGTCCAGATAGGCGCGGGCCACGGGGTACTCACGCATGTAGCCGTAGCCGCCGTGCAGTTGCAGGCACCGGTCGATCAGGTGCACCTGCTTCTCGGTGGCGTACCACTTGGCCATGGCCGCCTGCTCGGCGGTCAGCTTCTTATCCAGGTGCAGACGGATGAACTCATCGACCATGATGCGCACCACGGTGGCCTCGGTCGCCAGCTCGGCGAGCACGAAGCGGCTGTTCTGGAAGCTGCCGATCGACTTGCCAAATGCCTTGCGCTCCTTGGTGTATTGCACCGTGTCTGTCAATACCTGCTCCATCGCCGCGGCCGCCATGATGGCGATCGAGATCCGCTCCTGCGGCAGGTTCTGCATCAGGTAGATGAATCCCATGCCCTCCTGTCCCAGCAGGTTTTCGGCGGGAACCTTGACATCAGTGAAGGACAGCTCGGCGGTGTCCTGCGCGTCCAGCCCGATCTTGTCCAGGTGCCGGCCGCGCTCGAAGCCCTCCATGCCGCGTTCGACGACGAGCAACGAAAAGCCTTGCGCCCCTTTGGCCGGATCGGTCTGCGCCACGACGATCACCAAGTCGGAGTTGATTCCGTTGGTGATGAACGTTTTTGCGCCGTTGAGCACGTAGTGGTCGCCGTGGGCGACCGCGCGGGTCTTGATGCCCTGCAAGTCACTGCCGGTCCCCGGCTCGGTCATCGCGATTGCGGTGATGAGCTCGCCGGTGCAGAACTTCGGCAGCCAGCGCTGCTTCTGCTCCTCGGTGGCCAGGGCCAGCAGGTAGGGCGCCACGATGTCGTTGTGCAGCCCGAAGCCGATGCCGCTGTAGCGACCGAAGGTGGTCTCCTCGGTGATGATGGTGTTGTACCGAAAGTCCGGATTGCCCCCGCCACCGTATTCCTCGGGGACGGCCATGCCGAGGAAGCCCTGCTTGCCGGCTTCGAGCCACACGCCACGGTCGACGATCTTGGCCTTCTCCCATTCGTCGTGGTGGGGCGCGACGTGGCGATCGAGGAAGGCGCGGTAGGACTCGCGGAACAGCTCGTGCTCCGGCTCGAAAAGAGTGCGCTGATACGTGACGGCAGTGCCCATGTGGATGACCTCCGGCGACGGGGAACTCTGCTGCCCAACATATACCAACCAGGCGGTTGGTCGGCAGCCGCCGGGGTGACCCGGGCGGGCCGGATCAACGCGTCGAGAACTCCTGCAGGTGCCCGGCCAGCGCCACCGGGACCCGCGCCTTGATCCGGGTGCCGTCCGGGTTGTGCTCCTCTTGCTGCACGCGCCCGTCGGCGTGCAGCCGGGCCACCAGGTCGCCGCGGTGGTAGGGAATCACCACATCCACGGCCGTGTCGGCGGGGACGGCCAGCTCGCCCATCCGGCACCGCAGGGCGTCGATGCCTTCCCCGGTCCTGGCCGAGACGAACACGGCGCCGGGCAGGGCGTGACGGAGCTCGGCCAGGGTGAGTCCGCTCGCGGCGTCCACCTTGTTCACCACCAACAGCTCGGGCGGCGGGTCGCCGTGATGGTCGGCGATGACGTCGGAGATCACCTCGCGCACCGCGTTGATCTGGGCCAACGGATTGACGTCCGAGCCGTCGACCAAATGCAGCAGCAGGTCCGCGTCGACGACCTCCTCGAGCGTGGAGCGGAACGCCTCGACGAGTTGGGTAGGCAGGTGCCGGACGAACCCGACGGTGTCGGTGAGCACCAGCGGGCGACCGTCGGTGAACTCGGCGCGGCGGGTGGTGGGCTCCAGCGTGGCGAACAACGCGTCCTGCACCAGCACCCCAGCCCCGGTCAGCGCGTTGAGCAGGCTCGACTTGCCGGCGTTGGTGTAGCCGACGATCGCGATCGACGGCATGTCGCTCTGCCGGCGGCGGCTGCGCTGGGTGTCGCGGACCTGCTTCATGTCCTTGATCTCGCGGCGCAACTTGGCCATGCGTTCGCGGATGCGGCGGCGGTCGGTCTCGATCTTGGTTTCACCGGGACCGCGCAGGCCCACGCCTCCCCCGCTGCCGCCGGCGCGGCCACCGGCCTGCCGAGACATCGACTCACCCCAGCCGCGCAGCCGCGGCAGCATGTACTCCATCTGGGCCAACGACACCTGCGCCTTGCCCTCCCGGCTGGTGGCGTGCTGGGCGAAGATGTCCAGGATCAGCGCGGTGCGGTCGATGACCTTCACCTTCACCGCCTTTTCCAGCGCGGTGAGCTGCGCCGGGGACAGTTCACCGTCGCAGATCACGGTGTCGGCGCCGGTCGCCAGCACCACCTCGCGCAGCTCTTGGGCCTTGCCCGAGCCGATATACGTCGACGGGTCCGGCTTGTCGCGGCGCTGGATCAGCCCTTCGAGCACCTGGGAGCCGGCGGTCTCGGCCAGGGCCGCCAGCTCGGCCATGCTGGCCTCGCTGTCGGCGGCGGTGCCGTCGGTCCACACGCCCACCAGCACGACGCGCTCCAGGCGCAGCTGGCGGTATTCGACCTCGGATACGTCGGTGAGTTCGGTGGACAGCCCGGCGACGCGGCGCAGCGCCGACCGTTCTTCCAGGGCGAGTTCGCCGGTGCTCGGCTCCGGCACAGCGGGATTGGAGAATTCAGGACGTGTCATAGGCAATACACGATGATGCACGGTGAATCGGCGTCGTGCACCTCAATTAACGTCGCTGGGCGTCCCACCATTCCCCGCTGATCTCCCCGCGCGCCACCAATACCGACGGTCCCCTCAGGTAGCTGGTGGCGTCGGTGATGGTGACGACGACGTCGCCGCCGGGCACCCGCACCTTCAGCGTGCCGGTGTCCGCACCGGCGGCGGCCAGCGCGGCGACCGTGGCCGCGACCGTGCCGGTGCCGCAGGAGCGGGTCTCGCCGACGCCCCGCTCGTGCACCCGCATCCGGACCGCGCCGTCGGCCGGCGCGGTGAGGACTTCGATGTTCACTCCCTCCGGGAATTGGGCGTGGTCGAAGCTCACCGGCGCCGCGACGTCCAGCCCCGCCAGTTCCTCGGCGGTCAGGTCCGGGACCACGCACGCCAGGTGGGGGTTGCCGACGTCGACCGCCAGGCCGGAGAATCGGCGGCCACCGACGACGGCGCTGCCCGGGCCGAAGGTGTTCGCCTTGCCCATGTCGACGCTGATGTCGGCGTGCGTCGCGCCGGCGTGGTGCACGCTGATCGTCCGGGCGCCGGCCGGCGACCCGATCACGAATTCGTCGCGGGACTCCATGCCGCTGGCCCGCAGGTAATGCGCGAACACCCGGATGCCGTTGCCGCACATCTGGGCGATGGACCCGTCGGCGTTGCGGTAGTCCATGTACCAGTCGGTCGCGGCTACGCCGTCGGGCAGGCGGTCCAGCACGCCGGCGGCCAGCGCGGCCCCGGCGGTGGTGACCCGCAGCACCCCGTCGGCGCCCAATCCCCGCCGCCGGTCGCACAGGGCGGCCACCCGTGCGGCGGTGAGGTCGAGCGTGGCCTGCGCGTCCGGGAGCACCACGAAGTCGTTCTCGGTGCCGTGGCCCTTGGCGAAAATCATGCGCGCCACTCCTCAGCTCCGGCCGCGCCGGCAGCATCGTCGTCGGCGCGAATCACCTGCTCAGGATACGTGGCCCAGAACCCCCAGCGCTTCGTCGACGAGCCGGGCGCCGTCGGCCGCCCCTTTTTCAGAGTCCAGCCAGTGAACCCGGTGATCGCGGCGGAACCAGGACCGCTGCCGGCGCACATAGCGTCGGGTGCCCACGTAGGTCTGTTCGCGCGCGTCCCGCAGCCGCTCGGCGCCACCTCCGGCGTCGAGCGCCTCGATCACCTGCGCGTAGCCCAGGGCGCGCGACGCGGTGACCCCCTCGCGCAAGCCCTCGCCGAGCAGCGCTGTGACCTCGTCGACCAGGCCCTGGTCGAACATGGCGTCGGTGCGGCGGGCCAGCCGCTCATCCAGAGTCGTTGTCTCGCAATCTAATCCGACGATGGCGGTGTTCCACCTCGGGGCGCCGATGCGTGGCGCGGACGCGGCGAACGGGCGGCCGGTCAGCTCGACCACTTCGAGCGCGCGCACGGTGCGCCGGGCGTCGGTCGGCAGGATGGCCGCCGCGGCGGCGGGGTCGCGTCGGGCCAGCTCGGCGTGCAGCCCGCCGATGCCGATCTCTGCCAGCCGCTGCTCCCAGCGCGCCCGAACCGCGGGATCGGTCGCGGGGAACGACCAGTCGTCGAGCAGCGATTGGATGTAGAGCATCGAGCCGCCCACGATGATCGGGACGGCGCCGCGGGCCGCGATCGCCTCGACGTCCGCGGCGGCGGCGCGCTGATAGCGGGCGACCGTCGCGGTCTCGGTGACGTTCAACACGTCGAACTGGTGGTGCGGGATGCCCCGGCGTTGCCCGACGGGCAGCTTGGCCGTGCCGATGTCCATGCCGCGATAGAGCTGCATTGCGTCGGCGTTCACGATCTCGGCAGCCTCGAGCCGTTCGGCGACATCGAGTGCCAGCTGTGACTTGCCGGTTCCGGTGGGGCCGATGATCGCCAGCGGTCGCACGGTCACCTCAGACCTGCCAGGCGCCGGCGAAGTAGCCCACCCCGTAGGGCGCCCCCCGGTAGAGCTCCTTGGCCGACCGCGGCCCGGGCTCGGTCAGGCCGGCCAGCACCTGGAAGGCGACGCGTCCCAGGATCTGGCGCGGCAGCCGCGTCAGTGCGGCGACGTCACCGGTCGCCAGCGCGTCGTCGAGGGCCAGCTGCGCGTCGGCGTTGGCCGGGTCGTATCCGCCGGGCGCGGCCGGCGTCAAAGTGTTCGCGCCGTCGGCCACGACCAGCACCCCGATCGGCTCGGCCGACCGGTCGACGTCGGCGCGCAACGCCCGGCCCTCGGCCATTGCGGTCTCGGCGTCGTGGTCGGCGCGGTAGATCCGGGCCTCCGCGGCCGCTTCGGGGCGGACCTGACCGCGAACCCAGCCGGCGAGCAGCGCGGAGACGGGCAGCTCGGCGGCGGCCGGGGCGCCGGACCAGGGCGAAAGCCCGACCCGGATGTCCACCCCGAAACCCGCGAACGTTCCCGCGGCCTCAGGTCCCCACACCCCGTCGCGTGTCCCCGTCCCGATGACGGTCCAGCGGGCGGGAAGGAAGGCGGCCGCCGCCAGCACCGCGGCCACCAGGTCGGTCACCTCCGCGGCGGCCCCTCCGGCGAGCTCGGGCACCAGCAGCGGCGCCGAGGGAACAATGGCAATCCCGCTAAGCACGCCACCAAACTAATGCTTCGCCCGACGCGTGCGCTCAGGCCTCGGCAGCCGCGACTACCGGGCCCGTGCTAAAAGGCTCGGCCTCGGCTTCGGCGGACGACCACGCGCCCGGCGTGACGGTTCCGTCGTCTCGACCGACCTCGGCGACGATGGTGGCGGCCTCGCCGCGGGCCAGCGCGACCGTGGCCACGATCACCACCGCGATCGCGGCTACCAGCACGAAGGCCTTCGGCCCGTCCGCGTGCAGCGTTTCGCCGAGCACGAAGATGCCGAGCAGACCGGCCACCACGGGCTTCGCCACGGTCATCGTCGGCATGGAGGCAGTCAGCGCACCGGCGCGGAACGCCGACTGCTGGAAGATCATCCCGGTCAGCGCCAGCAGCAGCCATGGGACGAACTCGGGTGCGGTCAGCACGGCCAGCGGGCCGTTCTCGCCGACCTCGACGATCCCCTTGGTGAGCACGGCGAACAACGCCAACGCGGAGCCCGCGACCACCGCGAGCAGGGCGGCCGCGAACGGGCTGCCCGACCAGATCCGCGCGGCCACCACGCACGCCACCAGCAGCGGCGCCATCACCGCGGCCACCATGGCCCACGTCTCGACCGACGCGCGCTGATGGCCAGAGGCGGGGTCGCCGACGATGATGACCACCGCCAGGGCGCCGGCGAGCACCACCGCCCATACCCACTCCCAGCGGGTGACCCGCCGCTTCGTCAGCCGCGCGTAGATCGGCAGGGCGAACAGCAACGCCGTCACCTGCAGCGCAGTGACCAACACGACCGAACCCCAGGCCAGGGCGCCGGCCTGCAGGCTGTAGTTGACGATCGCCGCCACCCCGCCCAGCCACCACCGGGTGTCTTTCAGTGACATGCGGAACAGCTCCAGGTGGCCGACCTGCTTGTCCGTGATCTCCTGCGCAGAGCGCTGACGGATCACGTCGCCGACCGCGGATGCCAGCGCCGCGCACAACGCAATCAACGCCGCGACATCAACCTTCGACATTGAGCGACCCCCCACCTCCAGATTGTCCCGACCAGCTTTCCCTGGGGCTCGGGCAAATACACGCAATATTTGCGATCAGTTCAGCAACAACTGTATGACGCCGCCCACGCTGCTGCTCGCCCGCGATCACCCTTAGTTGATACGCGATCAACCTATGTAACGGCTGTGGGCAACCTCGAGTTCACTCTGGGGTCGACGGCCCGCTAAGCCGGCTGCGGGGCGGCGTCTCCGGGCGCCGCCGCGACCCGGTCGTGCGTCGCGCAGGCGTCGACGCGGGCGAGCTCGACGGTGGCGGCGGTCATCACCAACGCCGCGGCCCCCAGCGCCATCATTCCCGCGCGCCCGGTGTTGAGCGTCTCGCCCAGGACGACGACGCCCAGCAACGCCGCCACAACCGGCTGGGACACCTCCAGCGTCGGCATCGACGCGGTCAGGGAGCCGGCGCGAAACGCCGACTGCTCCCACGCGAAGGCCGCCACCGCGACCACCAGCCAGGCGTACAGCTCGGGTGTCTCGACCACCGCCCACCCGCCCTCGCGGATCCGCTGGACCACGCCCTTGGCGAGCACGGCGAAGACGGCCCACAGCGAGCCGGACACGAAGGCCAGCAGCCCCGCCGCCAGCGCACCGCCCCAGATCCGGGCGGCCAGCACGCAACCGGCCAGCAGCGGCACCAGCACCGCCGCCACCACGGCCCACGTCCGCAGCGCCACGGTCGAGTGGCCCGCCTGCGGGTTGCCGACCGTCACGATCACCGTCACGGCGGCGGTCAGAACCAGGGCCCACGCCCACTCCCGGGCGGTCACCGCGCGGCCGGCCAACCTCGCGCTGATCGGCAGCGCGAACAGCAGCGAAAGGACGAGCAACGCCTGCACCAGCAACACCGAGCCCTGGTCAAGCGCGGCCGCCTGCAACACAATGCTGACCACGAGCGTCAGGGCGCCCCACCGCCAGCGCCGGTTGCCGAGTAGCCGGCGGACGAGTGTGAGCTGCCCGACAGATGAGTCGGTGATCCGGTGCGTCGCCCGCTGCTGCAAGACGTCGCCGATTGCGACGCAGAGCGCGGATGCCAAGGCGAGCAAAGCGGCGATGTCCGCCTTGGCCATGGTTTCTCCGTCCGAGTCGGGGTACGGACAACTGTGATACCCCATGCGTCCGCTCCGATGCATCTGGAGCGGGATCACCAGGGTGGCGGCGCGCGGGCCGACAAGCTGCTTGAATACTGTTGAGCAGCTGTTGGGAAGGTCGCGAGGGCCGCCCCACGGATGTAGCAGACGGTGCCGCTACGCGCGGCAGGTGCGCGGACTTCCCACCGCGCGAAGGGTAGGTGACGAGCGCATGACGGCTGACGAACCCCAGGGATCCGACCCGGGCGGACCGGTGCCCCGACCGGTTTCGCGCCCGGTCCCACGCCCGGGTCCTCGACCCGGCCCGCGGCCGTCGAGCGCGGCGCCGCGGCCCGTCGTCCACCCGATTCCGGCGCCCCCGCGCAGCAATCCGCATCAGTTCGGGCGCGTCGACGACGACGGCACGGTCTGGCTGATCGCCGCGGCCGGCGAGCGCGTCGTCGGCTCATGGCAGGCCGGCGATCGCGAGGCTGCTTTCGCCCACTTCGGTCGCCGCTTCGACGACCTGAGTACCGAGGTCACCCTCATGGAGGAGCGACTCGCGGCGGGGACCGGCGACGCCCGCAAGATCAAGGCGCACGCGTCCGAGCTGGCCGAAGCGTTGCCGACGGCGGCCGTGCTTGGCGACGTCGACGCGCTCGCCAGCCGGTTGGCCAGCCTCATCGATCAGGTCGAGACCGCCGTCGCGCAGGAGCGCTCCCGCCGCGACGAGCACCGCGCCGCGCAGACCGCCCGCAAGGAGGCGCTGGCCGCCGAGGCCGAGGAGTTGGCCGCGAACTCGACGCAGTGGAAGGCGGCCGGTGACCGGCTGCGGGCCATCCTCGACGAGTGGAAGACCATCAGCGGCCTGGACCGCAAGGTCGACGACGCGCTGTGGAAGCGCTATTCGGCCGCCCGTGAGGCCTTCAACCGGCGGCGGGGGGCCCACTTCGCCGAGCTGGACCGCGAGCGCGTGGGCGTTCGGCAGGCCAAGGAACGACTGTGCGAACGCGCCGAGGCGTTGTCCGATTCGACGGAATGGACCACCACCAGCGCCGAATTCCGCAAGCTGCTCACGGAGTGGAAGGCGGCGGGCCGGGCGGCCAAGGACGTCGACGACGCCCTGTGGCGGCGCTTCAAGGCAGCCCAGGACGTGTTCTTCACGGCGCGCAACGCGGCGACCGCGGAGAAGGACGCCGAGCTGCGGGCCAATGCGACGGCCAAGGAAGCGTTGCTGGCCGAGGCGGAGAAGATCGACACCAGCAATCACGACGCGGCCCGGGCGGCACTGCGCTCGATCGCCGAGAAGTGGGATGCCATCGGCAAGGTGCCGCGGGAGCGGTCCGCCGAATTGGAGCGCCGGCTGCGTGCCGTCGAGAAGAAGGTGCGCGACGCGGGCGAGGCCGATTGGTCGGATCCCCAGGCGCAGGCCCGCGCCGAGCAATTCCGCATTCGCGCCGACCAGTACGAGCAGCAGGCGCAGAAGGCCGCCGCGGCGGGCCGCACCAAAGAGGCGCAGGAGGCCAGGGCCAACGCCGAACAGTGGCGGCAATGGGCGCAGGCTGCCGCCGAGGCGCTAACGCGTAAGCCCTAGGTGTCGGGACCCCGGAGCGCCGGGCCGTCGGGCCCGGCTTGGTCGTTGAGGCTGTCCAGCAGCGTCTTCGACTGTTGCTGCGCCGCGACCCGGCGCCGCTGCTCCTCGGCCGCGAGCTGCACGATGGTGCGCGACCAGACCACGCGCGCCCACTGGTAGGTCAGCGCGAGGACGACGACCCACGCCGCGATCAG
The DNA here is from genome assembly GCF_001667775.1 of Mycobacterium sp. E1747. Classification (GTDB taxonomy): domain Bacteria; phylum Actinomycetota; class Actinomycetes; order Mycobacteriales; family Mycobacteriaceae; genus Mycobacterium. Next base: position 12,620 of record NZ_LZJI01000091.1, read on the forward strand.
CCCCGCCCCCGGGCCCGGGTGCCCGGCGGCGACGGTCTGGCGTGACCAGATGGCCAACAGACCGGCCGCCCCGGCGAGCGCGGAGCCCGCGAGCGCGATCCAGGCCAGTGCCCAGCGGCGCGTCACCAAGGCCAGCATGGAGAATCCGACGCCGAACACCAGCGTCAGCCAGGCGAACACCCGCGACGGCAGGGCCACCGCCGCCGCCCCGGCGCCGTGACTGCTGAACAACACGTCCCAGCCTCGCACCGCGCCGGTGTGCGGCAGGATGAACGAGCCCAGCAGCACGAAAACCAGGATCGCGACGACGAAGCCGCGTGGGCCCGGGTCGAATCCGCGTGCCACCCGCCGTTCAGCGGCTTCGATTTCCGTGCGCAAGGCGTCGAGGTCGGGGCGTTCTTCCATCATCGGGCACATCCAAGGGGTTCTGTGGGGTCGGCGGGCGGTCCGACGGCGGGCATGCCGAGGCCGACGCCGCCCGGGCGCCGCCCGGCGGCGTGCGCGTCGCCCGCGCGGGTTCGGCGATGGGCGAGGATGCCGGCGTCGGCGATCAGGTGGTGCGGGGCCGCCTGGGTGATGACCGCGGTGACCAGGTCCCCGGGTCGCACCCGGTCGTCGGCGCCGAAGTGCACCAGGCGCCCGTCGCGGGCGCGACCGGTCATGCGCGCGGTGCGGGTGTCCTTGCGGCCCTCGCCGGCGGCGACCAGCAACTCCACGGTCTGGCCGATCAGCGCGCGATTGCCTTCCAGCGAGATCTGCTCCTGGAGCTCGACCAGCCGCTCGTACCGTTCCTGCACAACGGCTTTCGGAAGCTGGCCGTCGAGTTCGGCGGCCGGGGTGCCGGGCCGCTTGGAGTATTGGAAGGTGAACGCGGCCGCAAACCGGGCCTGCCGGACCACATCTAGGGTGGCGGCGAAATCCTCTTCGGTCTCGCCGGGAAACCCGACGATCAGGTCGGTGGTGATGGCGGCGTGCGGCATGGCGGCCCGCACGCGGTCGATGATGCCCAGGTAGCGCTCGGCGCGGTACGAGCGCCGCATCGCGCGCAGCACCCGGTCGGAGCCCGACTGCAGCGGCATGTGCAAGGCGGGACAGACATTCGGCGTCTGTGCCATGGCCTCGATGACGTCGTCGGTGAATTCGGCCGGATGCGGGGAGGTGAACCGCACGCGTTCCAGCCCGTCGATGTCCCCGCAGGCCCGCAGCAGCCGCGCGAAGGCGCCGCGATCGCGGGGCAGCGCCGGGTCGGCGAAGGACACCCCGTAGGCGTTGACGTTCTGGCCCAGCAGCGTGACTTCGAGCACGCCGTCGTCCACCAGGGCTCTCACCTCGGCCAGGACGTCGGCCGGGCTGCGGTCGACCTCCTTGCCGCGCAACGCGGGCACGATGCAGAAGGTGCAGCTGTTGTTGCACCCGACGGAGACGGAAACCCAAGCGGCATAAGCCGATTCGCGTGCGCTCGGCAGCGCGGAGGGAAACTCCTGCAGCGACTCGGCGATCTCCACCTGGGCGGCCTTGTTGTGCCGGGCCCGCTCGAGCAGCGTGGGCAGGGATCCGATGTTGTGCGTTCCGAAGACCACGTCCACCCAGGGCGCCTTGCGCAGCAACGCGTCACGGTCTTTCTGGGCCAGGCAGCCCCCGACGGCGATCTGCATCTCGGGGTTGCCGCGCTTGCGCGGGGCGAGGTGGCTGAGGTTGCCGTACAGCTTGTTGTCGGCGTTCTCGCGCACGGCGCAGGTGTTGAAGACCACCACGTCGGCGTCGGCACCGTCAGGCGCGCGTTGGTAACCGGCGGTTTCCAGCAGGCCCGCCAACCGTTCCGAATCGTGGACGTTCATCTGACAGCCGTAGGTGCGGACCTGATAGGTGCGCGCCCCGGCGCCGTCGGGCGCGCCCGCGGCGTCCTGCATCACCATCGAAGTCACGGGGCCATGGTACGGCGACCCGGCGGCGCCCGAGAAACCGCTGCTAGACCCGGCGGCGGTCCCGTTCGGCGGCCAGCTCGGCGAGAACGACCTCACACGCCAAGTTCTGGCTGTAGCCGCGACGCGCCAACATTCCGACCAGCCTGCGGGTCACCTTCGCGTCGTCGCCGGCCAACGTCTCGCGACGCAGCTTGGCGCGCACCAACTCCTCGGCCCGGTCCCGCTCGGCGCCGGCGTCGATTTCGGACAGCGCCGAGGTGATCACGTCCCGGTCGACGCCCTTGGTGTGCAATTCGGCGGCCAGGGCACGCCTGCTCTTGCCGGCCTTCGCCCGGCGAGACCGCACCCACTGCTGCGCGAAGTCGGCGTCGTCTACCAGGCCGACGGTGGCCAGGCGGTCCAGCACGGCGGCGCTGACGTCCTCCGGGTAGCCCCGCTTCGCCAGGTGGCCGTGCAGCTCGGCGCGCGTGCGCGCCCTCACGGTGAGCAGGCGCAGGCACAGGGCGCGCGCCTGCTCCTCGCGAGAGGGCTCAGAAATCGACGGGGGCGGGCAAGACGTCGTCATCGGTCACAACCGCACCAATGCCAAGCTTTTCCTTGATCTTCTTCTCGATCTCGTTGGCGATGTCGGCGTTCTCCATCAAGAAGGTGCGGGCGTTCTCCTTGCCCTGGCCGAGTTGCTCGCCCTCATAGGTGAACCAGGAACCCGACTTGCGGATGAAGCCCTGCTCCACGCCCATGTCGATCAGCGAGCCCTCCCGGCTGATCCCCCTGCCGTAGAGGATGTCGAACTCGGCCTGCTTGAACGGCGGCGACACCTTGTTCTTGACGACCTTGACCCGGGTGCGGTTGCCCACCGCGTTGGTGCCGTCCTTGAGGGTCTCGATCCGGCGCACGTCCATGCGCACCGAGGCGTAGAACTTCAAAGCCTTTCCACCCGTGGTGGTTTCGGGGCTGCCGAACATCACCCCGATCTTCTCGCGCAGCTGGTTGATGAAGATGGCAGTGGTGCCCGAATTGTTCAGCGCGCCAGTCATTTTCCGCAGCGCCTGGCTCATCAGCCGGGCCTGCAGCCCGACGTGGCTATCGCCCATCTCGCCCTCGAGCTCGGCGCGCGGCACCAGGGCCGCCACCGAGTCGATGACCAGGATGTCCAGGGCGCCCGAGCGGATCAGCATGTCGGCGATCTCGAGGGCCTGCTCCCCCGTATCGGGCTGGCTGACCAGCAGGGAGTCGGTGTCGACGCCGAGCTTCTTGGCGTAGTCCGGATCCAGGGCGTGCTCGGCGTCGATGAACGCCGCGACGCCGCCGGCGGCCTGGGCGTTGGCCACGGCGTGCAGGGCGACGGTGGTCTTACCCGAGGACTCCGGGCCGTAGATCTCCACGACCCGGCCGCGGGGCAGGCCGCCGATGCCCAGGGCCACGTCCAGTGCGATGGATCCGGTCGGGATGACCGAGATCGGCTGACGCATCTCGTCGCCGAGACGCATCACCGAGCCTTTGCCGTAGCTCTTCTCGATCTGGGCCATCGCCAGTTCGAGGGCCTTCTCGCGGTCGGGGGCTTGCGTCATGGTGCCTCTCCTATGGTTCGGTGTGTTCGGTGACCGGTATCGGTCGGTTGGCCGTGACACTAGAGAAGGCCACCGACAAGTTGACTCGCCGAACGTTCCCCACAGTAGCCGAACACCTGTTCGATTCAAGCGGACACGCCGAACCCCGCACGCGTGTGGCAACATTTGCCACCGAAAGACGCTGGCGGGGCCCAGAGAGCCCGAGCAAACCGGTGTGAATCCGGTGCGGTCCCGCCACTGTGACCGGGATTCCCTCCCGCCAGCCGGATACTCACCGGCAGCGCTTCCTCACGACAACTGGGGCCGGATTTCCCTAGAGAGGCGTGGTTGCACATACATGACGGTGCGAGACATCTCCGCTGAGTTGGCCGAAATATCCTCCTACCAAGGGTTTTTCGCGCTGGCCGTGGGCGGTGACGCGGCCGGGTGGCATCCGGTCCGGCAGTCCTACGCCGACGGGTTCACCGACTTGGTCGAGGCCACCGCCCGGCGCTATCACACAACGGATCTGCGGGTCGGCGCCTCGCTGGTTCACCTCGGCCACGCCACCCGGCTGTGGTCACCGGTGCTCGCGTGCGCGCTGGGCCACGACGTCGTCCCCGACCTGGGTGACCTGCAACGCGCCGACGACGGGGCGCAACTGCGATTGCCCGCGCCGGTCGGGACCCCGGCCCACTCACCGGACGCGCTGTACCGGGCGGTCGTGCAAGACCACATGCAACAGCTCGCCGCCGGTCTGCGGGTAGGGCTGGCGCCCGCCCTGCTGGCGGGCAACATCGCGTCCGCGCTGGTCGGTGCAGCGCGTGCCCTGCTCGCCGTGCGGCCCGAGCTGGGCGCGCGGATCGCCGAGACGGTCCATGCGCTGCTGGGCACCGGCATGCTGGCCGACTCGGGCGTCATCACCGGCCCACCCCTGGGCTTTCGACGCCGTAGTTGCTGCCTCTTTTATCGCCTGCCCGGCGGATCCATCTGCGGCGACTGCGTCTTCGAGAAGCCACCGCCGGACCGCACTCGGGCGCCGCGTCGTTTGCCCAACTCGCGCAAGGGTATCTGAAGCGGCATGCCCACCGAGACATCCTTGCGAGCCCTCGCGTTGACGTGTTCGTTGAAGAAGAGCCCGGAGCCCTCGAGCAGCGAGCTGATCGCCGATCAGGTGCTCGCCCAACTGCGCGGTGCGGGCGTCGGCACCGAGAAGGTGCGGTGCGTGGACCTGGCGCTGCTGCCTGGCGTGGAAGCGGACATGGGCCCGGGCGACGAGTGGCCGGCGCTACTGGAGAAGATCACCGCGGCGGACATCGTGGTGCTGTCGACGCCCACCTGGGTCGGCCACATGTCCAGTGTCGCGCAGCGCGTTCTGGAGCGCCTCGACGCCGCGATCTCCGATAAGGACGACGCCGGCCGGCCCCGGATGGTGGGCAAAGTTGCCCTGGTGGCGGTGGTGGGAAATGAGGACGGCGCACACAAGATCGTCGCCGACCTTTTTCAGGCAGTGAACGACATCGGATTCTCGATTCCCGCGCAAGGGTGCACCTATTGGAACGGCGAGGCCATGCAGGGGACGAATTTCAACGACCTCGACGACGTGCCGGAAGCGGTGGCGACCACGACCGAAACGGCGGCCCGCAACGCCGTCCACCTCGCGGCGCTATTGCGGCAGCACGAATATCCGCCCTACGAATAGGCGGCGCACTCACCACTGCTCGCGCGGTACGTCGAAGTCGACGCACAGGGCCCGCCACACGTCGCGGGGCTCGATCCCGTCCTCGATCGCCTGGGCGGCGGTCCGGCCGTCGAATCCGGTCAGCACATGGTCCGCCAACACCGAAGAACCGTAGGCCGCACCGAATCGCAGGACGACCCGCTCGTTGAATTCCGTTAGGCGCACGTCAGCAAGATACCCGTCGGGCGCGGATCGGACACCGGCCGCGTCACCGCCAGCTGGCCGGCAGATCGATCAGGTGGTTGGGACAAAAGTCCTGCACGGCCTCGGACATGGTGGTCCGCGCCCGCAACGCCGACATCCGCGAGCGCAACTGCATGAAGGCGTACTCGGCCGGCGCATAGCCCTGCCCGGCGGCGGCCGGGTCGTCCATCAACTGGCACGCCTGCTGCTCGTCGCCGCTGTCAGCGCGGGCGACGCCCGAACTGAACATCAAGGCGAGCAGCAGGCCGCCGGCCGCGATCGATTTCAATGACTTCAATGACATCAATGCCTTCAATGCCCAAGCCCTCCTTTGCGCGGCCCTGGCCATCAGCCCGTCAGAGCGAGCGCTTCATGGCACACCCGCACCGGATCGGCCACACCGGCGATGCTAGCGGCGGCGGTCTGCGCCGCCTGCCGATATCGGGGTGACGACAGCACCTCGTCCACCGCGGCCACCAGCGCCTCGGCGGTCAGCGGCCGGACCAGCCGCCCGCTGCCCTGCCGGACCACCCGGTTGGCGATCTCCCACTGATCCCCGCCGCCGGGCACCGCCACCAGCGGCACCCCCGCCAGCAGCGTCTTGGCCACCATGCCGTGCCCGCCGCCGCAAATGACGAGGTCGGCGTGCGTGAGTAACTCCGCCTGGCTGCCCAGCCCGACCACCGCCCACGGCGGCACCTCCAAATCCGCCCCGCCCAGCCGCGAGATCACCAACCGCGCGCCGGCGGGCAGCGTCTCCCCCGGCCGCAGGTGAGCCAGCGCGATCTCGGCCACGCCCTCGGTGCCGGTCGAGGCGGTCGACGGCGCCACCACCACCACGGGCCCCGACCCCGCCGGGATGTCCAGCACCCGATCGGTCGGTTCGAAGTGCAGCGGTCCCACCACCACCGCCTCCGCCGGCCAGTCCGGCCGGGGGACCTCGAGGGCCGGCAGGGTCGCGATCAGCCGCCGCAGCGGGCCGGGGTCGTGGGCCGGCAGCCCGATCTCAACCCGCACGGCCGCGCGCTGCCGCAGACCCGCGCGCCAGGACCGGGCGGTCAGCGCCCGCATCGTGGTGTCGCGGAGCCGGCCGCGGATGCCGGTGCCCGGCGCCAGCCCGCTGCCGATCGGCGGCAATCCCTTCGAGGGCAGATACAGCGGATGCGGGTCGAGCTCGATCCACGGGATGCCCAACAGCTCGGCGGCCATGCCGCCGCCGGCGGTGATGACGTCGGAGACCACCAGGTCGGGCGCCAGCTCGCGCAGCGCCGGCACGTTGAGGACCGCCATCCGCGCCGCCCGCCGATGGATTCGGGCGCCGGCGTCGACGTCGTGGTCGGTGGCCACCAGCCCGTCCAGCGGGGCGGCGTCGATGCCGGCGGCGCGGGCGGTGTCGACCCACTCGGCGCCGGTGAACAGCGTGGGTTCGTCGCCGGCGTGGGCGAAGCGTTGGCACAGCGCAATCGCGGGAAAGGAGTGCCCGGGATCCGGCCCGGCGACCACGGCGACGCGCATCGCCCTTACCCTGCCACAGCGCGCCGCCGCAAGGCTCGCCTACGCTGGCACCCATGACCGAGCTGACCGGGACAACCGTTGCGAACACCCGCACGGTAGAGGGCTTTCTGAACGCCCTGCAGGACGCGGATTACGAGGCCGCCGACGCGGCATTGGACGACAACCTCGTTTACGAAAATGTCGGGCTGCCGACGATTCACGGCCGCGCCAGGGCGATGAAGCTGTTTCGCCAGATGGACGGCCGCGCCGCCTTCGAGGTGAAGATCCACCGCATCGCCGCCGACGGCGGCGCGGTGCTCACCGAACGCACCGACGCACTGATCTTCGGCCCGCTGCGGCTTCAGTTCTGGGTGTGCGGGGTGTTCGAGGTCCACGACGGACGAATCACGTTGTGGCGGGACTACTTCGACTTCTTCGACATGTTCAAGGCCACCATTCGTGGCCTGGCGGCGGTGGTGCTGCCGTCGCTAAAGGCGACGTTCTAACTGGCTCCGCGCAGACCACCGAGTTCGTCGAACGCCTGCGCCCAGCCGACCAGGCGGTCGGTGGCCCCGGCCAGCTCGGCGCGGTAGCGCTGCGAGGCCGCCAGCTGATCCCCGTTGGCGGAGGACACCAATTGCGCTGCAGCGGTTACCATTTCGTTGTACTGGCGAACGCCGGCACTCAGCTGCGCCGTGAACGCGTTGATCGTGGGCACCAGATACGTTCGCGATGATTCGCTGGACTGGGCCGCCCGCTCCATCGACACCACCTCGGCGGCGGTGGCCGCCATCGCCGCCGAGCTCTTGTTGGCCGCCGCGGTCAGGTCGTGTATTTCGGTGGTCGGCAGCATCGATCCCCGCTCGATCACGTTCAACAGCGAAAGGAACCCGCGCTCCGAGGCGCCCAGTGCGTACATCGCGGGCCGCGCCGCCGACCCGGGCGGGGGCAACCGTCGCACGTTCGCCGGGCGCGGTGTGGGCAGCGGCTCGGCACGCAACCACCGGTAGCGCAACAACAACAGCGTCGCGGGGACGGCCATGATGACCGCGACGGCGCCGGTGATCTCGAGCAGCAACGCGAACCATCCCCACGCCGCCAGCAGCATCGTCACCACCGCCCAGAACACGCAACCGACTGCGAATATCAGGCCCCACCGCAGCGCGCGGCGACGCCGCCGCAACAGCCGCGCACGGGGATCCGCTGCGGCACTGAGCTTTTGGGCCACCAGGTTAGACAGGTCCGCGGCGGTGGCCAATCCCCGCCCCAGCACCGTACGCCAGAGCCCACCCCGCGCCTCGCTCACCGCCATGACGCCCGGGCTACTGGCCAAAGGGCTTCTCGGTGGCCGCGCCCCCGGTCGTCTCGGCGGGTGCGGGGGCCGCCTGCGGGGTGGCCCCGGCGGCGGGCGTCCCCCCGGTCGGCAAGGCTTCGCCGCGCATCGAGGCGCGGATCTGCTCCAGCCGGGAGTGACCGGCCATCTGCACGCCGGCCTGCTCGACCTCGAGCATGCGGCCCTGCACCGAGCTCTGCGCGAGCTCGGCCGATCCGATCGCGTTGGCGTAGCGGCGTTCGATCTTGTCGCGCACCTCGTCGAGGCTGGGCACGTTGCCCGGCGCGGCGATCTCGCTCATCGAGCGCAGTGAGGCGCTGACCTGTTCCTGCATCTTCGCCTGCTCGAGCTGGCTGAGCAGCTTGGTGCGCTCGGCGATCTTCTGCTGCAGCACCATCGCGTTCTGCTCGACCGCCTTCTTGGCCTGGGCGGCCGCGCTCAGCGCCTGGTCATGCAGCGTCTTGAGGTCCTCGACGCTCTGCTCGGCGGTCACCAGCTGCGCCGCGAACGCCTCGGCGGCGTTGTTGTACTCGGCCGCTTTGGCGGCATCCCCGGCCGCGGTGGCCTGGTCGGCCAGCGTCAGGGCCTGACGGACGTTGACCTGCAATTTTTCGATGTCGGCGAGTTGCCGATTCAGCCGCATCTCCAGTTGGCGCTGGTTGCCGATCACCTGGGCGGCCTGCTGGGTCAGCGCCTGATGAGTGCGTTGCGCCTCCTCGATGGCCTGCTGGATCTGCACCTTGGGGTCGGCGTGCTCGTCGATCTTCGCGTTGAACAGCGCCATCAGGTACTTCCACGCTTTGACGAACGGATTGGCCATTGAGCTCCACCTTCGCTTCTTGTAGGCCGGATGATCCCGGGATGGGCCGACGCTTGTCGCTCAATTTAGTGGGTCGGCGCCGATCGCCCTACCCCTAGCGGGCGATCCATGCCCTCCGGTGTCGCTCAGGCGATCGCCAGCGACGCCACCGGCGGGATGACCACCTTGGTCTCGGCGTCGATGCTGGGGCCGCGCAGCCCGTCGGTGGGCGCGCTGTGGGCCACGCGTTCGCGTGCCCGCTCCTGGCCGGCCATCCGCTCGCCGGCGTCGGTCAGCACCGACGACAGCGGGACCTGTAACGCCTCGCAGATCGCGTTGAGCAGCTCGCTGGACGGTTCCTTGCGCCCGCGCTCCACCTCGGACAGGTAGCCGAGGCTCACCCGCGCCGAGTCGGAGACCTCGCGCAGCGTCCGGCCCTGCGTCATCCGGGCCTCACGCAGCACGTCGCCGATCACCTCGCGCACTAATGACGGCATTCCTGCCCTCCTTCGTCCAGTCAGCCTGCTCGGCTCGGAATCGACCGCGACTGCAGGCGCACACAAGGTGAAACGCGGAGGGCGGGGTCTTGGTTCCCGTTCAGCGATTCGAGAATCAGTCGGGCGTCCGGCGCACTTCCCGCACGGTCGACACCACGTAGTCGATGCCGGTGACGATCGTGAGCAAGATGGCCACCCCCATTACCACCGCCGCCGCCACCCGCAGCGGCCCAGACAGTGGCAGGACGAACAGGCCGATCGCCACCACCTGCACCACGGTCTTGACCTTGCCGCCCCAGCTGGCCGGAATGACCCCGCGACGGATCACGGCCAGCCGCAGCACGGTCACCCCGAACTCGCGGGCCAGGATCAGCACCGTGACCCACCACGGCAGGTCACCCAGCATCGACAGCCCGATCAGGGCCGACCCGACGAGCGTCTTGTCCGCGATCGGGTCGACGAACGCCCCGAATTCCGTTGCCATGCCGTAATTGCGGGCCAGCAGGCCGTCCAACCGATCGGTGATGCAGGCGACCGCGAAGATCACGAAAGCCACGATCCGGAAGGCGGCCTCGTGGCCGTCCTTGGCGAACAGCGCGAGCAGGAATATTGGCACCAACACCAGCCGCAGCAGCGTCAGGGTGTTGGCGAGATTTGCGATGTGGACGCGGCCCGACGGTCCCGTTAGCGGACCCGTTTGCGGCTGCCCCGACACCGCAACAGAATAACTGTTGACCAGCGCACCCGGACCCAATGCCGATACTGTTAGCCGTGACCGATAGTTCGCAGGACTGCCTGGTGCGACGCGCGCGGACCTCCGACGTCCCCGCCATCAAGCAGCTCGTCGACACCTACGCCGGCAAGATCCTGCTCGAGAAGAACCTGGTGACGCTGTATGAGGCCGTCCAGGAATTCTGGGTGGCCGAACGCGAGGGCGCCGTGGTGGGTTGCGGCGCGCTGCACGTGATGTGGTCCGACCTGGGCGAGATCCGCACCGTCGCTGTCGACCCGGAGATGACCGGCCACGGGATCGGCCACGCGATCGTCGACCGGCTGTTGGAGGTCGCGCGCGAGCTGCAGCTCAAGCGGCTGTTCGTGCTCACGTTCGAAACCGAGTTCTTCGGCAAGCACGGGTTCACCGAGATCGAGGGGACGCCGGTGACGGCCGAGGTGTTTGAGGAGATGTGCCGCTCCTACGACATCGGTGTCGCCGAGTTCCTGGACCTGAGCTACGTCAAGCCCAACATTCTGGGCAACTCCCGGATGCTGCTGGTGCTGTGACGCAAAGGACCTGCCGCACAACCGGATTCGTCAGCGGCTGAAGTCCGACGGTCGGAAGTTCCCCTCGAAGAGCTTGGTTTCGATCTCCTCCAGGCTCCTACCGGTGAGGTCGGGCATGCGGAAGTACACGAAGATCCACGCGACCACGTTGAACGACCCATACAGCCACATCGAGGGCCCGACACCGATCGCGTTGATGAGCGACAGCATCGTCAGCGTGATGAGCAGGTTGGTGCCCCACAACGTCGCGGACTGTGCGGCGGTGGCCGCCGGCCGCACCGCCAGCGGATAGGTCTCCGAGCCGGTCAGCCAGCCCATCAGCTGCAAGCCGCCCGCGTTGAACAGCATGAAGGCGATCAGGCAGACCATGATGTAGGGGATCACGTCGTGACCGCTGTCGCTGGTGACGAAGAGCAGGCCCAGCAGGAACAGGCTGATCGCCGCGCCCGGCACCATGATGAGGGTGAGCCGGCGGCGGCCGACCCGGTCGATGATCGCCAATCCGACCAGTTGGGCGACCAGGTAGGCCGCACCCAAGGCCACCGACGCCTGCAGAGCCACGGACCGGTAAACGCCGTCTTCGGTCAAGATGGTCGGTGAGTAGTAGATGATCATCTCGATGCCGCTGAGCTGGGTGAACACCGCGACGCCGCAACCGAGGATCAGGGCGGGGCGCACCCAGGCGTCGCGCAGCCCGCTCCACCCGCGGGTGCTGGCCGTGCGTTCGACGCGCGCGAGTTCGATCGCTTCGTCCAGCTCGGCGCCGACGTTGTAGCCCTCGGGCCGGACGCGCTCCAACACGGCTCGCGCGGCGCTTCGATCGCCTTGCTTGACCAGCCAGCGCGGGCTTTCCGGGAGGCGCAGCAGCAGCCACAGCATGACCGCGGCGGGCACGCAGGCGATCCCGATCGGCCCCCGCCAGGAGATGGACTCGAAAGCCCCGACGACGGTCGCGATGAGGACGCCCACCCCGATGGCGATCTGGAAGCACAGCACCAACCGTCCCCGGTAGGCCGGCGGCGAGAGCTCGGCGACATACATCGGTGCCGCCTGCGTCGCCCCGCCTACCGCGAAGCCCAGGACCAGCCGTCCCAGCGACAACACACCGGCGTCGGACGCGTCGGCGCACCACAGCGCGCCGACGATGAACACCGCCGCCAGCATCAACAGTGTGCCGCGCCGGCCGCGCCGATCGGACAGCCAGCTGCACGTCAACGCCCCGATGACGGCGCCGAGCAGGATGCTGGCGGCGATCACCTGCTTCCAGCCCGCGGTGATGTTGAAGTCCTGGGTGAGCTGCAGCAGGGCCCAGGAGATGACACCGGTGTCGTAGCCGTAGAGCATCCCCGAGATTGCCGCGACGAGGGCGATGACGACCACGGCGCCCGTCAGTTGTTTTCCCGCGTCCGCGCCGGGTTGGCGGTCGTCGCGGAGATGACGGACCCCGAGCTGGCCGGCGGGCCGGGCGGGGATTGTCATCGCCTCCCTGCCCTGTGCTCGGATTCCTGGTCACTCGCCGTGTTCGGTCCGATGTCGCCGTGGCCGTCTTCGCGCATCCGGCGGGTCCACTCGGCTTGGTTGCCGGTCCGCGACTCCCCTATCGATCCGGGGAGGAGACGGCCTCACATCATGGCAAACCGATTCGATCGTACTGTGACACTGTTCGACAGGGAAACAGTCGCGCACGTGTCGAGTGCCACAGTTCCCGCGACTACTCCTCGCCCTCGTCGGACCCGTCGGCGTTGGCGCCGCCCCGGATCAGCGCCAGCGTTCCGGCCAGCTCGTCGGGCTTGACCAGCACCTCGCGCGCCTTGGATCCCTCGGACGGCCCGACGATGCCGCGGGTCTCCATCAGGTCCATCAGCCGGCCGGCCTTGGCGAAGCCGACCCGCAGCTTGCGCTGCAGCATCGAGGTCGAGCCGAACTGGCTGGACACCACCAGCTCGACGGCCTGCAGGAACACGTCCATGTCGTCGCCGATGTCCGGATCGACGTCGGTGCGCTCGCCGGTGGGCTTGGCCGTGGTGACGCCGTCGGTGTATTCGGGCTCGGCCTGCTCTTTGCACGCCCCGACAACAGCCTGGATCTCCTCGTCGGTGATGTAGGCGCCCTGCAGGCGGATCGGCTTGCTCGCGCCCATCGGCAGGAACAGGCCATCGCCCATGCCGATGAGTTTCTCGGCCCCGGCCTGGTCGAGGATGACGCGGCTGTCGGTGAGCGACGACGTCGCGAACGCCAACCGGGACGGCACGTTGGTCTTGATCAGCCCAGTGACCACGTCCACCGACGGGCGCTGGGTGGCGAGCACCAGGTGGATGCCCGCGGCGCGGGCCTTCTGGGTGATCCGCACGATGGCATCCTCGACGTCGCGGGGAGCGGTCATCATCAGGTCGGCCAGCTCGTCGACGATCGCGACGACGTACGGGTAGGGCCGGTATTCGCGCTGGCTGCCCAGCGGCGCGGTGATGGCCCCCGACCGCACCTTCTCGTTGAAGTCGTCGATGTGGCGCACCCGGGAGGCTTGCATGTCCTGGTAGCGCTGCTCCATCTCCTCGACCAGCCACGCCAGCGCGGCGGCGGCCTTCTTGGGCTGGGTGATGATCGGGGTGATCAGGTGCGGAATGCCCTCATACGGCGTCAGCTCCACCATCTTCGGGTCGATCAGGATCATCCTGACCTCCTCGGGGGTGGCCCGGGTCAGCAGCGACACCAGCATGGAGTTGACGAAGCTGGACTTACCCGAACCGGTGGAGCCGGCGACCAGCAGGTGCGGCATCTTGGCCAGGTTGGCCGAGATGAAGTCGCCCTCGATGTCCTTGCCGAGCCCGATCACCAGCGGGTGGTGGTCGCGGCGGGTCGACGGCGCGGTGAGTACGTCTGCCAGCCGCACCATTTCCCGGTCGGTGTTGGGCACCTCGATGCCCACGGCGGATTTGCCCGGAATCGGCGCCAGCATGCGCACGCTCTCGGTGGCCACCGCGTAGGCGATGTTCTTCTGCAGCGCGGTGATCTTCTCCACCTTGACGCCCGGGCCCAGCTCGACCTCGTAGCGGGTGACCGTGGGCCCGCGGGTGCAGCCGGTGACGGCGGCGTCGACCTTGAACTGGGTGAGGACCTCGCTGATCGCGTCGGCCATGACCGTGTTGGCGGCGCTGCGCTTCTTCGGTGGGTCCCCCGCCACCAGCAGGCTCAGCGAGGGCAGCGTGTAGGGGCCTTCGACGACCCGGTCCAGCACCTCGGTCTTCTTCTTGTCGCGACGACGGGTTTTGCCGATCGCCGGCTCCGGCGTGGTGGGGATGTCGTCCTCGTTGTCCCGCAGCGCCGGGACCGGGTCGGCCGTCGGCCAGGCTTGCGGCCCGTCTTCAGGAGGGGAGCTCGCGTCGTAGAAGTCTTCGGCCACAGCGGAATCCGCGTAGTCGTCGTACTCGTCGTACTCGTCGTACTCGTCGTCGCCGAGCAGCCGGGCGCCAAACATGGCGCGGACCGCGTCGGGCACCTCACGGATCGTCGTTCCGGTCAGCAACAGCAGGCCGAACATGAAGCCGATGAACAACAGGGGCGCGGCGATCCAGGCGGTCAATCCGTCCGACAGGGGGCCGCCGATGGCGAAGCCAATGAATCCCGCCGCGCGGCGCCGCGCCTCGGGGTCTTCGGGCGAGCCAGACCACAGGTGCCGCAGGCCGAGCACCGACAGCGCGATGAGGGAACCGCCCAGGATCAGCCTGGGGCGCGCGTCGGGATTGGGCTGGGTGCGCATCAGCGTCACCGCCACCGCGGCGGTGACGACTGGGAGCGCCAGCACGCCCGCACCGATGAAGGTGCGCAACAACGTGTCGACCCACGCCCCGACCGGCCGGGCGGCGTGGAACCACGAGCTGGCGGCGACCACGACGGAAAGGCCGAGCAGCATCAGCGCGATCCCGTCGCGACGGTGCCCCGGGTCGATGTCGCGAGCCCGCCCAATCGAGCGGGCGGCGCCGCCGGTGCTGCGGGCGGCCATCAGCCAGGTGGCGCGCAGGGCGCGGCCCCCGGTCAGCCCGGTGGCCACCAGCAGCGACTGGTTGCGCCGTTTCGCGGGCCTGCTCGGCCGCTTGCGGGGTGCCGCCGGCCGCGCGCGACCCGAGCCACTCCGCGAAGTGGCCTTTGACCTGCTCGTTCGAGCTTTGGAGCGGGCGGCGGTCTTGTTAGCCATGTCGGCAAGGGTAGTCGCATCGACATCATCTGCACCACCCGCCACACTGGTAACGGTTTGGTCATGTGACCCATCTGGCGGGTGGTCCAAGACGCCACGTGAGTAGGGTGGACAACCGGTGACCTAGGTAACAGAAGCCATGCGCGTCACCCACCCCCTAAGCCCCCAGGAGGCGCCCAGCATGCCCGTCGTCGTCGTCGCCAGCATGACCGTCAAACCCGAATCGGTCGACACAGTCCGCGACATCCTCACGCAAGCGGTGGAGGAAGTCCACAACGAACCGGGCTGCCAGTTGTACTCCCTGCACCAATCGGGCGAGACCTTCGTCTTCGTCGAGCAATGGGCCGACGAAGAGGCGCTCAAGGCCCATAGCACCGCGCCGGCGGTCGGCAAGATGTTCGGCGCGGCCGGCGAGCACCTGGCCGGAGCACCCGACATCAAGATGTTGCAGCCGGTGCCCGCGGGCGACCCCGACAAGGGTCAGCTGCGGTCCCGATGACCCGGCCACTCGAGGGCAAGGTCGCCTTCATCACCGGCGCGGCGCGTGGCCAGGGGCGCGCGCACGCGGTGCGCCTGGCCTCCGACGGCGCGGACATCATCGCGGTCGACCTGTGCGACCAGATCGCCAGCGTCCCCTATGCCCTGGCCTCCCCGGAGGACCTGGCGGCCACGGTGAAGCTGGTGGAGGACACCGGCGCTCGCATTGTGGCCAAACAGGGCGACGTTCGGGATCGGGAATCGCTGTCCGCCGCGTTGCAGGCGGGACTCGACGAGTTCGGCCGCCTCGACATCGTGGTGGCCAACGCTGGGATCGCCCCGATGCAGTCCGGCGACGACGGCTGGCGAGACGTCATCGACGTCAACCTGACCGGCGCCTACAACACCATCAAGGTCGCGATACCCCCTCTGGTCAAGCAGGGCAGCGGTGGCTCGATCGTGCTTATCAGCTCGGTCGCCGGACTGGCCGGGGTGGGTAGCCCCGATGCCGGGTCCGTGGGCTACGCCGCCGCCAAACACGGCGTCGTAGGGCTGATGCGGGTATACGCGAGGCTGCTTGCGGCTCAGAACATCCGGGTCAACTCGATTCATCCGTCGGGTGTCGAGACCCCGATGATCAACAACGAGTTCACCCGGGAATGGTTGGCCACGATGGCCGCCGCGACCGACACACCCGGAGCCCTGGGCAACGCCCTGCCGGTGCAGGTGATGGACGTCGAGGACATCGCCAACGCGGTGGCGTGGCTGGTGAGCGACCAGGCCCGCTACATCACCGGTGTGACGTTGCCGGTCGACGCCGGCTTCTTGAACAAGTAGCCGAATGGCACGAAACTCCGCCGCGCAGACCGCCTTCGGACCGATGGTGCTGGCCGCCGTCGAACAGAACGAACCGCCGGGCCGCCGCTTGGTGGACGACGACCTGGCGGAGCTGTTCCTGCCGGCGCCGCTGCGGTTGCTGGTGGCGGCGACACGCGCGCGGCCGGTGCGGCGCCTGATGATGCGCGCCTCGGAGTGGTCGGGCCGCGGGTTGTGGGCGAACCTGGCCTGCCGCAAGCGTTTTATCGGCGACAAGCTGGCCGAGGCGCTCGACGGCATCGACGCGGTGATCATCCTCGGCGCCGGATTGGATACCCGCGCCTACCTGCTGACGCGGCAGATCCGCATTCCCGTCTTCGAGGTCGACCTGCCCGTCAACGTCGCCCGGAAGGTCAAGACGGTCCGACGGGTGCTGGGCGGCCCGCCGATGTCGGTCCGGCAGGTGGCGCTGGACTTGGAGCGCGACGACCTCCTCACCGCCCTGGCCGAGCACGGCTTTCGCACCGACTACCGGGCCTTCCTCATCTGCGAGGGCGTCACCCAGTATTTGAGTGAAGCCACCGTCCGGCGGACGCTGGAGGGGTTGCGGGCGGCCGCTCCCGGCAGTCGTTTGGTATTCACCTACGTCCGAAGGGATTTCATCGAGGGCAAGAACCGGTACGGCACCCGCACGCTCTATCGCAGCGTCCGGCAGTTGTGGCGCTTCGGTTTACAGCCCGAGGAAGTCGGCGCGTTCATCGGGGAATACGGTTGGCGGCTGCTGGAGCAGGCCGGTCCCGACGAACTCGTCCAGCGTTACGTGGAGCCGACCGGCCGCAAACTCAAGGCCTCGCAACTGGAATGGTCGGCCTACGCGGAGAAGCTTTAGACCTCGATGACCGTCGGCACGATCATCGGTTGCCGCCGGTAGGTCTCGCCCACCCATTTGCCGACGGTGCGGCGCACGGCCTGGGCGATGCGGCCCGGGTCGGTGATGTTGTCGGCGGCAAGCAGTTCCAGCTCCGCCTCGACTCGGCGCCCGGCGGGTTCCAGCGCCTTGGGATCCTCGGAGAACCCGCGTGAATGCAGGTGCGGCGCGGCGACCGGCCGCCCGGTGCCGCGCTGGACGACCACCGTGACCGCGACGAAACCCGATGACAGGATGAGCCGTTCGCCCAGCGTGATGTCGCCGACGTCGCCGCTGATCAGCCCGTCGACGAACATCTTGCCCACCGGCAGCGCCCCGGCGATCGACGCCGTGCCGGCGACGAGGTCGACGCTGACGCCGTTCTCGGCCAACAGGATCGACTCTTCCGGCACTCCGGTGCTGGCCGCCAGCTTGGCATTGGCGCGCAGCATCCGCCAGGTGCCGTGTACCGGCATGACGTTGCGCGGCCGCACGCCGTTGTAGAGGAACAACAGCTCACCGGCGTAGGCGTGGCCCGAAACATGCACTCGGGCTTGTGCATTGGTGATGACGCGGGCCCCGATTTTGGCGAGCTCGTCGATCACGCCGTAGACGGCCTCCTCGTTGCCCGGGATCAGCGACGACGCCAGCACGATCAGGTCGCCCGCCGTCAGCGTGATGCTGCGATGCTCGCCGCGCGACATCCGCGACAGGGCCGACATGGGCTCGCCCTGGGTGCCCGTGGTGATCAGCACAACACGCTCGGGCGGCATCATCTCGGCCGCGCCGATGTCGATCACGTCGGAATCGGCCACCCGCAGAAATCCCAGCTCGCGGGCGATGCCCATGTTGCGCACCATGGAGCGACCGACGAAGGACACGCGCCGGCCCAAAGCGACGGCGGCGTCGATGATCTGTTGCACCCGGTCCACGTTGGAGGCAAAGCACGCCACGATGACGCGACCCTCGGCGCCCCGGATCAGGCGGTGCAGCGTGGGCCCCACTTCGCTTTCCGACGGCCCCACGCCCGGGATCTCGGAATTGGTCGAGTCGCACAGGAACAGGTCTACCCCGGCGTCGCCGAGCCGGGACATGCCGGGCAGATCGGTGGGCCGGCCGTCGAGGGGAAGTTGGTCGAGCTTGATGTCGCCGGTGTGCAAGACGGTTCCCGCGCCGGTGTGCACGGCGATCGCCAGCGCGTCGGGGATGGAGTGGTTGACGGCGAAGTATTCGCACTCGAAGACGCCGTGTGTGCTGCGCTGCCCCTCGGTCACCTCTACGAACACCGGCTTGAGCCGGTGCTCACGGCATTTCGCCGCCACCAGCGCCAGGGTGAACTTCGACCCGACGACCGGGATGTCGGGGCGCAGCTTCAGCAGGAACGGGATGCCGCCGATGTGATCCTCGTGCGCGTGGGTCAGCACCAGCGCCTCGATTTCGTCGAGCCGGTCGGAGATGTGGCGCAGGTCAGGCAGGATCAGGTCCACGCCGGGCTCGTCGTGGGTGGGGAACATCACCCCGCAGTCGATGATCAACAGCCGGCCGAGATGCTCGAAAACCGTCATGTTGCGGCCGATTTCGCTGATACCGCCCAGCGCGGTGACCCGCAACCCACCGGTGGTCAAGGGACCAGGAGGGGCGAGGTCTAGATCCACTTATCAGTCACCCTCTGCCTCACCGCAGCACCGACGCCGCGCGCATATCGGCGGCCAGCGCATCGATTTGCTCCGGCGTGGCCGGCATCTGCGGCAACCGGGGATCGCCAACCTCGATGCCTTGCAGCCGCAGACCCGCCTTGGACAGCGTCACGCCGCCCAGCCGGCTCATCGCGTCGCACAGCGGGGCGACGGTGCCGTTGACCTTGCGCGCGGTGGCGATGTCGCCGGAAGCGAAGGCGGACAACATCTCCCGGAGCTGACCCGCGGCCAAATGCGAGATCACACTGATGAATCCGGTGGCACCCATCGCCAACCACGGCAGGTTGAGCGCGTCGTCGCCGGAGTAGTAGGCCAGTCCCGTCTCGGCCATGATCTGGCCACCGCCGTGCAGGTCGGCCTTGGCGTCCTTGACGCCGACGATGTTGGGGTGCAACGCCAGCGCGCGCAGCGTGTCCGCCTCGATCGGTACCACGGAACGCGGCGGAATGTCGTAGAGCAGTATCGGCAGCTCGGTCGCGTCCGCGACGGCGGTGAAGTGCGCGATCAGCCCGCTCTGCGGCGGCCTCGAGTAATACGGCGTGACCACCAGCAGACCGTGGGCGCCCTCGGCCGAGCAGGCCTTGGCCAGCCGGACGCTGTGCGCGGTGTCATACGTGCCCGCGCCGGCAATGACCCGGGCGCGATCGCCGACGGCCTCCAGCACGACGCGCAGCAGCTCCCGCTTCTCGCCGTCCGTGGTGGTCGGCGACTCGCCGGTGGTTCCGGAGACGACCAGGCCGTCGCAGCCGGCGTCCACCAGGTGATTCGCCAATTGCGCCGCGGCCGCGGTGTTCGCCGACTTCGAAATCTCGGCCCTGGCCGACGGGACCGAGGTGGCCACCAGCCCGCTGGCGACCGAA
>NZ_LZJI01000092.1 GCF_001667775.1 Mycobacterium sp. E1747
CGACCCCAACCAGAACGGCGGCTATCCCGAGTTCTTGGTGAACGTCGTCGGCGCCAACGGCAACGTGGTGTCCGACGGCCCTGCCCCGCTGGAGCAGCCGCGCATCTACTACGGGCCCGTCATCTCCAGCACCTCCGCGGACTACGCGATCGTCGGACGCAACGGCGCCGACCGCGAATACGACTACGAGACCAGCAGCGACACCAAGAACTACACCTACACCGGCCTCGGGGGAGTGCCGGTCGGTGACTGGCTGTCCCGCAGCGTGTTCGCCGCCAAATTCGCCGAGCGAAACTTCCTGTTCTCCAACGTGATCGGCGCCAACAGCAGGATCCTGTTCAACCGCGACCCCGCCCGCCGGGTGGAGGCGGTGGCGCCCTGGCTGACCACCGACAGCTCGGTGTATCCGGCAATCGTCAACAAGCGACTGGTGTGGATCATCGACGGCTACACCACGTTGGACAACTACCCGTATTCCGAGCTCACCTCGTTGGAATCGGCCACCGCCGACTCCAACGAGGTGGCGTTCAACAAGCTGGCCCCGGACAAGCAGGTTTCCTACATCCGCAACTCGGTGAAGGCCACGGTGGACGCCTACGACGGCACCGTCACGCTGTATCAGCAGGACGAGCAGGACCCGGTGCTCAAGGCGTGGATGCAGGTCTTCCCCGGCACCGTGAAGCCGAAGAGCGACATCACCCCTGAGCTGGCCGAGCACCTGCGCTACCCCGAGGACCTGTTCAAGGTGCAGCGCATGCTGCTGGCCAAGTATCACGTCAACGACCCGGTGACGTTCTTCTCCACGTCGGATTTCTGGGACGTGCCACTGGACCCCAACCCGACCGCCAGCAGCTACCAGCCGCCGTATTACATCGTCGCGAAAAACATTGCCAAGAACGATAATTCGTCGTCGTATCAGCTGACGAGCGCGATGAACAGGTTCAAGCGCGACTACCTGGCCGCCTACATCAGCGCCAGCTCCGACCCGGCGACCTACGGCAGAATCACCGTGCTGACCATCCCGGGTCAGGTGAACGGACCCAAGCTGGCCAACAACGCCATCACCACCGACCCGGCGGTGTCCCAGGACCTCGGCGTGATCGGGCGCGACAACCAGAACCGCATCCGCTGGGGCAACCTACTCACCCTGCCGGTGGGCCAGGGAGGCCTGCTGTATGTCGAACCCGTCTACGCGTCCCCGGGCGCCAGCGACGCCGCATCGTCGTATCCGCGGCTGATCCGGGTGGCGATGATGTACAACGACAAGATCGGGTACGGCCCGACGGTGCGCGACGCGTTGACCGGCCTGTTCGGCCCGGGCGCGGGTGCGGCGGCGACAGGCATCCAGCCGACCGACGCTGGCAATCCACAGGCGGCCCCGCCGGCCGCCCCGCCCCCGCCGGCCGGGCCACCGGGATTGCCTCCGCCGACGGCGGTTCCGCCCGTGCCGGACGGGTCGGTGACGCTGTCCCCGGCCAAATCCGCTGCCCTGCAAGAGATTCAGGCCGCGCTCGGCGCGGTCAAGGACGCCCAGAAGAAGGGCGATTTCGCCGGCTACGGCGCCGCGCTGCAGCGGCTGGACGACGCGATCACCAAGTACAACAACACCAAATAGCCTCAGGCCCCGGCCAATCCGGCCGTCCGGAACCTCTCCCGATAGGCCTTCGGGCTGATGCCCAGATGGTTGACGAACACCCGCCGCAGGGTTTCGATGCTGCCGAACCCGGCCAGGCCCGCGGTCTCGCCGACGGACCGGCCGGATTCCAGTGCGCCACGGGCGAAATCGATTCGAACCAGCTCGACGTAGCGGGCCGGGGTCATTCCCAGCTCGGATTGGAAGAGCCGGGTCAGCTGACGCGTGCTCAGTGACGCCCGGGTCGCAAGGGATTTCACGCTGTGGTTCGCGCCCGGGTTGGCCGCGACCGCGTCGATGACAGCGCGCAGGGGAGACTGCGGCGGCGGGTCGGCCTCCACCAGCACCGAGAATTGTGACTGGCCCCCCGCGCGTTTGAGGTAGACGACCAGCCACCGGGCCACGTTGCGCACCAGTTCGGTCCCGTAATCCAGTTCGACCAACGCCAGCGCCAGATCGATACCCGAGGAGATCCCGGCCGAGGTGAAGACGTCGCCGTCGCGGACGAAGATCGCGTCGGGATCGACGGTGACATCCCGAAAGGCCCGAGCCAACACCCGCGTCTCGTTCCAGTGCGTGGTGGCGCGCCGGCCGCTGAGCAGGCCGGCCTGGGCGAGGATGAACGACCCCGTGCAAATGGATGCCGTCCGCCGCGACCGGGCAGACAGCGACCTGACGGCCTCGACGAGCGCGGGATCGACCGGCCGCCGGGGCAGGTGGTCGCTACCGGCGACCAGAACGGTATCGGCGGATTCGATCGACGAAATCCGGTCGGTGACACCCAGTCGACTGCCGATGGACGTGGTGACGTCCCGGCCGTCGACCGACGCGACCTTAATCTGATAGTCGGCGCCGAACCGGTTGGCTTCGACGAACACCTCGCCGGCGCCGGCCACGTCCAGCATCGTCACGTCGTCGAAGACGACGATCACCACCACCCGCGAGTGCGCTCTGGCTTCGGCCACGTAGATATTGTGTCGCTTTCTGTGGACAGGACGACCCGAACGCGCGCGGTCGGTGGGCGTGAACGGTCGCAGACTAACGGTCATGACCACTCAATCCATTGAAACCATCGCCGGCATCCGCGTCCCCGACTCGGCTCTGGCGCGCGAGGCCACCGAGTTCATCCGCGACGCCGAGGATGACCTGCTGTTCAACCACTCGCGCCGGGTGTTCCTGTTCGGCGCGCTGCAGGGCCTGCGCCGCGGCCTGCAACCCGACCTGGAGCTGCTCTACGTCAGCGCGATGTTCCACGACATCGGGCTGACCGAGCGCTACCGCACCTCCGCACTGCGCTTCGAGGTCGACGGCGCGAACGCGGCCCGGGACTTCCTGACGGCGCGCGGCGTGCAGCAGGCCGACGCCGCCAAGGTGTGGCTCGGCATCGCCTTGCACACCACCCCCGGCGTGCCGGAGTTCCTGGACCCCGAGGTCGCTCTGCTCCAGGCCGGTGTCGAGGTGGACGTCGTCGGCATCGGGCGCGAGCACCTGGCCCCCGACGCCCTCGCCGCGGTGACCGCCGCCCACCCGCGCCCCCAGTTCAAGCAGGGCATCCTGGCGGCGTTCAACGACGGGATGAAGCACCGCCCGCAGACCACCGCCGGCACCATGAACGCCGACGTGCTGGCGCACTTCGACCCCACCTTCGAGCGCGTCGACTTCGTCGACCTAATCCTGCACAACAGCTGGCCCGAGTAGCGAAGGAGCAGAAAAAATGGACATCTACGAGGCGCTTTACACCACCCGGATGATGCGGCGGTTGCGGCCGGACCCGATCCCGCTGGAGACACAGGCCCGCATCCTGGACGCCGCCGTCCGCGCCCCCAACGGCGGCAACACCCAGCGCTGGCACTTCGTGGCCGTGGACGACCCGGACCTCATCCGCGAATTCGCCCACCTCTTCCGGCAGGCCCGCGCTATCGAGTACGAGAAGTTCGGCGCGGGGGCGGGACCGATGGCGGCGACGGCGCCCGGGGCGGACCCGAACGAGCACGCCGCGACGATGCGCCGCATGCAGGGGTCGGGCAATTACCTGGCCGACCATTTCGAAGAGATCCCCTTGCTGCTCTTCGTCTTCGCCATCGACGACCTCGGCGGCGCCAACATCTACCCGGCGATCTGGAGCGCGCTGCTCGCCGCCCGTGCCGAGGGCGTCGGTGGGGTGATGACGATGGTGCTCCGCAATTTCGAGGACCGGGTGAACGAGTTGCTGGGCGTGCCCGCCGAGCAGGGCTGGAAGATGTCGGCCATGCTGGCCCTGGGCTACCCGCGGGGCAAGTGGGGTGTGGCGGCCAATCGGCGCCCGGTGCACGAGGTTTCGTCCCGCAACGGCTGGGGCAAGCCGTTCGGTGTCGAGGTGCCGCAGCCGCTGTGGCCGCAGGAACCGGCCAACCTGGCTGCGGCGGGATGACGGGCCCGGGAAGGTGAATCGAATGACCGAGACGAATGAAATCGGGGTAACCGTGGTGCAGCCGGGGGAGGGCGAGTACGTCGGCCTCCCCGGTTTCGGGGCCGTGTTCAAGCTGTCCAGCAAGACCAACGGGGGTGAGGTGTCAATCGTCGAGCACCCGTTTGCGGTCGGACTGCTGACGGCGGCTCACAGGCACACCCGCGAGGACGAGCACTCGATCGTGCTGGCCGGTGAGATCGGCTTCCGCTCCGACGACAGCGAAGTGGTGCTGGGACCGGGCGGATACATCACCAAGCCCCGCGGCCAGATGCACGCCATGTGGAACGCCGGCAGCGAGCCCGGCCGCATCATCGAGGTCATCACGCCGGGCGGATTCGAGAACTATTTCCGCGAGCTCGGGGAGCTGCTGGTCGAGCACGCCGACGACCCGGTCGGCAAGGTCCTGCACGAGCTGCCCGAGTTCGGCGAGCTGGCCGACAAGTACGGTCTGACCTACGGGTCGCCGGACTGGATGGACGACATCGCGCGGCGCTACGGGCTCAACCCGCCCTCGCACTGAGACTGGGTCTCGTCGAGATCGCCGTCAGGGTTGTGGTGGTCGGACGATCCACGACCATGGCGGCAATGTCGGTGCCGCACCCCCGCTGAGCCCGCGATTTGGTCGCCGTGACGCCGGTTCGGTAACCTGGCATTCACCAACGCGGGGTGGAGCAGCTCGGTAGCTCGCTGGGCTCATAACCCAGAGGTCGCAGGTTCGAATCCTGTCCCCGCTACCAATGTCATGTCTCGGGACATCGTTGACAGGTGTCCCGAGACATGGTTTACACCTCTTGCTGGTTTTCTGGGCTGTTTCCGCATTTGACGCCGCGGGGTTGGTAGTCGCGGGTGGGGTCGAGGACGAGTTTGCGG
>NZ_LZJI01000093.1 GCF_001667775.1 Mycobacterium sp. E1747
CGCGCCTCAGCGGCATTGGCACTAAACGGTTTTTCGCACAGCACATGCTTGCCCGCGGCAATTGCGGCTCGGGTCCACCTGCCGTGCAAGCCATTTGGGAGAGGGTTGTAGATGGCGTCCAAGTCGGGGTCCGCGACGAGCGCCTCATAGCTGTCATGCACTCGAGGAATCCCGTGTTCGGCGGCGAAGGCCTGCGCACGAGATACCTCCCGGGCTGCCACCGCCGCGACCACAACCTCGTCGTTTTCTCGTGCTGGGTTGATGAGCGCCAGCGGTGCGATGCGGGCTGCACCGAGGACACCGATTCGCAGCCGCGCACCTTCTTCAGACACGACCCGGATGCTAGCACCCCGTTCTGGACCCGGAGCCGTTCAATGCCGCTGCGCCCCGTTGCCAGCCATCACCGCGGTCAAGCCCGTGCTTCGCCAGTTCAGCGAGCGTCCCTGCTGCCGTGTCGATTGTCCGCCCCGACCGACTCGCCAAGAGCACTGAAAGCAACAGTGATCAATACCGTCGCGATATACGATGGCGCCGACAACGCGCACGGGGGACGAGGGACGGAGCCACATGAAGCTGGGGGAAGTGTTCAGCCCGCGAAATAACGCGCTGAACGCATTCCGGCTGGCCCTGGCAACTGAAGTGATGCTGTTCCACTCGTGGCCCATCACCGGCCACATGCCGCCGGCGGCGGCTAATAAGCTTCTGTTCGCCGTGGGTGTCGACGGATTCTTCGCAATCTCGGGATTCCTCATCTCCCGGAGCTGGCTGAACGACCCTCGACTTCGTGACTACCTCTTGGCTCGAGCTCTGCGTATTCTCCCCGGTTTCTACGTCTGCCTGATCGTCACCGCATATCTATTCGCACCACTGAGCGTGGCGATCCAGGGCGGTTCGGTTAGAAAGCTGCTGCTTTCCAGCGCTCCCATCGAGTACGTACTGCAAAACGCCGCACTGGCCTACCTTCACCCCAATGTCGGAGCGACGCCGCACGGGACGCCGGGCGGAGCAAATTGGAACGCGTCGCTGTGGTCCCTGATCTGGGAAGTGATGTGCTACCTGGCCGTCGCATTCATCGGCGTCGTTGGACTCGCCACTCGCAGGTGGGTTTCCCCGGCCCTGCTGGCGCTCGCCATCGTCGGGGCGATGTTGTTGCCACCATTGACCTTCCCCGGCGTGTGGACCATCCCGCAGCTCCTTTGCCGCTCCGCCATCATGTTCGCTTCCGGGGCGCTCCTGTACCAATGGCGCGACGTGATACCCGCTCGCTGGTCGCTCGTCGCGGTCTGCGTGGTCATCGTCCTCGCGTCCAGCCAGCTGCCGGATTATCGGGTGGTCGCCGGCCTTCCGCTCGCCTACGCCGTCGTCGTCTCTGGGGCCCTGCTTCAGAACAAGCGATTGCAACTACGCACGGACCTGTCCTATGGCATGTACATCTATGCATTCCCGATGCAGCAGTTGCTGGCAGTGTGCGGCCTCGCGCGGCTGCACCCGATCGTGTTTTTCGTCGTCGCGATGACGGCCACCCTCCCGGTGGCGGCGCTGAGCTGGTTCCTGGTGGAAAAGCGCGCGCTGTCGCTGAAATCCCGCTTCAAGCGCCCGAGCAACCCGTCCGCAACGGACTCACCCGCCCAGGTCGAGGTGAGCTCGGACGACGGCAGAGACGCACCGGGCGGATAACTGCTTCTCATGCAGTGGCGGGCGAGCATGCGAGCGAACCGCCGTTAATGCGTCAGACCAAACGCCTTGCGCTGGCAAACTTTTCGAGCACATCAACGGATTTGGCAACGCTTTCAGCCGGCTCTGTCATCCGGGCAGCGAGGTCACGGGCTCGCACCGCATACTCGGGTTCGAGGATCTGACGCAAGTCGGTAACCAGCGTTTCGGTGGTTGTGGTCGAAAAGCGCCGAGTGGTACCGATTTTCAGTCGTTTGAGCTGGGCACCCCAATGCGGTTGGTCGCCGGCTGTCCACAGGATTATCGACGGAACGCCGGCACGCAGAGCCGCTGCCGTGGTGCCCGAACCGCCGTGGTGGACTACCGCGCGACACATCGGGAACGTTGCCGCGTAATTCACCGCCCTGACGACCTTCACGTGCTCAAAATCAGGCACGTCACTGAAATCGGCCCACCCGGCGCAAACCAATGCGCGCTCGCCTAGTTCCGCGCAGGCAGCGCCGATCATCTTGACCGTGTCGGCCGGGGACGCGGCGACCGGCATGCTGCCGAAACCGAAACAAATCGGCGGCGTTCCCGCCTTGATCCACGCCGCCACCTCTTCGTCGGCATCTGTCGTCAACCCCATCGTCAGCGCCCCGACGAAGGGCCGTCGGTCACCCCACTGTTGCCATTCCTCGGCCAGGCCCGGGAAGCAAGCTTCGTCGTATGCCTGAATCTCTAAAGCGGTGCGTTCAATTCGGCGTGGCGAGGGAGACGTCGCCTTGGGCAAACCCAGCTCACGGCGCTGTGCGTCCTCCGCCTTCTTGCTCATGCGCCAACACAACCAGTCGTAGACGGTCATCCCGGTGCGGACCAGTGGCGCCGGCACACCGGGATACAGCTGACCATTGGGACGTATCGGAAAGTAATGCAGTGTCGCGAACGGAATGTCGTAGGCCTCAGCGATGCTTGCGGCGAGTTCTTGGTAAACCAGTCCGCTGAACAGCACATCGGCGTCGGCGGCCAGGGATGCCAACGTGCGGCTCATCTCCGCCCAGTGCGTGAGGCAGGGCTGCCACAGTTCACGCAGCAACCTGATCGGCTCTTTGATCGTCCAAAAGCTGCGGCGGAAGTTCGTCCAGAAGTCACGCAGGAAGTCATCGGACAGGAAGTCATGCATATCTGGCCCGTAGGCGGCTGCCGGAAGCCCTGCCGCCTCGGCGAAGCCCGTGAGGTTGCAGGGGACGGCCATGAGAACGTCGTGTCCCCTGCGCTGGAGCTCCCGACCCATAGCCACGGTCGGCTCGACATCGCCCCGAGTTCCATAGCTTGCCAGCACGAATTTCACGACAGATCATAGCCTTTCAGTTCTGTTGGGCTAGGTGACGTCTGGGGCATCGGTTATTGTCTCCGATTCCTCGACTAGGCGGCAACTTCTGCGGCCATGACGCGATTCTCCAACGTCAAGACACACGAATGCGGCAAGGCGAGGAGCTCTCGGTGGTCTTCGCCCAGGTGCCGCATGGTAAGCCTGTCTACTTCAACGAAACCGCCGGACCGCTGGTAATGCCTGAAACACGCGCGCCTACTAGCGATCCGACATTCGAATTGTTGACTTGTGGAATTCACCGACGAGCCCGAATTGGACGATGAAGTCGTACTGAGTACCACCCCGGTACCACCCCGCGGGCCAAGGGTGAACCCCCCTCTGCCGCTTGCCAGTACCGCCGAGAGCAAGTCTAGCCGCCTATCGTTGCGCTCACCCCCATTTTGCGTCACTCGAGCCAGATCGTCGCGACCACCGGTCATAACACGAACGTCATTGGCCCCACGGCCCGACCGTTGACCCCTAGTCGCGCTATTACCCCGCCGGCCAGGGCGACCAAACGCTGGAATCTGAAGTTTTTGTGATGCGCCTCACTTTCCGCGAAAGTCGCACGGGGCTTTCGCTGACCTATCGCTGCGACGAGGCCTAGTGTTACACGCCGGAGATCTTGGGGCGGCTGCGCACCGCAGCGTGGTCTCAGTCCGCAGTGCGGCGCCAATTTCCGCTTGGTGGAATTGGCCTGCGTATGCAAATCCGGTCCGCCGCAAAAATGGTGGCGTCGATCTCGGTTAAGGCGGGCCAAGCGCGGGCCCGTTTCGTTACGAGATCAACCGCTCCGCATTCCGCGCATCGGTCGGTTGAGCAAACGGATCACGGTTGGCTGCGGGGTGGGTCGCGCGACGATGTCCACGGATTCCGACGTCCAAATGAAGGAGCGATTTACGGCAATGCGCCTTCAAATCAGTTCGACATGTTGATCTCCGGCTCGGGGATAATTGTTTCGCGCATGTTCTACTTAGCCCGCGACGGCTCCCGGCTCGAAGAATGGCGCACCGTATTCGGTCACGGGTGTGAATCCGCGTTTGCGTGCCTTCTCGGCGGCCTTACGGATTAGCGCATAAATGCCGACGAACGCGGCGTGATCGGTCATCACGAACGGGGTGAGCAGCCGATTGTGCACCAGCGAGAAGGCCACGCCGCTCGACGGGTCGGTCCAGCCGAGCGAGCCGCCCAGCCCGACGTGGCCGAAGCCGGGCATCACGTTCCCGATGGGCAGGCTGTGGTAGCCCAGGTGGAACGCCAGCGGCACGAACAGGTTTCGGTCCGGGCGCAGGCTCCGCCGACCGGTCAGCCCGGCGACCAACTCGCGCGACAGGAAGCGGATCCCGTCGACCTCGCCGCCGTTGGCGATGGCGCCGTACATCCGGGCCAGCCCGCGGGCCGTCGCCACCCCGTTGGCTGCGGGAATCTCCGCGTCTAGCAAGGGGGTATCACCCTGGACCGCGGCGACCATACCCGGGAAGTACATGGACCGGAACCCGCCGGACAGCTCGTTGGCGACCTTGCGCGTCACAAAGCTCAGGACCGGGTTCTTCACCATGTTCTGCGGCGCGATGATTTCGGCCACCCGCGTCGGCGCGCCGGCCGGCGGGCGACCGAGATACAACCCGTCGGTGCCGAGGGGCTCGGCGAGCTCCTCGCGGATCAGCGCGCGCATGCCTTTTCCGGTCACGCCCCGGGCGAGGCCGGACATCAGCCAGCCGAAGGTCAACGCGTGGTACGCCGACTTGCCCAGCAGCCGCCCCGGCGACGCCGCGGCCAGCCGCTCCTCCATCACGACGTGGTCCAGCAAGTCTTCGCTGCTGGCGCCGCGCAGTCCCGACAGGCCGGCGGCGTGCCGCATCACGTCGCGCACGGTCAGGTCGGCCTTGCCGTTGGCCCCGAACTCCGGCCAGTACTCGGCGACGGGCGCCTCGTAGTCGATCAGCCCGCGGTCGGCGAGCCGGTGAATGACGGTGGCGGCCATGCCTTTGGTCGCCGAGAACACCATCGGTGCGCTGTCGGCTGACCATGGCCGGTGGCCGCCGCGGTCGGACCAGCCGGCCCAGACGTCGACGACCGGTTGACCGTCGAGGTACACGGCCAGCGCGCCGCCGCCGAACCGGCGGGCGGGAAACATCGTGGAAAAGCTGCGAACGACGCATCCGAAGTGTGAGTCCGCCGCGCCGGACACACGGTGACCTGCGTCAGGGTCATCGTGGACAGGGACCGCGCGGCGATCGACTCGGGTTTCCACCGTCACAATCTCAAATTTACTTGGAGTTCACACCTTCCCGGAGCGGAATCTAGATTGTTTACCTATCCGTTAGTCTGACGCGGCCGACAATATTTGCTCGGCGGCGAGCGCAGGGGTTAACTCCCCCGCCTTGACCTGGCGCTCGACATCGGCGCGCATCTTGCGCACCTTGGGGTTGGCCAGCACCCGGTCCAAGACGGCGTCGCGCACCATCTGCCACGTCCAATCGACTTGCTGCGCCCGCCGGCGCGCCTCGAATTCACCGGCCTCAGTGAGCACCTGCCGATGGCGTTCGATGGTGTCCCACAGCTCCTTCAGACCGGTCCCCTCCATTGCGCTCATCGTGAGAACCGGTGGCCGCCAAAGTGTTTCACGCGGGTGTATCAGCCTGATGGCCGAGGACAGTTCCCGGGCGGCCACCCGCGCCTCCGCGAGGTGTTCGCCGTCGGCCTTGTTCACCACGACGATGTCGGCCAGCTCCAGAACACCCTTCTTGATGCCCTGCAGCTGGTCGCCGCCGCGCGCCAGCGTCAGCAGGACGAAGGTGTCGACCATGTTGGCCACCGTCACCTCGGACTGACCGACGCCGACCGTCTCGATGATGATCACGTCGAAACCGGCGGCCTCCAACAACACCACCGTCTCGCGGGTGGCCTTTGCTACGCCGCCCAACGTGCCGGACGTCGGCGACGGGCGGATGTACGCATCCGGGTGCACGGCCAGGCGCGCCATCCGGGTCTTGTCACCGAGGATCGATCCGCCGCTGCGTGTCGAGGACGGGTCGACGGCCAACACCGCCACCCGGTGGCCCTGCTCGATCAGGTGCATACCGAGGGCCTCGATGGTGGTCGACTTCCCCACCCCGGGGGTCCCGGTGATGCCGACGCGATGGGCGTCGCCCGCGTCGGGCGTCAGCTCGAGCAGCAGCAGCTGGGCCTTCTCGTGATGGTCGGGGCGGGTTGACTCCAGCAGCGTGATGGCCCGCGGCAGCGCCGCCCTGTCGCCTCGGCGAACGGCGTCGGCCAGCTCGTCGACGGAATCGTTCTTGCGGCCGGCCATCTAGTCGAGCAGGTAACCCAGCCGCTCGGCCAGCTTGTGCAGCAAGCCGATCGCGGCGTCGGCGATCACCGTCCCGGGCGGGAAGATGGCGGCGGCCCCCGCCTGGTACAGCTCGTCGAAGTCACCGGGCGGGATGACCCCGCCGACCACGATCATGATGTCGGGCCGTCCCACCTGGGCGAGCGCGTCGCGCAGCGCCGGCACCAGGGTCAGGTGGCCGGCGGCCAGCGACGAGACGCCGACGACGTGCACGTCGTTGTCGGCGGCCTGCCGGGCCACCTCGTCGGGCGTGGAGAACAGCGAGCCGACGTCGACGTCGAAGCCCAGGTCGGCGAAGGCTGTCGCAATCACCTTCTGGCCCCGGTCGTGACCGTCCTGACCCATCTTCGCCACCAGGATCCTCGGCCGTCGGCCGTCGGCCTCGGCGAACTTCTCGACTAGCTCCGTGGCGGTTGCGATGTTGGGGGCCTTTCCGGCTTCGTCGCGGTAAACGCCGGCGATCGTGCGGATCTCCGCCTGGTGCCGGCCGTATACCTTTTCCAGCGCATCGGAAATCTCACCGACCGTCGCCTTGGCCCGGGCGGCGTTGATCGCCAGCGCCAGCAGATTATTACCCAGCCCGTCCTCGCCGGCGCGGCCGTGCGCCGCGGCCGCTCGGGACAGGTCAGCCAAGGCGGCCTGGACGGCGGACTGGTCACGGCTGGCGCGCAGCTCGGAGAGTTTGGCCAGCTGTTCGGCGCGCACGCGGCTGTTCTCGACCTTGAGGACCTCGACCTCTTGGTCCTCCTCGACCTGATACTTGTTGACGCCGATCACGGGCTGCATCCCGGAGTCGATGCGGGCCTGGGTGCGCGCGGCCGCCTCCTCGATGCGCAGCTTGGGGATGCCGTCGCTGATGGCCTGGGCCATGCCGCCGTGCTCGGCGACTTCGGCGATGTGGGC
Source organism: Mycobacterium sp. E1747 (assembly GCF_001667775.1). Lineage (GTDB taxonomy): Bacteria > Actinomycetota > Actinomycetes > Mycobacteriales > Mycobacteriaceae > Mycobacterium. Next base: position 7,281 of record NZ_LZJI01000093.1, read on the forward strand.
GCGGGCCTTCTGCGCGAGCTGATGGGTCAGCCACTCAACGTAATACGAACCGCCCCAGGGGTCGATCGGCCGCGTGGTGCCCGACTCCTGCTGCAGCAGCAGCTGGGTGTTACGCGCGATTCGCGCCGAAAAGTCGGTGGGCAGCGCCAGCGCCTCGTCGAGGGCGTTGGTGTGCAGGGACTGGGTGTGCCCTTGGGTGGCGGCCATCGCCTCGATGCAGGTGCGCGCCACGTTGTTGAACGCGTCCTGCGCAGTCAGCGACCAGCCCGAGGTCTGCGAATGCGTGCGCAGCGAAAGCGCTTTCGCGCTCTTCGGGTCGAACTGAGCGACCAGCTCGCTCCACAGCAGCCGGCCCGCGCGCAGCTTGGCGACCTCCATGAAAAAGTTCATGCCGATGCCCCAGAAGAACGACAGCCGAGGGGCGAACTTGTCGATGTCCAGGTCGGCGTCCAGGCCCGCCTTGATGTAGTCCACACCGTCGGCCAGGGTGTACGCGAGTTCCAAATCTGCTGTGGCGCCGGCCTCTTGAATGTGATAGCCGGAGATCGAGATGGAGTTGAACTTCGGCATCTTGGCGCTGGTGTAGCCGAAGATGTCGGAGATGATGCGCATCGACGGCTTGGGCGGATAGATGTAGGTGTTGCGCACCATGAATTCTTTGAGGATGTCGTTCTGGATGGTGCCGGCCAGCTTCTCCGGCGGCACCCCCTGCTCCTCGGCGGCCACCACATACAGCGCCAGAATCGGCAGCACGGCACCGTTCATCGTCATCGACACCGAGACCGTCGACAAGTCGATGCCGTCGAACAGCTGCCGCATGTCGAGAATCGAATCGATTGCCACGCCTGCCATTCCGACGTCGCCCTGGACACGAGGATGGTCGGAGTCGTATCCGCGGTGAGTGGCCAGGTCGAACGCCACCGACAGGCCTTTCTGCCCGGCGGCCAGGTTACGACGATAGAACGCATTCGACTCCGCCGCGGTGGAGAACCCCGCGTACTGGCGGATGGTCCACGGCTGGTTGACGTACATGGTGGGGTACGGGCCACGCAGGAAGGGCGGTTCGCCCGGGAAGCTGTTCAGCGGGTAACCGGCCGCCGCGGCGGCGGCTCGGTCGGCGCCGATGTACACCGGCTTCACGGCGATGTCTTCGGGCGTATGCCATTCGAGCTGATCGGGCGTGTACCAGTGCGCCGCCGCCGCGGCGGCGACGTGCTTGCCGACGGCCGCCTCGGTGGGTGGGGGCAGTGGCCGGTCGCCGTCCAGCGGGACCTCGGCGAAGTTACCGATCACGGATGCGGTTGTGGTCATTGCGGCTACGCTCCCAGTCGAGTGAGCAGATTCGAAAGGGCTTCGACCGCATTGATTTTCGCGGTCAGAAACTCGTCGGGCCGGTGCTCGGCATCGCCCAGGGCCTTCTCCGGCCCGGCCAGGTAGACCCGTGACACCCCGGCGGCCCGGGCCGCTGCGACGATCCCGGCGGCCTCGTCCCCGTAGCGCTTGTCGGTGCCGCAGATGACCGCCGCACCGGGCGACCCGGCGTCGGCGACGACCTTCGCGACGCCCGCAGCATCGACGGTTCCGGGGTTGACGGCTTCGATGCCCCCAGACGCCAGCAGGTTGGCGGCGAAGGTGGCCCGGATGTTGTGCTCTGCCAGCGGCCCCAGCGGTAACAGCAGCGCTTGCGGTCGCGCACCGGTGCGGGCCAGGAAAGCGTCGGAGCGATCGCGTAGCGCCTCGAACGCCGCGGCATAGCGCTGCAGGTGGCCTGCGGACAGCGGCGATCCTGACGAATCATCTTGCGGCAGGGCCGGTTCCGTTAGGTTCGGAAACTCGTTGACACCGGTGATCGCGGTGCGCCGATGCGCGATGTCATCGGCGCGCCGCGCGGCGACGTCGGCGATCTGGCCGGCGATATGGTCGCGCGCCTCGACGAAACCGCCGCGGGCCTCGATGGCCTGGAAGTGCTCCCATGCCTGCTCGGCGAGCCGCGCGGTGAGGTCCTCGACGAACCACGACCCGCCGGCCGGGTCCAGCACCCGGCCGACGTGCGACTCCTCCAGGAGCAGCAGCTGGGTGTTGCGGGCGATCCGGCGCGCGAAACTTCTCGCGGTGCCGGGGAATCCGCCCGGGATCGCCACGTCGAACGGCAGCACCAGCACGGTGTCGGCGCCGCCGACGCCGGCGCCGAACGCGGCCAGGGTGCAACGCAGCATGTTCACCCACGGGTCGCGTTGGGTCATCATCGGCAGCGACGTTTCGGCGTGCACGGTGACGGCCCCGCCGTCCGGGTCGCCGACGACCTCGGCGACCCGCGCCCACAGGCGACGCACCGCCCGCATCTTGGCGAGCGTCACGAACTGGTCGTCGTCGGCGGCCAACCGGAAGCTGATCTGGCGCAACGCCTCGCCGACCGGCACGCCCGATTCGGTAAGCCGCCGCAGATAGTCAACCCCGGCGGCCACGGTGCCAGCCAGCTCCCACGTCGCGTTGGCGCCCAGGTTGTGGAAGGCCGGCCCGTCCACGGTGATCGCACGCACGCCGCGCTCACGCACCGCGCGCTTAGCGATCGTGACCACCTCGTCGAGCGACGGCGCGGGACGGTCGCTCAGCGCCGCGGTGAGCGGGTCGCCGCCCAGGTCGATCGACAGGAGTTCGCGCTGATCCGCCTGCACACCCGCCGCCATCGCCAACATCACGTCGGCGGCCGTGGAGTAGTCGGCGCCCGCATCGATGATGACCGGCGCCATGCTCAGGTGCACCCCGGCCAGGCTGTCCTCGAGCTGGCCGGCCGTCACGCCGGACTCCCCGACCCGCAGGACCAGCGCGCTCGCCCCGTTGCCGAGCGCCTCGAGCACCGCCGCGTTGACGTCCTTGGCCGCCACCCCGGCGACGCGGTCGGCCGGGAACGCCTCGGCCACCTTCCAGCCGGACTTGACGTCGCGCAGCGCGTCGGCGCCCCGCACATACGGCCATTCGCCGGGCAGCGGGGGTTCCGGCAGCTCGTCGAGCGCCGTGTACAGGGCCCGGATGGCGATGCCGTCATAGGTCGGGGTTTCCAGCAGCCGCTCGGGCTGATCCCCAAGTTCCTCGGGGTCCTTCCGGGTGCTTTTCGATAGCACGCCGGCGACCGCACTGCGCCAACGCCCGCGAACCTCTTCTAGTTCGGCGAGCTCGGGTACATCAATGGACACCGATTGCTCCCTTTTCCCAGCAAATGGGGCCTGCGACTTACTGATGAGGCTAGTTGATCGGTCCTGTCGGCAGAAAACCGCCAGGCGCGGCGAGGGCGGCGCCGCGGCGACGAAACGCCAGCCTCGGGAAACGAGTTATTCACCTGGGACCCGTAACCTTTACAGGCGTGACGGGTCCCGCCACCTGCAGAATCAACCGGGCTCTGCGCGACCTCGGCGGCGCGCTGGGCGCGACCGCGCGTCTGCTGTCGCGACCCCAGGCGATCGCCACAGTGGTCGGTATCACACTCCTCATCGCCGCCGCGTCATGGCTCCCCCTGCCCACGCCCGTGCAGATGCGGGACTGGGCCCAGTCGGTCGGCCCCTGGTTCCCGCTGGCGTTCCTGGCCGCGCACATCGTGGTGACCGTGGTGCCGGTCCCGCGCACGGCGTTCACCCTGGCCGCCGGTCTGCTGTTCGGCCCGCTGCTCGGTGTGGCGCTCGCCGTCGGCGCCAGCACCGCGAGCGCCGTGATCGCGATGCTGCTGGTGCGGGCGGCCGGGTGGCGGCTGAACCGCCTGGTACGCCACCGGTCGATCGACACGGTCGACGAGCGCCTGCGCCAACGGGGTTGGCTCGCCATCCTGTCGCTGCGGCTCATTCCCGCCGTGCCGTTCTCGGCGATCAACTACGCCGCCGGCGCGTCGACGGTGCGCCTGCTGCCGTACACGCTGGCGACGCTGGGCGGCCTGCTGCCCGGCACCGCCGCCGTGGTGATCCTGGGCGACGCGCTCGCCGGTCACCCCAACTCGCTGCTTTACCTGGTGTCGCTGTGCACGGCGGCGCTGGGTTTGACGGGCTTGGCCATCGAGGTCCGCCATTTCCGTCGGCACCATCGCCGGGCACCCGGTCCCGTCGACGACCGGCCCTCCCCAGAGCCGGCCGCGGTCCGCTAGAAATCTCGCCAATCACGACGGCTGGCAAGCCGAATGCTGGCAAGCTGGCGCTGGAAGACCTACCGGCATCGCGCGCTCAAGGGGGGTGTTTGGCCGGAACCCACGTGCAGTACCCGCTGCCACAACGATCCAGGCTGCATTCCGCGTTGCTGGCCATCGCGGCGTTGTTGTGCGCCATGGCCTTCGTCGCCGCGGTCTCCCAGCTGTCCAGGAACGACTCGGCCCACGAGCTCACCCCGCCGCCGGCTCTGGCGCCGATCGACCTGCCCGCGTCGAGCGCCATCGGCCCCGGCGCCGGCATCTTCGTCGAGTATGCCGACGGGTCGGGCGGAATGGGTTGCACCGCAGGATTTTTGGTCCGCACCGCCGCCGGCCAGACTGGAGTCCTCACCGCCGGCCACTGCAACCGCCCAGGTGGGCCCGCCAAGGTGACGATGAACCTGGGCGGCGTCCTGCCCTACACGACGGTGGGCACGTTCAGCCAGACGGTCAGCGAGGGCGTCCACAACGAACAGCACGACATCGGCCTGGTCATACTCAACGGCGACATCGTCCCGCAGAGCGCGGCCATCGGGGCTTCCCTGCCGGTCTCCGGGGTCGCTACCAACCTGCAGATCGGCCAGGAACTGTGCAAGTTCGGCATGGGCTCCGGCGAGGCCACCTGCGGCCCGATCACGGAAGTCACCAAGAGCAAGGTCGTGTTCTTGGCGCCCGGCCGGTGCGGCGACTCCGGCGGCCCGGTCTATCTCCACGAAGGCGACGGCACCGTTCGCGCCGTCGGCATCCTCATCCGCGGGGGTATCCCCAACACCCCCAAGCCGGGATGTTCGGCCCCGGCCAGGTTCTCGGTGGCCGAACTCGTCCGGCCCTGGCTGGACAAGTGGCGGCTGACCACCGTGACCGCGGGCGCGTCCGCGGCCGGCTGAAAATCGGCCGGCCGCAAGGATCTTCAGGCTGGCTTCAGGCTCGCCTCCTACCGTCGCGGACGTCGTGGTGCGCGGGACGCGATTGCGCACCCGACGGGGATCGATTGCCGACAGAAATGGAGAGATGAGCCGAGTGAAGATCAAACAACTCATCGCCGGTTCCTTGCTCGCGGGCGTCCTTGGGGCGGCCGGGGCCGGCTTCGGCGCCGCGGTAGCCAGCGCGGATCCGCCCCCGCCCCCGCCGCCGGGCCAACCCTGGGGGCCGGGGCCGGGCGGGCCAGGCGGACCACCCCCGCCGCCCGGACCGCCGGGCGGACCGCCCCCGCCGGGGGCTCCGGGTGGACCCTTCCGCCCGCCACCGCCGGGGTTCTAGTGCCGGCTGTGCGTTAGCCGTACCGAGCGGTGGCCGCCTCGAGCTGGGGCGGTCACCGCTCGCCGCTCCGATCGGCCGCGGCGGCGACCGGCAGGGTGAGCCGGAACCGGGCACCGCCGTCGTGGGTCACGCACACCAGCTCCCCGCCGTGGGCTCGGGCCAACGCCCGGGCGATCGGTAGGCCCAGCCCGGCGCCGCCGTGATCCCGGCCGCGCCCGGCGTCCAGGCGGACCAGGCGCTCGAAGATGCGCTCGCGCTCGGCGTCGGGAATCCCCGGGCCACTGTCGGTGACGGTCACCGCGGCGGCGCAGTCGTCCCGCCGGACGTCGATCGTGATCGCGCCTCCGGTCGGCGTGTAGCGGCGTGCGTTGTCAAGCAAGTTCGACAGAATCTGTGCGAGCCGGGTGGGGTCCGCGTTGACGGCGAGGTTGGCCGCGCCGGTGCGACTGATGGTGAGCCGCGGCGCGAGCATGGCGGCGCGGTCGGCTTCGGCGTCCGCGATCGCGGCCAGGTCAACGTCGCGGGTGTCCAACGGCAGCCCGGCGTCGATGCGACTCATATCGAGCATGTCCGACACGAGGCGCCCGGCGCGTCGGGCGTCGGACAGCAGCAGGCTGGCTCGCCGATATTGACCTGTCGCCTGATCGCCGCCCTGATCGGTAGAGGCGTTGTTGGCGAGCTGTTCGGCGGCGACCTGGATCCCGGCGATCGGGGTGCGCAGCTCATGTGCGGCGTCGACGAGGAAGCGTCGAGTGGCGCTCTCGGCGCGCTGAGCCGCGTCCGCGGCCCGCCGGGCCCGGTTCTCGGAAGCCTCCAACGCGTCCAGCATCCCATCGAAAGCGGTTGCGGCGCGGCCTAATTCGGTGTCGACCCGGTCCGGACGCAGCCGTCGCCCGCGATCGCCCGTCCTGATGTCGTTAGCCAGCGCCGTCAGCCGGTCCAACGGGCGCAACGCCACCCGGCTGACCGCCACCAGCAACAGCGCCGCGGTCAGGAGCGTCACCGCGCCGGCCCCGATCATCAGCAGACGCAGCTGGTGCGTCACCTGGGTGGTCTGCGTCGTATCGGCGACCAGGACCACCCGGGCGCCATCCGGCAGCGGACGCACCACGGCCGTCGCGGTGGCGTCCGGCGGGGGCGGCGGGGGCCCGTAGCCTCGCGGCGGCCCGGGCGGCGGCGCGAATCCGGGCGGCGGCGCGAATCCCGGCGGCGA
>NZ_LZJI01000094.1 GCF_001667775.1 Mycobacterium sp. E1747
AGGCGCCGAGGGCTGGGAGTGCCAGCGCGCGATGAGCGCGGCCAACAACGTCATCGTCGACGTCAACGCGTGCGGTTACCACATCAGCGATCAGGGCAGCCAAATCGTCGACAAGATCGTCGCGAAAGTCAACAACGCATAGCGAGCCCTGCACCGGCAGGCGCAGCGCGGTTTTCGCCTACGACTGAAGGTCCGGTCCTTGCGCGCGCAAGTCGTCAACGGCCGACATGGCGCTGCGCAGCTTGGCCAGCCATTCCTCGGCGTGCTCGCCGACCAGCTTGACCGACCAGGCGAGGGCGTCGGCGCGCGACCGGGCGACGCCGGCGTCGACGAGCGTGTCGAGGACCTGCCGCTCCGGCTGCTTCAGGCGCGTCATCACCGGTACCGCGATGTGCGTGAACAGGATTCGCTCCGTGCCGGACTTCGAGCCGATCTCGACGCCCCAGGAAACCTTGCGGCCGTAGCGATCCTGCGCCTCGTCGGCGATGCGCATCCGCTCCGAACGGCTTTCCTCACGGAACCGCGACGCACGTCCTTCGGCGCGGGCCTCGCTCTCTTCTTTCGCCGAGCCCTCGAGCTCAGGCAGCCGTCCGATGACGGTGATCTCTTCGCGGTCGACGATGACCGTCGGATCGCCGTCGAACCAGCTCTCGGGCAGTCGCCCGGCGAACCATTCGGCGGCGTCGCTGGCGTCGGGTTGCTGGGCCTGCTGCCAGCCGCCGGGGCGGCCGTAGCGCCGGCCGTGCGTGTGATGCGATTTCATAATTACATGATTACATCGTTACATCGGTGAGGGAACGGTGTTCGCCCGCGGCGAACCGATCGCTGTGCCGGGGACCGGCCGCAAGCCGCGCCCGACCGTCCAGAACCCGTTGATATGGGCTGATCAAAGTTGTATTTTTGGTAGCGAAGCAGGCCCGGAAACGACCAATTCCAAGCGCCGGAAGTCAGGGTAGAAAACCGGCCGCGTAGGACCCGCGCATGACGGAGTCAAACGCCCCCTAGCGTCGTCCGGGCCTGCCCATGTCGGCAGTACATCCGGTCAGCCGTCGCCGCTGGACCCGTCTCCGCGCCGAATTCGGAACAGCTTCACCTCGTTCTTGATGCCTTTGAGGCGGCGCGCACCGGCGAAGGAGCCGTTGAACTCGCCGGTCTCGCCGATCGTCTCCCAGAGCGAATCCGCCGCCAGCACCGTTCCCGGTCGCGCGACACTGGTGACCCGGCTCGCCACGTTGACCGGGCTGCCGAACCAATCCCCCGCCCGGCTCACCGCCATGCCCGAGGCCACGCCCGCCCGCAGCCGCGGGAAATCGTTGTCGGTGTCGACCGCGTCGACGAGCTTCAACACCACGTCGAGCATGGGCAGCGGGTCGGGGCAAACGAACATCACCGCGTCGCCGATCGTCTTGATGAACCGCACCGGCGGGACGGTGATGTCTCGGGCCAGCGCCGCGAGCCGGTTGGCCAGATGCCCCAGTTCTTCCGCCGATACCACTTCGCCGATCCGGGTGAAACCGACAAGATCGGCGAAGGCGACGGTGATCGGGCGCGCCCCCGGCAGCGGCTGGCCGGCAGCGCGCTCCGCGGCGTTGACCGCCTCGGTCTCCATCATGTGGCGCAGCTGCATGAACAACATGTGCTGGATCAGCGGCCCGAGCTCGGGCGCGATCTCGCCCACCAACGCCTTCGATGCCTTGGCGATCTCCAGCTCGGTGGCACCGGGTCGCAGGATCGCCGAAAGCGCCGTGTAGCGCATGACTTCCGCGGCGCGAGACAGGCCTTCGGCGAGCACCCGCACCACCAGCACCACTTGCTCGGGATCGAGGCCCAGCTCGATGAACCGCTGGGCATAGGCGGCGGCTTCACCGTCGGCGCGCATGTGGATGACGGCATCGGGGTCATCGACGCGGGCCAGACCGATCGCGCGCTGCACTCGTTGCAACAGCCCCAGGTCGATCCCGTAGGTCTCGCTGATCTCTCGGGTGGACACGTAGGTGCCGTCGTCACCGATGAGGTGGCGGGTGGCCAGCAGCAGCGGCGGATTGGTCGTCCTGATCTCGTCGGGAGTGATGCCCTGCTCGAGGAGCCACTCCACCAGTTCCGCCCGCTCGGTGCGTGCACTGCCCTCGAGTCCGTCGAGCAGGTCCTCGATGTGCCGACCGGCGCCGACGTGACCGTCGTCCTCCACTTCGCCAACGTACAACGCGCCGATCGCGAGGGCGGCAAAGCCGGACGATGCGGGTCGGCGCACTCGCTGAGGCGAAGCCGCTATGACACCGGCGGTCGCCGGTGCGCCCACGGCCGGGCGGTTTCGATCTGCGCGGCCAGCGACAACAGCGTCGCCTCGTCGTACGGCCGGCTCACCAGCTGCACGGCGATCGGCAGGCCGTCACCGTCGAAGTCCCACGGCACGGCCGCGGCGGGTTGTCCGGTCAGATTCCAGACCTGTTGATAGGGCACGCGCTGCGCCACCGCCAGCAGCGTCCACACCGCGCCGCGTCGTTGGTAGGCGCCGATGCGGGAGGGGCCGGTCGCGTTGCCCGGCGTGAGAACGACGTCGACGTCGTCGAAGATCGATTGAATCCGGGCGGTCAGCGCCGGCTCCGCATCGCGAAGGGCCGTCATGCGTTGATCGGAGAAGAACGAGCCGGCGCGGGCCAGGTTGCGGGTGCGCGCTTCCAGGCGTTCGGGATGCGGCAGCGAATCGGCGTCGTCGCTGATGCCGCGCAGATAGCGCGGCAGGTAATTGGTCATGACGGCCGTCGGCGGATAGTCGGGGTCGGCGTGGATCACTTCGTGGCCCAGGTCGCGCAGTAACGCGCCGGCCTGTTCGACCGCGGTGAGTTCCTCCTTGCCGACCCTGACCGGCAGCGGCGTCGGGGACTTGGTGCTCAGGGCGACTCGCAGCCTTCCGGGGGCACGGGTCGCGGCGGCCACGAACTCCCCCTCCGGCCCCGGCACCGTCGACGTCGCATCGAGGAACATCGCGGCATCGAGCACCGAGCGGGCCAGCGGGCCGTTGACGCTCAGCCCGTGCCAGGCATCGTCGTGCGGCTCCAACGACACCCGGTCTCGTTGCGGTTTGACGCCGAACAGGCCGCACCAAATCGCCGGAATGCGAATCGAGCCGCCGCCGTCGGATCCCAGCGCCAGCGGAGCGAGGCCCGCGGCCACCGCCGCTGCGCTGCCGCCACTGCTGCCGCCCGGGGTGCGCCTGGGGTTCCAAGGGTTGCGGGTCGCACCGAAGGTCAGCGATTCGGTGTAGGGAAACATCATCAGCTCGGGCACATTGGTTTTGCCGATGATGACGGCGCCCGCGGCGCGGAGCCGATGCACCACCTCCGCGTCGGACGTCGCGGCGGGCCGGTGTCCGCCGCTGCCGTAGGTCGTCACCTCGCCGGCGACGTCGACGTCGTCCTTGATCGCGATCGGCACGCCGAGCAGGGGGAGCCGCTCCCCGGCGTCGAGGCGGTCCTGCGCGACGGCGGCCTCGTAGCGCGCGCTGTCGGCGAGCACCACGCGGTAGCAGCGCAGCTGACTGTCCATCCGCGCGATGCGGTCCAGATAGATCTCGAGCAGCTCGGGAGCCGTCAGTTCACCGTCGGCCAGCATCCTCACCTGAGCGGCCGCGCCGGCAAAGGCCACGTCGCGAGCGTCCACTGCGGCAGCGTATCCCCCGGCCAGTACCGTGGGCGATATGTCCTGCGTGTTCTGTGCGGTCGTCGCCGGGGAGGCCCCGGCCATCCGAATCTGTGAAGACGACGACTACCTGGCCATCCTCGACATTCGGCCGTTCACCCGCGGTCATACCCTGGTGATCCCCAAACAGCACAGCGTGGACCTCACCGACACACCCCCGGAAACGCTGGCCGGCATGGTCACCCTCGGCCAGCGGATCGCCCGCGCAGCCCGCGCGACGGAATTGGCCGACGCCACCAACATCGCCATCAACGACGGCAGCGCCGCCTTCCAGACGGTGTTCCACATCCACCTGCATGTGCTGCCCCGGCGCAACGGCGACAAGCTGTCGGTCGCCAAGGGCATGTTGCTGCGGCGCGACCCCGACCGGGACGCCACCGCGCAGATCCTGCGTTCGGCCCTGGCCCGCATCGACGCCAGCTAGTAACAGCAGAGCGTCAACAAGAACAATGGGGACCGCTACACGGCTTACCAGGAGAAAACGTCGCGGCCGATCCCGGTTGTAGTACTCACGCGGCGTTGACCCCGAACGCCGCGCGGAGGTTTATTCTCCTGTAACGCGCGGTGAACTCCTCGGTTGCTCACCACACGACGCGATCGGGCTGGAGCGGGCATGAAACCCTGGACGGGAAATCCGTGGCGGCGGTTAGGGCTGCCCCCGCGTCTGGGTTGGCTCCTCCTCGGCACCTACGCTTTGGCGGCCACGCTGGTGGTCACGTCGTCGATCGCCGGCTGGGAGGGCGCCTACGCGACCCGGCCGGTGGACGAGATCGTGCTGGCGCTCTGCCTCCTGCTCGGGGCGGCATGTGCCGGCTACGCGGCCCGCTCCGCGACCGGACGACACAGGTTCGGCTGGCTGGCGATGCTGACGGCGCTGCTGGGCTGGGCGGTCGGTGAGGTCATCTGGGCCGTCTACGAGGTGCGTCCGGTGCTGGCACATGCGACACACCCGGCCACCGCCGAGATCGTGCTGCTTTTCTGGCCGTTCGGCGCCATGGCCTCGCTGATGTTGTTGTCGCGCCTGTCCCGTCGTAGCCCGCGACGACTGGTGCTGGACGGCCTCATCGTGGCGACATCGTTGTTCGTCGTGTCCTGGGTCTTCGTGCTCGACAAGCAACTGCGGGTGGACAGCGGCTCGCGGCTGACGACGCTCCCCGAGGTCTTCAACGACGTCGTCCTGTTGACGATCGCCATCCTGCTGCTGGCCCGGGGCGTGACCGGTGACATCCCCAGCCGCAATCTGGTGGCCGGCGGAGTGGCGACGATCAGCATCGCCGACATCGCGACGGTGTTCCGCAGCGGGGTGGGCACCTACCAGGTCAGCGCTCTGGTGGACCTGGGCAGGGTGGCCGGGTTGGGATTGATCGCGTTGGCCGCACTGGCCAGTGTCAACGAGTCGCCCTTGCCGGCGTCACGCAGCGACGAGATCCGGTCGCGTACCCGCCTGTGGTTGCCATATCTGCCACTGGTGGTGGCCTGCGCGGTCGGACTGGCGCACGCGGTGGGGCTGATGGCGCACGGGCCGCTGTTGTTCGCGCTGGGAATCCTGGTGGCCGCGGTGCTCTTCCGGCAGTTCGTGGTTCTGATGGAGAACCAGAGCCTGTTGTCGGAGGTCGCGCGGGAAGCTTTCCGCGACAGCCTGACCGGCCTGGCCAATCGGGCCTACTTCCTGCAGCGGCTCGAAGAGGCCGTCGCCCGTCGGGAACGCGACGCCGCGCCCATCGGGATGCTGTTTTTGGACCTCGACAATTTCAAATCGGTGAACGACGCGCTCGGTCATCCCGCCGGTGACGAACTGCTGGTTCGGGTGGCCGCGCGGCTCACCGCCACCTTGGGCGACCAGTGCGTCATCGCTCGTCTCGGTGGTGACGAATTCGCGGTGCTACGCGAGGGTTCCGTCGAGGACCTGCGGGAGGCGGCGCATCGTGTTCTCGAGGCGTTTTATACCCCGATCCTGGTGGACGGCGTTCCCATACCGGTCCGACCGAGCGTCGGCTTCACGGTGGCCACGGCCGCGTCGGAATGCAGCGTAGAGCAGCTCCTGCGCCACGCCGACCTCGCCATGTATACAGCCAAACGCGAAGGCGGCCAATGCGTTCGCAGCTTCGTGCCCGATTTGCCGCTCTCGTACTCGTTTTCGGTCGACCAGCCGACCGGGCGGGACCCGGCGGCGGACACCGTCGTGGAGGCGAGCACCGGCCCGAAGCTCAGGCGAGCCGCCGACCTCACCACACCGAAATCGGCACAACCGCAGGATGCCCTCGACGGGGTTCGATGGCCACCAACGGCGATCCGGATTGCGTTGGCCTCCTTGATGATTGGCGTGCTGTCCTTCACCGCGGCCAGCGCCCTCTTTCCGGATGCCGGCCACAGCGTCTTCTTCGTCAAATCCTTATATCCGGCGTTGAACCTGGTGGCGGCCGGCTTGATCGCCATTCGCGCATACCGCCTCAGGGCCGACCGGGTTGCGTGGTCGATGGTCGCGGCCGGCATGGCGCTCTCGGCGCTCGGTGACGTCGTCTATGCGTGTTGGGTGCCTAACGCGCATTCACCGTCGGTCGCCGACCCCGCATACCTGGCGTTCTATCCGTTCGTCTATGCCGGGATCCTGCTGCTGATGCGATCGCACCTGAAGCGGGTGCCGATGCCGATCCGCCTCGATTCCCTGGTGTGCGCGTTGGCCATTGCCGCGCTGGCCGCCGCGTTGCGGGCCGGACCCATGCACGCCGCCGCGGCCCGGACGCCGGCGACCGTGCTGGTGGGTCTGGTCTACCCGTGGGGCGATCTCGTGCTGCTGGCCCTGGCCGTGGGGATGCTGCCGGTCCTGGGCTGGCGCAGCGAGTTTCGCTGGGGATTGCTTGTCGCAGGACTGGTGGGCTTCGCGGTCGCCGACACCGCGTACCTCTTCGAAACCTCGGCGGGTTCCTACCGGGCGGGCACCGCGCTGGACGCACTCTGGCCGGCGTCGTCGCTCTTGGTGGCGATGGCCAGCTGGGCCCGTTCGTCGTCGGCGATACCGGCGGCACGGCGCGGACTCGGTTCCTACGCGGTGCCGGTGACGTGCACCGTCGTGGCGCTCGGCGTCGCCATCCTGGGGCATAATTCGCGGCTCGCTTCGACCCTCGCTGCGCTAAGCCTCGTCGCGGTCGCCGCGCGCTTCTCGGTGAGCTTTCGGGATGTCAGCATGCTGGCGGAGAGTCACAAGCAAGCCATGACCGACGAATTGACCACGCTGCCCAATCGGCGGTCGATGGCGACGTCGCTGACGGCGCTGTCGGCTTCGGCGTCGTCGGGCCAGGCATCGTCGCGGCGTGCGCTGCTGTTGCTGCATCTGCACAAGTTGCGGGAGATCAACCACTCGGTCGGCCGGCACTTCGGCGATGAGCTGTTGTGGCGCACCGCAAACCGGCTCGCGCGCAACGTGCGTCGCGACGATCTGCTGGCGCGGGTGAGTGACGACGAATTCGCCATCCTGCTCGGCGACGGATCGGACCTGGTCGCCGCCCGCGCCCAGGCGGGCCGGCTGCTCGAAGGCATGGGCATCCCGTTCGAACTCGACGCGATCAGCGTGGAGATCGATGCCTGCATCGCCATCGCCCTCTACCCCGACCACTGCGACCATCCGCAGGAGCTGTTGAATCGCGCCGAGGCGGCGATCCCGCACGCCAAGTCGGCCGCCAGCAGGATCGCGGTGTACGAGTCGGCCTTCGAGGTCGATCGCGACCACGATCCCAACCTGGTAGGGGAGCTGCGCGCCGCGCTGGACGACGACGACCAGTTGATACTGCACTATCAGCCCAAGGTCAACGCGACCGACGGGAGCGTCCACAGCGTGGAGGCGTTGCTGCGTTGGCAGCATCCGACCCGTGGGCTGCTGCTGCCGGAGGTGTTCCTGCCCGCCGCGGAGCGCGCCGGTTTGATGCGCGCGGTGGCCCATCGCGCGATCAACATGACGCTCGAGCAGATTCGGTCGTGGCGCGAGCAGGGCATCGCGCTGACCGTCGCGGTTAACCTGGCGACGGCGAACCTGCTCGACCTCGACCTGGCGGTCTCCATCGAGCGGCTGCTGCGGGACCACGGCTTGCCCCCCGACGCGCTCATCGTCGAGATCACCGAGAGCGCACTGGTCGATTCGGAGCGGTCCCGCGATACCGTCGCCGCCCTGCAGCTGCTGGGGGTTCGCATCTCGCTGGACGACTACGGCACCGGGTGGTCGTCGCTGGCCCGCTTGCAGGACGTGTCGGTCAACGAGTTGAAACTCGACCGGCGGTTCGTGGCGCGGCTGGCCCAGGATCCCCGCTCGGTGGCGATCGTGCAGTCCACCGTGGACCTGGCGCAGAACCTGGGCGCCGACCTCGTGGCCGAGGGGGTCGAGGACGAGCTGACCCTGAGCGCGCTGCGCGCGTGCGGCTGCACCATCACCCAGGGTTTCGTGCACAGCCCGCCGTTGCCGCCGGACGAACTGCGGCGCTGGATCATCGATAGGAGCGCGCTCGCGGGACCGGTCGACTCCGAGCGATCGACCGTGACCGACTGAGGAGTCAGAACAACTCTTTGGCCAGCAATTCCAGCGTCGCGACCCGGGCCGGCGCGGTGGCCGGGTCGGTGCCGCGGTGCGCCGAGGCGACGGGGTTGACCATCACCTCGTCGACGTCGAACCGTTGCGCCAGCGCCCGCAGTTGTTCGGCGGCCTCCGCGGGCGTTCCGAGGACCGCTTGCCGCAGCCCACTGTCGACGATGTGCTGCTGCTGCGGCGTCAGCTCGGCGCTTTCGGCCTCTTCGACCAGCGGCAGCGGGTCGAGGGGCTGGCCGGTGCGCAGCTTCGCCATCATCTGCAGGTTGGGCAGCATCAATGCCGTTGCCTCGTCGCGGGTTTCGGCCACGGCGGCGTTCACCGTCAGGAACGTCACCGGCTCGGCGGCCACGGCGCTCGGCTTGAACCGGGACCGGTAGACCTTCAGCGCCTCTTCGGTCCCTTGGCCGGAGAAGTGGTGCGCGAACACGTACGGCAGTCCCTTGGCGGCGGCCAGGTGCGCCGAGTACATCGACGATCCCAACAACCACAGGCGCGGTTGGCCGGCGGCGGCCGGGGTGGCCTTGAGCCGGTAATCCCCCGAGCGCAGCGGCACGACGACGCCGCGTGCGCTCATCAGCGCCGCCACGTCGTCGAGGTATTCGGGGAAATTCTCGATGTCTTCGTCGCCGCGGCTGCCGCGCAGCGCGTAGGAGGTCACTGGGTCGGAGCCGGGCGCTCGGCCGATGCCGAGGTCGATGCGGCCGGGGGCGGCGGCTTCCAGCAGCGCGAACTGCTCGGCCACCGCCAGCGGCGCGTGATTGGGCAGCATCACACCTCCGGACCCGAGTCGCAGTTGCGTGGTTTGCGCAGCCAGATAGGCGATCAGGACCGGTGGGCTGGTGGCGCCGACCGACGGCATGTTGTGGTGCTCGGCGACCCAGTAACGCGTGAAACCAAGCCGATCCGCGGCCTGGGCCAGCTGCACTGTCGCCGCCAGCGCATCGGCGGTCGTCTGGTCGGTGCGCACCGGCACGAGGTCAAGGACAGAAAGACGCACGTCGCTGTCAACGCCTCTCGGCCCGCGAACGTTCCCGGCCTTGTCGCGAGCAGACACAAAATCGCGCGCCCGCCCGGCGTGTCGGATGATTTTGCGTCTGCTCGGCCGAAGGGACGCTCAGTCGTCCTTGAGGGTGATCGAGCTGACGATGCGGTCGAAGACCTCCTGCGGGATGGGTGCCCCACCCGGAATGTTGTCGACGACCAGCCATTGGTTGCGCTTGACGTAATCGTTGAACTCTTTGTGGTAGTTGGCAAAGCCGAGTTCGTAGTCGTCGCCCGCGGCGGCGAGCTCGCCGGCCAGGATGTAGGCGCCCAGCAGGGCGACGCTGGTGCCCTGACCCGACAGCGGCGAGCAGCAGTACGCGGCGTCGCCGACCAGCGCGATCCTGCCCTTCGACCAGCGGTCCATCTTGATCTGCGACATCTCGTCGAAGTAGAAGTCCGGCGCGCTGCGCATGTATTCGAGCAATTGGGGACGCACCCAGCCGTCGTCGGCCATCCGCCGTTCGAGCTCGGCGAATTGCGCCTCGGCGTCGCGGTAGTCGATCCGCAGGTCGGCGTCCATGAAGCCGAGCATGGCCCGGGCCTCGGTGTTGTTGCGGGCGCTGTACACCCCCACCATGGTGGAGTCCCCGTAGTGCCAGGTCTGCCAGTAGTCGAGGTCCAGGAAGTTGGGGACGGTGAAGATCGCCGCGTAGGTGCCCAGCCGCTCGATGAACTGCTCCTCGGGGCCGAACGCCAATCGGCGCACGTTGGAGTGCAACCCGTCCGCCCCAATGACCAGGTCGAAGCGGCGCGCGGGGGCGCGTTCGAAGGTCACGTTAACGGCCGCGCCGTCGTCGTCAATGCCGGCGATGGTGTCGTCGAAAATGTACTCGGACGTCCATTGGCTTGCGCCGTAAAGCAATTCGACCAGGTCGTCGCGCAGCAGCTCGATGTCGGGGCTGTCGATTGGCCCGCCGGTGGGCGTCGCCTCGGTGTCGCGAGACAGCTCGTTACCGTCGCGGTCGACGACGGAAGCGCCGCGAATTTGGGTCTTGCGCTTCTGGGCCGCGGCCAGCAACCCCATTCGTTCCAGCACTCCCAGCGCCGGCCCGCGAACGTCGATCGCCTGGCCGCCCGGGCGCGGCCCGGGGTGGCGCTCCACCACGGTGACCGAATACCCGTGCCGTCCAAGCCAATAAGCCGCCGTTGCACCGGCCACACTGGCGCCGGAAATCAGAACGTCAGTCACTTGATCCCTGCCAGCCTTTTCGCGTCCCGGAAAACGTCGTCGAGCATTGCTGGTGTCAACCTACCGGTAAACATGTTTTGCTGGCTCGGGTGGTAACAGCCGATTACCCGCACACCGGGCGCGAATTGCGCCACGACCCCGTGGCCGAACCGCGGCTTGCGCATCTCGGACGCGCCCGGCAACCGCAACGCGATTTGCCACGCGAACCCGCCCAGGGCCACGATCACGCGCACGTGCTCGGACACCAGCCGCCACTCGGCTTCCAGCCAGGGCCAGCAGGTGTCCCGTTCCGCCGGCGTCGGGGCATTGGCCGGAGGAGCACACCGCACCGGCGCGGTGATCCGAACCTGGTTGGCCCGCAACCCATCCGCGGCATCGACGCTGGTTGGCTGGTTCGCCAGCCCGGCCCGGTGCAGCGCGGCGTACAGCTGATCGCCGGACCGGTCCCCGGTGAACATGCGTCCGGTCCGGTTGGCCCCGTGCGCGGCGGGCGCCAACCCGACGATTAGCAGCCGCGGGTGTTCCGAGCCCCAGCCCGGCACCGGCCTGCCCCAATAGGGCTGGTCGGCGAAGGCTCTGCGCTTCAGCGCGGCGACGTCCTCGCGCCAGTCGACCAGCCGCGGGCACGCGCGGCAGACACTGATCAAGGCGTCGAGTTCGGGGATCGACACGGCCCGAGGGGCCAAAGCGGCGACCTGTGTGGCGTCGGCGGCCATTGGGGTTAGCGGGGTCGCCGGATCGCCCGGCCAACCGGTGCCGGGGACCACTGGAGAATCGAACGCCTGGCCGGTACGAGGGTGGACGAGCACATGAACATCCTGCAGCCAGCCGGCGCGCGACGGCCGAACGCCCCGAATATTCGGTGGTTGGGCCGCGGATCAGCCAGGCCGGTGGGCCTGCTCGTACCGGCCCTTTCACGGATGCCGCCGGACGCAGGTCACCTTCCTGGCGTTGGCGGTGCCGATGCTGCTCTTCGGGCTGGTTGCCAGCGCATTGCCGTCATTGCGGGAACTGGATCGCGCGCCGGCGTTCGGGACCAGCCGGCAGTCGCCGCCGTGAGTCACTCGCCCAGGATTCGGCGTTTCTGCTGCTCGAACTCGTCGTCGGTGAGCAGGCCGCGGTCCTTCAGCGCGGCCAGCCGCTCGAGCCGATCGATCGGGTCTTGCTGGGCTTGCGGCGCCGGCATCGCCGCGCCGAACGCCTGCTGCTGCATCTCGGCCCCGCGTCGCATCATCTCTTCCCGAAAGGCGGTGGGGTCGGCGATGGCCCGCCGGATGACGTCGGTCATCGGCATGCCCATCACCTGGGCGCCCGACAGGTCGGGGCGCGCCGCGGTCACGGCGTCGATGGCGGCATCGGCGGTGGCGGCCGGCCGGTGGTCGACTTGAACGCGGCTGTGGTCCTTCGGGTCATAGAGCACCGGCAGCCGCGTGCCCGGACGCGGCGGGCTCAGCTGAGGTAACAACGCAGTGACATTGACCTCGAATGGCGGTTCGGCGTCGGGCATGATGCGCAGGTGCAGCTTCCACCGAACCTCGGTATTGCCGACCAGATTCGGGTTGCCGATGGTGACCGCAATCGCCGACTGCTCGGCGGCGAGGACGTCCGCGAACGCGCGGATGCCGACTTTGCTCAGATCTCTGCGTCCGAACACTTCTGACCCGCCTTTCGCCAGAATCGCTCAACTGTACAGCGCAGAGGGGCCCGTAGGATCGGTTCGTGAGCGCTGACGTCCTGGCCGAGCTGATTGCCGGCCTGCCCGACGGCATGGTCGTCACCGACCCGACCGTCACCGAGGGCTACCGCCAGGACCGCGCCTTCGACCCGTCGGCCGGCAAGCCGTTGGCCGTGGTTCGCCCGCGTCGCACCGAAGACGTGCAGACGGTGTTGCGCTGGGCTTGTGCGCACGGAGTCCCGGTGGTGACCCGCGGGGCCGGCAGCGGCCTCTCCGGCGGGGCGACGGCGCTTGACAACGGCATCGTGCTGTCGACGGAGAAGATGCGCGACATCACCGTCGACCCGGTGACCCGCACTGCGGTCTGTCAGCCCGGTTTGTTCAACGCCGAGGTCAAGAAGGCGGCCGCCGAGCACGGCCTGTGGTACCCGCCTGACCCGTCGTCGTTCGAGATCTGCAGCATCGGCGGCAACATCGCCACCAACGCCGGTGGGCTGTGTTGCGTCAAATACGGCGTCACCACCGACTATGTGCTGGGCATGCAGGTGGTGCTGGCCGACGGTACGGCGGTCCGGCTCGGTGGCCCACGACTCAAGGACGTGGCGGGGCTTTCGCTGACGAAGCTCTTCGTCGGCAGCGAGGGCACCCTGGGCGTCGTCACCGAGGTCACGTTGCGGCTGGTGCCCAAGCAGAACGCGTCCAGCATCGTGGTGGCGTCTTTCGCGACGGTCGAGGCGGCCGTCGAGGCGGTTCTCGGTGTCACCGCGCGGTTGCGCCCCTCGATGCTGGAGTTCATGGATTCGGTGGCGATCAACGCCGTCGAGGACACCCTGCGCATGGACCTGGATCGGGGCGCGGCCGCCATGCTGGTGGCCGGTTCCGATGAACGGGGGCGCGCGGGCAGCGAGGACGCTTCGGTGATGGCCGCGGTTTTCGCGGAAAGCGGTGCGACGGAACTCTTTTCGACCGATGATCCCGACGAGGGCGAGGCGTTCGTCGTCGCCCGCCGGTTCTGCATTCCGGCGGTGGAGGCGACAGGGTCGCTGCTGCTCGAGGATGTCGGGGTGCCCCTGCCGGCGTTGGGCCGGTTGGTTACCGGCATCGCGGGAGTCGCGGCCGACCGTGACCTGACCATCTCGGTGATCGCCCACGCCGGTGACGGCAACACCCACCCGTTGATCGTGTACGACCCCGCGGATGCGGCGATGACCGAGCGGGCCCATCTCGCCTTCGGCGAGATCATGGACCTCGCCGTCGGGCTCGGCGGCACGATCACCGGCGAGCACGGCGTCGGCCGGTTGAAGCGCCCGTGGCTGGCGGGCTATCTCGGGCCGGAGGTGATGGATCTCAACCGGCGCATCAAGCAGGCCCTGGACCCCCACGGCATCCTGAACCCGGGCGCGGGCATCTAGTGTCGTGAGTCGTTAATTCGTTTGCAGTAGTTGGCTACGGATTCGAGGATTTGGTCGGCGGTTTTGGTCCAGATGTAGGGGCGGGGGTTGTCGTTCCAGGTTTGGATCCAGGCGCGGATGTCGGTGTTGAGTTGGCGTACCGAAGTGTGGGTGCCGCGGCGTAGCTTCTTGGTGGTCAGTTCGGCGAACCAGCG
>NZ_LZJI01000095.1 GCF_001667775.1 Mycobacterium sp. E1747
TCTACTCGTCGGCCTACGAGCTGGAGGGCACCGTCACGCGTGCGAACCTGTCCACCGAATTCCGCGTCCAGGAGCCGAAGCTTGCCGATGTTGACGTCGAGCACCGTGACGCTGGCGCCCATGCCGTTGGCGACCCGGGCGGCGTTGTAGCCGGCCGTACCGGCGCCGATCACCACCACGTCGGCGGGTTTGACGCCCGGGACCCCGCCCATCAGCACCCCGCGGCCGCCGTGTGAGCGCATCAGATGGTAGGCGCCGGCCTGCGCCGAGAGCCGGCCGGCGACCTCGCTCATCGGAGCCAACAACGGGAGCGCGCCATCGGCGGTCTGCACGGTCTCATAGGCGATTGACGTTGTGCGGGAGGACAATAGCGCCTCGGTGCAGGCGCGGGAGGCGGCCAGGTGCAGGTAGGTGAACAACACCTGGCGGGGGCGCAGCAGGCCGTATTCGGACGCGATAGGTTCCTTCACCTTGAGCAGCAGGTCGGCTTCGGCCCACACCTGGTCGGCCGAGCCGGCCAATTGCGCGCCCGCCGACTTGAATTCCTCGTCGGGGATGGACGATCCCTCCCCGGCGCCCGCCTGCACGAACACGTCGTGGCCGCGTCGGGTCAGTTCGGCGACGCCGGCGGGCGTGATCGCCACCCGGAATTCGTTGGCCTTGGTCTCGGTCGGTACGCCGACTCGCATGGTTGCCCCTTGCTTTGGGAGGTTCGCCCCTCAAGTGTGGAGAAAGTTCGGATGGGCCGCAATCGAGGTGGGGCGGCCCGCGCCGTGGCTATGATCGGCGCATGACCGACCCCTGCCGGCTCACCTTGCAGCGTCTCAAGCAACGCGCCGAGTCCGAGTAGCCGGTGACCATGCGACGCGAACCCGCCGTAGCCGTCGTCGGAGCGGGGATGTCGGGGCTGTGCGTCGCAATCGCGTTGGTGCGCAGCGGCGTAACCGATGTCGCGATCTACGAGAAGGCCGAAGAGGTCGGCGGCACCTGGCGTGAAAACACCTATCCCGGCCTGGTTTGTGACATCCCATCGCGGGTGTACCAGTACACGTTCGCGCACAACCCCAACTGGTCGCACCTGTTCTCGCCCGGCGGCGAGATCCAGGCCTACTTCCGCGACGTCGCCGACCGCTTCGGGCTGCGCGATCGCATCCGATTCGCCACCGAGATCTCCCACGCGCGCTTCGAAGACGGCCGCTGGCGGCTGCGCACGACCGCAGGCGCGGAGTCGACCGCCGACTTCCTGATCTGCGCCACCGGCGTACTCCATCACCCGCGCCTGCCGGCGATCCCCGGCCTGGACGACTTCGGCGGGCACGCCTTCCACTCGGCGCGATGGGATCATTCCGTGGGCGTCCGCGGTCGCCGGATCGCGATCGTGGGCAACGGTTCGACCGGAGTGCAGCTGGTCTGCGGCCTGGCCGGTGTCGCCGGCCGCGTCATGCTCTTCCAGCGCACCGCGCAGTGGGTGCTTCGCCTGCCCAATCCCCGTTACAGCCGGCTCACCAACATCACCCATAACCGGTTCGGTTGGCTCGACCAGGTGGCCTACCGGTTCTACAGCTTCGGCTATGACACCTTCGCCGCGGGGCTCACCAAGCCGGGCCTGCGCCGAAAGATCATGGGCGCCTTGTGCCGCGCCAGCCTGCGCGAGGTCCGCGACCCCGAGCTGCGGCGGGCCCTGACCCCGCACTACACGCCGATGTGCAAACGGCTGGTGATGTCCAGCGGCTTCTACCATGCCATGCAGCGCGACGACGTCGAACTGGTCACCGCCGGCATCGACCGGGTGGAACGGCGCGGCATCGTGACCGACGACGGCGTCTTGCACGAGGCGGACCTCATCGTGCTCGCCACCGGATTCGATACCCACGCGTTCTTCCGGCCGATGCAAGTGATCGGCCGCGACGGCATCGCCGCCGACGACGTATGGCGCGACGGCCCGTGGGCCTACCGGACCGTGGCGCTGCCGGGCTTCCCCAACTTCTTCATGATGCTGGGGCCGCACAGCCCGGTCGGGAACCTCGCGCTGACGATCGTCGCCGAATCGCAGGCCGTTCACATACTGCGGTGGATTCAGCGCTGGCGTCGTGGCGAATTCGACACGGTGGAGCCGACATGGTCGGCGACCGAGGGCTACAACGCCAAGCTGCGCGCCGCGATGCCGGACACGGTGTGGACCACCGGCTGCGACAGCTGGTACCTGAACAAGGACGGGGTGCCCGAGGTGTGGCCCTTCACGCCGGGCGAACATCGCGCCATGCTGGCTAGCACCGATCTCGGCGAGTACGACCTGCGCCGGCACGTCACCGCCGGCTGAGCCGATAGCCTAGGTGGGCGACCTTGACTCCGGGCAGCGGCTCCCAATCCAGGGTTCGTCCGTCGGGGTGAAAGCCTTTGCTCTCGTAGAACTTTCGCGCCCGCGTGTTGCGCTCGGCGCACCACAACACGACGTCTCCCGAGGGGCTTTCCCGCAGCGCCGTGGCGAGCAGTCGCGCGCCGACGCCGCGCCCTTGCGATTCCACCGCGATGTAGAGCGAGTCGAGCTCGATCTGTTCGGGGTTCGCGGGATCGGGGCCGAAGAGGGTCATACCGATTGTCGCCGAGCCGGATTCGGCGACCCACATGCTCCAGTGCCGGCGTTGCAGGATACGCGGATAGGCGAGGATGGCCCAGCGCCGCGGCGATCCGAGCACGTCGAGCGTGGAGTCGGGCAGTGCGCCGGTCCAGGATCGCCGCCAGGCCGGATAGTGCATCTCGGCGACCGCGGCGAAATCACTCGGTCCGGCTCGGCGGATCGCGACGCCGCCGGTGGTCACGGCCTGGACTGCTCCAGATAGGCCGCCAGCGCATTGGTCAGGCCGCGCCGCGCCATGTCCAGGTCGGCGTACGAGCCGAGCTGGCGCTCGGAGACCAGCCCGCGCATCGCGCCGGGGATCAGAGCGGCCACCTCGCGTACCCGGTCCGGGTCGACGTCCAGGCCCGCGAACGCGTTCTGGCAGGTTTCCAGCCAGCTCTTGCCCCAGGAGAACAGCTCGGCGGCGGTGCGCGGGAACAGGCGCTCGAGTTCGCCGGGGTCGCGGGGGAGGGCCGCCCGCAGGTTCTCGATGGCGCGCGAGTCCGCGGACGCCAGTCCGTTGTAGAGCGTGTCGATGATGGCGCCGACCCGCTCGCGCAGGGGCGCGTCGGGTGCCATCGGCATCGACAGCGTCGAGAACGTCGAGGCGCGCCGCTCGGCGGTGCGGTGCAGGACCGCCGCCCAGAACCCATCCGTGTCGCCGAACTGGTATTGCACGGCCCCCCAGGTGGCGCCGATCTCCTTGGCGATCCGATTGGCCGACACCGAACCCGGGTCACCGGAGGCCAACGACGTCAGCGCGGCCTCGAGCATGCTCTCGCGCGTGGCGTTGCCGCGGCGGTTGGGGCGCCGGTTCGCGGTTCCGGCCCCGCTCACGTGCCGAGTCATTTGCCGAGCCTATCGCGCAGGGCAGACAAAGTTTCATAGAGGGCACTTTGATTTATTGGCGGCCCGTCCTATCATTCGTTCCAAGGAGGGATCCCGCATGGCTAAGCCGCCGTTGTCGATGAAACCAACCGGCTGGTTCCAGGTCGCCTGGTCCGACGAGATCGGTGTCGGCGACGTGCACAGGATGAAGTACTTCGGCCAGGAAATGGTCGCCTGGCGGGCCGAATCCGGGCAGCTCACCGTCATGAACGCCTACTGCGAACACCTCGGCGCGCATCTGGGGTACGGCGGCAAGGTCGTCGGCGAAATGCTGCAGTGCCCGTTCCACGGGTGGCAGTGGAGCCAGGAGGGCCGCAACGTCTGCATCCCCTACCAGGATCGGCCCAACCGCGGGCGGCGCATCCGGACTTACCCCGTGCTGGAACGCAACTCGTCGGTCTACATCTGGCACGACGTCGAGCGCCGCGAACCGTACTTCGAAGCCCCCGACGTGTTCGGTGCGTTTCGTGACGACAGCAGCGCCGCCGACTACTACCCGCAGCAGCGGCTGTACCGGCCGGCCCTCGAGCTGCACCCGCAGTACGTACTGGAAAACGGCGTCGACTTCGCGCATTTCAAGTTCGTGCACAACACGCCCATCGTGCCGGTGTTCACCCGACACGACTTCGCCGAGCCGGTGTCCTTCGTCGACTTCACCATCACGTTCGAGGGTGACGACGGGCAGACGATCGAGGAGGTCAACAGCGGCGTCGAGGCCATCAACGGCGGCCTGGGCCTCGCGGTGACCAAGAGCTGGGGAATGATCGACAACCGCACCATCTCCGCGGTCACCCCGGTCGACGAGTACACCTCCGATGTCCGGTTCATGGTCTACATCGGCCGCACGCCGGGCAAAGAGCCGGACCGCGCCGAGCGCAAGGCGGCCGAGTTCGGCCGCGAGGTGATCCGGCAGTTCGAGCAGGACATCGAGATCTGGCAGCACCAGCGCTATTCCGACCCGCCGGCGCTGGCCACCGACGAGTACGCAGGCTTCACCGCAATCCGCAAATGGGCCAAGCAGTTCTATCCCGAGGTATTCGCATTACAGGAAGGCTCCACGCAATGAGTAGCTCACCGATTCGCGTCTTCCAGGTCGGGAGCGGAAACGTCGGATCGGAGATGATCAAGCGGATCGACACCTCTCCGGACCTAGAACTCGTTGGCGTGCACTGCTATTCGCAGGAGAAGGTCGGCAAGGACACGGGCGAGTTCGCCGGTGCGGCGCCCAATGGGGTGAAGTTCACCGGTTCCGTCGACGAGATCATCGCCGCCAAGCCCGACGTGCTCACGTTCCACGGGGTGTTCCCCGACGAGGACCTGTACGTCAAGGTGCTCGAGGCGGGTATCGACATCGTCACCACCGCGGACTGGATCACCGGCTGGCACCGCGATAAGAACCACCCGCACCCGTCGGGCAAGCCGGTGAGCCAACTGTTGGCCGAGGCCTGCGAAACGGGCGGGGCGACGTTCTACGGGACGGGAATGAACCCGGGCCTCAACCAGATCCTCGGCGTGGTGTGCTCGGCCGACGTCGCCGAGATCGAGAACGTCACCACGATCGAGTCCGTCGACGTGTCTTGCCACCATTCCAAGGACACCTGGATCGAGGTGGGCTACGGCCAGCCGGTCGACGATCCGGAAATCCCCTCGAAGCTGGAGAAATACACCCGCGTCTTCGCCGACAGCGTGTTGATGATGGCCGACTGCTTCGACCTGCCGCTGGACGAGGTCAAGTTCA
Source organism: Mycobacterium sp. E1747 (assembly GCF_001667775.1). Classification (GTDB taxonomy): domain Bacteria; phylum Actinomycetota; class Actinomycetes; order Mycobacteriales; family Mycobacteriaceae; genus Mycobacterium. The sequence continues at coordinate 5,244 of NZ_LZJI01000095.1, forward strand.
GCTACGAGCTGGGCGCCTGCACCAAGGATGTGGACCTGGGCTGGTACACGCTGCCCAAGGGCTCCCTGGGCGGCAACTACATCAAGTACCAGGGCATGGTGGATGGGGTGCCCCGGGTCGAAACGCACCTGGAGTGGCAGATGACGCCGCACACCGACCCGAGCTGGAATATCAAGGGCTGCTACATCACTCAGATCAAGGGCGACCCGTGCATCTACAACAAGCACATGATCTTCCCCAAGCCCGGCGTGGACCTGTCCAACCCCGACAACTTCGCATCGATCGGCATGACCGTCACCGGCATGCCCGCGCTGGCCGCCATCAAATCGGTGGTGGCGGCGGCGCCGGGGCTCATCACCAGCGCCGACCTGCCGCTGCGCGGGTTCGCGGGGCGGTTCAAGGGGTAAGCAGGCCAGGATCAAGGGTCCTCGAAGCGTTCGGGGTGGTGATAGTCGTTCGTGCGCTGCCCGCGATCTTGGTCCGGCGGCGGTAGCCACTCGGTCCGACCATCGGGCAGTGTCCTTGTTCGCCAACCCTTTTCGATCAACTTGTGATGCGGTGCGCAGGCGAAGGTGAGCCTGTCGGCGTCGGTCCGTCCGCCGGCGGCCCACTCGTCGAGATGGTGCGCCTCGCACCAATAGCCCGGCGCGTCGCAGCCCGGATGCGTGCAGCCGCGGTCCTTGGCGTACAGGACGATGCGCTGATCCGGCGTGGCGATGCGCCGCGACCGGCCGAGGTACAGCGGGCGACCCGAGTGTTCGTCGAACACGGCGAGATAGTGGTAGGCATGGCGTGCCATCCGGATCACGTCGCGCATCGGCACCACCGTTCCGCCGCCCGTCACCGCGCGCCCGGTGCCCGCCGTCAGCTCCTGCAGCGTGGTGGAGACGATGACCGTGACGGGTAAACCGTTGTGCGCACCCAGCTGCGGGTTGCCCAGCTGACCGCGGACCAGGGCGTTGATCGCGTCGTGCTGGCGTTGCGCGTGAGTGCGCGAGTCGCCGCAAGCGGATTCATCGCTGGGTCCGCCATTGACGCAGGGCTTTTCGTCGTCCGGGTTCCACATCCCGGGCGCGGCGAACCGCGCGAGCCACGCGTCGAGGTTGGCTCGCAACTCCGGGGAGGCGACCAGCTTGCCGATGCTCATCCCGTCGTGCCGCTGCCCGGACCACGTGAAGCCGCGCTGCCTGGCGCGGTCGATGTCGGAGAACTTCCCGTCGGGATTGATCCGCAGCGCACACCGGTGCGCGACCTTTTCCAGCTGGTCGGGCCGCAACTGCACCGCCTGCCGGGCCAGGAATTGTTCGGCGGCTTCGACCGTCGCCGCGGGCACGGCGGCGGGCAGGTCGCGGACGAAGGTCTGAATCACGCGTAGGTGCTGCGCGTCGAGCGCGCCGGCCCGCCAGGCCCCGGCGGTGGCGGCCAGCTCCGGTGGCAGCTCCTGGCCGGTGAGGGTCAGGCGCGGCGAGAGCTGCCTCGCGTCTCGAAGCCGCCGGCAAGCCTCGCTGTAGCTGATACGCAGCCAGTCACCGATGACCTTGTGGACCGGCCCGCCCAGGTCGCCCGGATCCTCCTGCGCCAGGCCCGCGATCAGGTCGTGACTCGTGGCAACCTGCTGGCGCCGTGCGGTCTCCATCCGCTCCAGCACCCGCAACCGGACGGCGGGGCTAAGCGCGCCCGGGTCGAGTGCGCGCACCGACGCGCCGGCCGCATCCAGCGCGTCCAACGCCGCGACCACCTCCGGCGGCACCTCTATCGAACCCATGTTCGAAACATTATGGGAAACCCCGGCCGATGGGGAGCGGGGAAAGCGGCGGCTGTGGATAAACACCCGACTGTGGATGGATCGGCCCGGTCTAGGGTGAATCTCATGCGAGTAGGCGTCTTGGGAGCAAAGGGCAAGGTCGGTTCGGCGATGGTTGCGGGAGTGCGGGACGCCGAGGATTTGACCCTGTCCGCGGAGGTCGACGCCGGTGATCCGCTGAGCCTGTTCACCGACGCCGACACCGAGGTTGTCATCGACTTCACCCACCCCGACGTGGTGATGGGCAATCTAGACTTCCTGATCGCCAACGGGATTCACGCGGTCGTCGGCACCACCGGCTTCACGCAAGAGCGCCTCGACCAAGTGCAGAGATGGTTGGCCGACAAGCCCAACACGAGTGTGCTCATCGCCCCCAACTTCGCGATCGGCGCGGTGCTGTCGATGCATTTCGCCAAGCAGGCGGCGCGGTTCTTCGATTCGGTGGAGGTGATCGAGCTGCACCACCCGCACAAGGCCGATGCCCCGTCGGGCACCGCCGCCCGTACCGCGAAGCTGATCGCAGAAGCGCGAAAAGGGTTGCCGCCCAACCCCGACGCCACCAGCACCGGCCTGCCCGGGGCCCGAGGTGCCGATGTCGACGGCATCCCGGTGCACTCGGTGCGGCTGGCGGGGCTGGTCGCCCACCAGGAGATCCTGTTCGGCACCGAGGGGGAGACGCTCACCATTCGCCACGACAGCCTTGACCGCACCTCGTTCGTACCGGGCGTGCTGTTGGCCGTCCGGCGCGTCAAGGAACACCCCGGCCTCACCGTGGGGCTCGAGCCGCTGCTCGACCTGCAGTGAGCCCGCGATGAACGCCGCTCTGCGCACCCAGTTGCTGATCGGGTTCCTGTGCGTCGCGATGCTGGCGTATTTCGTGCTGCTGGGGCGGATGGCCGTTGCGATGATCGTCTCGGGCCGGCCCGCCGCCGTGGCGCTGGGGCTGGCGGTGCTGATCATGCCCGTGATCGGGCTGTGGGCGATGGTGGCGACCCTGCGGTTCGGGTTCGCCCACCAGAAGCTCGCCAATCTCATTGCGGCCGACGGCATGGAGCTCGACACCAGCGCGCTGCCGCGGCGGGCGTCAGGCCGCATCGAGCGCGACGCCGCCGACGCCCTGTTCGCGTCCGTCCGCACGGAGGTCGAAGACCACCCCGACGACTGGCGGCGGTGGTACCGGCTGGCCCGCGCCTACGACTACGCGGGGGACCGCCGCCGGGCGCGGGAAGCCATGAAGACGGCGCTGGAACTGCAGGGCCGCCAGTGAGTAAGCCAATGAACAAGACGCTGCTGATCGTTCACCACACGCCGTCCCCGCACTGCCACGAGATGTTCGAGGCCGTCGTCTCGGGAGCCACCGACCCCGAGATCGAGGGAGTCGAGGTCGTGCGGCGACCGGCGCTGACCGTGTCGCCGGCCGAGATGCTGGCGGCCGACGGCTACCTGCTCGGTAGCCCCGCGAACCTGGGCTACATGAGCGGGGCGCTCAAGCATTTATTAGTCGAATACCGTCTTAGTACGGTCGGTGCGGCGTGATGACCCCATTCCTATTCAGGTTCCTCGGAGGTCAAAATACAGGGCGGTTTTTGGTGGCAATCTGGTGAGATTGTTCTCATCGCAGAGTTGGCGTTTTCGCTGGTAGCGTGCGGTTCTGGTAGTCGATCGAACAGAGGAGAAGACCACCATGACCAACATGGTCCGCCGAATGCCTGCCGCCAACGATCCCGTTGCCCCGTACTACTACGAGGCTGAACGGGTCGCGATCAGGAGAGGCCACGATGACGTCATCGGCAATCACTTCAAGTGGTGGTTCGTAGACCACTGCGCCGGACGCATTACCGCAGCGCAGGCGTGGGAGAGCCCCGAGTGGCAGGCGTTCTTGGACGCCAAGAAGACCAAGCCGCCGAGCACGAACTGAGGAGATTCACCTGTCGGCCAAACTGCTGATCATCCACCACACGCCGTCGCCGCACTGCCAGGAGATGTTCGAGGCGGTCGTGGCCGGGGCCACCGATCCCGACATCGAGGGCGTGGAGGTCGTCCGCCGACCGGCGCTCACGGTGTCACCCTTCGAGATGCTGCAGGCCGACGGCTACGTGCTAGGCACTCCAGCGAATCTGGGCTATATCAGCGGTGCCCTGAAGCTGGCGTTCGACCAGTCGTACTACCAGCTGCTCGACTCCACGCGTGGCCGACCGTTCGGCGTCTACCTTCACGGCAACGAAGGCACCGAGGGAGCCGAACGTGCGCTCGACGGTATTACCGCCGGATTGGGCTGGGAACGTGCAGCGGAGACCGTGATCGTGTCAGGCAAACCGACCAAAGCCGACGTTGAGGCGTGCTGGAACCTCGGCGCAACCGTCGCCGCAACGCTGATGGGGGAGTGACGAATTGGCCGCCGAGGCGAAGCTCCATCACACGGTGCCCCAGTTCTACCTCGCTGGGTTTGCAGCCGACTCAGCACAGATCACGACCGTGAGATTGCCCGGCGAGAAGCGGTACACGTCTCGCGTGAGAAACACTGCCGCGACGAATCGCTTCTATTCGATCGACGGGCATCCCGACGGCGCGGACGCGTTCGAGAAGGCGCTATCGCTGTTGGAAGGTAACGCTGCATCGGTCCTGCGCGTGATCGAGGAGGGCACCTGGCCGCTCTCCGAGGAGGACCGCCTGACGTTGGCCGCCTATATGGCAGTGCAGTACCTTCGCGGGCCGGACCACCGCCGCACCCTCGAATACCTCGCGGCGCAGATGACGCGCCTAGAGGTCCAATTCACCGGACGTGACAACGTCAAGCAGTGGGTCGAGAAGCGTTACGGCGTCGAGGTCGATGACGATGAGACCGAAACCCTCTGGCAGCAAGCGACACAACCCAGCGGACCACCGATTACCCTTGCACCGATCGCGCACATCGAACAGATCATCAACGGCGCGGATGAGTTGTTGCCGTACATCGTCTCTCGGCCCTGGAAGCTGGTTCGATTTGACCGCCGCTCGTTGATCACGTGCGACCAACCAGTCGGCCTAGTGCCCGATGCAGATAACAAGCCGTGGCAGGGCGTGGGTTTCGCGACGGCGTGGGGAATCACGTTTCCCGTGACCCGGAAACTCGGCCTTGTGATGAGCGACGTCACGCCGATGATCGAGTTCCGGTATCCGGTCGAACGGGTGCGGGCGGGTCAACTGGACTCGGCCGAATCAGGCACGACCGCGATGGAGAAGTTCATCAACGAGAGCACGATCAGGTCGGCTAGCGAATACCTCTACCTGCACCCTGACGATGAATCGTTCCTGCCGTCGAAGCTGCCGGAGCCAACGCTGAGCAACCTCGTTTCACCGGGAGCGGGTGAGCTCGACATTCCAGACGGGGAGGTGATCTGAGTTAGATGGACTCCGGCGGGCTCTGGTTGTTGGTCCCGGCGGATTCGGCCTGAGCGTTCATGTACTTGGCGTGCCTGATCGGCGGGACCAGGTACGGCGAGAACACCGACTTCCCTCGGAAGATTCGCGGCATCGCGGCGTGTAGCCAGATCATCGTGATCACAAGCGGCGCGTCGGTTTCGAGATAGGTCCAACCCGAGTAGTCGTTTCGGACGGTCTTTGAGCCGTCCTGCTTCGTGATGCCGATCTGGAAGCCCATTGGGTTGTCGGGTCGGAGGTATAGCCAGACCCCCTTGCCGAGGACACAGATGGCATCGAGCGGAGGCTGCGGAGTGTCCGCCCAGTCTTGCTCCCCCATCGACTTACCTTCCGGCGGCGAGATCAGGTCCACCTCGCGAAGGCGCTCAGCAAGCGTCTCGATCGCGATCTTGTTGTCGAACGCGACCACGAAGTACGGCGGAACCAAGCCGATCTGTTGCATGTAGGCCTGTTCCTTGGCAGTCATCACGCGGTCGGACTCGTCGAGCGTCATCCGCAGCTGCTTGAAGGCCGTGCCCTTCTTGATGCTGTCGCTGAGCGTGGTCACGTCGAGACAAGACTTGACCTCACCGGCTGCAGCAACACCGTCCACGACATAGGTTCCGGACTTGCCCTCGGGGAACGAGAGCGGATGCTCGGGGTTCGTGATCACGACGTCGGTCTGACGTGAGCCATCGCCGAAGGCGTCGTAGACGATGCCCTTCCCGACGCCATAGCCCGAGGGCAGGTAGTTGCGCAGCGTGTTGCGCACTGCCTCCTCGGCTCCGTCTCCGATCGTGGTGCCGTGATCGGATTCCAGACGGGCCTTCGCCAGTGCGGTCTGCAACTCCTGCTCGACAGTCCCGAGTATCTTGTGAAATCGCAGGTCAATGCCGTAGCTGCCCTCTTGCGTCTTTTGCTCCGTCATGCTCGAAGTATGCCTCCGCACCCCGACAACAACGGGGCTCAGCTAACTGGCGGACAGGTTCGCCCATCACGGCGTGAGCCGTGACCGCTACCCCTCATCGAGCTTGAGAATTCTCCACGTTGCTGCCTCTAGGTTCTTGTCGAGGGCGTCGAGCACTTGGCGGAGGACCGGCAGGGCCGGGGCATCAGGGCCGAGGCGTTCTACGGCGGCAGCGACCTCGGTGCGCTTCTCCTCAAGGCCAGATATGTATTCGCTCAGCTCGGCTTGTTGCTGGGCGGCCGGCAATGCGCGAAACGCTCGACCGTGGTCCTCGGCCAGTTGCTCAGTCACCGGGTGGTCGAGGTAGGCGCGTGCAACGTCGGGGTCGCTGAAATCGAGATCCTCGGGAACCATCCGGTCGGGATCGTAGAGCGGTTCGTCGGGCACGCTACGACCGTTGTGGGCCGACGAAGCGGCGTGCCTCAGCGGTCGGCCACCGGACAACGGCGAGACCGTCGTCACCCGGCAAATTGGTCTCGAAGAACTCGGCGATGGAGGGCAGCAACTTCCGGACCGCCACGTCGAGGTCAACGCCGAATCGAGCGGCCATTGCCTTCGCGCTGGCTGCGCCGTCGTTCTCGTCGCAAATCTTGACCGCAGCCTCAAGGGTGGCCAGCCTGTCGGGAATCGTCATAGTCGCCAGTATGCGCGGGACCACCGACACAACCCCGCGAGACGAACCGCCGCTCGCTAACCGGATAGCAAGTTGCCGCCCGCACCTCCGAGCGCGCCGATGGCGATCTGTTGGAGCGCACCCGTAAGCCATAACCCTGCTTGCTTGGCACGGCTCCGTTCCTCCTCGGGCCGCGAGTCGTCGGCGGCGACGGCCTCTAACGCGGCGACCAGTCGTTCCAGCTGCACCTCGGGTGACGGCCACTGCCCGGCAACCCGCAGAGCGGCACTAGTCGGTGCGCCGACCGCGAGGAGGCCGCCGCCCCATGTGTCCATGCCCTTTTCGAAGAACGGCTCTCGATATAGGGCGCGCACTGCCCGCTGCACGGTGTCCTCATCGAAGCCGACTCTCTCAGCAACGGCCTTCACGCGGGGACCGCGACCAGTCTCCTCGAACAGCTCCACGACAGCCTTCAGCACGGGCAGGTCTCGATTCGTCCAGGTGTCGTCGGTCATGGGCGAAGTATGCCCCTAGGCACAGACAAGGGCGGGCATCAGCTACCCGCCGATGCTGCGACGCATCCACGCCGGAATCGACGTGATCGTGCCCTCACGCGCACGGCGGGCGGTGTCCAGCGGCGACGACAGACCCCACTGCGCCCCGATCGACTGGACCAACACGTCATGAGCAACGACAGCAGCCGCGAGCGAATCCGGCTGATGCTGGCCGGATTGCCACGCCACCGCCTGCGCCTCGAACGACGGCAGGTGAGCGGCCACCCTGCAGGTGCCGACCTCAAGGGCCTAGCGCAGCGCAGCCGACCGGGCCTCGGCGTCGCCCTTGCCGCGACCAGACGTTTTCGGTGGCCAGGTCGACACGCGAATCGGACGGTCGGGCCGCATGCGCTTGATGGTGTCGGTGACGACAGCCCGGTACGTCGTACCGGCGGCGAAACTCTCGATGGCGATTTCAGAGGCTCCGGTCGTGATGGCCAGCTCAACTGCCCGCTGCGCCCACTGCTCAGAGGTCAGCGGTTCGTAGACATCAGCGATGAGCGCGATGACACCTTCGGCGGTCAAACTCGCCGCGATCAGACCGCACGCATCACCGCTGCCGGAGTCGGACGGGTCGACGCCGATGACCGTCTTGAGCGCACCCGGCGGGGCGACCGGCAGACGCCACGCATCTAGCCACTCCCGCTTGACGAGACCGCCTTCGGGTGTGGCGGGCACCCCTTCATACAGGGCGAACCAGGCTCGTTCGCCGGAGGTGCGCCGGGCGGCTGCGTAGTGGTCTGCGGTGAAGCCGAGTGCGGAGGTCATCGCTGTGCGGGGTGCGCGCCCCAGCGCATCGGGGATGCCGGTCTCGGCGACGGCGGGCACGTTGGTGTGCCGCCACACGTCGGGTTCGTCATCTAGCAGCACTCCGGCCAGATCGTTGGGGTGCCACCGCGTCATCACCAACAGGGTGGACCCGCCGGGGTGAACACGCGGGGCGAGCGTGGAGCGGTATTCGCCCTCGACGCGGCGGCGATGTGCTGCACTGTCGGCCTCTTGGGCATCCTTGACGGGATCATCTATCACCAGCAGGTCGGCACCGAAACCCGTGACGCCGCTGTTGATTCCGGTCGCCAGCAGCCCGCCGCGCCGACCCTCCACCTGCCACCGGCCCACTGCGCGGGCATCTTGCGACAGCCGGATGCCCAGCACGTCGGAGTGCGCGGCGATGATGCGCCGGGCCTCGCGGCTGTGCGCCTGTGCGAGTTCGTCGGAGTAGCTGACGATCACCACTTCGAGGTCAGGGTTGCGCGACAGCGCCCATACCGATGTCCAGATCGCCAGCAGGCGACTCTTGCCGGTGCGAGGCGGGGTGGTCACGATGTCGCGCCCGTTCGGCCTGTACCTGCACGGCAATGAGGGCACCGAGGGCGCCGAGCGTGGCGTCATGTCGATCACGACCGGGCTCGGCTGGGCCAAAGCCGCAGAGACCGTGGTGGTTTCGGGGAAGCCGGACAAGGGCGACCTGCGGGCCTGCTGGGAACTCGGCGCCACGGTCGCCGCCCAGTTGATGGAATAGTCCGTCTAGATGAAAGTCGGCTTGAACGCCCCGGCCGGTTGAACCAGGGCCAGCGCCGAGCTGGTGCCGATCGGCCCGTGCCGGTCGAACAGGGTGGCGGCACCGGTGGCCACCCCAGCCGCGCCATAATGGCTTTGCGCCGCCAGGCCAAGGAATTCACCGTCGGGCAGCCGGCTGGCCGTGACGGTGTAGTCGGCGTTGATGTAGCGCAATCCGCCTGTACCCCAATGGGTTAGCGAACTCGTGACGTCACCGACGTACGCCAGTCGGGTGAACGGAGTCAGGGGATAGCCCTGCACCATCGGGCGAAAGATCCTCGTCCACGCGAACTTCTGCGAATGGGACTGTTCCCACTCGCCGGCCGCGATGCCCGGACGGCCCGCGGCGGTGGCCCCGTAGCCCCAGATGAGAAAAGGCATGTCCGCCGGGAAGCCCCCGGAATCGGCCGGAGGCGGCGGCATGGCCAGGGGCGCCGACCACACCGCTCCGTCGGGATGCTCCCCTCGGCGCAGGAATAGCGCGCTGGCCCGCGCGACGGTGTTGCCGTTCTGCACCAGCGCGCCGTCGACGAGCTTGATCCGCCGACCTTCCCGCTGCACCCAGGTTCGGATCCGCACCGGCTCGAGCAACGCGGGGCGGAGCAGGTCGACCGTGAGGCGGGCCGGCTGGAAGTCGGGCTCGATGCCGGATTGCTCTATGCCCCAACTCAACAGGCCACCAACATTCTGGCCGCCCATCGTGGCACCCCACGGTCCTCGGGTGAGCGGTCCCGGCACGTAGGAGTCGCCGTCGACAGTGAAGAACGCCTCGGGCATGATTGCGGAATCGTCGACCGTCACGGCCATCACGATAGGACACCGGATAGTAAGGACCGGGCATGCCTCCAGTGATCGAAATTCCGCGCGACCACAACCCGTTTCCGGCGACAGGCGTGACTCGCGACGCCGACGGCGTCCCACACTACGACGATCTGCCCACCACGCTGCTGGACATGCTCGCCGAACAGGTCAGGCAGCATCCGGACAGCGAGGCGGTGGTTGAGCTCGGCGCCGGCCGGCTGACCTACCGCCAGCTGTGGAACCGCGCGGCGCGCGTCGCCGGTGGGCTGCGCGCGGGCGGGCTGCGGAGCGGTGATCGCGTCGCGGTGCGTTACCCCGCCGGCATCGACTGGGTGCTGGCGTTCTGGGGCATCGTGATGTCCGGTGGGGTTGCGGTGGCGGTCAATACGCGCTCGGCGCAACCGGAAGTCGAGTTCGTCCTCGCGGATTCCGGGGCGACGCTGGACCTGGCGGCCGACACCCCACTGCCCGACGGCCGGCCGTATGTGACCGACCGGCTGGGCCGCACGGACGTGGCCGCGCTGTTCTACACGTCGGGCACCACCGGCCATCCCAAAGGGGTGCCGACCACCCACGAGGCCTTCCTGACCAACACCGAGAACGCGATTCGCTGCCTTGACCAGCCGCGCGACCTCGGCGAGGCGATGCGCACGCTGATCTCCGTGCCGCTCTTCCACGTGACCGGTTGCAACTCCCAGCTGCTGGCCGCCACCCGGCTGGGCGGCGCATCGGTGATCATGCCCGCCCTCAACCTGGACGGGTTGATCGCCACGCTGACCGCCGAGCGTATCTCCGTCATGGTCACCGTCCCGGCCGTCTACGCACTGATGTTGCGGCACAACGGCTTTGCCGACGCCGACGTCTCGGGCGTGCGCTGGGTGGGTTACGGCGGCGCCCCTATCGCTCCATCGCTGGTGCGTTCGGTGAAGCGCGCCTTTCCGCAAGCCACGGTGTTCAACGGCTACGGCATGACCGAGTCGGCCTCGCTGATGACCGTGCTGCCGGGCCGGGACGCGGTCGAGCACGCCGACTCAGTCGGGTACGCGGTCCCGTCCGTCGACCTCGGCCTGACTCCGTTCGCCGGGGACGAGCAAAGCGTCGGCGAGCTGGTGGTGCGCGGCGCGAACATCACCGCCGGCTACTGGAACCGGCCAGAGGCGACGGCGGCGACCATCGTGGACGGCTGGCTGCAGACCGGCGACGTCGTGCGGGTCGACGAGGCGGGCCGGGTGCACATCGTCGACCGGCTCAAGGACATCATCAACCGCGGCGGTGAGAACGTCTCCAGCGTCGAGGTGGAAGCCGTGCTGCTCGCCGCACCTCACGTCACGGACGCGTGCGTGCTGGCGGTTCCCGACGACGTGATGGGCGAGAAGGTGGGCGCGGTGCTGTTCGGCGGATCGGAGGAGATCGACGTGCCGGCGGTGCTCGACCACTGCCGCGAGCAGCTCGCGGACTTCAAGGTTCCCCAGTACGTCACCGTTGTCGACAACGCGCTGCCGCGCAACGCCGGCGGCAAGCTGCTCAAAGGCAATCTCCGTGAGCAGATCCGGTGGGGGGAGCCGCTGCGCTGAGCGCGACGGTGCGGCTCGCCAGCCGCGGTGAGACCGCGGTCCGAATTGTCCGCGGCGCAGTCGAGTTGGGCAGGCGATTGTTCGACAAGCTGGTGGCCGCGGCCTACGAGCACGGCAAGCCGCTACGGGCGGCCACCACATCCGAACTCGACGACGTCATCGACCCCGCACACTCCCGGGCCTGGATTGCCAGGCTCCGGGAGTCACGGACATAAACGTGACCGAACCGATCAGGCGTGGCCGCTACCGCAGCCGACGCCGGGCAGGCAGCCCTGTCCGCCCGGGATTCCGCCGGGCCCCGCGTTCTGGCCGCCCGAGCCACAACCGACGCCCGGGATGCAGCCCTGACCGCCGGGGCCGCCGCCGGGACCGTTGAACTGGCCACCGGAGCCGCAGTTGCCGTTGGCGTCACAGCCGCCGCCGCCCGGGTCGTCCTTGAAGACGACGTGCGTGGGTGCCGCGGACGGCGCGGGCGCGGTAGCAAGGGAATCGGTGACGGCGATCGGCGCAATCGCGATTGCCGCTGCCGCGGCCCCGCCCACCACCAGTCTTTTCGTGAGAGTTAATTTCGAGAACATGCCGGTCGCATACCACGCAGGCACACGTGTAAAACATCCATGTAGCGAACGGGAAACCGTTGGCTTCCGCGCGACGGAAGGCGCACCACGATGACCTCACTGGATCTGACCGGCCGAACCGCGATCGTCACCGGCGCCTCGCGTGGGATCGGGCTCGCGATCGCTCAGCAGCTCGCCGCCGCTGGAGCCAACGTGGTGCTCACCGCCCGCAAGCAGGAGGCCGCCGACGAGGCGGCCGCCCAGGTGGACGGCAACGCCCTAGGTGTCGGCGCCCACGCCGTCGACGAGGACGCCGCCCGGCGCTGCGTGGACCTCACCTGCGAGCGGTTCGGCAGCGTGGACATCCTGATCAACAATGCGGGTACCAACCCGGCGTACGGGCCGCTGATCGACCAGGATCACGCCCGCTTCACCAAGATCTTCGACGTCAATCTGTGGGCGCCGCTGCTGTGGACCTCGCTCGTCGTCAAAGCCTGGATGGGCGAGCACGGCGGCGCGATCGTCAACACCGCCTCGATCGGTGGCCTGCACCAATCGCCTGCCATGGGCATGTACAACGCCACCAAGGCCGCGCTGATCCACGTCACCAAGCAACTGGCGCTGGAACTTTCACCCCGAATCCGCGTCAACGCCATCGCTCCCGGGGTGGTGCGCACCCGGCTCGCCGAAGCGTTGTGGAAGGACCACGAGGATCCGCTGGCATCGTCGATAGCGCTCGGACGCATCGGCGAGCCCGTCGACGTGGCCGGCGCCGTCGCCTTCCTGGTCTCGGACGCCGCGAGCTGGATCACCGGCGAGACCATGGTGATCGACGGCGGACTGCTGCTCGGCGCCGCACAAGGCTTTCAAACTCGGCCGCAGGGCTAGCAATGACCGCCGTCTAGGCGCTGCTCGACGAGCACGATCCGGCCACCACCGGCCCGCGGGAATTCCTTGGCACACAGTATGAGCGGGCCTGGCGTGGGAGTATCCCGCGCACCTGTACCTCAAGCGGGCCAAGAGCGATCGGTTGATGCTCGGCACCGCCTACCGTCACCGCGCCCGACTGGCGGAGTTGGTGGACCTGCCGCCGAACTAGTTGGGCTCGGATTGATTTTTTCCCGCGGGCCGTCGGGGCCGGCGAAATCCGTTGTTTCGCTGCTATTTTCGTGGCGGTACGCCCCCCACTCGGAAGATCGGCGCAGAAGGCGGTCGCCGTTTCGTGAGACAGTGTCGGTCCGCGGTGGTCGACGACGTGGCCGGCCGCGCCGTGCGGAGGTGAAAGACATCGGAATGCGCGTGTTGCTGTCCACTCACGATTCGCGCGGAGCGGTCGAACCGTTGGCGGCACTGGGGGTTCAGTTGCGGGCTCTTGGCGCGGAAGTCCGGGTGAGCGCGCCGCCGGACGAGGAATTCGCGGACCTGCTCGCCGGAATCGACCTGCCGCTGTGGCCATTCGGCGATTCGTGGCGCACGCGGGCGGCCGGGCTGACGCCGTCGGAGGACGAATTGCGCCGACACTTGGACGGGCTCGTCGCCGCGCAATTCGACACGGTGGCCGACGCGGCGGACGGCTGCGATCTGCTGGTGGCGACCGGCTTCCCCCCGGTGGCGGCGGGAGCGCGGTCGGTGGCAGAGCGCCTGGACATCCCCTACGTCTACGTGAGCTACCAACCGACGATCCTGCCGTCGTCGCACCACCTGCCCCCGACCTACGCCGGCCGGGTGCCGCCCGGCCTGATCGACAATCGGGTGCTGTGGCAGATGGACGCGCAGCACATGCAGACGCTGTTCGGCGCGTCGCTCAACGACCACCGCGCGGCGTTGGGGCTGCCGCCGGTGGATGACATCCGCGACTACGCCCTGACCGAGCGGCCGTGGCTGGCGGCCGACCCGGTCCTGGGCCCGTGGCCGCAGGGCGGCGGGCTGGAGGTGGTCCAGACGGGGGCCTGGCTGCTGGCCGATGAACGTCCCCTGCCGGCGGCCGTCGTAGCGTTTCTCGACGCCGGGCCGCCACCGGTGTACGCCGGCTTCGGCAGCATGCCCATGCGCGCGGCGAACGAGCTGTCCCGCGCGGTCGTCGACGCCGTCCGCGCCCAAGGCCACCGGGCGATTCTCTACCGCGGCTGGTCCGGCCTGGCCCCGATAGACGACCGGGACGACTGCCTGGCCGTCGGTGAGCTCAACCACCGGGCGCTGTTCGCCCGGGTGGCGGCGGTCGTGCACCACGGCGGCGCGGGCACCACGACCACCGCCGCGCTGGCAGGCGCACCGCAGGTGCTGGTGCCGCAGGGTGCCGACCAACCGTACTGGGCCGGCAGGGTGGCGGAGCTGGGCATCGGTGCCGCGCATGACGGCCCGGCTCCCACCGCCGAGTCCCTGGCGGCGGCGTTGAAGACGGCGTTGACCGTCGAGACCCGCGCACGGGCGAGCGCCGTGGCCGCCACGATCCGCACTGACGGGGCCATGGTGGCGGCGACGTTGCTGCTCGACGGGCTAGCGCGCTAACGCCGAACCGAAGACCTCGGTCATGGCCTGCCAGTGCCGCTCGGCCGCGGCCGGGTCATAAGGCGCGTTGTCCGGCACCGCGAACCCGTGGCCGGCCGGATACCACTCGATGGTGTGCCGCACGCCGGCTGCGGTCAACGCCTTGTCCAGCTGTTCGGCGTCCTGACGTGTGAAGGAGGCGTCGTCCTTGGCGCCGCCCACATACACCGTCGCGCTCATCCGGTCGGCCAGCAGGTGTGGGCTGTCTGCGGCGTCGGTCACCAGGCCGCCGCCGTGGAACGACGCCGCGGCCGCGACGCGCTCGGGCACCCGACCGGCGACGATCACGGAGGCCCGCCCGCCCATGCAGTAGCCGCACACGCCGAAGCGCTCCCCGGATACCTCCGGCCGAGCCGCCAGGTAGTCGAAGAACGCGACGGCGTCGCCGGCTATCTTGTCCGAGGTGAGGCTGCCGATCATGCCGAACAGCCGCCTGCGCTCCCGCTCGTCGCCGAACACGGTGGCCATGTCGAACGGGGTCCAATCGCCGCTGCGGTAGTACACGTCGGGGAGCAGCACCGCGTAACCGAAGCCGGCCAGCTTGGCGGCCATCCGGTCGAAGGTGTCACGCACCCCGCCGGCGTCGCAGTACATGATTACGCCCGGCCAGGGGCCCGCGCCTTCTGGGGTGAACAGGGAGACGGGACAAGTGCCATCGGCGGTGGTGACGCTGTCGGTGATTTTTGGCATGGTCTCCGTTTTACTCCCGAGGTCTGGACGGATCTTTTGGCGTCGACCCGCCGCGCCCGGCTTCGCCGCGCTTGCGATCGCCGCGGGGTTTTTGGCGTCGATCCGCCGCGCCCGGCTTCGCCGCGCTTGCGATCGCCGCTAAAATCGGCGCGTGCCGATCCCGACGCCCTACGAGGACCTGCTGCGCCTGGTACTCGAGCGGGGCACGGCCAAGTCGGACCGCACCGGCACCGGCACCCGCAGCCTGTTCGGCCAGCAACTGCGTTACGACCTGTCGGCCGGCTTCCCACTGCTGACCACCAAGAAGGTGCATCTCAAGTCGGTCGTCTACGAGTTGCTCTGGTTCTTGCGCGGGGACTCCAACGTCGCGTGGTTACACGAACACGGCGTCACGATTTGGGACGAATGGGCCAGCGACACAGGTGATCTCGGGCCGATATATGGCGTTCAGTGGCGATCCTGGCCCACGCCGACCGGTGAGCACATCGACCAGATCAGCGCGGCGCTGGAGTTGCTGCGTACCGACCCGAATTCGCGGCGCATCATCGTGTCGGCCTGGAACGTCGGGGAGATCCCGCAGATGGCGTTGCCGCCGTGTCACGCCTTCTTCCAGTTCTACGTGGCCGACGGTCGCCTCAGTTGCCAGCTGTATCAGCGCAGCGCCGACCTGTTCCTCGGTGTGCCGTTCAACATCGCCAGCTACGCGCTGCTCACCCACATGATGGCCGCCCAGGCCGGCCTGCGGGTCGGTGAGTTCGTCTGGACCGGCGGCGACTGCCACATCTACGACAACCACGTCGAACAGGTGCGCACCCAGCTCAGCCGCGAACCGCGCCCCTATCCGGAACTTGTACTGGCGCAGCGTGATTCGATCTTCGAGTACACCTACGAGGATGTGGTCGTGCAGAACTACGATCCACATCCGGCGATCAAAGCGCCCGTCGCGGTATGACGGAGCTGGGGCTGATCTGGGCTCAGTCGACCTCCGGCATCATCGGTCGTGGTGGGGACATCCCCTGGCGGGTGCCCGAGGACCTGATCCGGTTCAAAGAACTGACCGTCGGGCATACCGTGGTGATGGGCCGGCGCACCTGGGAGTCGTTGCCGAGCAAGGTCCGGCCGCTCCCGGGCCGCAAGAATGTCGTACTCTCGCGAAAGAGCGATTTCGTTGCCGACGGTGCACAGATCGTCGGATCGCTCGAGGCGGCCCTCGCCGAGAGCGAGGGTGAGCCGGAGACCTGGGTGATCGGCGGAGAGCAGGTCTATCTGCTCGCGCTGCCGCACGCCACGCGGTGCGAGGTCACCGAGGTCGAAGTCGACCTGCGGCGCGACGACGACGACGCGCTGGCGCCGGTGCTCGACGACAGCTGGCTGGGTGAGACGGGGGAGTGGCGGGTTAGCCGCACGGGGCTGCGGTACCGGCTGCACAGCTACCGTCGGGCATGACCGTCGGTGTCCGCGACCGTGATCATGCTCGGACGCGGGGGTCGGTCTCACCAGGTCACCACACGTTGCCAGAAGGGGGAATTGGCAGTGATAACCGAACCCACGAAAGCGTTCACGCGCATATTCAGGGGTTACGACCCGTCCGCGGTCGACGCCCACATCGAGATGTTGACCACCAAGCAGCAGTTGTTGCTCGACGACGTCGAGAACCTGAGGAGCCGGCTGAAGGCGGCCGGCGACGAGACGGCCGCGCTGCGCAAGGAGGTCGCCGTCCTCACCGACACCTCGCCGTCCCCCCACGCGGTGCAGCGCCGGATGGCGCAGATGCTTCGCCGCGCCGTCGACGAGGTTGCCGAGATGCAGGCCGAGGCGCGCAGCGAGGCGGACGCGATGATCGCAACGGCCGAGGCCGAGGTCCAGGCCACGCAGCGAAAGCACGAAGAGGAGTTGGCGGAGATGGCCGAGCAGCGAAAAGCCATGGAAACCGATTACGAGGAAGCCAAGCAGCAGCTCGAGGCCGAATTGGCCAACATGCGCGCCGAAACGGAAGCGGCGATCGACAAAGCCTGGCGAGACGCCCAACGGGAGGCCGACCACTATCGCGAGCAGGCTCAGCGCGCGGCGGACGAGGCGATCCGGCGACGGATCCATGTCCTCGAACAGCTGATGGGCGTGTTCCGCGAGCTCGAAGCGGTTCCCGCGGCGCTCGAGTCGGCCTACCAGGAGCAGAAGAACGCCCCGGAGCCCAGTCTCGTCGTGCCGTTGGACGGAAAAGTCAGCACGGGTTAGCCTGCCTCGAACGAGCAGCGCCGCGTCAACGCCGGGCGTTGTCGCACCCGGCCGGTATTCTCGGCGCCGTGTCGATCCCGACCCGCAGGCTCTCGGCCGCGCAGGCCCGGCGAATCGCCGTTGCCGCCCAAGGTTTTACCGAGCCGCGGCCCGCCGGCCCGATCACTCGCGGCCACCTGAAGCGCTTGATATCCAGAATCCAAGTGCTGCAATTGGATTCGGTTTCGGTCGCGGTGCGCGCCCACTACGCGCCGGTGTTCAGCCGGCTCGGGCCCTACGACCGCGACATATTGGATCGCGCCGCGTGGGGCCCGCGGTCGGCGCGGCTGCTGGCCGAGTACTGGGCGCACGAGGCCGCACTGGTGGCCGTCGATGACTGGCCGCTGCTGCGCTGGCGAATGCGCCAGTACCGCCATGGTCGCTGGGGCACCCACATCGTCAAGGCCAACCCGCAACTTGTCGAGGACGTCGTCGCCGCCGTCGCCGAACTCGGACCCAGCACCGCCGGCCAGATCGAGGCGCATCTCGCGGCGGAGCCGCGCCGTAAGAAGGGCACCTGGTGGAACCGCAGCGACACCAAGTGGGTCGCCGAGGCGCTGTTCGCCGCCGGTGTGCTCACCACGGCCACGCGGGTGGGCTTCGCCCGCCACTACGACCTCGTCGAACGCGTGTTGCCGGCCGGCGTGCTGGCGCGGCAGGTGGACGACGCGGAGGCCGTCCGGGAACTCACGTTGCGGGCGGCCACCGCGCTGGGTGTCGGGACCGAGGCTGATATTCGCGATTACTTCCGGTTGTCGGCCCAGCAGGTCAAGCCGGCCGTCGCCGCCCTGCTGACTGCGGGGGAGATCGAGCGGGTCGATGTCGACGGCTGGCCCGCGCCGGCCTACCTGCGCGCCGGTCGGACGGTGCCACGCACCGACCGCGGCACGGCGCTGTTGTGTCCGTTCGACCCGCTGATCTTCTTCCGTCCCCGGGTGGAGCGGCTGTTCGGTTTTCATTACCGCATCGAGATCTATACGCCCGCCGCCAAGCGCCAATACGGCTACTACGTGTGGCCGCTGCTGATGGACGGGCAATTGGTCGCGCGGGTGGATCTCAAAGCCGATCGGACCGCCGAGACGCTGCGCGTCACGGGCGCCTTCGGCGAACCCGACGCCCCGCGCCCCCGGGTGGTCGAGGCGCTGGCCGGCGAACTGCGGTCCATGGCGTCGTGGCTGGGCCTGAGCGGATTCAGCGTCGCGACCCGCGGTGACCTGGCCGCCGAGTTGCGGGCGGTCAGCTGATGCGCGCGACGGGCGACGAGCTCAAGGACACGCTCTGGAATGCGGCAAACAAGCTGCGTGGCTCCCTGTCGGCCGGCCAGTACAAGGACGTCGTCCTGGGGCTGGTGTACCTCAAACACGCCGCCGCCAAGCAGTGGAAGTCGTTGGCGGACAACGCGGAATCCCCGATCATCGGGCGGCTCGTCGATGACGCGATGGAGGCCGCGACGCTGCCGCGGCTGTACGAGAATCTCGACCAGCGCCGGCTCGGGGAGCTGCTGTGCCTGCTCGACGGAGCGCGATTCGGCGAGCAGGGCCGCGCGGGGGACCTGATGGGCGAGGTATACGAGTACTTCCTCGGCAATTTCGCGCGCGCCGAGGGCCGGCGCGGCGGCGAATTCTTCACCCCGCCCAGCGTGGTCCGTCTGCTCGTTGAGGTGTTGGAACCGTCACGCGGGCGGGTGTATGACCCGTGCTGCGGCTCGGCCGGCATGTTCGTGCAGACCGAGCGGTTCATCGCCGAGCACGACGGCGATCCCGCGCGAGTCACGATCTACGGGCAGGAAAGCGTCGAGCAGACCTGGCGGATGGCGAAGATGAACCTCGCCGTGCACGGCATCGACAACACCGGCCTGGGTGCGCGGTGCGCCGACACTTTCGTCGACGACGTGCATGCCGGCGTGCGGATGGATTACGTGATGGCCAATCCGCCCTTCAACATCAGGGATTGGGCCCGCGACGAACACGACCCGCGCTGGCGGTTCGGGGTCCCACCCGCCGGCAATGCCAACTACGCGTGGATTCAGCACATCCTGTCCAAACTGACCCCCGGCGGCAAGGCCGGCGTGGTCATGGCCAACGGCTCGATGTCGTCGAACACGTTGGGGGAGGGCGCTATCCGTGCCCGGATCGTCGATGCCGACCTGGTGTCGTGCATGGTCGCCCTGCCGGCGCAACTGTTCCGCAGCACGTCGATTCCGGTCTGCCTGTGGTTCTTCGACACCGAAAAGGGCGAGCGGGCCGGCCAGGTGCTGTTCATCGACGCGCGCGGGTTCGGCCACCTGGTGCGGCGCACCGAAAGGGCGCTGACGGACCAGGAGATCGTCCGTATCGGTGACACCTACCACGCGTGGCGTGGGTCGCAGTCCGCCGTCGCGAAAGGCATTACCTATCAGGATGTTCCGGGATTCTGCGCGTCCGCCTCCCACGACGACATCGCGGCCGCCGGTTATCCGCTCACGCCCGGACGCTACGTCGGTGCACCCGCCGACGAGGACGAAGGCGAGCCGGTCGAGCAGAGGATCGCCCGGCTGACCGGTGACCTGCTGACCGCGCTCGACGAATCCGCTCGCCTGGAAGGCGTTGTGCGCCAACAACTGGAGCGCCTGCGGTGAACACCACGCTGGGGGACCACCTGGACTTCGGTAGCGGCAGCAGGGCGCCGCGGCCAACGCCGGGCGGACGCGTTCGCGTCTACGGCGCCAACGGGGCCATCGGTTATGCCGCCGAGCACAACGCGGCCGGACCGCTGATCGTCCTCGGGCGCGTCGGGTCGCAGTGCGGCAGCCTGCGATACTCCGACTGCGACGCCTGGGTCACCGAGAACGCACTGGTATGTAGGGCGAAGGACCCGCGCGAGACGCGGTACTGGTACTACGCGATGCAGACCTGCCGGCTGGGCGACCACCGGGCCGGATCGGGCCAGCCGCTGCTGAGTAAGAGGATCCTGCACGACGTAGCGGTGCGCAGCGTCGCGGCGCCGCACCGCGAGGCGATCGCCGAATTGCTTGGCGCCCTCGACGACAAGATCTCGGCTAACCACCGGGTGATCGAGGCCGCGGAGGCCCTGATGGTGGCCATCGCCGAGTCCGTCGGCGAGCGCGTGCCGGTGTCCGGCCTGGCGAGCCGGTCGACGACATTCCTTGAGATGGCCGAATTCGACGACGCGGTCGCGCTCTTCAGCCTTCCGGCGTTCGACGACGGGGCGAACCCGAGCCTGGTGAGCGCCGAGTCCGTCAGGAGCGGCAAGTTCGTCTTGTCGGCGCCGTGCGTGTTGGTCGCGAAGCTCAACCCGCGGATACCGCGAATCTGGAACGTGCCCAGCCTGCCGCCGGAGATGGCCCTGGCCAGCAGCGAGTTCGTCGTCCTGGTGCCGACGGGAGTCGACGCGTCCGCCCTGTGGGCGGCCCTGCGGCAACCGGCGGTCTCCGACTGGCTGCAGCGTCGAGTCGCCGGAACCTCGGGCAGCCATCAGCGGGTGCACCCGCGCGATCTGCTGGAGGTTCGGGTCCCCGACGTCCGGCGCCTGCCCGCCGCGCGGTCGCAGACCATCACCGGCCTGGGCGCGCTGTGCCACGCGCGCCGCGCCGAAAGCGCGCGCTTGTCCGCGTTACGCGACGCGCTGCTGCCGCTGCTGATATCGGGTGAGCTCCCGATTCGGTCACCACGTTAAGGTGAGCGCCGTGGCCCAGACCGCGCCGCTCCGCGTGCAACTGATCGCCAAGACCGAGTTCCTGGCACCGCCGGATGTGCCGTGGACCACCGACGCCGACGGCGGGCCGGCGCTGGTCGAATTCGCCGGCCGCGCCTGCTATCAGAGCTGGTCGAAGCCCAATCCCAAGACCGCGACCAACGCCGGCTACATCAAGCACATCATCGACGTAGGGCATTTTTCCGTGCTCGAGCACGCGAACGTGTCGTTCTACATCACCGGCGTCTCCCGGTCGCTGACGCACGAGCTGATCCGGCACCGGCATTTTTCCTTCTCGCAGCTGTCGCAGCGCTACGTGCCGGAGGGGGATTCGCAAATCGTGGTGCCACCGGGCATGGAGGACGACCCCGAGCTGCGGCGCATCCTGACCGAGGCCGCGGACTCCAGCCGGGCCACCTATGCCGACCTGCTGGCCAAGCTGGAGGCGAAGTTCATGGCGGGCGAGCCCGCCGACAAGCTGGGCGTTTTGCGGCGCAAGCAGGCGCGGCAGGCCGCTCGGGCGGTGCTGCCGAACGCGACCGAAACCCGCATCGTCGTGACCGGCAACTACCGGACCTGGCGACACTTCATCGCCATGCGCGCCAGCGAGCACGCCGACGTCGAAATCCGGCGGCTGGCCATCGAGTGCCTGCGCCAGCTCGCCGACGCCGCGCCCGCGGTGTTCGCCGACTTCGAAATCTCGGCCCTGGCCGACGGGACCGAGGTGGCCACCAGCCCGCTGGCGACCGAAGCCTGAGATTCCCAGCCGTCACGGCAGCGCCGTCGCTCAGAGGCGGGCACTTCGGCAATGCCTGGACTTACCGGGGCGGGTGGGGCTGGTGAGGCTGACCGTGCGGCCGCCACCGAGCGGAACGCGGGCCCGCGCCGTTGCTAAAGAGCTTGCCGCCGCCAGGTAACCTGAAGACCGTGAGCACCGTCGGATTCGACGCCCCGGCCCGATTGGGAACCGTGCTGACCGCGATGGTGACACCTTTCGCTCCCGACGGTTCGCTGGACACCGCGGCCGCGGCGCAATTGGCGAATCACCTGGTGGACGCCGGCTGCGACGGCCTGGTCGTCTCCGGAACCACC
>NZ_LZJI01000096.1 GCF_001667775.1 Mycobacterium sp. E1747
ACGGCTCCACCACCGACGTGTCGACGCAGACCGCCCGGCTCTTCGTCTCGAGCACACCCGACGGATTCGTCGATCTGCTCAAGGCTATGCGGCCCGGCCTGACCACGCCGCTGCGCATGGCCAAATACTTCCTCACCCATCCCAGGCTGCTCGGCGCGCTGCCGGTGGTGCGCGACGCCAACAAGATCCCGGCCAGCTACGCCACCACCGAATACCACGGCCTGCACGCCTTTCGCTGGGTCGCCGCCGACGGCAGCGCCAGATTCGTTCGCTACCACCTGGTTCCGGCCGCCGCGCAGAACTACCTGTCCGCGTCGGCTGCTCACGGCGAGGCTGCCGACTTCCTCACCGACGAATTGAATGCGCGCCTGGAAAGCGGGCCGGTGCGGTTCGAATATCGCGTCCAGATCGGCGGGCCCACCGACTCCACGGTCGACCCGTCCGCGGCATGGCAAAGCACCCAGATCGCGACCGTCGGCACCATCGAGATCACCGGCCTCGAGACCGAACGCGAGCACGGCGGTGACATCGTCGTGTTCGACCCGATGCGGGTGACCGACGGCATCGAGCCCTCCGACGACCCGGTCCTGCACTTCCGGACGCTCGCGTATTCGGCGTCGGTCAAGCTGCGCACCGGCGTCGACCGCGGGGCCGAGGCGCCATCCGCCTGACGAGGGAGCGGTATCCGGCGGTCGCGCGCGGGCCGAAACCGGCGGCAGGCTAAGGTTTTTCTTCAGTGTCGCCTTCCCACATGCTGTTGATCTGTTTGGCCGGGCTCGGCGCGGGCGCCATCAACGCGCTCGTCGGGTCCGGCACCCTGATCACGTTCCCGACGTTGGTCGCCCTGGGCTTCCCGCCGGTCACCGCCACCATGTCGAACGCGACCGGCCTGGTCGCCGGCAGCGTGTCGGGCACCTGGGGCTACCGCGCCGAGTTGCGTGGCCAATGGAATCGCCTGCGCTGGCAGCTGCCCGCCTCCCTGGCCGGCGCGGTGCTCGGCGCCTTCCTGCTGCTGCACCTGCCGGAGAAGGTCTTCGCCGAGGTGGTGCCGGTGCTGCTGGTGCTGGCGTTGGTGCTCGTGGTCGTCGGCCCGAGAATCCAGGCGTGGACCGGCCGGCGCGCCGAGGTGGCCGGCCGCTCACCCGAGCACATCACCCCCGCGCGCATGGCCGTCCTCGTGCTCGGCACGTTCGCCGTCGGCGTCTACGGCGGCTATTTCACCGCCGCCCAGGGCATCCTGCTCGTCGGCCTGATGGGCGCGCTGCTGCCCGAGTCGGTGCAGCGGATGAACGCCGCCAAGAACCTGCTGACGCTGGTGGTGAATGTTGTTGCCGCCGTGGCCTATACGCTGGTCGCGTTCGACCGGATCAGCTGGCCGGCCGCCGGGCTGATCGCGGCGGGCTCACTGGTCGGCGGACTGATCGGGGCGCGTTACGGGCGGCGGCTGTCGGGCAACGCGCTGCGCGCGACGATCGTGGTGGTCGGCCTGATCGGGCTGTATCGACTGGTCGCCGTGGCGTGAAAGAGCGCGGCAACGGGTTTCAGTCCAGGGTCGCGGTGGCCGCCTCGTCGATGACGTCCCTCACCTCGCCGTGCTTGCGCCACGCCCGCAGCTGGCGCATCGCCCCGTTACCTTGGGCGGCGATTCGGTCGAGTTCGACTGTCACGCGGTCGTATTCGCCGAGCGATTCCAGCGTCGGCCGGACGCGCCGCACGAGCGCGCCCAATTGCTCACGCGCCGGCACGGATCCCCGGCCGTGGACCAGGTCGAGAGTGCGTCCGGCGAGCCCGTCGTGGGCGGCCTTCCAGTAGGCCGCGCGCAGGGCCGCCGGCGCGAGCCGCTCGACCTCACCGTCCTCGAGCGCCGTAATCACCGCGGCCCGGACCAGCGTGGCGAGCAAGACCGTCTCGGCCACGGTCGCCGGCACGTCGGCCACCCGCACCTCGATCGTCGGGAAGTTCTCCGACGGGCGCGCATCCCAATAGACCATCTTGTGATCCAGGATGATCTCGCTGTCGATCAGCATCCGCACCGTGCGGTCGTAGTCGTCGGGCGAGGGAAAGAAGGGCGGCGGCCCGGCCACCGGCCAGCGTCGCCACAGGACGCTGCGCCAGCTGGCGTAGCCGGTGTCGGCGCCACGGTAGATCGCCGAATTCGCCGACAGTGCAAGCAACGACGGCAGCCACGCCCGCAGCCAATTGCTGACATGAATGGCGGCCGCGCGGTTCGGAACCTGCACGTGCACATGGCATCCGCAGATGCCCTGCTCGTGCGCGACCATCCCGTACTCGGCGCCGATCCGCTGATAGCGCGGGGTGTCGGTGACCGGAAACTCGTGCGGCGTGGCCGGCGGAAGTCCGGCCGCGAGCAGCTGTAGTCCCACCGATTCGGCCGCCTGTGCGGCCGTGCGCCGCAACCGGGACAATTCCGCGCCGAGTTCCGGGCCGGTCGCGACGACGCTGGAGGTGGTTTCCACCTGGCAACTGCTCAGTTCCAGCTGCAGCTCGACGCCCTGGCGCTCGGCCGCGGCGGCCACATCGCTGTTTCGCGGAGCCGGTTCGCCGGTTCGCGGGTCGACGAGGAGGAATTCCTCCTCCGCGCCGAAGGTGGGAGGGTCGCTCATCCGGCCGGGAGGGCCGATCAGTGCCGGTGCGTCCCCGTCACCAACGGGTCGCGGACGCCAGCGCCGAGTCGGCGGTCGGGTAGATGGGCAGCAGCCCGGACAGGCCGCACGCGTCGACGATGCGGGTGACGATCGGCTCGCGGCTCACCAGGCGCAGTTCGACGCCGCGATCCTTGCAGCGCTTGGCCTCGTCGGCCAGCACCGCAAACGCGCAGCAACCCATGAAGTCGAGTCCCGTGACGTCGATGACCAGGGGACCGGGCCCGATGACGATTCCCGCGACTTCGCTGACCAGCTGGCGCCAGGTGTGCTCGTTGCAGGCGTCGACCTCACCGCCCGCGTAGATCAGGACCGCCGGGCCGCTGCGATCGGCCGTCGCGCGCAGCGTGCTGTTCGGATCGCCCAGCTCATAGACCAGCTTCGTGCTCAGCATCAGGTGGGTAGTTGTCATCGGTTCTGCAATGGCCGAGCTCATCGTGGACTCCTAATCGACAGGCGCCTACGACGCTGCGATGGATGCCCGTCCTGCCCTCTGAAGACAGACTCTTCGCGGAATGCGAATCTCATTTCTATAACAAGACAGGTCTGTCTGTCTACATGTCCCGGCTAAGAGTATGTTGTGGGTTGTTATGACAACTTCCGATGTCGGAAGGCCCGCCGCGTCGGCGCGTGAACGTATCCTGACCGCGGCATATGACCTGTTCAGCCGGCGTGGAATCCGTGCTGTCGGCACCGAAGAGGTGATCGACCGCGCCGGCGTCGCCAAGGCCACGTTGTACCGCCACTTCGCCACCAAGAACGACCTGGTGCTGGCCGTGCTGCAGCGGCGCGAGGAACTGTGGACCCACGGCCTCATCGAGGAACAGTCCCGGCAGCGGGGCGAGACGCCCGAGGAACAGCTGCTCGCGATCTTCGACGTCATGCACGACTGGATTCAGCTGCGCGACGGCTACGAGGGCTGCTCGTTCATCAACGTGTTGCTCGAGCTCGGGCCCGATTCCCCGGCGGGACAGGCCTGCATCGTCCACATCGACCACGTCCGCGACATCGTGCGTCACCGGGCCGTCGCGGCGGGGCTGACCGACGTCGAGGACTTCGCCTCGTCCTGGCACATCCTGATGAAGGGCGCCATCGTGCTGGCGGCCGTGGGCGACGGGGATGCCGCTCTGCGTGCCCGCAGGATGGCCATCGGGCTCATCGAAGAGCACCGGCCGGTGGCGCCGGAGGACCTCGGCGAGGCGGCCAGCTAGCCGCTGGGGTCAGGCCGCGGTGTTCTCGGCCTTGCGGTAATGCTCGGCCTCGAGTTCGGCGATGGCCCGCGAGGTGCGTTCGCGCAGCGCGAAGGCGGCGATCAGGCCGAACACGATCGCGATCACCAGTGCGATCCAGGAGAACCGCTCCATCCAGCGTTCCGCGGCCATGCCGGCGAAATACACCAGCGCGGTGGTGCCGCCGGCCCAGCAGATGGCGCCCGAGACGTTGGCCGCCAAGAAGCGCGGGTAATGCATCTTCAACGCTCCGGCCAGCGGCCCGGCGAATATCCGCAGCAGCGCGATGAACCGGCCGAAGAAGACCGCGCGAACTCCCCAGCGGCTGAACAACTTTTCGGCCAACGCGACGTGTCCGGGGCCGAAATGTTTGGGGAACCGCCGGCCCAGGCGGTCGAAGAGCGGCATGCCGAACCGCCGCCCGATCGCATAGCCGATCGAGTCGCCGACCACCGCGCCGATCACCGCCGCGACGCCGACACCGACGGGGTTGACCGGCAGATCGTCGTGCGACGACATCAGCGCCGCGCTGACCAGGATGATCTCGCCCGGCAGGGGGATGCCCAGGCTCTCCAGCCCGACCACACCGCCGACCACCAGGTAGACCGCGAGCGGCGGGATCGCATGCAGCAAAGCCTCCACATCCATGCGTCCAGGATGCCTGACCGCCGGGGGATACGCGCCCTAAACCCTCCGGTTCGCGTCGGCCGGCCGGCTCGGCGCGCCGAGGCTTTCCAGCCGCGGCCGCTTGGGTTCCCGCCCGTCGGCCGACGACAGGCCGCGCAGCCGGCGCCAGATCCACGGGAAGAAGCTGTCCTGCGTCCAGCGCAGCTGTTCGTACGCGCCCGCGCTGAGCGACCGCCGCCTGGCCTCCGGGCTCCCGTGGGCCCAATCATGGTTGCTGCCAGGCAGATTCAGCGCCTCGGCGGCAGCGGCGGCGAACAACATGTGCCCTTTGCTGGAGGCGTGCACGCGGTCGACGGCCCAGGTGTCCAACTCCCGCATGGACGGCGCGTTGTACAGGTCGACGAGCCCGAACCCGTAGCGATCGGCGGCCGCCGTGATCGCCGCGTTGATGCGGGCGAGGCGCCCGGACACCAGCCGCCCGAGCGGGAGGAACTGCGCGACGTTGGGAAAGGTCGTCGTCACCACCGTCGCGCCCGACCTGGCCAGCGTGGCGTAGACGTACTCGAGGTCGGCCAGGGCCGGGCCGAACGAGCGCCCCGGCTGGATGACGTCGTTCATCCCGGCGCACACGGTGATCAGGTCCGGCTGCATCTCCAGGGCCTGCGGGACTTGCTCGTACAACACGTCGGCGATCCGCTTGCCGCGGATCGCCAGGTTGGCGTAGTGCAGGCCCGGATAGGCCGAATCAAGCATGACGGCGAGCCGGTCCGCAAAACCGAGGAGACCGACGACGTCGTCGCCGTCCCACAAGCCCTCGGTCTGGCTGTCTCCGATGGCGACGTAACGGCGATATCCAGCCGGAATAACCCCGCGCACGATGCCGAGAATAATCGGGATCGCGCTCCCGGTGCATCAGGCGGGGCCACCCACTCGACGCGAGAAAATCACAGTCTTTGGACTAGCCTCATCGATCATGGCGATGCCTTTGAAGGGCAATGTAATTCGCGCGGGCCGCGAAAGAAACCTCGCGATCGGTGTTTTGGTCACCGTGGCGGTGTTCGTGGTGGGGCTGCTGTGGGCGAAGTGGACGCCGTATGCCCTCAAGGCCCTCACCGTCGGACGGACCCACCACTGGTCCGGCTCGAGCATCCTCGCCGTCGGCGGGGTGCACGCCGGGGATCGCCCGACGTGGCACGCCGCCGCGACGTTCTTCCACGCGTACGCCTCGTCGATCTGGCCGGCGCTGGCGGTCGCGCTGCTGATCAGCGCCTCGGTGCAGGCGTTGATGCCGCGGTCGTGGTTGCCGTTGGCGTTGAACCGCCGTCGGCTGGTCTCGAGCGCGCTGGCCGGAGGCGTGGCCGGCATGCCGTCGATGATGTGCACCTGCTGCGCCGCCCCGGTCGCCGTCACCTTGCGGCGCAACGGCGTCACTCCTCCGGCTGCCGTGGCGTACTGGCTGGGGAATCCGCTGCTCAACCCGGCGGTGCTCGTTTTCCTGTTGTTCGTCGCGCCCTGGCAGTGGACGCTGACCAGGGCGGTGGTGGGCGTCGCGACGGTGCTCGGCGTCGCGGCGGCGGTGGGGCTGACTTCTCGCGCACCCGGCGGCGAGCCGGCGGCCCCCGCGGCTTCCGTGGCCGACGAGGCCACGGGGAGACCGCGTCGGTTCGCGCGGGCGCTGCTGTGGTTGGGGCTGTTCTTGCTGCCGGAGTACGCCATTCTGGTATTGCTGGTCGGGGCGCTGCGCGGGTGGCTGCTCACGTTGGGTCAACCGGCGCACCACGGCCTGCTGGCGGGTCTGCTGCTCGTCACCCTGGTCGCGACCGTGGGCACCCTGATCGTCATCCCGACGGCAGGAGAAATCCCGATCCTGCAGGGGTTGGCCCTGCTGGGCGCGTCGTCGGGGACCATCGGTGCGTTGCTGATCACCCTGCCGGCGGTGAGCATCCCGGGTGCCGCGATGGTCGCCCGCAGCTTCGGGTGGAAGGCCACCGCGACCACGACCGGGGTGGTGATCGCGGCGGGGTTGCTCGGTGCGGCCGTCCTGAGCTTGCTCTGAGTCGCAACCCCCGCGCGTTGTCGCCGGGTAACTTCACTGTCATGGCGAAGAAGCGCGAGGCGGGTGCCGAGAGCGCCGCGGCGCCGGCCGCCGATTCGCTTGCGCCGCAGTATCCGATCGAGTCGGTCGACAACGCGCTCAAGCTGCTGCTGTTGTTGGGGGAACAACCCCAGATCCGGTTGAGCGAGGCGACCCGATACCTGGGTGTGGCGTCCTCCACCGCGCACCGGCTGCTGGCGATGCTGGCCTACCGCGGGTTCGTCCGGCAAGACCCGGTGTCGAAGGCGTACCTGCCCGGCCCGTCGTTGACGGGTGTGGCGTTCGCGATCTTCGGCCGAGTCGACATCCAGCGATCGGCCACCCCGATCATGCGAAGCCTCGCCGAACAGCTGCGCGAAACCGTCCACGTCGGGATGCTGGACGGCGCCAGCGTCCGCTTCGTCGCCGCCGTCGAAGGCCCGGCCGCGGTTCGGGTGGCCTCCCGGCTGGGCCGCGCCATGCCGGCGCATTGCACCTCGACGGGCAAGGCGATGCTGGCGCAGCTGCCGGAGCCCGAGCTGCGCCAGCTGCTGCCCCACGAGCGGCTGGAACGCATCACGGCGTCCTCGATCGGCAGCCGAACCGAGTTGGCGGCCGAGCTCGCCGCCGTTCGCGAGCGCGGGTACGCCGTCAACCGCGAGGAAAGCGAGGAAGGCGTCGCTTCGGTCGCGGTACCCATACCGACGCGGGCCCCGGGGCTGCGGCTCGCGCTCAACGCGGCCGCACCGGTGAACCGGATGGACATCTCGCGTCACGCCGCGGTGGCGGCGGCACTTACCAAGGCCGCCAAGGAGATTGGCGAACAGCTGGGCTGATGCCGCCCGAACCGCACCCGGGTCCGTGACCGCGGCCACCGCGCCAATAATTGAGTAGTCTTACGGATCCCGCGAGCGGCGCGCTGCCGCAGGCTGTTTGGCATGACCGTTCCCACTAGCATGTCCAAGACCACTGCCGCGTTTTTCGTTCAAGCCGCTGTCGCGTTCGCGATCAGCTTCATCGCCGCGCTGGGCGGCATCTACTTGCTGCCGCTCGACGGGTGGCAGCGATCCTTCCTCGGTATGACTTTCCTGTTCTTGGTGTCGAGCGCGTTCACGCTGGCCAAGGTGATTCGCGACCAACAGGAAGCCACCACCGTGCGGGTGCGCCTTGACGAGGCACGCATCGAGAAGCTGCTGGCCGACTACGACCCGCTCAATGCCGCCGCGAATTGAGTAGTACTACTCAGGCGTGACGCGTAGATCGCGCGGGTGCTGGTCCCGCGCGATCGGCCATGCTTTTCCTGGCACCCACCCCGCCGGTACATCCCCGAGGCATGGCCGCCCGATTCCGATCTCCACCAATAGATTTCCCGAAAGGTTCGGTACCATCCCATGGCAGTTCTTGCGAAATTCCCCGACGTCGCCGAGGTGGCGGCGGCCACTCCGGCCGACCGCGATCGCGTCCTGGACGTCATCCGCATCACGTCGCTGATCGGTGTGGTGCTCTTCCACACCGTGATGGCCATCAGCATCATCGAAAACCACGTGTTGATCTGGGATAACCTGCTGACCACTTCGGTGGTGTTTCAGGCGGCGACCTGGCTCCTGCAGATCATGCCGCTGTTCTTCTTCGCCGGCGCCGCGGCCTGCCTGTCGTCGTGGTCTGCCGGCACCAACTGGGGTGACTGGCTGATGAAACGCTGCACCAGACTGTTCCGGCCCGCGTCACCGGGTACCAGTGCCAACTGCCGCACTGCGTATTGATAACGCAGTAACTGCAATATCTGCAGCAAGTGCTACCGAGAAATGTCATGGTCAAGCGGGCGGAATGATGTGTGCGGGCGAGGAAAACTGACACGCGGTGCTAGGTTGCAGTTTCTGCATAATATGCCTACGGTGTATAAGTCTGCTTGATCTTCGGGTACGTCCGGGTTGGGCTGCCCTGCAACATGATCGCGCGGATGCTGTGACAACAGGTGCGTTACGTCCACCGACATGCGGGGATGGGTGCTGCCCCAGGTGTGTGACGCCGTTTCGCCTGAGAGGGAGATGTGCATGCCGTACACCGAAGAAGAGATCGCGTTTCTTCGATCTAGGTCCGACCTCGGAACTGGGTCGCTTGCGACCGTATCCTCAGATGGCCAACCGGACGTCGTCGCCGTGAGTTACGAGTTTGACGACACGTTCCTCTACATCGGTGGCTTGAATCAGTTGAAGTCCCGCAAGTATCGCAACGTTGTTGGAGGAAACTCTAAGGTGGCGTTCTTTCTCGAGTTCAGAGATCCTGAGTTTCCGATGTCGCTGCAATGGATGCGTATCTACGGCACCGCCGACGTCGTCGAACGCAAAGGCCGGTTCGATTCAGTGCAGACGCACGGCGCTGAAGACCGCGAAGCCAGTCAGTACATCCGGATCGCGCCGGTCATCTCGTGGGGCTTCAACTTGGAAGGGCGTCGGTTCGTCGAATTCGATGTCGAAAACTATAAGAATCTGGCAGCCGTGCGCCGCAACGACCATGGTGCGGAGGGTATCCGGTAGCACTGCGGTCGGGTCGGTGCGTCGTCACTTCGATGCAGGCCGTTGTGCAGACGTCGCTTCTTAGGTGCGAGCGCGACTCGCGCTGTTCTGACCGAAAAAGCTGGGAAGGATTCGCGCGGCTCGACGTACGTAGGGAACTGGCGTATCAGGATCGGTCGGGTCGGCATGTGACCACATGTCAATACCAGTTCGTACGGTCGCCAACGCCAGGCTGGCGATGAGTTGTGGGACTTCATCTGTGGCAGGCAGTTTCAAACGCTTGGACACGATGTCGGCCGTGGAGGCGTGGAATGCCTCGTACGTCGTCAAGACCGCCGCCAAGACGGTGGGGTGTTCCATAGCCACGACTCGGATATCGTCGGTCTGGCGCCTCGAGGGCGGATGTTGTTCGAGGTGTTGGGCAATGAGGGCGATCAGTTCGCTCAGGACGACCGAACGCGATGCCTTGCCCCGACCCATGAACTCTCCTGTCAAATCGTCTGGAAGTTCCAGGGGTGCGTACGCGACAGCCGCTTCCTTCGTGGCGAAATAGTTGAAAAAGGTGCGCTCGGCTATGCCGGCCTCAGCACTGATCTGTTCAATCGTGACGTTGTCATATCCCCGCTCCCGGGCGAGGCGTAGCGCGGCGGTGTGGATGTCGTTCGTTGTCTGCAGACGCCGACGCTCTCGAAGGCTGGATGCTCGGTCAACCATCGCACAATTGTGCACTGTCTGCACAATGTGCACGACCACGGGCGCGCCGTGTCGACGCGGAGTACAGTTGATGCATACAATGCAGAAAGTGCAACGTTGTGACGGAAAGGATGCGACGAATGACTTCTCACATCGAAGCGACGACGCTAGAGCACATGCCGCGAGGCGGCCCCGGTGCGTCCTGGTTGAATCGTCTGCTCCAGACCGACCGGTTGGAGTATCTGGATCGCGATGATGTGCCAGAAGAGGTGAAGCAGACGGTCATCGCAGCGCTACACCGTATGGGCGAGCGGCACGGTACCCACGAAAAGCAGGCACGCTGCATTGTCGGCATGCTCGGCGGCGCCCCCTCCCCGAAGATTCTTGAACTCGGAGCAGGACACGGTGAACTGTCCAGGCACATCTTGGCAATGCACCCCGGGGCGCAGGTGACGGTCACCGACATCAATCCGACATCTGTCGCTAACATCGCTTCGGGCCCGCTGGGCGCCGATGCTAGGGCAACGACACGGGTCATGGACGCAACGAATATCGACGCAGACGATGCCAGTTATGATCTCGTCGTCTTTTCCACCGCCTTCCACCACTTGCCTCCGGAAGCGGCATGCCGGGCTATCGCCGAAGGCACCCGTGTGGGCAGGAAGTTCGTCGTCATCGACGGTATGCGGCCCCCGGCGCTTGTATTGCTGCTCCTTCTGGCCGTCTGGTTACCCGCCGGCGCCCTCGTGACCGCGGTAATCCCTAAGTGGCGCTATGTGTTTCATGACGGAGTTATCAGCATGCTGCGGATGTACAGCAAGTCGGCATTCTCTGCGCTGGGGCACAGGGCAGATCCGACACTCACCGTCGATTTCACGCCGGTTACTAAGGGGCTCGGTTCCTTGGGCGGCGGCGCCGTTATCTACTCGAAGCCGGCCGCAAATGTCTGAGTCTGAGTAGACCCAACGTCGAGGGATACCAACTCAGCAGTGTCTGGCCGCCGGGAACCTCCGATGAACGACGACAGGAATCGGCAGCGCACCGCGGTGGTGACCGGCGGCAGCAGCGGAATCGGACTCGGGGTCGCACAAGCCCTGGGGCAGAAGGGCTTTAGGGTCTGGATCGCCGACCGCGATATCGAAAAGGGCGCCGTCGTCGGCGCACCTGAGGCCATCGTGCCTGCCGGCAGCTCGCTCACGCAACCCGGCCGGCGCGTTTGACGGTGACGAACTCGTCGCGTCGTGGAGGTCGTCGCGGGGGGATCGACGCCGGCGAAATCGCGGAGCAAGTCGCGCACTTCGCTGCCGTACATGAACTGTCCGGCGTCTGGATGGATGACGAGGGGCATTGCGCCGCCGCATCCGCCGACCAGGAAACCGACGCCGCCGAACTCGCCGGCGCTCTACTGATTCCGGCCGATTTGCCCGCCGTCACGCGATGGCCGGCAGCGTCGAGCCCCCCTGGCGGGCGGGTTCGGCTGATCCTGGATAGCTACAGGCCGCAGAGGCGACACCGTTCGGCGTGCGCCTCCACTTCGGCCGCACCTAGATGTAGTGGCACGACGAAGTCAGCTGTTAGTGAATGTTGGCTGCTAGGTCGCCGGACATCGCGACAAGTTGTGAACCCCAGGTTGACCAACCGTTGTCCCCGCCCTCGGGAAAATCGATGTGAGCGTTAGCGCCGCCGCTTGCCCGGTACTGGCCGGCGAATACGACGTTCGTCCCATGCGCGATCTCCGGGTAACCGATCATTGCGGCGGGGTCACTAGCCGCCGAGCCTTTCGGGCTATACACCCACAATCGCGTGTTGTTATCGCTAAGCAGTTGCACGTGGGCGGTTGGAGAATGCCACTTCCACCGGCCCGCCTGCGGCACGCCCCACATGTTTACGGTGTCGGCACCACCGTACCGTTGCAGGCCATCGGTGATGGCGCCGTCGACCCCGGTTCGTTCGGGAGCGAGGAAGCCCGATAGTGAGCCGGCGTAGCGGAATCGGTCGGGGTGGAAAGCGGCGAGCGCCGCCGCTGCGTAGCCACCCTGCGACGCGCCGACCACGCCGTGGCCCCCAGCAGCCAAGCCCTTGTTGGCCGCCAACCAATCTGGCAGCTCACTCGAGAGGAATGTTTCCCACTGCTTACTGCCGTCCTGCTCCCAGTTGGTGTACATGCTGTAGGCACCGCCGGCCGGTGCGGCCACTGAGATGCCTTTGCCGGCCAAGGCGTTCATGGCGTTGCCCGCCGTTATCCAATTGCTGACGTCGGGGCCAGCGTCGAAGGGATCCAGGAGATACACCGCATGCGGCCCGCCGGCCATGAATGCCACTGGAATATCGCGCCCCATGGCCGGCGAGGGCACCATCAAGGTCTCGTAGCTCGCAGCACCTGCCGTACGGGCATGCGTCACGGTGGCACACCATCCCGCTGTCAGCACTACGGCAAATATGGCCCGCAACAGGACGAATACGCGGTTCGGGTTGGCCACCCCAAAGTTGGCTGCGAGTGGGTTGGTACGCACTCCGCACCTCGACTTTCATTATCGAGAACATACTGGGCACA
Source organism: Mycobacterium sp. E1747 (assembly GCF_001667775.1). Taxonomy (GTDB): domain Bacteria; phylum Actinomycetota; class Actinomycetes; order Mycobacteriales; family Mycobacteriaceae; genus Mycobacterium. The sequence continues at coordinate 12,357 of NZ_LZJI01000096.1, forward strand.
GATTAGCTGGTGCACTAGGTTAACCAGCCATAACTGGAATTTCACGCGATAGTGCGCGCGCAGTTCCGCGGGCCTCGAGGAGCAGACCACTACGGGATGCTCCGAGTTCACCGGGCACTTGTCGATGCCAGAGGCCGCCACGGAATCGCTATGTCGGTAGCCTCTAAGTCGTCGGTTTCAATGAACAGGAGCGGGGCGAGAAGGCGTGTGGTCCGGCGCGCCGGACGATCCGTCGCATCCACCGTTGTCCGCTGACCGGGCCGGTGTCCCATCTCAGGCGTCAAGAGCGGCAAGGTCCATGAGGAAAGTTCGGTCCAGCAGTTCTCGGGGTGTCGATATGTCGAGCTGGGCCGACGGCAAACACGCTAGCAGATCCAGCTTTATCATCGACTCTCCTGCCGAGACGGGGTGAGTTGCGCGGGTAGCTCGCTACTGCTCGGGGTAGGCCGGAGGGGGGTACGCCCCTCGCAATATCCAGGCGAACGCTTGGAATCCGTACTCAACTTCATCGCTGGCGTCATAGTCCGGATTGGGATCCATCCGAGTCACCCTCCTTGATCACCCGCTCCGTCAATCGCAACGAAGCTCCTGATTAACCTAGTAACCTTTGATGATGACCGCCAGGTTAGGCCTGCGGAATATGTCCGTCAAGGCCATGGCAACCGACCGACACGATCGAGAAACTGACTACGCGAGTTCGTGTCTCCCGTGCCTATAGGAGACCGTGCGACATCGCGGACTTGCCCGCATCTCGCGTCCGTGTGATGGGCCGACGATAATGGCTGGCCTACGGGAGTCGGTCTGCACGGCGGCGAATCGGTTCCATGGCGTGGACCGAGCGGCGAAATCGGTCGTGCGGATCGCTTCCGCCCTGTTCGGGAAGCAGCCGGTGCGGCCGTCACCGCTGAATTGAGCATGGGAATGCACAAACCTTGGAACACAACTTCTTCTGGGAGCATGAATACACGTCGCCATCGCCATCGCCAGCCCGCAGGACGGACGGTGTGGGGTCTGCTGACGTTGTAGTCGCGGCGCCAGTCCTCAATGATCACGGGGCTTCCAGGAGCGAGTCGAAGCGCCAGGCGTTGAGCAGTTCATCACAGAGCCGGCCGTTGAATGACTCGCTCCGGGCGTTCTGCCATGGCGAGCCGGGATCGATGAATAGTGAAGCGGCGCCGTGGAATCGACACCAACCGTTGACGGCGGGGGCCACGAACTCCGGACCGTCGTCGAAGCGCACATAGGTCGGCGCGCCAGTGGGTGTGGACCCAGGCGGTCCAAGACAACACCGACGCCGTCAGCGTGGATGCGGCGATCAACCTCAATGGCGAGCGCTTCATGGGTGAACTCGTCGATCACGTTGAGCAACTCGGCTTCTAGTTCCTTAGGCCGCTCGGCGTCGCTGGCCTTGATGCCGCCGTACTGGGCCACCCAGCGATGCCAGGTCGACTCGGCGATCTACAGGTGACGACAAACCTCGTCGAGCTCCTGACCCGACGCCAGCAGCTTGATGCCCTCGGCGAGCTTGCGGACGATCTGATCCGGCGACGACGCCGGTGCCAGACGCTTATCGTTAATCCCGAATTGATCGAGAAAGGCAGGCGGATGGCGGCGGTTGCGCGACTAGACTCAGGTCGGCCACTTCCATTCACTTTGAGGAACAAGATGAGCCCGCGCCGGTGGTTCTTTTACAACAGTCCCCGCCGCACGCCGTGGACTGCCTTGCCTCTCTTCGCCGCCGCGGTGGCGGGCTGGCTGGTGATGCCACCGCCGGCGCATGCCGTTCCCTCACCGGACGTCGACTTCGTCTATAACGTGACGGTGCGCCGGCACTATGATTTTCCGAACGGTGACGCCATCAGCTACGGCCATGAGATCTGCGACGAGGTCAGCGGCGGCCAAAGCTTTGCCCGAGTAATGGGCCAGGTGAAAAGCGATGTCACCCCCAACGACGAGTATGCGGCGAATTTTCTGGTCTCATATGCGGTCAGTCAATACTGTCCCGAACAGATTTGGCAGCTGCGAAAGTCCGCGGCCGGCTATCAGGCGCCCGCGGGTACCGAAAGCCCGGTCAGCGGGCTGCAAGGCGATGTAGCTGGCAAGTGAGGCGCTGAGCTTCTCGCGCCGCTTCGACGTCGACGCCAGATCGCGGAGTTCGCTTCGTGCGGCATCGCTCCCTCCGAGCAGCGGAAGTCCGTTCAGCCTGGATCGGAGAGCAGGTTCACCCGGTTAACTAAGAAACCCTTGACGTCGGTGCGACTTGTGCAACGATGAGTTCTCATGGAAGTCAGGGAGCTAGCGCGACGTCGCGCGCCGATGCTGTCGGTGCTCATCCTCGTAGGCACTGGGATCATCGCATCCGGCGTCCCGACCACGCATGCGGATAATGACGACAACACGCTCATACCAAATAACAGGCGGCTCAACAACAGCGTTGTCGGCAATGTGTACACTGTTCAACACCAGGGCGGGTGCACCACCGAGCTGAAGATCAATCGACAACTCCAGTTGGCAGCGCAGTGGCATACCGACGACGTGCTCAATAACCGTGCGCTTGACGGTGACATCGGGTCGGACGGATCGACGGTGCAGGACCGGGCCCAGGCCGCCGGCTATCGCGGTACGGTCGCTGAAACCGTGGCCATTCAACCGGCATTGGCCATCAACAACCTTGATATCATGGCCAATTGGTATTACCGCCCGGACTACTACGCCATCATGTCCAACTGCGCCAACACCCAGATCGGAGTGTGGTCGCAAAACAGTCTGGACCGCAGCGTCGTGGTTGCCGTCTACGGGCAGCCGAGCTGATTGCCGTGCCGCCCTCGGCGATCGGTCGTTGTCGGCCGTCAATGAGCGGGATGGTGCGATGAAGAAGCTCGTCATGCTTACGCCCACGCTCGTCTTGGTCGCTGGCATAGCGGTGGGCTGCTCGTCCACACCACCCCTGAGGGCTAGACCCGGGACGCTGGCACCGGGGACAGCACAGTTAAGCGTCCAGGGCGAAAAGGTCGTGACCACTACGGCGGTCCGGTGTTCGACGGTGGGATCGCATACCATGATTGAGGCCGGTGGCGCCCAAGAGGGCGCGACGGTGTTGCTATCCAACGCCGGGCCACTCGCCGTCGGCTTCGTGAGGATTCGTCAGCCCGGCGGCTTCATTGGGGACTACAACCAAGGCCTGGAAGGCGACGCCTCCGTGACAGTAACCGGATCGACCTACGACATCACCGGGTCGGCACTCGGGTACGACCCGTCATCGGTTGAGCCTACGAAGCAACCGTTCACGATCAGAGTCTCGTGTTGAGGTGCCCGACGATGAAGCATGTGCGCCTAACCCCAAACCGTCGTGGTGCTTCCGTGCCCCGACAGCGCCAATGACTTCGCCGCGGCGAAACGACGGACGCCGGTCGTCGTTCACCGTGAAGGAAAAGTAAGCCGCTTGCCAGGTTTGAACGCCACCGACGACGATTTCGTGCCGGATCAAATTGCACGCATGAGGCTGTGCTCGCAAGCTGGCTCGACGTTGGGCAACTTACAGCGAAGAAATGCCACCAGCTGAGCTCCGGTGGATCAGCCGGTCGTGCTGTCGCTAACTGGGCGTATCGCTGCAGTTGCCGCGGCCTTGGTGATCGCGGTATCCCTATCGGGTTGCAGTAGCCCGCCGTCAGACAACCATCCCCAGCTCAGCCAACTCCGACGCGCCGCGCATAACCGGCGTGCCCGCGGGTTACAACGCTGACGATCTCGCCTTCGCCGATCACATGATCCTGCACCACGACCAGGGCAAGCAATTATCCCGGATCACTCTGTCGATCCAGGCGTCATCGGCTTCGCTGCGAAGACCAGCGCGGCCCTGGATTCGGACGTGGCGGTTTTGCGAGTGTTACGGGTGCAATGGAACGAGAATCCGGAGACCATGGTGGGCGGCGGGCAGGGCGCCCCAATAATGGGTATGGCCGACGATGCCACCATCGCGAAGCTTAGCTCGTTGCACGCCAATCAATTTGACACGCTGCGGCTGCAGACGATGACCCTCCTCGATCGGGGAGCAATCGAAATGGCCAAAGCCGAAGTGGCCAAGGATAAAAACGCCGATGCCATCGGTTTGGCAAAGCAGATCGTCAAAGTAGAGCAAGATCGAGTGGGCGAAATTGACCAGATGCTCGGACGCTGATTCATCTGGCGCGCCGGATCGCCGTAACCGTCGGCTGCTGGTCGGGGGATGGCGATGTCGCGAAACGACCATTCGGCGGCGCGGTCCGGCATGTCACGCTGAGCGGCTACCGCCGAACTTGCGATGGGGTGAGGCGCGGGCGGCGTGGCCCATAGGTTGTTTGCTGGGAGGAATTCGCTGATCCTCGTCCGGCACCGTGGAAACGCCGAAACCCGGGCGCCGCGGGACGTGGCCACTCGGTACGCCGGTACTGATCCGGCTCGCGGTGTGTCCAGGGCGCCGGGTCTTCAATCGCACACTGCGTTTACCAGTCCTTTGCAACGCCCGCCCGCTGGATATGGCCCTGACGTGGGCAAAATGGCGGTCAATAGCACTCGGTGCGGGGCTAGTCGCCGCGCGACCGTCGGTTCCCGAAAGCGGCGTTCCAGGCGCGTGATGCGACGCGGTTTTCGTTCGTCTGGGGCACCTTCAGTACAAGGCTTACCTGGTCTACTAGGTGGAACTGGTTCGGTGTCGGTCAAATCGCTTCATTTTGTTGCTCAGGTTCGTAATTGTGGTGTACCGTTCTGCGGCAGCCGTTGGTGTCGTGAGTCACAGATGTGCGGTTGCGGACTGGTCGAAGGGTCGATCAGGTTGAGGGAGGGTTTCAGCCGCTTATGCAAACCAGGACGATTGGCGAAGGGGCTCGCTAGTGGTTGCAATGACGTCCCTGGCCAAACCGGTACGCGAGTTCGGTGGTTTTTTCGGCATGTCGCTGGACGCCCTGGTGCAGCTGGTGCGCCCGCCCTTTGCCTGGCGTGAGTTCGTCCATCAGAGCTGGTTCGTCGCCCGGGTGTCCCTGGCGCCCGCCATCCTGCTGATCATCCCGTTCAACGTGTTGGTCATCGCGATGCTCAACATCATCTTGTTCGAGATCGGTGCCGGGGATGCCGCGGGAACCGGTGCGGCGCTTGCCGTCCTGACCCAGGACGGGCCAATAACGACAGTATTTGTCATCGGCGGTGCCGGTGCCACGGCTATGTGCGCCGATCTTGGTGCGAGGACCATTCGAGAAGAAATCGACGCCATGAAGGTGCTGGGCATCAATCCCATTCAGCGGCTGGTGGTGCCGAGAGTCGCGGCACTGATCCTCAACGCGGTACTGCTGACTTCGGTGGTGTGCGTCGTGGGTCTGGCCGGTTGTTATGTCTTCTCGGTGTACGTCGAGCATGTGACCCCTGGCGCCTTTATGACGAGCTTGACGTTGGTCGTCGGGCTACGGGACGTCGTTTTCTGCTTCGTCAAGTCCGTGTTGTTCGGCGTCGCCGGCGGACTTATCGCCTGTTACAAAGGCCTGACGGTGGGAGGCGGTCCGCAAGGCGTCGGCAACGCGGTCAATGAGACTGTTGTGTATACGTTCGTGGCCTTGTTCGTGATCAGTATGTTGGTCACCGCCGTCGGCGCGAAGTCGATCGTATGAGCAGTGGTCCCAGTACACTGCGGCCGCTGTGGCAGCGGCGCTTGCGTGGCGGGGTCGAAGGGTGGAACCGCCTCGGAGAGCAGACGGCGTTTTACTTCACGAGCGTCCGGTATATCGGTGAAGCCGCCATCAAATACCAAGAAGAAACGCTGCGGGTCATCGCCGGAATGAGTTTGGGCGTCGGCGCACTCGCCTTGATCGGTGGCTCGGTGGTCATCGTCTCCTTCATGCTGCTGAACGTCGGCTCCGTGGTGGGCATCGTGGGATATTCCGAACTGCACAGTATCGGCGTGGAAGCGCTGAGCGGTTTCTTCTCCGCCTATGTCAACCCGCGCATCGCCGCTCCACTGCTCGCCGCGGTCGGCCTGGCCGCCACCGTCGGTGCCGGGGCCACCGCCCAACTGGGTGCAATGCGGATCGCCGAGGAGATCGATGCGCTTGAGGTGATGGGCGTCCGCACCATTACCTACCTGGTGTCGACCCGGGTGCTCGGCGGTGTGATCGTGGTGATCCCGCTGTTTTGTACCGCCGAGCTGGTGGGATTCCTCGCCAGCAGGACAATTGTCGTCTTCGTCGACGGCCAGTCGTCGGGCGCCTATGACCATTACTTCCACACGTTCCTGCGGCCGCTGGATTTGTTGTGGGCGCTGCTTCAGGTGATCGGTCAGGCAATGGTGATCATGCTTATCCACACCTATTACGGTTTCCACGCTTCCGGCGGGCCCGCAGGCGTGGGTGAGGCGACAGGTCGTGCGGTGCGCGCCTCGCTGATCGTGGCGGTGTTTGTGACGACGGTAATGGCACTGGCCCTTTACGGCCGGTCCGGCGGCTTCCACCTATCCGGGTAGCGCCGTGAATCCAAAACGACGCGCGGCTGGCCTGCACCCCGCATGGTGGACCCTGATCCTCGTCACGGTGATCGTTGCTACCGTCGCCGTCACCGTAGTGTCCTTCAATGGCAACTTCCGGTCTTACGCACACGTGACACTCACCTCGGAGCGGGCGGGCCTGGTGATGGACCCCTATGCACCGGTGAAGTTCCGCGGCGTTCAAGTCGGTCGCGTCGCTTCGATTCAGCCCACCGGCCCGGTGAAACTACAGCTGGAGTTATATGCGGACCAGCTTAAATACATCCCGGCCAATGTCGAAGCCCAGATCAGCGCGCCGACGGTGTTCGGCGCGAAATACGTTGAGCTGACGGCTCCTAGCCATCCCAGCTCGAAGCCGCTGGCTACCGGCGCGGTGCTGAGGTCGCGCAACGTGAGCATCGAGGCCAACACAATCTTCCAGAACCTGGCCGGCGTGCTGAACCAGATCGACACCGCCAAACTGAATGCGGTGCTGTCGGCCTTGGCCGAGGGCTTTCGCGGCAAGGGAGCAGTCCTCGGTGAAGCCATCACCGCTGCCAACCAGGTGCTGATGGCGATCAATCCTCGGAGCGAGACGATCCGGGCCGATTACCGCGCGCTCAAAGGGTTTGCCGACACCTACAGCGCGGCCGCTCCCGACCTACTCACCGTGCTGGACGCCGCCAGCACGACCAGCGCTACGATCACCAACAACAGGAAAGCCCTGGACTCGTTGCTGCTCAACGTAACCGGGCTTTCTAACAGCGGCATCAACCTGCTCGGCCCAGCCAAGAACAACCTGGTCCATTCGATCAACGTGCTCGAGTCGACGACGCGCTTGCTGATGAAATACAACCCCGAACTCACGTGCACCCTGGTTGGCGGAAAGGTCTACCTGGACAATGGGGGATTCGACGTCACGGGCGGCGCCGATGGAAAGTCGACGATTCTGGACGTCGCGTTGCTGTTGGGCGACGATTCGTACCAGTACCCACAAAACCTGCCCGTCACCGACCAAAAAGGTGGACCCGGGGGAGCGCCCGGCTGCGGTTCCTTGCCCGACGTCGCCAACAACTGGCCGGTGCGCTATTTGATCACCGACTCCGGATGGGGCAGCGGACTGGACGTGCGGCCCAATCCCGGTATCGGTTTCCCGGGCTACGCCAATTACGCCCCGACTACCCGTGGGACACCCCAACCGCCCAGCATCCGCCACCCGGGCGGCCCGGCTCCGGGACCGGTCCCGTATCCGGGTGCGCCGCCCTACGGTGCCAAGCGGTACGCCCCGGACGGAACGCCACTGTATCCAGGTCTGCCGCCGGCTCCGCCGCCCGGCAGGCCGAAGGAACCGCGACAAGCGCCGCCCGGCTCAGAGCCGTTCAAGCCGGTGTATCCGGGAATGCAACCAACGTGCGGACTCCTCAACCAACCGTGCCCACCGACACCGCCCGAGTCACGGCCAGCGCCGTGACCGCAGGAACGCGATAGAGAAAGGCAGTCATGCGGGAGAACTTGACCGGCGCGTTGTGGCGTCTCGCCATCTACGCGATCGTGTCTTCGGTGGGAATCTTTCTGTTGCTGGCCGTCTTCGGTCAGTTCCGGTTCGAGAAGGCTAAGACCTACAACGCCGTGTTCACGAATGCGTCGGGACTTCAGGGCGGAAATTTCGTGCGCATCGCGGGCGTGGAGGTCGGCAAGGTCAAAAGCGTTTCGGTCCAGCGCGATGCCACGGTGCGCGTCGAGTTCTCCGCCGACGACTCCGTGGTACTCACAGAAGGTGATCGGGCCGTCATCCGCTACGACGACCTCATTGGTGGCAGATACCTGGCGCTGGAGGAGGGAGCCGGGGGAGTCAAACGGCTCAGTCCGGGGGCGACCATCCCGTTGGCCAGGACGCAGCCGGCGCTGGATCTCGACGCATTGATCGGCGGTTTCCGTCCGCTGTTCCGGGCGCTGAATCCCGATCAGATCAATGCACTCAGCGGTCAATTGATCGCCGCCTTCCAGGGTCAGGGTTCCACGATCGGTTCGATCCTGGCTCAGACCGCCGCCCTGACCAACGCCCTGGCCGACCGCGACCAACTCATCGGTCAGGTCATCGTCAACTTGAATTCCTTGCTGGGTTCGCTCGGCGACCAGGGCGGGCAGTTCGCCAAGGCTGTCGACTCGCTATCGGCACTCGTGGCGGGTCTGGAAGCGCGCAAGCAGGACATCAGTAACGGCGTCGCCTACGCCAACGCGGCGGCCGGCTCGATCGCCGACCTGTTGGCGCAGGCCCGCCCACCGCTGAAAAAGGTGGTGCACGAGGCGGATCGCACCGCCGGCACAATTTTGGCTGAACGCGACTACGTCGACAATCTGCTGAACACCCTGCCCGACGCATACCGAGTGCTCGGCCGGCAGGGCCTTTACGGGGACTTCTTCAGCTTCTATCTGTGCGACCTCGTGCTGAAGCTGAACGGCAAGGGCGGTCAGCCGGTGTACGTCAAAATGGCTGGACAGTCCTCGGGACGGTGCACGCCACGATGAAGCCCTTCTCCGAGCGCAATCCGATCATCCTGGGCGCAACGGGTATCGGTGCAATGATTGCGCTGATATTGCTGGCATTGAATTACGACAGATTGCCCTTCATCGGCGACCATGAAGATTATTCGGCGTACTTCGCCGATGCGAGCGGCTTGGCGGCAGGCGACGCCGTGAGCGTTTCGGGTGTCCGGGTGGGCCGCGTGACCGGGATCGCGCTGGACGGTCCGCGGGTGCTCGTCAAATTCTGGATCCCCGCTGACATCGCACTCGGCGAGCGGACCGAGGCGGCGGTCAAGTTGAAGACCGCGCTGGGTACTAAGCGCCTGGAAATCACGCCGCGGGGAGAAGGTCGACTCGGTGGACCGATACCGCTGCAGCGGACCACGCCGGCTTATCAGCTACCCGATGCACTTGGTGACCTCGCGACATCCATCAGCGGGTTGAATACCGACCAGTTGTCGAACGCGCTTGCCGTGCTGGCAAACGAGTTTTCCGATACGCCACCGGATCTCAAGATGGCGGTACAAGGTGTGGCGCGGCTTTCTCAGACGTTGGACGAACGCGACAAGCAGCTGCGGACCTTACTCAGCAATGCCAACAAGGTGACAAAGGTGCTCGCGGAGCGCAGCGACGAAGTGGTCAGCCTGGTGAACAACACGAATTCGCTGCTGGCCCAATTGAATACCCAGAGCCGTGCGCTAGGACAGATCGCCCACAACCTGTCGGCAGTAGCAAAGCAATTGAAAGGTTTCATCGCCGAGAATCGCGCGACGCTGAAGCCCGCGCTGGACAAGCTCAATGGAGTGTTGACGATTGTCGACAACCGCAAGGAACGCGTGCAGCAGGCCATCAAAGGGCTCAACGCGTATGCGCTGTCGCTGGGTGAATCAGTGTCGTCGGGCCCATTCTTCAAGGCCTACCTGGTCAACCTGCTGCCCGGGCAGTTCGTGCAGCCGTTCGTCGACTCGGCGTTCTCCGACCTTGGTCTGGATCCAGCCACCTTGCCGCCCACGCAGCTCGCCGACCCGCAAACCGGCCAGCCGGGAACGCCCCCGCTGCCGGTCCCGTACCCGCGCACCGGCCAGGGTGGCGAGCCCCGCCGTACCATTCCGGATGCGATCACGGGGAACCCGGGTGATCAGCCGTGCGCAGTTCCGGGCAGGCCGGGAGCCCCCGGCTGCTATCCGCGTCGGGAGGAACCCCCCGCACCGCCGTCCGGCGGGCCACCACCGGGACCGCCCGCAACGGAAGCGCCGGGTCCCGGCAAATCGCTCCCGCCGGAGTCTGGCCCGATTGAGCAGTCGGCACCCGGGCAGCTACCGCCGGTCCAACCTCCCGTGCTGAGCGGACCCGGCCCCGTCGGCCCGCCGCAAGGCACCAACGGAGGCGGACAATGAAACCCCGTACCGTCAGAATCGGCGTGGCGATCACACTGGTCGTGGTGCTGCTCGGCGGCATTGTCACGGTGCTTCGGTCCGCAAACGAAATCGGCCACACGCGGGTCATCGGATACTTCGATAACAGCAACGGAATCTACGTCGGCGACGATGTGGTGATCCTGGGCGTGCCGGTCGGCAAGATCGAGAAGATCGAACCGCAGCCCACCCGCGTCAAAATCTCGTTCTGGTACGACAGCAAATACAAGGTCCCCGCCGACGCCAAGGCGGTGATCCTGTCGCCCTCGCTGGTGACCGTCCGCGCGATCCAGCTCACACCCGCCTACCTCGGGGGGCCGGTAATGACCAGCGGCGCAGTGGTGCCACGGGAACACACCGCGGTCCCCGTGGAGTTCGACGACCTGCGCCAGCAGCTGGAGAAGCTGACTCAGGCTCTGCAACCGACGCAGCCGGGCGGCGTCAGCACGCTGGGCGCGTTCATCAACACAGCGGCGGATAACCTACGCGGTCAAGGCCCCGACATTCGCAACTCCGTCCTGAAGCTCTCGCAAGCGATTTCCGCGCTCGGAGATCACAGCGGCGACCTGTTCGGCACGTTGAAGAATTTGGCGGCGCTGGTTTCGGCGCTGCACGACAGCAGCGGCGTGCTGCGGCAGCTGAACCAGAACCTGGCCGCCGTCACCGGGCAGCTGGCCGCCGACCCCAATGGGGTGGGAAATGCCGTCAAAGATCTCAACGATGTGGTCGGCGATGTCACCAGCTTCATCGCCGAAAATCGTGACGCACTGGGCACCACCTCAGACAAGCTGGCGTCGGTCTCGACCGCTCTGGTCCAAAGCCTCGACGATCTCAAGCAAACCCTGCACATCGCTCCCACGGCGTTTCAGAACTTCCTCAACATCTACCAACCCGCGCAGGGCACGCTGACCGGCATCCTGGCACTCAACAACTTCGCCGATCCGGTGCAGTTCCTGTGCTCTGCGGTGCAAGCCGCATCGCGTTTGGGTGCCGAGCAGTCGGCGAAGCTCTGTGTGCAGTACCTGGCGCCGATTTTCAAAAACCGTCAGTACAACTACTTTCCGTTGGGTGAAAACCTCTTTGTGGGAGCGGATGCCCGACCGAACGAAGTCACCTACAGCGAGGACTGGCTGCGACCGGACTACATTCCGCCGCAGGGCCCAGCTCCCACCGAGGCGGCCCGCACGGTGGCACCACCCCCCAACGGGCCGCTCCCGCCGGCCAACGAAATGTACAACTTCTTCGGCAACGGGATGGTCGACCCGAATCACGCGAATCCGCCGTTCGTGCCGTCCAAACCGGAGAACCCGCTTCAGTTCGACCCGGCCACCGGCCTGCCGGGAATGATGATGCCGACCGGAGGTCAACAATGAGGCGATTGGTGCGCCCTCTGCAATGCTGGCGCCGCGGCACGGTGCTGCTGGCGGCCTTGGCTGTAACCATGCTCTCTGGCTGTGGATCCCTGCGAGACTTCAAGGGCGCCAACTCGTTCCCGCTGCCGGGCACGGTGGGCGGTGGACCGGGCTCCTACACCGTCCAGGTGCAGATGCCCGACGTCCAGAACCTCAAACAGAATTCCCGAGTCCGGGTCAACGACGTGACCGTCGGCAATGTGACGAAAATCGAACGTCAGGGATGGCATGCTCTGGTCACCATGACGCTCAACGGCGACGTGGATCTCCCGGCCAACGCGACTGCCACGCTGGGTCAGACGAGCCTGCTGGGTTCGTTGCACATCGAGCTCGCGCCACCCACTCAGGTTCCGGCCAAGGGCAAGCTCAAAAACGGCTCGGTGATCCCACTGTCCTCGGCAGGTGCCTACCCGTCGACCGAACAGACGCTGGCCTCGGTGTCGATGCTGCTCAACGGTGGCGGCGTCGGTCAAATACAGGACATCACGAGTGCGCTCAGTACCGCCTTCACCGGGCGCGAGCAAGACGTCAAAAGCCTGATCACACAGCTGGACAAATTCATCGGCTATCTGAACGACCAAAAGGACGACATCATCGCCGCGACCGACAGCCTCAACAATCTGGCCGGTCAATTCGCGGATCAGAAGCCAGTAATCGACAAGGCACTCAAGACCATTCCCAATGCGCTGGCGGTGCTCAAAGACGAACGCGAGAACCTCAGCGACGCCCTCAGCCAAGTGGGGAAGTTTAGTGCGCTGGCGGCCGACTCGGTCAACCAGACGAAGACGAACCTGGTCAAAGAGCTCAACGACCTTGGCCCGGTCTTGCAGTCGCTCGCCGATGCCGGGCCGGCGTTGACCCGTTCGCTGGACTTCTTCGCGACCTTCCCGTTTCCCAAATCAACGCTCACCAAGTGGATCCGCGGCGATTACGGGAATTTGAGCGCCATCATCGACTTGACCTTGAGTCGGCTTGACGCATCGTTTTTGACCGGTACTCGGTGGGAGGGCACGCTGACCGAACTGGAACTGCAGTGGGGGCGCACCATCGGCCAGATGCCCAGCCCGTACACCGCGCGCAACCCGCTAGTCGTTCCCTACCACGTCAACCAGGGGCCGTGACATGCGTCTGACCGACATGCATTTGACGAGGCGGATTCGAATCCAGTTGGTGGCCTTCGCGGTGATCGCGGTGGTATCGATCGGGCTTTACTTCTTCGACTACATGCAGGTGGCCAGCGTGTTCTTCGGCGCTGGCCGCTACACGGTGACAGTGCAGTTGAACCAGGTAGGGGGCCTCTATGAGGGCGGCAACGTCACCTATCGGGGTGTCGAGGTCGGCCGTGTGCGCGATGTCCGTCTGACCAACACTGGAGCTGAAGCAGTGCTTTCGCTCAGATCCGGCATCGATATTCCGGCGAATTCGACCGCCGAAGTGCACAGCGTGTCAGCGGTGGGCGAACAGTATCTCGCGCTCACTCCGCGCAGCGGCAACGGACCACCACTGAAGAACGGTGACGTGATTCCCGCAGATCGCACCAGTATCCCGCCGGGGATCAACTCGCTGCTGGCGGCGACGAATCGAGGCCTCAACGCGATTCCGCGGGAAAACCTCAAGACGGTGGTCGATGAGGCCTATGTCGGCGTCGGCGGCCTGGGTCCGGAGCTGTCCCGGTTGATCGGCGGCGCGAGCACGTTGGCGATCGATGCGCACAAGAACATCGACTCACTCGAGACGTTGATCGATGAGTCAAAGCCCTTGCTGGACAGCCAAACCGAATCGGCGGATTCGGTCCGGGCGTGGGCTTCTCACCTGGCAACCGTCACCAAGGGGTTGCAGACGAACGACGCCGCCCTTCAAGGTGTTGTACAGCAGGGCCCCGCGGCGGTCGACGAGGCGCGAGCCCTGATCGACCGGCTACAACCGACCCTGCCGATCGTGCTGGCCAACCTGGTCAGCGTGGGCGACGTGGCTGTCACCTATCGGGACGACCTCGAAGCGATCCTGGTAGAGCTGCCCCGCGGTACGGAAGCGTTCCAAGGCGCATCTCTGCCGAACCGGAATACCAAGCAGAGCTATAAGGGCGCTTTCCTGAGCTTCAACTTGAACCTGAATCTGCCACCGCCATGCACCACCGGGTATCTCCCGATCCAGCAGCAGCGGCCAGCCAGCCTGACGGACTATCCGGAGCGGCCTGCGGGAAGCTTCTACTGTCGGATACCGCAAGACTCGACCCTCACGGCCGTACGCGGTGCGCGTAACTATCCGTGTGAGACGAGGCCGGGTAAGCGCGCTGCGACGGTGAAGTTGTGCGAGAGCGACGAACCATATATTCCGCTCAACGACGGCTTCAACTGGAAGGGTGATCCCAACGCGACGTATACGGGGCAGGGGATCCCGCAGGTCGACCCCGGGGGCGCCCCGCCCCCTGCCTCGCCAGGGCAACCGCCACCCGCGTCGGCGGCGCCTTCCTCGGCAACGTCGGGAGAACCGCCGCCTGCACCGCCGGCGATAGCGGCGGTCGAGTACGACCCGGCGACTGGCGAGTACGTTGGGCCAGACGGGCGGGTATACACCCAGTCCAACCTGGCCGGCGGTGCCAGAGAGGAGAAAACATGGCAGCAGATGTTGACGCCCCCGACGGCCAACTGAGCGCACAAGGTGAGGACGAGACGTCGCGGGCTTCCGTCAGCCGCACCGACACGGAGGAGTCCGAATCGCAAACCGGGCACAGCGCAGCAGCGGCGGGTGACGGCGGCGCCGACGAAACAGAGGACCCGGAGGAGGTCGCCACCGGCGACCCGGCCGAGGAAGGTTCCCCGGTGGCTGCGCTGGCCGAGCAACGAAATTCGCGGCTGCGGCTGGTGATCACGGCGGGGCTGGTCATCTGTGTCGCTCTGGC
>NZ_LZJI01000097.1 GCF_001667775.1 Mycobacterium sp. E1747
TCGGTGTACCCCTGGCGGAACAGCTTCGCGCAGCCGACCAGGTACTTCATGTAGCGGTCGTAGACCTCTTGCGACTGGATGGCGATCGCCTTTTCGCGGTTCGACTCGAGGGCGGCCGCCCACGTTTCCAGGGTCCGCGCGTAGTGCAGCTGCAGCGAGTGCACCCGGGTCAGCTCGAAGCCGGCCGTGACGGCGTACTCCCCGACGGTCTGGGGGGTCGGGAGCCAGCCCCCGGGGAAGATTTCGGTCAGGATGAACTGCGAGAAGTGCACGATCTCGTGGGTCAGCCCCATGCCTCGCGCCCTGGCCTCCTTGAAGGACGGGCGAACGATGGTGTGCAGCAACATGACCCCGTCGGATGGCAGCGCCTCGTAGGCCATCTTGAAGAAGCGGCCGTAGCGCTGGCGGCCGAAGTGCTCGAAGGCGCCGATGGAGACGATGCGGTCGACGGGCTCGTGGAACTTCTCCCAACCCTCCAACAGCACCCGTCGGGTGCGGGGGGTGTCCATCTCGTCGAACGTCTTCTGCACGTGCTCGGCCTGGTTCTCCGACAACGTCAACCCCACGACGTTCACGTCGTACTTCTCGATGGCCCGGCGCATGGTCGCGCCCCAGCCGCAACCGATGTCGAGCAGTGTCATCCCGGGCTCGAGATTCAATTTGCCCAGCGCCAGATCGAACTTCGCGTTCTGCGCCTCTTCGAGCGTCATGTCTTCGCGTTCGAAATAAGCGCACGTATAGCCCATTGTCGGGTCTAGGAACAGTGCAAAGAACTCGTCCGAGACGTCGTAGATGGATTGCGATTCTTCGTAGAACGGAGTCAACGTGGCCAT
>NZ_LZJI01000098.1 GCF_001667775.1 Mycobacterium sp. E1747
TCCACCGAGTTCGCCGAGCTGCGGCCACGCCTGGTCTACGACCGCGACACGGGCACCCTGACCGCGCGGCCCGGCGCCCAGCGGCTGGCCGTCACCTCCGGCGGCGCCATCCCCGATCGCGGCATGTTCACGGTCTACCTCGCCAGCGAGGCCGACAAGCCGTCGCGGGTGGGCGAACTGGACGAGGAGATGGTGTACGAGTCCCGGCCCGGTGACGTCATCTCGCTGGGCGCCACCAGCTGGCGGATCACCGAGATCACCCACGACCGGGTGCTGGTCATCCCCGCGCCGGGCCAGCCGGCCCGGTTGCCGTTCTGGCGCGGCGACGACGCGGGCCGCCCGGCGGAGCTGGGCGCCGCGCTGGGCGCGTTCACCGGCGAGCTGGCGGGACTGGACCGCGACGCCCTCGACGCCCGGTGCGCGGGCCTGGGTTTCGACGCCTACGCGACCGACAACATGTGGGCGCTGCTGGACGAGCAGCGCACCGCGGCCGGGGTGGTGCCCACCGACACCACCCTGCTGGTCGAGCGGTTCCCCGACGAGCTGGGCGACTGGCGGGTGATCCTGCACTCGCCGTACGGGCTGCGGGTGAACGGCCCGCTGGCGCTGGCGGTGGGCCGCCGGCTGCGCGAACGCTACGGCCTCGACGAGAAACCGACCGCCTCCGACGACGGCATCGTGGTGCGGTTGCCGGACATGCTGTCCGACACCGGCGAGACCCCGCCCGGCGCCGAGCTGTTCGTCTTCGACGCCGACGAGATCGACCCGATCGTCACGGCCGAAGTGGGCGGTTCGGCGTTGTTCGCCTCGCGGTTCCGGGAGTGCGCGGCCCGGGCACTGCTGCTGCCCCGCCGGCACCCGGGCAAGCGGTCGCCGCTGTGGCACCAGCGCCAGCGGGCCGCCCAACTGCTGGACGTGGCCCGCAAATACCCCGACTTCCCGGTGGTCCTGGAGACCATCCGCGAATGCCTGCAGGACGTCTACGACGTCCCCGCCCTGACGTCGCTGATGGCCGGCATCGCCCAGCGCAAGGTACGGGTGCTCGAAACCGAGACGGCTCGGCCCTCCCCGTTCGCGTCGTCCTTGCTGTTCGGCTACGTCGGCGCGTTCATGTACGAGGGCGACACCCCGCTGGCCGAGCGCCGGGCCGCGGCGCTGTCGCTGGACAGCACGCTGTTGGCCGAACTGCTCGGCCGCGTCGAGTTGCGGGAGTTGCTCGACCCCGACGTCATCGCCGCGACCGGCCGTCAGCTGCAGCACCTCACCGAGGACCGGTACGCGCGCGACGCCGAAGGCGTCGCCGACCTGCTGCGGCTGCTGGGCCCGATGACCGAGGACGAGATCGCCGCCCGGGCCGGCGGCGCGGAGGTGGGCGGCTGGCTCGAGGGCCTGCTGGGCGCGCGGCGGGCGCTGACCGTGTCGTTCGCCGGCCGCAGCTGGTGGGTGGCCATCGAGGACATCGGCCGGCTGCGCGACGGGGTCGGGGCGCCCGTTCCGCTCGGGGTGCCGGCCGCCTTCACCGAGACGGTGGCCGACCCGCTGGGCGAGCTGCTGGGCCGCTACGCGCGCACCCACACCCCGTTCACCACGGCGGAGGCGGCGGCCCGGTTCGG
The DNA here is from genome assembly GCF_001667775.1 of Mycobacterium sp. E1747. Taxonomy (GTDB): domain Bacteria; phylum Actinomycetota; class Actinomycetes; order Mycobacteriales; family Mycobacteriaceae; genus Mycobacterium. The sequence goes on from NZ_LZJI01000098.1 coordinate 1,614, forward strand.
GCTGTGCTTGCGGGTGACGGCCGACGTGCTGGGCCGGCTGGCCGCCGACGGCCGCCTGGTGCGCGGCGACTTCGTCGCCGCCACTGCGGTCGCCTCGGGCAGCGACCAGTGGTGCGACGCCGACGTGCTGCGCGTGTTGCGGCGCCGATCGCTGGCCGCGCTGCGCGCGCAGGTGGAACCCGTGAGCACCGCCGCCTACGGGCGGTTCCTGCCGGCCTGGCACCGCGTGCCCGCCCAGAATTCGGGGCTGGACGGCCTGATGTCCGTGATCGACCAGCTGGCCGGGGTCCGGATGCCGGCCTCGGCGATCGAGCCGCTGGTGCTCGGCCCCCGGGTGCGCGACTACTCGCCCGCGATGCTCGACGAGCTGCTCGCCACCGGCGAGGTGACCTGGTCGGGCGCCGGGTCGATCTCGGCCAGCGACGGCTGGGTCGCGCTGCACGTGAGCGATTCCGCGCCGCTCACCCTGGCCGGGCCCGCCGAGATCGAATTCACCGACGCACACCGCGCAATCCTGGAGACGCTGGCCGGCGGGGGCGCGTACTTCTTCCGCCAGCTGGCCCAAAGTGGGGTCCCGGACGCCGACCTCAAAGCCGCGCTGTGGGAACTGACCTGGGCCGGCTGGATCACCGGAGACACGTTCGCCCCGGTGCGCGCGGTGCTCGGCGGGGTGGGCGGCCGCAAACGATCGGCCCCGGCGCACCGGTCGCACCGGCTGCCGAGGCTGAGCCGATACAGCGTCGCGCACGCGCAATCGCGCCCGGCCGACCCGACGGTGGCGGGCCGATGGTCGGCCCTGCCACCGCCCGAGCCCGATTCGACGGTGCGCGCCCACTACCAGGCGGAGCTGCTGCTGGGGCGTCATGGCGTGCTGACCAAGGGTGCGGTGGCGGCCGAGGGCATCACCGGCGGGTTCGCCACGCTCTACAAGGTGCTGAGCACCTTGGAGGAGGCCGGCCGATGCCAGCGCGGCTACTTCGTCGAGTCGTTGGGCGGCGCGCAGTTCGCGGTCGCCTCGACCGTCGACCGGCTGCGCAGCTACAGCGACGGCATCGACCCCGAACGGCCGGAATACCGGGCGATCGTGCTGGCCGCCGCCGACCCGGCCAACCCCTACGGCGCCGCGCTGCCATGGCCCGCCGCCAGCGGCGAGGGGGCGCGGCCGGGTCGCAAGGCCGGCGCGCTCGTCGTGCTGGTCGACGGCCACCTGGGCTGGTTCCTCGAGCGCGGCGGGCGGTCCCTGCTCACGTTCACCGAGGACCCCGCGGCCCACGGCACGGCGGCCGCGGCGCTGGCCGACCTGGTCGCCTCCCGGCGCGTCGCGTCGATCCTGGTCGAGCGCATCGACGGGGCGCCGGCGCTGCAGCCGCAGGGTCCGAGCCCGGTCGCCGAGGCGCTGGCCGACGCCGGGTTCGCCCGCACTCCGCGCGGACTTCGCCTCCGGTGAGGCCGCGGTAGCCGTGCCCGAGGGCGACACCGTCTGGCACACCGCCGCCGTCCTGCGCCAGCACCTGGTCGGGCGCACCCTGACGCGCTGCGACGTCCGCGTCCCGCGGTACGCGACGGTCGACCTCACCGGGGAGGTGGTCGACGAGGTGCTCAGCCGCGGCAAACACCTTTTCATCCGGGCCGGCCGGGCGAGCATCCACTCGCACCTGAAGATGGACGGCAGCTGGCGGGTCGGCGAGCGGCAGGTGCGGGTCGACCACCGGGCGCGCATCGTCCTGGAAGCCGGAACCATCCGCGCCGTCGGCGTGGACCTGGGCGTGCTGGAGATTTTGGAGCGCGACCGCGACGAGGACGCCGTCGCGCACCTCGGGCCCGACCTGCTCGGCGAGGACTGGGCCGCCGGGCTGGCCGCCGCCAACCTGGTCGCCCACCCGGACCGCCCGCTCGCCGAGACGCTGCTGGACCAGCGCGTCCTGGCCGGAATCGGCAACGTCTATGCCAACGAGCTGTGTTTCGTCAGCGGGCACCTGCCCACCGCGGCGGTGCGCGCGGTCACCGACCCGCAACGGCTGGTGTCCCGCGCCCGGGACATGCTGTGGCTCAACCGCTTGCGGTGGAACCGCTGCACCACCGGCGACACCAGGGCCGGCCGGCAGCTGTGGGTCTACGGGCGAGCCGGCCAGGGCTGCCGTCGCTGCGGTACCCGCATCGCCTACGACGGCTCCGGGGACCGGGTCACCTACTGGTGCCCGACCTGCCAGCGCTGACCACTGACCCGAAGCGATCACAACCGGTTAGTCCCGGGCGTGCGCCAGGAAGAACTGCGCGATGGCCTCCGAGCCGTCGAGCGCGCGGGTGGTGGGTCCGATGATCGTCTTGGGCAGGTACTGCCTGCCGCCGGGCCAGGTGTGCCCGCCGCTGTCGATCTGGTAGAAGATCACCTCGGTTGATGCCGCGCAGGCCGTCGAGTCGAAGCGGCGCACGACGGTCCCGTCCCCGACATTGGGCAGGGCCTGGACGGACGGGTCACCCTGGCAGCGATCGGCCGAACGCCACGTGTTCACCATGCTGTCGGCGGAGATGGCGTGGCTGACCCCGCCGCGGCCGCGCACGGCCCCGCCCTTGAACGGCACCAGCGGGTCGGCGGTGCCGTGGGCCTCCCACACCGACACGGGCCGCGACGGGTTGCAGGCCACGCCCACGCCCAGCGTGCCCGCCACGGGCGCGGCGGCGGCGAACACGTCCGCGCGGTCGCACGCCAGCCGGTTGGACATGAATCCGCCATTAGACATCCCGGTGACGAAAATGTGCCCGGGGGCGATGCCGTAGTCGTTCTGCAGCTTGCCCACGAGCCCCACCAGGAAGCCGACATCGTCGATATGCCGGCGATCCGCCGGGGACGCCCCCCGCCCGTCGGCCCAGCTCTTGTCGTAACCGTCGGGATAGACCACCAGCAGATTGTGGTGGTCGGCGACGGAGTCGAACCCGGTCAGCCCCCGCTGCCCGTTCCCGGTCCCGCCGCCGCCGTGCAGGCTCAGGACCAGGCCGGCCGGGCTGCCCGGCGGCACGTGCAGCAGGTAAGTTCGGTCCATGCCGCCGGAACGGAACGTCCCGGACGCATCGCGCGCGCTGGCCGCCGAAACGTGCCGCTCAGCACAGCCCACCAGGCACAGCGCGACGAGGACCACAGACAACAAACGCGCGCAGGGCATGCCGTCAGGACCCTGGCAGAGCCGACGGCAGAGCAAACCCCGCTCTGAGTGTGGCGGTGATCGCAATATGATTGATCCTGCACCGAGCTGCGCCGCAACGTGCGAACATTCGGGCAGCCCCCGCTGTCAGCGAGCAACGGCACTTCGAGGTCACGGGAGTATCAGAAATGACGAGGACCCAGGTACGCAACCCCAGCCTCCTGCTGTTGCTGATGGCTGCCGGCGTCGTCCCGGCCGCCGGGCTGCTGGACGCGCTCGGGGCGGCCCCGGCCGCCCACGCCAGTGCCGCCGACGACGCGTTCCTCGCCGCGCTGACCGCCAAGGGGATCAACTACGAATCGCCCGAAACCGCGATCCGATCCGGGCACCTGGTGTGCCAGGAACTCGACTCCGGTGAAGCGCCGCAACAGGTGGCAAACGACGTGATGACCAACAGCCACCTCGACGGCTACCACGCTGGCTACTTCGTGGGCGTCAGCATCCGGGCGTACTGCCCGAAGTACGGCGCCCAGGCCTGAAAGTTAACAGCCAGTTGACAGGCTCGTGACAAACGCGCCGGTAAAATCTGAACTCGGAAACAATTCCTGAGAACTCTCGAAGGCCAAATGATTCCTAGACTTTTGGTCGGCGTGGCACTCGCTCTCGGCACTGCCGGTTGGACGGCAGCCACCGCCAACGCCGACCCAAGCCCCTTCAACACGCTCAGCTGCACTTGTGAAGAGACGGCGCCCGCGGACAGCGCGGCCCTTATGGACAAGATCGATCGGGGTATCCAGCACGGCCTTGCGGACGCGCCCACGGTGCAGATTCATCACTGACCTTCAGTTCTTTCGCCGCGTCCGCGGCCCGGCGTAATGGTGGTAGCGCGCGGCGCGCCGGCGGATGCGATACGCGCTGCCACGGGTGCGATGCGGTTGTCCGACAAGGTGTATCGGCTCGCTGTAGAAGAGCATCTTGGCCAGCTCCACCAGAATCAGATAGCAGATCACAAACGTGCCCAGCACGGCGAAGAACTGCCATGGCAGCGGCGTGAAGCCGAGGGCCCGCGCCAGCGGCGAGATCGTCAGCCCGGCGCCGACGGCCACGACGGTGACGCTGGTGGCGGTCAGCAGCGCGCTGGGCCGGCTGCGGAAGAACGGCACCATGCGGGTGCGGATGACGAAGATGATCAGCGTCTGTGTCGCGAGCGATTCCACGAACCACCCCGTGCGGAACTCGACTGCCCCGGCGTGTAACACGCCCAGCATCAGGCCGAACGTCAGGAAGTCGAACAGCGAACTGATCGGGCCGAAGATCAGCATGAACCGGCGGATGAACGCGACGTTCCAGTGCGACGGCGCCTGCAGTTGCGCGGCGTCGACCCGGTCGGTCGGGATCGCCAGCTGTGAGGTGTCGTAGAGCAGGTTGTTCAGCAGGATCTGGCTGGGCAGCATCGGCAGGAACGGCAACAGCGCCGACGCGGCCGCGGCGCTGAACATGTTTCCGAAATTGCTCGATGTGCCCATCAGCACGTACTTGATGGTGTTGGCGAAAATGCGCCGGCCCTCGGCCACCCCGGTGGCCAGCACCCCGAGGTCCTTTTCCAACAGCACCACGTCGGCGGCGTCCTTGGCCACATCGGTGGCGCTGTCGACGGAGATTCCCACGTCGGCGGCGTGCAGGGCCAGCGCGTCGTTGACGCCGTCACCCAGGAAACCCACCGAGCGCCCCTTGCGCCGCAGCGCGGCGATCAGCCGCGCCTTCTGCTCGGGGGAGATGCGGGCGAAGATGGTGTGGTTGTGCGCGACAGCGGCGAACGCGTCGTCGTCCAGCCCGTCGAGCTGCGCGCCGGTGATGGTGCCCTTGGAGGCCAAACCCAGATCGCCGCAGACCTTTTCGGCGACACGCGGGTTGTCGCCCGTGGCGATCTTCAGCTCGATGCCCAGGTCGGCCAACTCCGAGAGCGATTGACGTGCAGCGGCTTTGGGTTCGTCAGCGAACACCAGGAAGCCCGCGAGCGTCAGCTCGGACTCGTCGGTGCGGGTCAGCGTCGTCAGCCCCGGCGCCGGTTTGGTGGCCACGGCCACCACGCGGCGCCCGGCCGCGAACAACGCGGCGAGGGTTTCCTGCGCCACCGCCACGACGCCCCGGCATTGGGCCAGCACCTGCTCGGGCGCGCCCTTGACCACCAGCATCCGGGTGCCGTCGTCGTCGACCAGCACCGACGTCGCCCGGCGTTCATGGTCGAACGGCAGCATCGCCACCCGTGCGGCGCCGGCCACCAACTCGTGCGCCTGCGGGGACTCCCAGAGTGCGGCGTCGAGCGGATTGGCGCTGACGCCACCGGTTTCCGGGTCCACATCGGTGGCCAGCAGCCCCAGCCGGCGGACCGGTTCGTCGTGTGCACCGGCGGCGTCGAGGCAGTCGACCAACCGCACCCGGCCTTCCGTCAGGGTCCCGGTCTTGTCGGTGATCAGGATGTCGATGTCGCCGAGATCCTCGATGCACACCAACCGCTTGACGAGCACCTTGGCCTTGGCCAGCTGCCGTGATCCGGTGGCCAGGCCGGTGCTGACGACGGCGGGCAGCAGCTGCGGCGTGATGCCGACGGCGATCGCCAGCGAGAACAGCACGGAGTCGATGATCGGCTTCGCCAACAGCAGGTTGCTGATCAAGATGACCACCATCAGCGCGACGGCCACCTGCAGCAGCAGGTAGGAGAACCGGCGCAGCCCCACCTGGAAGCCCGTTTCCGGCTGGCGTTCGTCCAAACCCGCTGCGATGCGGCCGAATTCGGCGTTCCTTCCGGTGGCGTACACCACCCCGGTGCCCTCGCCGGCGCTGACGATGGTGCCCATGAACGCCAGGTCGGCGGCGTCGGCCAGGTCAGTTCCGGGGGGCACGGGTTCGGGTGATTTCTCGGACCCGGTCGACTCCCCGGTCAGAATGCTTTCGTTGCATTCCAAACCGCTGACCTCGATCAGCCGGACATCGGCCGGCACCGCCTCCCCCAGCGACAGCCGGACCACATCGCCCGGGACCAGCGCGGTGACGGGGAGCGTGACGAAGTCCCCGTCGCGGCGCACGACGGCGTTGTGGTGGACGCTGGCGTGCAGGTCGGCGGCGGCGCGCTCGGCGCGGTACTCGTTGATGAAGCTCAGCCCGACGCTGGCCACCAGGATGATGCCGATGATGACCGCCTGCATGCTGTCGCCCAGAAAGTACGAGACGACCGCGGTGGCGGCCAGCAGGATGAGCACGGCGTTGCGCAGCTGGCGACCCAGCACCGCAAGGACATTGACGCGATGGGTCCGCACCGCGTTGGGGCCGTAACGCGTCAGCCGGGCAGTGGCCTGGGTGCTGGACAACCCGGCGGCCGAGCTGTCCAGCAGGCGCAGCACCTCGTCGACCGGGGAGGCCGCGACGGACGGGGTGGTCGGGGCCGCGGAATCGGGTAACACCTCGGCGGTCATAGCCAGTCCCGGCGCTTGAACATCAGGTAGATCACCGCCATCAGGACGAAGATCAGGCTGGTGCTGGCGATGAACCCAGCGAGGTGACCGAAGCCAGGGTAGGGAACGTTCTGGCCGTAGAAACCCGTGATCGCCGTGGGCACGGCGATGATGGCCGCCCATCCGGTCAGCTTCTTCATGATGGTGTTGAGCCGGGCATCCTGCAGCGACAGGTTGGTCTCGAAGATCGTTGTGACCATGTCGCGCAACGATTCCGTCCATTCGGACACCCGCAGCACGTGGTCGTACAGGTCGGCGTACAGCGGGTCCAGTTCCGGGGCGGTGCCCACCTCGTGGCGGTGGTGCTGAATCGAGTTGACCACCTCCCGCATCGGGAGCGCCACCCGGCGCAGCCCCACCAGGTCCCGCCGCATCTGGAATGTCCGGCGCTGAAAGGTGGCTTGGCGCGGCCTGCCGTCGAAAAGTTCGTCCTCGATGGATTCGACGCAGTCGTCCAGGGCCTCCACCGCCGCGAAATGACTGTCCACCACGACGTCGAGCAGGCCGTGCACCAGCGCGCCCACCCCGTACTGCTGGGCGCCGATCTCCTCCCATCGCCGGGTGACCGCGGCGACGTCGAAGTCCGGTGTCAGGCGCACGGTGATCAGGCCGCGGGACAGCACGAACGCCGAAATCCGGTGCATGGACAGCATTCGCCGCGGCTCGTCGGTGGCTGCGGCCGCGACCTCGACCGCATAGACGGTGAAGAAGGTGTGCGACTCGTATGCGGTGGCCTTGACCCGCTCGGCGGCCGCGACGGCGTCCTCGACGGCCCACGTGTTGAGGCCGAGTTCGGCGGCCAGCTCGCACAGCGCGTCGTGGTCGGGGACGCACAGGTCGACCCACACCAAGGCGTCGGGTTCACGGAGGTATTCCGAGATGTCCTCAAAGGTGAAGTCGTCCTGCGGCTTACCGTGGCGCCAGACGCGGCCCTGGATGTTGCCCTGCACGACGCTATCTTCTCAGCCCGGCCCAGCCCCCGCCCATCAGTAGGTGGAGATCTCGTCTTGCTCGGGCAAATCGCCGCTGACCATGAAGACGACGCGGCGCCCGACTTCCACGGCATGGTCGGCGAAGCGCTCGTAAAACCGGCCCAGCAGCGCGGCGTCCACGGCGGCGGGGATGTTGTCCGTCCAGTTCTGGTCCAACAGCACGCTGAACAACTGCCGGTAGAGCTCGTCCATCGCGTCGTCCTGCTCGCGAAGTCGCGCGGCTTGTTCTGGGTCGTGGGACATCAGCACCTGTTTTGCGTTGCCGCCCAAAGTGATTGCCACCTTGGCCATGTCGGCGAAACAAACACGGACTTCGTCGGGGAGTGCCCGATTCGGGTGCTCGCGCCGGGCGATCTTGGCGACGTGCACCGCGAGCGCGTCCATTCGTTCGATGTCGGCGATCATCTGGATGGCGCTGAAGATTGCCCGTAACTCTCCGGCAACCGGTTGTTGTAGCGCCAGCAACGCGAACGCTTCTCGCTCCGCGCGCCCCCGCATCACCACTACCCGGTCGTGCTCCCCGATGACCCGTTCGGCGGCGTCGAGGTCCGCCTCCAACAACGCTTTGGTCGCGCCCCTCATCGCCTCGTTGGCCAGGCCGCACATCTCGCCGAGCTGGACGGTCAATTCCTCCAGCTGGTGGTGGTAACCGGTTCGCATAGCGTAACGGTGGCCAATACGAACGTTTTTCACAAGGGACGAAAGGCACCCGAAAAGGGCCGGAACGCCTCCTCCCCCGTGCGGCACCGCCGGTTAACCTGCCGCTGTCACCATATCGATGACATCCACCCCGAGTCGAAAGAACACGGTGAACACACGACGCGGCCTCCCCGGGCTGGGCTTGCTGACGGCGCCGTTGCGCGTCGCCGCGGTGAGCGCCGAGATCGCCGCCGGCGCCGCATTGTTGGGCGGAAACGTCGCGACGAGCATGGGCAGGTCGCTGTCACGCGCGACGCCGGACGTGCCGGCGCTGACGCGCGCCGCGGCCGGCGCGGTGCTCGAGGCGGCGGGCGGCCCGCGGGTCCGGCGCGTCAGCGTCAACGGGCCCCGGCGTTGGATCGAGGTGCGCGGCCTCGAGGGCGAGCGCGCCGCGGACATCGCGGCGGCGGTTCTGGCGGCGGTCCGGGCGATGCCCGGCGTCCAGCGGGCCCACCTCAACCCGGCCCTGGCGCGGGTGGTGGTGACCGTGGCCGACGACGGACCCTCGACGGCCGAACTCTGCCGGGCCGTCGCCGCCGCGGAACGACCCCGCCGAGCGCGGGCCTCACGTGCGCACCCGCCCAGCCTGCCGGGCGACGATGCACTCCTGATGGGCCGGATGGTGGCGGCGACGGCGGCCTCGGTGGGCTTCGGCCTCTCCCTGACCGGCAGCCTGCTGCGGTTGCCCCGGCTGCCCGACCTGGTGGCCGTGCCGCCGACGGTGGCCGATCATCTGCCGCGGCTGCGCCGCGAGTTGGATCGGCGCCTGGGGCGCGAGGGCGCCGACGTGTTGTTCGGCATCGTCAACGCCACCACCGCGGCGCTGACGCTGTCGCCGACGGCGGCGGCCGCCGAGGCCGCCACCCGCACCATGCTGGCGGCCGAGGCGTGGAACGGCAGGCTGGCGTGGTATCGCCATGAACCCGAGTTGGCCGGCCAATTGTTGCCCGGCCAATTGTTGCCCGACGACGCGGCCACGACCCCGGTCGGTAACCCGGCCACGGCGGACGGGCCCGCGGAACGCTACGCCAACCGCGTCGGATTGGCCGGAATCGGTGCCGCCGCCGCCGTCGGCCTGCTCACCCGCAACCCCGACGCGGCCGGCGCCGCCGCGCTGGCCGCCGTCCCCAAACCGTTGCGCACCGTGCGGGAAGCGTTCGGCTGCACGATGAATCACGGCCTCACCGCCCGCCACGACGCGCTGGTGCTGCGTCCGGGCGTGTTGCGAGCACTCGACCGGATCGACGCGATCATGGTCGATCCGCGAGCGCTGTACACCGACGAGCTGACGGTCAGTCGCGTTCTGGGCGTGGAGAATTCGGCACGCGCGCACGCCTGGGCGGCCGTGCGGGCCGCGCTCGAGGGCGGGGACATGCAGCCGGGATGGCACCGGCTGGCCGACATTCCCGGCGCCGGCGACGTCGGCGAGGCGCTGGTCAGCCCGGTCCGCGACCCGTTCGCGGCGGCGGTGCTCACCGAGGCGCGGCGCTCCCAGCCGCGGGTCTATTCCCTAGACGATGACGGATTACGTTCCCTGGCACAGGGTTTCGACCAGCTCTACCCAGCGGACGGGTCGATCGACCACGCGGTCTCGGCGGCCGTCGCGGAACTGAAGGCCGCCGGGCACACCGTTGCGCTGCTGACAACCGCGGACATGCGGGGCGCGCACCGGTCCGACGTGACGATCGGGGTGCTGCGGCCCGGGCACTCCGCGCCCTGGGCCGCCGACGTCATCGCGAAGGACCTGACCGGCGCCTGGCGCATGTTGCACGCGCTGCCCGCCGCACGCGCCGCCACCGACGGCGCGGTCCGGTTGTCGGCCTCTGCCTCCGCGATCGGCGCACTGATGCTCATTCCCGGTGTGCCGGGCCGCAGTTCGGCATCGGTCAATGTCGGCATGGTCGCCAGCCTGTGGTTCGGCTACCGGGCGGCCGTGAAGGCCCTGCGGGACCCGCTGCCCGAACCCGAAACCGCCCACGACTGGCACGCGCTGCCGGTCACCGAGGTGCAGCGGCTGCTGCCCCGCCCGGTCGACGAGCCCCGCAAGGAGGCTGTGGCGCGGTGGCAGCAGGTGCCCCCGCTTCGCGTGCTGCACGACGCGACCGCGGCGTCCTGGGCAACCATCCGCGATTTCGCCGAGGAGATGCGCGGCGACCTGGCGGACCCGATCACCCCGCTGTTGGCCACCGGCGCGGCGGCCAGCGCGCTGCTCGGCTCCCCGCTGGACGCCGTCCTGGTGGGCAGCGTGCTGCTGGTCAACGCCGCCCTGTCGGCCGAGCAGCAGCTGCACGCCGAAAGCACGTTGAATCGCCTACTGGCCGTCCAGGACCCGCCGGCGCGACGCCGGGTCGGGGCGCTGGACGCTCAGCGCCGCGAGAAGGTGCCGACCAAGCGGCTACGGCTGGGCGACATCATCGAAGTGCACGCCGACGAGGTGGTCCCCGCGGATGCCCGGCTGTTGCACGCCTCGAACGTGGAGGTCGACGAGTCAACGCTGACCGGCGAATCGCTGCCGGTCGCCAAGCAGACCGAGCCCACGCCGGGCGCGCCGCTGGCCGAGCGGACCTGCATGCTCTACGCCGGCACCACGGTCGTGGCGGGCACGGCGGTGGCCGTGGTCACCGCCGTGGGGTCGCGGTCGGAGATGCGCCGGGCGTTGGCGATGGCGCCGCGCAAGCTGCAGGAGATCGGCCTGCAGCGGCAGTTGCGGCACATCACCCGCCGGGCCCTGCCGTTCAGCGTGGCCAGCGGCGGCCTGGTCGGCTTGCTCAGCGTGGCCCGCGGCACCGGGTTGCGCGAGGCAGTGTCCAGCGCGGTCACGCTGATCGTCGCCGCCATCCCCGAGGGCCTGCCCTTGGTGGCGACGTTGGCGCAGCTGGCCGCCGCCCGGCGGCTCACCGGCGAATCGGTGCTGATTCGCAACCCCCATTCGGTGGAGGCGCTGGCCCGGCTGAACGTGGTGTGCTTCGACAAGACCGGAACGCTGAGCGAGAACCGGCTCAAGGTCAAGGAGGTGCGCCCGCAGCCGGGCTACGCCCCCGGTGCGGTGCTGGACGCGGCACTGAGCACCAGCTACGCGCGGCACAGCCACCGGGTCGACCACGCCACCGACGACGCCATCCACCGGGCCGCCGCCGACCCCGCCCTTCGCGGCGACGGCTGCGCGCCGCAACGGCTGACCCGCGACGCGTTCCTGCCGTTCCAGTCCGGTCGTCCGTTCGCCGCCGCGCTGGTCGGCACCCGGCTGACCATCAAGGGCTCGCCCGAGGTGCTCTCGTCGGCGTTACTGCAGCACGACCACGCCCTGACCCGCCAGATCGACGAGATGGCGGCGGGCGGGCTGCGAGTGCTGGCAGTGGCCGAGCGTCAGCTCAGCCAGCAGGAAGCCTCAACCGCCGCAACGGATCCGGATTACCTGCAGACCCTGTGCACGACCGGGCTCACCCCGATCGGCCTGCTCGGGCTGGCCGACACCCCACGGCCGGCGGCCCCTGGGTTGCTGAAGGAACTCGCCGCGCGTGACATCGGCGTCCGGCTGATCACCGGTGACCACCCGGCGACCGCGGCGGTTATCGCCCAGGAGATGGGGCTCGACGTCACCCCCGATCAGGTGATCACCGGCAGCGATTGGGAAGCGTTGTCCGCCGACGGACGGGCCGAGGCGGCGGCGGCGCGGGTGGTATTCGCGCGGATGACGCCCGAGCACAAGATCGACGTGGTCCAGACCCTGGAGCGGTCCGGGCTGGTCACGGCCATGGTCGGTGACGGCGTCAACGACGCCGCCGCGATCCGGGCGGCCAGCGTGGGCATCGGGGTGGCGGCGCGCGGCAGTGACGCGGCCCGCACGGCGGCCGACGTGGTGCTGCTCGACGAGCGGATCGAGGCGCTGATCGACGCGCTCGACGAGGGCCAGCAGCTGTGGCGGCGCGTGCAATCGGCGGTATCGATGCTGTTGGGCGGCAACCTTGGCGAGGTGTGCTTCGCCCTGATCACCACGGTCCTCACTGGACGATCGGTGCTCAATGCCCGGCAGATGCTGTTGGTCAACATGCTGACCGACGCGCTGCCCGCCGCGGCACTGGCCGTGAGCCCGCAGGCGGCCACCGACGAGGTCAGCCGCGACGAGGCGGCGATGTGGCGGGCGATCGGAATCCGCGGGGCGGCAACCACGATCGGCGCCACGGCGGGCTGGGCGATGGCCAGCGTCACCGGCCCCCCGCGCCGCGCGGCGACGGTCGCGCTGATCGCGCTGGTGGGCGCGCAACTGACCCAGACGCTGGTCGACTCGCGCGCGCCGCTGGTGGTGCTGACGACGGTCGGCTCGCTGGGCGCGCTGGTGGTGGTGGTCAGCACGCCGGGGCTCAGCCAGGTGTTCGGCTGCACGCCCGTGGACCCGCTGGCCTGGGGCCAGGCTTTGCTGGCCGCGGTCCTGGCGAGCTCACTGTCGGCGGTCGCCCCCGACTTGCTGCTACGCGCATCGCAGAGCGTGCAGCGCCGGATGGTCGGCGTCTGATGGCCCGCCCGAAACCCCCTTGGCGGCACTGGTTGTTCACGTCTGGTAAACCCCGCGGTCACTTCTCCGGGTCGCGGGCCGGTCACGCCGGCCGTACCGTTTGCGGTACGACGGCTAACTCGAAAAGTAGGCGAGCAGGTGGTTGACATGGAGCGCGACAATCGGTTGCGGCTCAAGCCTTATCGGTCGGTATCGGAACACATCGACGGTGCCTGGTGGCCGCAGTCGACAAACTTGGTCGAGGAGCTGCCGAAGTTGCTGACGGCGCTGTCCGAACGGATGGGGCGGGTCGTGATGGTCGGCTATCGCCGCAACGGCTGGGACGAGACGCCGGCCTTGATCGAGATCGCGGGGCACACCGTCGAACTGCTCGGCTTTACCAGCGACGAGCCGACCAGTGTCATCCTGATCGCGGAGAACGGCCGCCACGTCACGCTGCAGGTGATCCGGCCGGACACCGCCGAGGACGCGGCCCGGCAAGCGCTCGAGCGTGCGGGGAAACCCGCCGACGCCGGGGCCGCCCCGGTGAATCGATCGACGGTGGCGCGGTCGGTGGCCGACGTCGCCGACAAGCTGGCCCGTCACGAAGGCCTGGACGACGCGGCCCGGACCGCCCAGATCAAACGCTGGAGCGAGGAGGCCGCGTGTCAGTTCGTCGATGCGCCGGTGCAGACCTTCGTGCCGATCCTGGTCGAACACATCGTGCGTAACCGCATGCTGGAATCGCGCCCGCACGATCATCGGCGACCGTCGTTGACGGCGTAAGCCGAACGCCGGCTGCATCGCGACGTAGCGACCCGATGGGCACCCAGCCGCGGGACTGGCTGGGGGGCACGGCTTCGGCCTCCGGCGCACCGACCGAACCCGCCTTGCTCGACGGCCCGGCCGTCATCGAAAAGCTGTGCAGCGACGCCGAATTCGGCTTGACGGACGCGGAGGCCGCCCGCCGGCTCGCCGTGTTGGGCGCCAACGACATCGAGAGCGTCGCGCCGGTGCCGGCGTGGCGAAAGCTGCTGGCGCAGTTTCGCAGCCCGCTGATCTACCTGCTGCTCGCCGCGCTGGTCGCCTCGCTCGCGGTCTGGGCAGTCGAGGGGGCCGGCGGCTGGCCCGTCGACGCTGCGGTGATCGCGGTCATCCTCGTCCTGAACGCGCTGCTGGGTTATGCGCAGGAGGCCCGCGCGGAGCGCGCGGTCGGCGCGCTGGCGCGGATGGCGGCGACCTCGGCGACGGTCGTCCGGAACGGGGCGCGGCGCACCGTCCCCGCGACCGAGCTGGTGCCCGGCGACGTGCTGCTGCTCGCCGAGGGCGACGCCGTGGCGGCGGACGCGAGGCTGCTGTGGGCCGAGGACCTGCAGGTGTCGGAGGCCGCGCTGACCGGCCTGAGCGAACCCGTGCCCAAAGCCGCCCAGATTTTGCCCGAGTCGGCGGATCGGGACGACAGGGCCGACATGGTGTTCAAGGGCACCGCGATCGCCAAGGGCGCAGGGCGGGCGGTGGTGACCGCGACGGGGATGGCGACCCAGACCGGTCAGATCGCCGGCCTGGTGCGGACCGCGGACCACGAGGCGACGCCGCTGCAGCGCGAAGTGGCGCGGGCCAGCCGGCTGCTCGGGATCGCCGTGCTGGTGATCGCCGTCGTGGTGATCGCGACCATTTTCCTGGTCTTCGGCATCCACGGCGCCGACGACGTCACGAAGGCGGTGCTGCTGGGCGTCTCACTGGCCGTGGCTGCCGTTCCCGAAGGCCTGCCCGCCATCATGTCGGTCGTGCTCGCGCTCGGGATGCGGCGGATGGCCGGCCGCAACGCCGTCGTCAAGGAGCTGTCTTCCGCCGAAACCCTGGGCTCGGCGTCGGTGGTGTGCTCGGGCAAGACGGGCACGCTGACGACCGGGGAGCTGACCATCGTGCGGGTCGTCACGCCCCTGGGCGAGGTCAAGGTCACCGGAGCCGGATATCGGCCCGAGGGTCACCTGGAGCTCGACGGTGTGGCCCTGGACGAGGGTGACGACCTGTGGCGCCAGGCCGCGCTGGTGCTCGATGCGGGCGCCGCCGCCGGCACGGCCACCCTGCGCGAGGAGGTCGGCCGGTGGACGGTCCAAGGCGATCCCGTCGACGCGGCCTTCCTGGTGGCGCACCGCAAGCTCGACGACGGGTCGCGGCGCGCCCCGGCGCGGGTGACGACGGGCAACCCCGGCGAGCTAGTCGACCGCTGCACGTACCTGCAGGCCGGCCGGCGGCTCGCCCCGCTCGACGGGGCGGCCAGGGCCACGATCCGGGGTGAGGCCGAGCGGCTCGCGCTGGACGCCCTGCACGCCGTCGCCGTCGCCTACCAGTCGGACGGGAACCTGGTGTACCTGGGCATGGTGGGCATCACCGATCCGCCGCGACCGGAGGCGGCGGCGGCGATCGCCGAGGCGCGCCGGGCGGGGGTCAGGGTCGTGATGATCACCGGCGACCATCCTCGGGTGGCCGCGCGCGTCGCCCGCAAGCTTGGCATCGAGGACACCGAGTCGGTCGTGTCCGGCGCCCAATTGGCCGCCCTGGACGACGAGCAACTGCGGGAAACGGTGCGCGTGCACTCGCAGTTCACCCAAGTCGACCCTGCGGAGAAACAGCGCATCATCGACGCCCTGCAGGCCGACCACGAGATCGTCGCCGTCACCGGGGAGGGGATCAACGACGCGCCCGCGCTGAAATCGGCCGACATCGGCATCGCCATGGGCCGCAGCGGCACCGACGTCGCCAGGGAGGCGGCGAACATGATCCTCGCCGACGACAACTTCGCGACGATCGTTTCGGCCATTCGGGAGGGCCGGGGCATCTTCTCGAACATCAGGAAGACCCTGCGCTACCTGCTCTCCTCCAACATGGGTGAGATCTTCACCGTCTTCTTCGGCGTCGTGCTGGCCGGGTCGGTCGGCCTGGCGCAGGACCACACCATCGCGCTGCCGCTGCTGGCCACCCAGATCCTGTGGATCAACCTGCTGACCGACGGCGCGCCGGCCCTGGCGCTGGGCGTGGATCCGCAGACCGAGGAGCTGATGTGCCGGCCGCCCCGCTCGGTTTCGGACCGGGTCATCGACGCGCGGATGTGGAACAACATCGTCGTGATCGGCGCGGCCGTCGCCGCCGCCACGCTGTTCACGATGCACCTGTACGCGCCCGACGGTCCGCTGCCGTCCTCCGTGGACACCGCCCGCACCGCGGGCTTCACCGTGCTGGTGATCGCCCAGCTGATCAACACCATTAACGCCCGCTCGGAGACTCGGACGGCCTTCCGGGGCTTCTTCGCCAACAGGTGGTTGTGGGCGGCGATCGGGTTGTCGGCGCTGCTGCAGGTGGCCGTCGTTCAGCTGCCCGCCCTCAACACCGCCTTCACCACCACACCGTTGTCCGTCAGCCAATGGCTGGTCTGCATCGGCATGGCCAGCTCGGTCCTGTGGGTGAGCGAAATCCGCAAGGTTATCCTGCGGGCATCAGGGTCGTGATCGCCTCGATATCGGCCGGGCCGGGCAGCCCCCAGTCGGGCTGATAGCCCAGCAATTCGTTGACCTGCACCGTCTTCATGTCGATGTCGAGCAGCTCGATGGACTCCAGCGGCACCAGCGCCGGGTGGACGTGCCCGCAGGTGCGGGCCAGCTGGAGCAGCTCGAAGCGCAGGGTGGCGAGGTAGTTGGCGCAGCGCACCGACTTCAGCTCCGGGTCGAGGCCGTGCTGCAGCCAGGGCGACTGGGTGGCGACGCCCGAGGGGCAGCGGCCGGTGTGGCAGCGCTGGGCCTGGATGCAGCCGATCGCGAACATCGCGGTCCGCCCGACGTTGACCATGTCGCATCCGGCGGCCAGCGCCAACAGCGCGTTCTCCGGGATGCCCAGCTTTCCTGACCCGACGAACACCACGTCGTGGTGCAACCCGTGTTCGGCGAAGGCGCGGTAGACCCGAGGGAGCGCCCACTTGAAGGGCAGGGCGACGTGGTCGCTGAAGACCAGTGGGGCGGCGCCGGTTCCGCCCTCGCCGCCGTCGACGGTCACGAAGTCGATGCCCGTACCGGTGCGGGCCATGCGCGCGGCCAGCTCACACCAGAACCGAGCTTCCCCCACCGCCGACTTGATGCCCACCGGCAGCCCGGTCGCGGCGGCGATGGTCTCCACCAGCTCCAGCAGCCCGTCCACGTCGTTGAAGGCGGAGTGGCCGGCGGGGCTCTTGCAGTCCACGCCGGCCGGCACCCCGCGGATGGCGGCGATCTCGGGGGTGACCTTGGCGCCGGGCAGCACACCGCCAAGACCGGGCTTGGCGCCCTGGCTGAGCTTGATCTCGATGGCGCGGATCGCCGGCGTGGCCGCCACGCGGTCGACCAACCGGGGCAGGCTGAAGCGGCCGTCGTCGTCGCGGCAGCCGAAGTAGCCGGTGCCGACCTGCCAGATCAGGTCGCCGCCGTTGCGGTGATACGGCGACACCCCGCCCTCTCCGGTGGTGTGCAGGGCGCCGGCCAGCCCCGCACCCTTGTTCAGGGCGGTGATGGCCGCTCCGCCGAGCGCGCCGAAGCTCATCCCGGAGATGTTGACTACCGACTCCGGGCGAAAGGCCCTGGCGCGACCCCGCGCGCCGCCGAGCACCTTCGCCGCCGGCAACGGAACGGCCGGGTCCGGATGTTCGGGCGCGCCCGCCGGCGCCGCGACCGGGAACGCCGCGTGCTTGATGATGGGGTAGTTGTGCACCCGTTCCAGGTCGTTATCGGTGCCGAAGCCGAAGTACCGGTTGGCCAGCTTCGAGGACGTGTACACCCAGCGCCGCTGGTCGCGGCTGAACGGGCGCTCCGCGTCGTTGTCGGTGACGATGTATTGGCGCAACTCGGGGCCGACCGCCTCCAGCAGGAACCGCAGGTGCCCGATGACCGGGAAGTTCCGCAGAATGGTGTGCCGGCGCTGCAGCAAGTCCCACCCCGTCAGCCCGGCCAGGCCACCGCCGAGGACCGCGGCGACCGCGCGCGGCCTCAAGAATCGAAATTCGTGTAGACGCCCAGCAGGTCGCGGGCCGAGACGATGCCGACGGGCGCGCCGTCGCTCTCCACCAGCACGTGGCGGATGTAGCGGTCCATCATCCGGGCGGCGACCTGGTCCACCGAGGCCTCGGCATCGCACCACACCAGTTTCGTGCTGGCCACCTCGGAGGCCGGAGTGGTGACGGGGTTGCGCCCGGCCGCCACCGCCCGCACGAGGTCGCGCTCGCTCACCAACGCGGCCGGCCGCGGGTCGTCGCCGATCACGATCGCGCCCACGTCGCAGGTCACCATGGCCCTGGCGACGTCGGCGATCGTGGCGTTGACGGGGACGCGTGCCACGGGGTCGCCGGTGATGGTGGCGATCGGGAGGGACCCCGCCGGGGAAATCTCAGTCACGTCCACCATGCTCGTCAGCCGGTGGCGGCCCTTTCTAGTGACCTGAGTCCTCAATCCGCGTCCATCCGGCCCTAGCCGTCGCCGGGCCCCGGGATCAGGCTGGCACGCATGGGCGCTGGGACACGCGAGCGGCTGGGTCGCTGGCTAGAGCCGGTACTGGCCGTGGCGACCGTCGTGGCGCTGGCGGCCGGGGGGATCGCCTGGCTGGCCGGGGCGGCACGGGTCGCCGACGGCTGCTGGATCGCGGGCACGGTGGTGGCGGTGATCCCCGCGGTGGTGTGGGTGCTCGCCGCGCTGCGCCGGGGCCGGTTCGGGGTCGATCTAATCGCGGTGTTGTCCTTGATCGGCACGCTGCTGGTCGGCGAGTACCTCGCCGGTGCGCTGATCGCGGTGATGCTGGCCGGCGGGCGGGCACTGGAGGCCGCTGCCGAGCGCCGCGCGTCCCACGACCTGCGGGCGCTGCTCGCACACGCCCCGAGGTTCGCCCGGCGCCGGGCGGGGTCGGCGGTCGACGTCATCGCGCTCGCCGATGTGGCGATCGACGACCTGCTGGTGGTCGGGCCGGGCGAGGTGGTGCCCGTCGACGGACGGATCGCCGGTGCGGTGGCGGTGCTGGACGAATCGGTCCTGACCGGCGAGCCGTTGCAGGTGGAGCGGGGCGACGGCGAGCCGGTGCGCAGCGGGGTGGTCAACGCGGGCAGCGCCTTCGAGATGCGGGCCACGGCCACGGCCACCGACAGCACCTACGCGCAGATCGTTCGCCTGGCCGCGGAGGCCGGGGCCCAGAACGCGCCGGTGGTACGGCTGGCCGACCGGTACGCGGCGTGGTTCCTGCCGCTGACCCTGTTGGTGGCCGGGACGGCCTGGCTGGGCAGCGGGTCGCCGGTGCGGGCGGTCGCGGTGCTGGTGGTCGCGACGCCGTGCCCGCTGTTGCTGGCCGCGCCCGTCGCCATCGTGTCCGGGCTGTCGCGGGCGTCGCGGCGCGGCGTGGTGATCCGCAGTGGCGGCGCCCTGGAAAACCTCGGACACGCAACCACTTTGGTGATGGACAAGACCGGAACCCTGACGATGGGAAGCCCCGCCGTCATCGACGCCGCCGCCGCGCCCGGCCGTGACGCGGCCGAGATCCTGCGGGTCGCGGCCTCGGTGGATCAGCTGTCCCCGCACGTGCTGGCCGAGGCGATCGTCACCGCGGCGCGCGCCCGCGGTCTGGAGCTGTCGCTGCCCAGCGAGGTGGTGGAGGAACCCGGCCGTGGTGTCACCGCCACCCTGGACGGCCAGCGGATCCACGTCGGCAAGCTCATGCACGGCACCGCGCACGCGGAATGGGCCCGCGCGGTGGTGAATCGCGCCCTGCTGGACGGGGCCTCGATCGCGTGGGTCTGCGTCGGTGACCAGCCCGTCGGTGCCGTGCTGCTGCGCGATCCGCTGCGCCGCCACGCGCCGCGGACCCTGCGCCGGCTCCGCGAGGCCGGGCTGACCCGATTGGTCATGCTGACCGGGGACCGCGCCGAGCCCGCCCGCGAGGTCGCCGCCGTGTTGGGTTTGGACGAGGTGTACGCGGAGCAGACCCCGGCCGACAAGGTTGCCGCCGTGCGCGCAGAGTGCGACCGCGCGGTGACCATCATGGTCGGCGACGGCGTCAACGACGCGCCCGCGCTGGCCGCGGCGACCGTCGGCGTGGCGATGGGCGCCCGCGGCGCCACGGCGTCCTCGGAGGCCGCCGGCATCGTGTTGACCACCGACCGGCTGGAGCGGCTCGCCGACGCGATGGACATCGCCCGCTGGTCGCGGCGCATCGCCGTGCAGAGCGCCGTCGTCGGCATGGTCTTGTCGCTGGCCGCGATGGGCGTCGCCGCCGTCGGGTGGCTGCCGCCCGCCGTCGGGGCGCTGGTGCAGGAGGGCATCGACGTCGCCGTGATCCTCAACGCGCTGCGCGCCCTGCGCGGCAATCCCGACATCGAGGTCGACCTTCCCGCGCCGACCGAACAGCTGTTGCGGCGCTTCGACGCCGAACACGACGAGCTGCGCGACGCCGTGGACCTGTTGCGCGGCGCCGCCGACCGGTTGGCCACCGCGGCCGACCAGTCGGCCCTGGAGGCGATCGGCCAGGCCTACGCCGTGCTGGTCGAGCGGATCATCCCGCACGAGCGCGCCGAGGAGACGCAGCTCTATCCGGCGCTGGTCCACCCGCTGGGTACCAGCGAGGCGACCGCCCCGATGAGCCGAACCCACGCGGAGATCCAGCGCCTCGCCGACCGGATCGGCGCCCACCTGGCCTTGGCCCGAAGCAGCGGGGCGATCGGGGCCGATCAGGTCGACGACCTGCTCGCGTGCCTCTACGGCCTGCACGCCCTGCTACGCCTGCATTTCCTGCAGGAGGAGGAAAGCTATTTCACCCTGGCCGACGACGAACCCGCGGAACCAAAGTCTTTGGCGCACAAGCTAGCCCGCTGACGGCGGCCGCTTCATCACCGTACCCGGCAGCTCCGCGCCGATTTCGATGTCGTCGTAGTCGCGCCCGGCACCCCCGCCCTTGCCGCCCAGCGGCGGCCGCACCGGGACCATCGGGAGGCCGGACGGCTGGGCTCCCCCCGGCGGAAGCGGGGACACCGCGGCGGCGAGCTGCACCGGCGCCTGCGCGCCGGGCAGCATGCCCACCGTGGCGGGCGGCATGCTCAGCTTGCCCACCAGCACCGACACGCCCATCGCACCGCGGGGCGCCAGCCCCAACCCACCGGAGTTGAGCGCGTTCGCCAGGTTCACCTCCGCCGCGCTCAACGCGGCCGACCCCTCCGCGAGGCCCTGACCGATGTCGGAGCCGACGCCCTGCAGCGCCTGGGCCGCACTGATCTGCGCGACGTAGCTGAGCAGGTTGACGGGGAAGCCGCCGGCGATGAACTGGTTGCCCCAGGTGCTGAAATAGCCGAACCAGCCCTGGTTAGGGTCGAACGGGGTGACGCCAAGCTGGTCGATGATCGTGCCGGTATTGGAGGCGGCCAGCAGGTTGGCGGTGGTCTGGGCGCTGCCCGTGGCGGCGGGCAGCACGGCGGCCTGGGTGGAGACGCCAGAGGCGTTGGCGACGGACGGCGGTGACGAGAACTGGGACAGCTTCACCGCGTTCAGCGAGGTCGCGCCGTAGCGGTACATCGCCGCCGAGTTGTTCACCCACATCGCGTTGTACTCGGCTTCCGTTTCCGCGATGGCCGGGGCGTTGATGCCGAAGAAGTTGGTGGCCAGCAGCATCGCCAACCGTGCGCGGTTGGCCGCGACGACCGAGGGATGCACCACCGTCCAGTGGGTCAACTCGAATGCCGCCGTGACGGTTTCGACCGAGGCGGCTATTTCCTGACATTGCGCCGCGGTGGTGCGCAACCATGCCAGGTACGGCTCGAACGCCTGGGCCATCGCCGTCGCCGACGGCCCTTGCCACGTCCCGGCCAGCGACGCCAGCTCCGCGCTGTAGCTGTTGGCCGTCGCCTCCAATTCGGCGCCGAGTTCTTGCCACACGCCGGCTGCTTCGATCATCGACCAGGCGCCGGGTCCCGAGTGGATCAGCGCCGAGGTGATCTCGGGCGGCAGCAGCCCAAAATCGATCACGTCTCGCCCAATGAGTGAGCCGGGCTGGCGACGAGTCGCGCCGTCGACCTATCCGGCGGCGAAATTCTGCTTCCGGAGTGGTGAGGAACCATCGTCGTTCCTCATCCCCCGCTGGGCGGTCGGTGTATCACCTTCTTCGGGAGTTCCGCCCCGTAGTCAAGGTCTTCGAACTTCTGCTGCTTGCGCTTGCGCCAGCCGCTGCCCGCCGAGCTGCCCGGAGGCACGGGCATCATCGGCATCAGCGGCATCCCGGCGAGCCCGGGTTCGGCGGGCAGCGGCGACACCGACGAGGCGAGTTGCACCGGGGTTTGCGTCGCCGGCAACAGGCCCACCACCGCGGGCGGGGCGGTGAGCTTGCCCAGCGAGACCCCGACGCCCATCGCACCCGCGGCGGCGCCCCCCGGCGCGGCCGAGACGGCGCCCGCCAGCCTGGTGATCGACGACGCCAGCGCCCCCTCGCCCTCCGAGAGCCCCAGCCCGATGTCGCTGCCCACGCCCTGCAGCGCCTGCGCCGAGGTGTTCTGCGCCAGGTAGCTGAGCAGGTTGATGGGAAAACCGGACGAGATGAACTGGTTGCCCCAGGTGCTCGCGTAGCTGAACCACCCGGCGTTGGGGTCGAAGGGGGTGACCCCGAGCGAGTCGATGATGTTCCCGGTGCTCGATGCCGAGCTGAGCAGGGAGGCATTCGACACCGCAGCTTGTTGCTGGGCCGTCCCCGACGGGTCCGCAATGGCCAGCGGCGAATTGAATTGGGACAGCGACGTGGTCGCTTGTGACGATGTGGCCTGGTAGCGGCTCATCGCCGCCGAGTTGTTCGCCCACATGGTCTGGTATTCGTCTTGCGTCTCGGCGATCGCCGCGGTGTTCTGGCCGAATCGGTTGGTGGCCAGCAGTCGCGCGAGCCGTGTCCGGTTGGCTGCCACCACTGTGGGGGGGACGACCGACGCGCGCACGGCGGTGAACGCCGCGGCGGCCGACTCCGCCGAGGTGGCCATTTGGTGGGCCTGCTGCGCGGTGGTGCGCAGCCAGATGAGGTAGGGCTGCACGGCCTGCAGCATCGCCATGGAGGACGACCCGTCCCATGACTCGATCAGCGACGACAGCACCGACGCATACACGGAGACCGAGTTCTCCAGCTCGACGGCCAGACTCTGCCACGCGCCGGCAGCCTCGACCAGCGAACCCGCTCCAGGACCGGAGTGAATCAGCGTCGAGGTGACCTCAGGTGGCGCGAATAGGTCCATCACATCTCACATTGTCTATGCCGAGTACGCGGCCGGAAAATTTCGTTTACTAGGTGGCAAAGAGACCGGAAACATTACGCATTCACCCACCAGGGTGCCGCCCCAATCCTTCCCCGTCGAGTTCCGGCCGTGACGAACGATATACCCGTGACATTAGGGTAGCCAAAGTGTCGGCCGACGTGGCCTTTTATCCGGCCAGCCGGCGACTTCTCAGACGGTCACCGACGCGCCGCGCGCGACCTCGATGATTCGATCGGCCATATTGCGGCGCTGCATTTCCCCGGTGAAGTCGGCGAGCGGGGAGGCGAAGGCGGCGTAGTCGTCGAAGTGCACCCGGATGGCCTTCGGCAGGGTCAGCATGGCCACCAGTTCCGCGCCTTGGCGGCCGTCCATGGTTACGGTCAGCCCGAACGGAAGCCGCGGCCCGGCCGGCAGACGGGTCCCGCCCAGGTACAGCACGCCCACGTCGATGGGGTCGAACCGCGCCGGGATCTCCTTGAGTTCCGCGACGAGCACCGTGTCGCCCGAGATGTAGCCTGCGCCGGGGCGATCCGTCGTCGGCGGCGAATTCCAGCATGATGCCCATCACCGCGGGCCACCCGATTGCGAGCGGCTCACGCCTACAGGCCGGGCAAGCAGATGGGGGCGCCGTAACAGGGCGGTGGCCCGAGCGGCCGGCGGGGCGCGTCACCCTCCCAGACGAATTGGCCGACGTTGCCCATGCCGCCGACGGGGACCCAGTACCAGTGGTGGCAGACGCCCATGTGCCACCGGACATCGGGCATCGGCAACGGTTGGCCCGGGCACCAGTCGTGCGGGACGGTGAAGTTGTCCGCCTGGGCCGCGCCCGAGCCCAGCCCCAGACCAGCCAGCGCCATGCCGCCGGACAGTAGCGCCCCGGCAATCACCTTCCTGAACTTGGAATTGTTCGACATAGCCTCGCGCCTTTCCTCGACGCTGGATGCTGAGGATCAGTATCCGCTCGCGCTGCTTGACGCAGCGAACAATGACCGGATCGCTACCGATCCCAGGAAGAGTCCCGGGTCGGTTCAGAATGGTGGCGGATCGTCCTCGCTGTCGGGTGGGGCCGGTCCGCTGTAGCTCACCCTTTCGGCTCGTCGGGCCATCCGGGTGTCGCGGTTGTGTCGGCGTTCGACGGCGATGCGGGTGGCGCGGTCCTGGGTGCGGGTGCGGCGCCGTTTGGGCATCATCGCGGTCCGCTGGCCGCAGTAGTCGTCGGGCGGCGGGGGGTCGGCTTCGGCGGCCCCGATGGCCCCGGTGGCCGCGCACAGGCTGGGGAACAGCAGCGCGCTGCCCGGGGTGGTGACGTAGGTGCGCCCGGCCGGGGAGGTCAGGATCAGGGTGCCATCGGGCAGCTGCTGTTCGGTCCAGCCCCAAAACGTTTTCACCAAATGATGGGTGCGGCAATAACATTTCAGGTTCGACGCGTGAGTGGGCCCACCTTGGCTGTGCGGGATGGTGTGGTCGATGTCGCAGGCCACCGCCGGGCAATCACAGCCTGGCCAGCGACACGTCAGATCCCGGCACCGCACGAAATCGGCCAACGCCGCCGAGGGCACGTACCCGGGTTCGGGCGGCGCGTCGCCGGGATGGACCAGCGGCACAAGTTTGGCCGCGACCGCCAACTCGCGAATCAACTCCGGCGGGATCAGCCCGTCAGCCCTGAGCTCGGAAGCGGAAGCGGCGCCCGTGCCCTCGAGGGCGGCCCGCTCGGCGATCACGTGAATCACCACCGGGCCGGCCGCCGGCCGGGCGGCCGCGGCGCAATCGGAGCGCCCGCAGCGACAGCCCAGCCGCTCAGCCCCGCCGGCTAGTGCCCCCAGCGCATCGGCGCGGCGCTGCTCGCGGCTGCGCGGATCGTGGGCACACACCGTGGCCGCCAACGCATCCAGCCGCGCATCCAGGGCGTGCGCATCCGGGCTACACAGCACCCCTTCGAGGCGGGCCAGGCCCTCCCCCATATCACCGATCCACACCTCGCGCCCCGCCGCGCGCTGCTGGCGCCGGCGCACCGCATCAGCATCAGCGCGGGCCACCACCTTGTCCACCCGGGCGGCCAGCCGGGCCGGGGTCATCGAGGGCCAGCGCGCCACCGTCGCGGCCAGCTGCGCATCCACCGCCGCCATCACCTCGACATCGGTGATCAGATCGGTGCGATACACCAGCGTCTGCACCATCCGAAAATCGATGTCCCCGGCCGCGAACACCCCGGCCACCTGAGGCAGCCGCTCACGCAGCGCGCGGGCATAGCGGACCCGGCTGGCCGCCAGCCCCTGACCGATCCCCAACTCCGCGGCCACCTCGGCGGCCACCGCCGCCTCGGTATCCACCGCCCACTCGTCACACTCCCCACACCGCGACAACCGATACGCAAACAACGCCCCAATCGCCGCCAACTGCCCAGCCGCCGCCCGATTCTCCACCCGCGCCAAACGCGACACCCGATCCAGCAACCCCGCCGACTCGCCGGTCTTCGACGGATACCGCCGCTCAAAGTGCTCATCCATCGCGGCGATCACCTCCGCCGACGGCACCCGGGAATCGAACATACATTCGAGTATGCCACCCGCGGCCGACAGAATCTCGGCCCAAGGTCCGGTCTGCCTTGGTGA
Source organism: Mycobacterium sp. E1747 (assembly GCF_001667775.1). Taxonomy (GTDB): domain Bacteria; phylum Actinomycetota; class Actinomycetes; order Mycobacteriales; family Mycobacteriaceae; genus Mycobacterium. The sequence continues at coordinate 27,343 of NZ_LZJI01000098.1, forward strand.
CACAGCGGTAGAGCTCCTCGCCGTACGGGACGACAATTGCGGCGACGACACCCGCCCCGACAGCGGCGAGGTAGCCGCCCGGCAGGGAATTCTGCTTCCACCGCAGCCGCCATGCATCCCGCGAGCGCGCGCCGCGCATCAGCTCGCGCATCTCCCGCCAGTGCAGGCAACCGAGGGCCGAGGCAGCCATGATGGGCATGGACTCCAAGAAGCTGTGCACGTGCTGCTCCCACGTGGTCACCCGGCGCCCACTGTGCTCGGCAGTGCTCACATCCCACAGCGCGGTGGCCTCGTGGGCGGCAATCGACGCCAGTATGGTGCTCAGCACCAGAGGGTTGATCTCACAAAGCAAGACAAGGGTGATCGGTACGCCGACTTCGGCCATCATCAACAGGTGGATCAACGACTCACGCGTTCCTGCCGTTATCTCAATCCGGCTGCGGCGGTGCTGATTCCAATCCAACAGGGCGGGGATGAACCAAGCGGGCAGCAGACCGTACATCAAATAACGCAGCAGCGCTGTTTCGGAGTCGTTGGCCTGATCCGGAACGCGCATCCGCCGACGCAGCCCGATCGTCGTCCGTTTTGTCCCTTGGTGTCGCACATGCGCCCTGTACCCCGCGCGACAGCGCCGAAACTACGGTCGGGGTCGCCGGCTGACGAACTCGCGGCGCGCGCCGGTCAGCGGATCGTCGAACGCGATGCGCCGCGCCAGCAACCTGAGCGGCGTGCTGAAATCGTCGGCCGCCACGTCGACGATGTTGGGGTACAACGGATCACCGTCGATCGGCACCCCCAGTGAGGCCATGTGCACGCGCAGTTGATGGGTGCGGCCGGTGCGTGGGGTCAGCCGGTAGAGCCCGTCCGGGGAAACGAGTTCCACCAGCGTCTCGGCGTTGGGCGGCCCGGCTTCACAGGTGGCCTGCAGTACCCCGCGGCGCTTGACGATTCGGCTGCGCACCACGCGCGGCAACACCAAAGCGGGGTCGACGGCGGCGCGCGCCAGATAGGTCTTGTGCACCAAACCCCGGGCGAACAGCGTCTGGTATGCGCCGCGCACCTCGCGGCGGGCGGTGAACACCAGCACCCCCGCGGTCAGCCGATCGAGGCGGTGGGCTGGGCTCAGCTCCGGCAGCCCCAACTCCCGGCGCAGCCGCACCAGCGCCGTCTGCGCCACGTGCCGGCCGCGGGGCATGGTGGCCAGGAAGTGCGGCTTGTCGACGACGACGATGTCGTCGTCTCGATGCAGCACCGGGATGTCGCAGGGCACCGGAACCTCGTCTGGCAGCTCCCGGTACAGAAACACGTGCGACCCGGCGGGCAGGAGAGTCGCGTCGTCGACCATCATCCCGTCGGCGTCGACAACCGGTCCACTCACCGCCCCCGCGCCGAACCGGGCGGTCAACTCGGCGAAGACGGGCCCGCCGCGCAGCCGCACCCGCGCCGGGCCGAGCCCGTCGCGAACCGGAAGCGGTGCCGGCCTCACCACGCGCTCAATTCAACGGCACCGGCTCGAGGATCTCGGCGCGGGCCTCGGGCGCGCTGGCCCGCAACTCGTCGGCCGACACGTCGTCGGGTTGGGCCTGCGAGAGGATCTCGGCCTCCACCCGCGCGCAGTAGTTTGCCACCTCGCGCTCGATGTCCTGCGTCGTCCAGCCGAGGACCGGCGCGACCACGTCGGCGACCTCGCGGGCGCAGTCGACGCCGCGGTGCGAGTACTCGATGGAGATCCGCATCCGGCGCGCCAGGATGTCCTCCAGGTGCAGCGCGCCCTCGGCGGTGACGGCGTAGCGGGCCTCCACCTTGAGGTAGCCCGGCGCCTCCTTGATCGGGCTGAGCAGGTCGGCGTTGCCGGCCGCCACGCCGAGCACGTCGCCGATCAGCGAGCCGTAGCGATCCAGCAGATGCCGCACTCGGTAGGGATGCAAATCCTGAAGCGCCGCAACGTGTTCCGCCTGATTCACCAGGGCGAAGTAGCCGTCGGCGCCCAGCAGGCTGACCTTCTCGGTGATGGACGGCGCCACCCGGGCCGGGACGAATTGCGCCGCGGCGTCGATCGCGTCGGCGGCCATCACCCGGTAGGTGGTGTACTTGCCGCCGGCGATGGCCACCAGGCCCGGGGCGGGCACCGCCACGGCGTGCTCGCGCGACAGCTTGGAGGTCTCCTCGCTCTCGCCCGCGAGCAGTGGCCGCAGCCCGGCGTACACGCCGTCGATGTCGGCGTGGGTCAGCGGGATGGCCAGCACGGTGTTGACGGTTGTGAGGATGTAGTCGATGTCGGCCTTGGTGGCCGCGGGGTGAGCCAGGTCCAGGTTCCAGTCGGTGTCGGTGGTGCCGATGATCCAGTGGCTGCCCCAGGGGATGACGAACATCACCGATTTCTCGGTGCGCAGGATGATCGCGACGTCGCTGACGATGCGGTCGCGCGGCACCACCACGTGCACGCCCTTGGACGCGCGCACCTGAAACCGCCCGCGCTGCTTGGACAATGCCTGGATCTCGTCGGTCCACACCCCGGTCGCGTTGACGACGACGTGGCCGCGGACTTCGGTGACCGCGCCGTCCTCGGAGTCGCGGACCCGCACGCCGGTCACCCGGTCGCCCTCGCGCAGCAACGCGACCACCTGCGTGGAGGAGCGCACCACCGCGCCGTAGTGGGCGGCCGTGCGCGCGACGGTCATGGTGTGCCGAGCGTCGTCGACGACGGTGTCGTAGTAGCGGATGCCGCCGATCAAGGCGCTGCGTTTGAGGCCAGGGCTCAACCGCAAAGCACCGGCCCGAGTCAAATGCTTTTGCGCGGGAACGGATTTCGCGCCGCCCATCCGGTCGTAGAGGAAGATGCCCGCGGCGACGTAGGGGCGCTCCCACACGCGGTTTGTCAGCGGAAACAAAAACGGCATCGGCTTGACCAGGTGCGGCGCCAAGGTGGTCAGCGACAGCTCGCGCTCATACAGCGCCTCGCGCACCAACCCGAACTCCAGCTGCTCGAGATAGCGCAACCCGCCGTGGAACATCTTCGACGAGCGGCTGGAGGTGCCCGACGCGAAATCGCGCGCCTCCACCAACGCCACCTTCAGCCCCCGGGTGGCGGCGTCCAACGCGCAACCGGAGCCCACCACGCCGCCGCCGATGACGACGACGTCGAACTGCTCGGTGCCGAGCCGCTCCCAGGCCACCTCGCGGTGCTGCGGTCCCAGCACGGATGCCGGCGAGCCCAACTCGGTGGGCGCGTGCATCGGATCGGTCACGGCAGAGGACTCCTCACCCGGTTACTCGCCAGTAGGACGGTGTCGAACCCAGGCTAGTCCAGATCGTCGTGGGCCATCAGGCGACGAGCGGCCTCGGTGATCGATCCGGACAGCGACGGGTAAACGGCCAGCGTCTGGGCCAGCTCGTTGACGGTGATGCGGTTCTGGACGGCCACCGCGATCGGCAGGATCAGCTCGGAGGCGATCGGGGCCACCACCACGCCGCCGATCACCACGCCGGTGGACTTGCGGCAGAACATCTTCACGAAACCCTGCCGCAGACCGGACATCTTGGCCCGGGCGTTGGTGCGCAGCGGCAGCATGATCGTGCGGGCCGACACCGACCCGTCGTCGATCATCGTCTGCGGCACGCCGACGGCCGCGATCTCGGGCCTGGTGAAAACCGTCGCCGCGACCGTGCGCAACCGGATCGGGCTGACGCCCTCGCCCAGCGCGTGGTACATCGCGATCCGGCCCTGCATGGCGGCCACCGACGCCAGCGGCAGCAGGCCGGTGCAGTCGCCCGCGGCGTAGATGCCGGCCACCGAGGTCCGCGACACCCGGTCCACGGTCAGGTAACCCCCTCGGCCCAGCTCGATGCCCACCCGGTCCAGGCCGAGGCCGCCGGTGTTGGGCACCGATCCGATCGTCATCAGTGCGTGGCTGCCCTCGACGGTGCGCCCGTCGGCCAGGGTGACCAGCACGCCGTCTCCCGTGCGGGTGACCGACTGGGCGCGGGCGTTCTTGACCAGCTCGACACCGCGTTCGGAGAACGCCTCCTCCAGCACCGCCGCGGCGTCGGCGTCCTCGTAGGGCAGCACCCGGTCCCGGCTGGCGACCACCGTCACCGGAACGCCCAGCTCGGTGTAGGCGTGCACGAACTCGGCGCCGGTGACGCCCGACCCGACCACGATCAGGTGTTCGGGCAACGTCTCCAGGTTGTAGAGCTGCCGCCAGGTCAGGATGCGCTCGCCGTCGGGCTGGGCCGACGGCAGGACCCGGGGGCTGGCGCCGGTCGCGATCAACACGACGTCGGCCTCGAACTCCCGGGTGGTGCCGTCGTGGGCGGTCGCCTTGATGCGGTGGCAGGCCAGCCCGGGCGTGGGGTCGATCAGCTCGCCGTGACCGGCCACCACCTGCACGCCCATGCCGAGCAGCTGTTCGGTGATGTCGGCCGACTGCTCGGTGGCGAGTCGCTTGACCCGGGCGTGGATCCGCGGCAGCGAGATCTTGGCGTCATCGATGTCGATGTCGAATCCCAGCCGCGGCGCCCGGCGCAGCTCGGTGCGCAGCCAGGTCGAGGCGATGAACGTCTTGGAGGGCACGCAGTCGTCCAGCACGGCCGCGCCGCCGATGCCGTCGGAGTCGATCACGGTGACGTGCGTGGTGTCGGGGTGGGAGGTGGCGGCCACCAGCGCGGCTTCGTAACCGGCAGGGCCGCCACCGAGGATCACGATGCGGGTCGCCACAGCCCCCAACCTAGCGGGGGAACGCGGGAGGCCGCAGCGCGGCGACGTCCGCGGGAGAAGACCAGCCGACTGTGGGACGTCTAAGATTTCCCCGTGCCGCTCTACGCCGCCTACGGGTCGAACATGGATCCTGAGCAGATGCTCAAGCGGGCACCCCATTCGCCGATGGCCGGAACCGGCTGGCTACACGGCTGGCGCCTGACGTTCGGGGGCGAGGACATCGGCTGGGAAGGCGCGCTGGCCACGGTGGTCGAAGACCCGACCTCCAAGGTGTTCGTCGTCCTGTACGACATGACCCCGGCCGACGAGAACAACCTCGACCGGTGGGAGGGCTCGGAGTTCGGCGTGCACAAGAAGATCCGCTGCCGGGTGGAGCGCATCTCGTCGGACACCAGCACCGACCCCGTGCTGGCGTGGCTGTACGTGCTCGACGCCTGGGAGGGCGGCCTGCCCTCGGCGCGATACCTGGGCGTGATGGCCGATGCTGCCGAAATCGCCGGAGCACCAAGCGATTACGTGCACAACCTGCGAACCAGGCCGGCCCACAACATCGGTCCGGGAACGGGCTCCTAAGGCCCGTGTCGATTCTTTCCACGCCAGTCGTCGCCGACGCACTGGCCCGCACGTTCGCCGCCGTCGTCAACCCGGCCCCCAAGGCGGCCGTGCGCTTCCCCGAAATCGGCGGCGAGACCTCGCACGTCACCATCCCCGCCCGGCACGGTCCGGTGCCGGCAACCGTCTACCATCCGCCGGTCGGCACGACGAGCCCGCCGGTCTACGTCAACGTGCACGGCGGGGGCTTCGTGATCGGGCACCCAGACCAGGACGATCCCTGGTGCCGGTACCTGGCCGCCAACGCCGGCGTGGCGGTGATCAATCCCGACTATGTGCTGGCGCCGCGGCACCGCTTCCCCGCGGCGCCGCACCAGGTCTACGACGTCGTCTGCTGGGCGGCGGCCGCCGATCGCGACTGGGACGGCGGGCGGCTGTGCGTCGGGGGCCAGAGCGCGGGCGGCAACCTCAGTGCCGCGGCGGCGCGGCTGGCGCTGGAGAACGGCGGCCCCCGCATCGCGTTGCAGGTGCTGCACTACGCGCCGCTCGACCTCGTGACGCCCGCCCGCGACAAGCCGTCCAGCGTGGGCGGCCGCGCCGTCCTGAAACCGTGGATGGGCGAGGTCTTCGACACCGCCTACGTGCCCGACCCCGGGCGGCGGCGCGATCGGCTGGCCTCGCCCGCCTGGGGCGGCAACGCCGACGGGATCGCCGGCATCGCGCCGGCGCTGGTCGTGACGGCCGAGCACGATCGACTTCGCGACGAGGCCCGCCGCTACGCCGAAAAGCTCGACGCCGTCGGGGCGTTGGCCGAGTGCTACGAGGTGGCCGGCGTCGACCACGGCTACAACATCATGAGCGACGCGGCCGACGTCACGCTGCGCAGCTACGCCCGCATCGCCGAGCACGTCGTGCGGGCCACCCGCTAGGGCAGCGAGAACGCGGCCGACTGCTCGACGATGTTGACCATCACCCGCAGGCCGATCGCCAGGGCCCGCTCGTCGAGGTCGAACGTCGGCTGGTGCAGGTCCAGCTGCGGCCCCTGGCCCGGCCAGACGCCCAGGCGCGCCATCGCGCCGGGAATCTCCTCGAGGTACCAGGAGAAGTCCTCGCCGCCGCCGGACTGGCGGGTGTCGGCCAGCGTGTCGGGGCCGATGGCCTCGATCGCGTGGGTGAGGATGCGGGTGGAGACGTCCTCGTTGACCACAGGCGGCACGCCGCGCCGGTACTGCAGCGTGTGGTCGATGCCCAGCGGGGCCAACAGCGCCGACACCGTTTCGCGGATGATGTCCTCGAGCCCCACCCAGGTCTGCCGGCTCGCGGTGCGCACGGTGCCGCCCAGCACCCCGGACTGCGGGATGGCGTTGGCGGCCACCCCGGCATTGACCGCGCCCCACACCAGCACTGTCGCGTTGCGCGGGTCGATGCGGCGGGACAGCACGCCGGGCAGACCGGTGATCAGCGTGCCCAGCCCGTACACCAGGTCGGCGGTTAGGTGCGGGCGCGACGTGTGCCCGCCCGGCGAGTGCAGCGTGATCTCGATCTGGTCGGCCGCCGAGGTGATCGGGCCGTGCCGGACCGCGATCTTGCCGACCTCCAGCCGCGGGTCGCAGTGCAGGGCGAAGATGCGCGACACCCCGGTGATGGCGCCTGCGGCGATGGCGTCGATCGCGCCGCCGGGCATCAGCTCCTCGGCGGCCTGGAAGATCAGGCGCACCCCGACGGGCAGCTGGGGCACCGAGGCCAGGGTCAGCGCGGTGCCGAGCAGGATGGCGGTGTGGGCGTCGTGCCCGCAGGCGTGGGCGACGTTCGGCATGGTCGAGGTGTAGGGCGCCCCGGTCCGTTCGGCCATGGGCAGCGCGTCCATGTCGGCCCGCAGCGCGATCCTGGGCTCGTGCTCGGGGCCAAGGTCGCAGACCAGTCCGGTGCCGCCGGGGAGCACCTTGGGGTTCAGCCCGGCGTCGGCCAGCCGCTCGGCGACGAACTGGGTGGTGGCGTACTCCTGGCGGCCCAGCTCGGGGTAGCGGTGGATGTGCCTGCGCCACTCGACGAGGTCGTCGTGGTGCGCGGCCAGCCAGGACGTGGCGGCGTCGGCCAGGCTCATGCGTGCGCCCGCCGTTCTTGCGCGGCCATCACCCGGTCGCGTTGAGCCGCTGTCTGCGCCAGCTGAACGACCGTGCGGGCCAGCATGATCGCGCCCTCGACGACCGCCCGGTCGGCGCTGGGTCCACCGGCCGCAGCGGCGAACTCACGCTGGTGCACGGTCGCGCCGCCCGCGTCGACCCCGACCACCGGATGGATGCCCGGCAGCACCTGGGTGACGTTGCCCATGTCCGTACTGCCCATGGGCAGCGCCGCCTCGAACTCGCGGGCCACCGGCTCGCGGCCGAGCCGGCGCATCTCCTCGCGGAAGACGTCGGCTAGCCATTCGTCGGGATGCAGTTCGTCGTATGCCGGCGCGGGGTTGTCGATTTCGTACTCGCAGCCGGTGGCCAGCGCGCCCGCGGCGAAGCACGCGTACATCCTGCCCTCCAGCTGTCTCAGCGAATCCGACTCGACCGCCCGCATCGCATACTGCAGCGTCGCATGTCCGGGGATGACGTTGACCGCCTGCCCGCCGTCGGTGACGATCCCGTGCACCATTTGACCCGGGGCCAGCTGCTGCCGCAACAACCCGACGGCCACCTGCGCGACGGTCACGGCGTCGGCGGCGTTGATGCCCTGATGCGGCGCGACGGCGGCGTGGGATTCCTTGCCGCGATAGTGCACGATCGCCTCCGACAGCGCCAGTGAGCGGGCCGCGGCGATGTCGGCGGGGCCCGGGTGCACCATCACCGCCGCCGCCACGTCGTCGAACACCCCTGCCCGCAGCAGCAGCTCCTTGCCGCCGCCCGCCTCCTCGGCCGGGGTACCGATCAGCGCCACCCGCAGGCCCAGGTCGTCGGCCACCTCGGCCAGCGCCAGCGCGGCGCCAACCGCCGAGGCGGCGATGATGTTGTGGCCGCAGGCGTGGCCGATCTCGGGCAGCGCGTCGTACTCGGCGCACACCCCGATGGTCAGCGGCCCGCTGCCGAAGTCGGCGCGAAAGGCCGTGTCCAGGCCGCCGGCCGGCGCGGTGAGCTCGAAACCGCGCTCGGCGACCAGCGCCTGGGTCTTGGCGCAGCTGCGATGCTCGGCGAACGCCAGCTCGGGCTCGGCGTGGATGGCGTGGGATAGCTCAACGAGGTCGGAGCCACGTCGCCGCACGACATCCTCGACCCTGTCTGAGGGGTGGTCCGATGCGGTGGTGGGCATCCTCGCAGTATCCCACCCGCGACCTCGGGGCCTGGCTACACCAGTCCGGCGATGAATCCCGCGGCCTGCCCGGGGTAGGGCGGCACCCCGTAGTCGTGGTGCGCATCCCGGTCGCGGCCGCCGACCACGCACACCGGGTCCCCGGGGCTGCAGATGTCGATGGCGCGACCGGCGAACAGCCCCGTCGTCGACAGGGGCGTGTTGAAGCGGTTGCCGGGATTCCCGAACACCGCGACGGCCGCCACCTTGTTGGCCAGGCCGGGATCCAGCGCGGGGGCCGAGCCGAAGTTTCCGATGCGCTCGCCCAGCGGCGGCACCCCGGCCAGCATCGACACCGCGGCGGCGCCCTGCGAGAAGCCGCCGAGCACCAGCCGCGTGCCCGGGCACTGGTCGACCATCTGCGCGATGTGGTCGCGCGCGTCGTTGGCGCCGTCGGCGGTCAGCAGGAAGTTGTAGCTCGCCGGGTAGTTCACCGGGTACGCATCGACGCTGCGCGAGCCGAGGGCCGGCCGCAGGGCGTCGAGCAGCGCGTCGCCGGCGACCCCGAGGCCGGGCGGCTCGGCGGTGCCGCGGGCGAAGATGAGTTGGACGTCGGGGCATCCATCGGCCCGGGCCGCCGGCAGCCAGCTGCCCGCGATCGAAAACAGTGACACCGCAACGGCGACGGCCGAGCCGACCACCTGCCACCTACGAAGGTTCATGCGGCAGATTTTCACATATGCCGGCGCGGGCCGTCGCGGCGCTAAGCTCCCCGACTGTGAGCGACCCCGCGTCCGACCCCACCGAACTGGCGCGACTGGCGGCGACGGTCATCGCCGAACGCACCGGGGTGCCCGAGCACGACGTGGCCATCGTGCTCGGATCGGGATGGCGCCCGGCCGTCGCCGCACTCGGCTCCCCGACCGCCGTGCTGCCCCAGGCCGACGTGCCCGGGTTTGCGCCGCCGACCGCCGTCGGGCACACCGGCGAGCTGATGTCGACGCGCGTCGGCGAGCGCCGGGTGTTGGTCCTGGTCGGCCGGGTACACGCCTACGAGGGCCACGACCTGTGCCACGTGGTGCATCCGGTGCGGGCGGCCTGCGCGGCGGGGGCGCGCATCGTCGTGCTCACCAATGCGGCCGGTGGCCTGCGGTCCGACATGGCGGTGGGTCAGCCGGTGCTGATCAGCGACCACCTCAACCTGACCGCCCGTTCACCGCTGGTCGGCCCGCAATTCGTGGACCTGACCGACGCCTACGCGCCGCGGCTGCGGGAGCTGGCGCGCCAGGGCGACCCCGGGCTGGCCGAGGGGGTCTACGCCGGACTGCCGGGGCCGCATTACGAGACCCCCGCCGAGGTGCGGATGCTGCGGGCGTTGGGCGCCGACCTGGTCGGCATGTCGACCGTGCACGAGGCCATCGCCGCGCGGGCGGCCGGCGCCGAGGTGCTGGGGGTGTCGCTGGTGACCAACCTGGCCGCCGGGATCAGCGGCGAGCCGCTCAGCCACGCCGAGGTGCTCGCCGCCGGCGCCGTGTCGGCGAGCCGGATGGGCGCGCTGCTGGCCGACGTCGTGGCCCGGTTTTAGATGCCGCCCGACCCGTGGCGGCGACCCGCGGCCCCCGGCGACGACACCGGGCGTGCGATCGCCGCGGCGGAGTGGATCGCGCACGATCCCGACCCGGCGACGGCCGCCGAGCTCGCCGCCTGCGATCCCGATGAGCTGGCGGCGCGTTTCGCGCGACCGCTCACGTTCGGCACCGCGGGGCTGCGCGGTCCGGTGCGCGGCGGGCCGGACGCCATGAACGTGGCGGTGGTGTCGCGCGCCACCTGGGCGGTGGCGCAGGTGCTGCGCAGACGTGGCCTGGCCGGCGCGGTGGTGATCGTCGGGCGCGACTCCCGGCACGGCTCCGCCGTTTTCGCCACCGTCGCCGCCGAAGTGCTTGCCGCCCAAGGCTTTACCGTGCAGCTGCTACCGGGTCCGGTGCCGACGCCGGTGGTCGCCTTCGCCGTGCGCCGCACCGGCGCCGCGGCCGGCATCCAGATCACCGCGTCGCACAACCCGGCGACCGACAACGGTTACAAGGTCTACGCCGACGGCGGCATCCAGATCGTCTCCCCCACCGACCGCGAGATCGAGGCCGCGATGTCCGCCGCTCCCCCGGCCGACGAAATCGCCCGGACCCCGGCACAACCCGCCGTCACCGACGTGGTCGAGCGCTACGTCGCGCGCGCCGCCGCGGTGCGGCGCGGTACCGGATCGGTCCGGGTGGCGCTCACCCCGCTGCACGGGGTGGGCGGCGCGGTGGCCGTGGAGGCGTTGCAGCGCGCCGGCTTCGATCGGGTGCACACCGTCGGCGCCCAGTTCGCGCCCGACCCTGACTTCCCCACCGTCGCCTTCCCCAACCCCGAGGAGCCCGGCGCCACCGACGCGCTGCTCGCCCTGGCCGACAACGTCACGGCCGACGTCGCGATCGCGCTTGATCCCGACGCCGACCGCTGCGCGGTCGCGATCCCCACCGCGGACGGCTGGCGAATGCTGTCCGGCGACGAAACCGGTTGGCTGCTCGGCGATTACATCTTGTCGCGCAGCGCCGAGCCCCAAACGGCGGTGGTGGCCAGCACCGTGGTGTCGTCGCGAATGTTGGCGGCCATCGCGCGCCGCTATGGGGCCACCCACGTCGAAACCCTCACCGGCTTCAAGTGGCTGGCGCGCGCGGACGCCGGCGTGCCCGGCGGCACGCTGGTCTACGCCTACGAGGAGGCGATCGGGCACTGCGTCGACCCGGAGGCCGTGCGGGACAAGGACGGCATCAGCGCGGCGGTGCTGGTGTGCGACCTGGTGGCCGCGCTCAAGGAGCAGGGCCGTTCGGTGGTTGACGCGCTCGACGAACTCGCCCGGCGCTACGGGGTACACGACGTCGCCGCGGTGTCCCGCCGGGTCGCCGACACCGCCGAGGCGGGCGAGTTGATGCGTCGGCTGCGGACGGCGCCACCGGAAACGCTGGCCGGTTTCACCGCCACGGTCACCGACATCACCGACGCGCTGATCCTCACCGGCGGCGACGACGCGACGTCGGTCAGGCTGGTCGTGCGCCCGTCGGGAACCGAGCCGAAGTTGAAGTGCTACATCGAGGTTCGTTGCGCGGTGACCGGCGGCATCGACCAGGCCCGCCGGCGCGCGGGTGCATTGCGCGACGAGCTGGTGTCCGCGGCGCGCGGCTTGTGAGCTAGCGCGGCCCGTACTGACGGTCCCCGGCATCGCCGAGGCCCGGGACGATGTAGGCGTTCTCGTTGAGACCGTCGTCGATCGCCACCGTGAAAAGGCGGGCGGCGGGCACCGTCTCTTCAAGGGCGGCAACGCCTTCGGGGGCGGCCACCGCGCACAACACCGTGATGTCGGTGGCACCGCGCTCGAGCAGCAGGCCGACGGTGTACTTCAGCGACCCGCCGGTGGCCAGCATCGGGTCGAGCACCAGCACCGGCAGACCGGCCAGCTCGTCGGGCAGCGACTCGAAATACCCGGTGGGCCGGTGGGTTTCCTCGTTGCGGGCCACGCCGACGAATCCGACCCGGGCCTGCGGCAACAGGGCGAGCGCCTGATCGACCATGCCCAGCCCGGCCCGCAGCACCGGCACCAGCAGGGGCGGCTGGGCCAGCCGCACCCCCAACGTGTCGCCCACCGGTGTGCGGATTCCGAAGGTCTCGCGGGGCGCGTTCCGGGTGGCCTCGTAGATCAGCATCGCGGTCACGTCGCGCAGCGCCGCCCGGAAGCCGTCATCGGCGGTGCGTTCGTCGCGCATCGTCGTCAGCCGGGCGACCGCGAGCGGGTGATCGACAACGCGCACTTCCACGGTGTCCGACCCTATATAACAATCCGGCCGCATTTCGTTAAACGCCCCGCCCAAACCGGCCGCGTCGGCGCCGTCAATTCCTGGCGTCCCCCTATGCTCCCGTGGTGGCGGGCGCAATGGTGGGTGCAACGGGGTTGACGGACAGGGCGTTTCGGATCCTGCGCCTGCTGGGCGCAGTCGCGCTGGTCGCTCTGGCGGCCGGGCCGCTGACCGCGCGCATCGGCCTCGCGGCCGCGGCGATTCCGCAGCCCGCGCACATCGTGATCGTGGTGGAGGAGAACCGCTCCGAGGCCAACATCATCGGCAACAAGTCGGCGCCCTTCATCACCGCGCTGGCCGCGAGCGGCGCCAACATGGTGCAGTCGTTCGCCGAAACCCACCCCAGCGAGCCGAATTACCTGGCGATGTTCGCCGGCAACACCTTCGGCGTGACCAGCGACCGGTGCCCGGTCAATGCGGGCGACGCGCCCAACCTGGGTTCCGAATTGCTCGCGGCGGGCTACACCTTCGCCGGTTTCGCCGAAGGCCTGCCTGCGGTCGGCTCGCCGGCGTGCAGCGCCGGCAAGTACGCGCGCAAGCATGTGCCCTGGGCCAACTTCGCCAACGTGCCGTCGGCGAACTCCCTGCCGTTCTCCGCGTTCCCGACGGGCAATTACGCGAGCCTGCCCACCGTGTCCTTCGTCATCCCCAACAACGACGACAACATGCACGACGGGTCGATCGCGCAGGCCGATACCTGGCTCAACCGCCAGCTGTCGGGCTACGCCAACTGGGCGGTGGCCAACAACAGCCTGCTGATCGTGACGTGGGACGAGGACGACAATTCCAGCCGCAACCAGATCCCGACCATCTTCTACGGCGCCCACGTCGTCCCCGGCAACTACGCCGAGCGGATCAACCACTACAACCTGCTCGCCACGGTCGAGCAGATGTACGGGCTGCCCAAGACCGGCTACGCGGCTGGCGCGCCCCCGATCGCCGATATCTGGGGCTAGGCGCGACGGCCCGACTCCTTGCTCGCGCCGCACGGCGCTCGCCGTCGCCGAGCTAGGCGCGACGGCCCGACTCCTTGCTCGCGCCGCACGGCGCTCGCCGTCGCCGGGCTAGGCGCGACGGCCCGATGGCCCGCGCATTGCGCCGCCGTCGCTATTGTGTGCCGCATGGCTGCTGACCTCGTGCCCATCCGCCTGAGCCTGTCCGACGGCGACCGCTACACCGTGTGGGCGCCCCGCTGGCGTGACGCCGGCGACGAGTGGGAGGCGTTCCTGGGCAAGGACGAGGACCTGTACGTCTTCGAGACCGTCGCCGACCTGGTCGCCTTCGTGCGCTCCGATACCGACAACGACCTGGTCGACCACCCGGCGTGGAAGGACCTGACGTCGGCGCACGCACACAAATTCGCGCCGGCCACCGACAAGCAGTTCGATCTGGTCGCGGTCGAGGAGCTGGTGTCGGAGAAGCCGACCGAGGAGTCGGTGATCGGGCTCGCCCGCACGCTGTCGCTCGTCTCGTCCATCGGGTCGGTGTGCGAGCTCCCGGCGGTGTCGAAGTTCTTCAACGGCAACCCCACGTTGGGCACCGTGTCGGGCGGGATCGACCACTTCACCGGCAAGGCCGGCCTCAAACGCTGGAATGCGATCGGCGAGATCATCGGCCGCGGCTGGGACGACGTGCTGAGCGCGATCGAGGGCATCGCCACCACGCCGGAGGTCGACGAGAAGCTCTCGGCCAAGGCGGCCGACGAGCTGGCCGAGGAGCCCGAGGAAGAAGAGGCGGAAGACACCGAGCCCGGCGACGAGGCGGACGAGGATGCCGTCGACGAGGGCGACGAGGCGGCGGACGCCCCGGAGGACGATGTCGAGGCCGACGAGGAGCCGCGCGCGGCCGGCGACACCGTGATCCTGGGCAGCGACGAGGATTTCTGGCTGCAGGTGGGCATCGACCCCATTCGGATCATGACGAGTTCGGGCACCTTCTACACCCTGCGGTGCTACCTGGACGACCGCCCGATCTTCCTCGGCCGCAACGGGCGCATCAGCGTGTTCACCTCCGAGCGGGCGCTGGCCCGCTACCTCGCCGACGAGCACGACCACGACCTGTCCGACCTGAGCACCTACGACGACATCCGCACCGCCGCCACCGACGGCTCGCTGGAGGTCAAGGTCACCGAGGACAACATCTACGTGCTCAGCGGGCTGGCCGACGACATCGCCGACGGCCCCGACGCCGTGGACCGCGACCAGCTGGACCTGGCCGTCGAACTGCTCCGCGACATCGGCGACTACTCGGAGGAGGGCACGGTCGACAAGGCGCTCGAGACGGGACGCCCGCTGGGCAAGCTGGTCGCCTACGTGCTCGAGCCCGGCTCGGTCGGCAAGCCGTCGGCCCCGTACGCGGCGGCGGTGCGGGAGTGGGAGAACCTGGAGCAATTCGTCGACGGGCGGCTGCGCCGGGAGTAGCCCCCGCGTTTGACGGGCCCGCAAGTCTCCTCTTTACTGGCGGGTGTCGCTTCCCGGGATAGGCCCGTTGCCCTTGTACGGCTTTCAGCGCCCGGGCATGCTCCTGTTCGGTTTGCTGCCGCTGGCCCTGTTGGCGGTCTACATCGGTGTCCAGGCCCGTCGGCGGCGCCGACTGCGTCGGTTCACCGAGGAGACCGTGCCGCAGTCGCCGAGACAGCACATCCCGATCGCGGTGGCGCTGCTCAGCCTGGTCCTGTTGACCATCGCGCTGGCCACGCCCACCCACGACATGCGCATCCCGCGCAACCGGGCCGTCGTCGTGCTGGTCATCGACATGTCGCAGTCGATGCGGGCGACCGACGTCCCCCCCGACCGGCTGACCGCCGCGAAGGTGGCCGGCAAGCAGTTCGCCGACGAGCTGACGCCGGCCATCAACCTGGGGCTGGTGGAGTTCGCGGCCAACGCGTCGCTGCTGGTCTCGCCGACCACCAACCGTGCGGCCGTGAAGGCGGCGATCGACAGCCTGAAGCCGGCACCCAAGACCGCGACGGGTGAGGGCCTGTTCACCGCGCTGCAGGCGATCGCGACGGTGGGTTCGGTGATGGGGGGCGGCGACGGCCCGCCGCCGGCGCGCATCGTGCTGGAATCCGACGGCGCGGAGAATGTGCCGCTGGACGCCAACGCCCCGCAGGGGGCGTTCACCGCCGC
>NZ_LZJI01000099.1 GCF_001667775.1 Mycobacterium sp. E1747
GGCTGAAGCTGGGGAAGCCGGTGGGTGGCGTGGACGGCCCCTGCTGCGCGGACTGTTGGGGCCCCGATTGCGGTGCGGCCTGCGCGCCTAAGTCGGGACGTGCGCCGAGAGTGACACGGGTGGAAAACAGCCGGCCAGCGGGCGCTCGCCAAGCGCGTGACCTTGTCCGGGTCGGGTTCGGCCCGGCGGTGGTGGCCTTGGTCGTCATCGCCGCGGTCACACTGCTGCAGTTGTTGATCGCCAACAGCGACATGACCGGCGCGCTGGGCGCGATCGCGAGCATGTGGCTGGGCGTGCACCAGGTGCCGGTCTCGATCGGCGGCCGCGAGCTGGGCGTGATGCCGCTGTTGCCGGTGCTGTTGATGATCTGGGCCACCGCGCGCAGCACGGCCCGCGCCATCTCGCCGTATTCCTCGTGGCTGGTGATTCGGTGGGTCGTCGCGTCGGCGCTCGGCGGGCCCCTGCTGATCGCCGCGATCGCCCTGGCGGTCATCCACGACGCGTCGTCGGTGATCACCGAGCTGCAAACGCCCAGTGCCCTGCGGGCATTCGCCAGCGTGCTGGTGGTGCACACGATCGGCGCCGCGTTCGGCCTGTGGTCGCGGGTGGGACGACGGGCGTTGGCGGCGTCGCCCCTGCCGTTGTGGCTGGGCGATGCGCTGCGCGCCGCGTCCGCCGGGGTGCTGGCGTTGTTCGGGCTCTCCGGCTTGGTCACCGCGGCCTCGCTGGTGGTGCATTGGGCCACGATGCAGGACCTCTACGGCATCACCGAGTCGATATTCGGCCAATTCAGCCTCACGGTGCTGTCGACGTTGTACGCGCCCAACGTCATCGTCGGCGCCTCGGCGATGGCGGTCGGGTCCAGCGCTCACCTCGGCTTCGCGACCTTCAGTTCGTTCACCGTCTTCGGCGGCGACATCCCCGCGCTGCCGATCCTGGCCGCGGTGCCCAGGCCGCCGCTCGGGCCGGTGTGGGTCGCCCTGCTCATCATCGGCGCCTCGTCTGGGGTGGCGGTCGGACAACAGTGCGCCCGACGCGCGTTGCCGTTGATCCCGGCGCTGGGCAAGCTCCTGGTCGCATCGGTCGCCGGCGCGTTGGCGATGTGCCTGCTGGCGTACGGCGGCAGTGGCCGGCTGGGCAACTTCGGCGATGTCGGCGTCGACCAGGGCGCCCTGTTGGTCGGGGTGTTCTTCTGGTTCTCGGTCGTGGGCGGCATCACGCTGGTGATGAGCGGCGGCATCAGGGTTCGGCCCCGACGGCGCAAGCCCGTGCCGGCCGCGGAAGAACCGGCGGACTTTGCGGAGGTCTTTGAAGAGCCGGCGGCCGAGCCGGACGACGAGTCGCCGGCCGACCACGACGACGTGGACGCGGACGGCGCGCCGGTCAGCGATGACGATGCATCGATGAGCGACGACGACGACGCGACACCGCCCCACGGCGCGGGGCCGAGCGCGACCAACCGCGAGTCCGACGAGTAGCTGCCACTAGGCTCTCTGCTTGTGGCCGAACCGCTCCATGTGCCCCCGAGTGCGCCGGCACGGGTGGTAGTGCTGGCATCGGGCACCGGGTCGCTGCTGAGCTCCCTGCTCGACGCCGCCGTCGGCGAGTACCCGGCCCGCGTGGTCGCCGTCGGCGCCGACCGCGACTGCCTGGCCACCGAGATCGCCGCGAGGGCGGCGCTGCCGACGTTCACCGCCCGGCTCAGCGACCACCCCGACCGCGCCGCCTGGGACGCGGCCGTCACCGAAGCCACGGCCGCGCATTCACCCGACCTGGTGGTGTCGGCGGGCTTCATGAAGATACTTGGGCCACAGTTTCTTTCGCGGTTCTACGGACGGATCATCAACACCCACCCGGCGTTGCTGCCAGCGTTTCCTGGTGCGCACGGAGTGGCCGACGCGTTGGCCTACGGCGTCAAGGTCACAGGTTGTACGGTTCATCTGGTGGACGCCGGTACGGACACCGGGCCGATCTTGGCCCAGCAGTCCGTGCCGGTGCTCGACGGCGACAGCGAAGAAACCCTGCATGAACGCATCAAGGTCACCGAACGGAAGCTCCTGGTGGACGTGGTGGCCGAGATCGCGACCGGAGGCCTGACGCTGGTCGGAAGAACAGCGACGATCGGACGAAAGGCGACCAAGCGATGAGCACCGACGACTGGCCGGAGACGGCGAAACGGCCGATCCGCCGCGCGTTGATCAGCGTGTACGACAAGACCGGCCTCGTCGACCTCGCCCGCGGACTGACGGACGCGGGCGTCGAGATCGTATCGACCGGATCGACGGCGAAGACCATTGCCGATAAGGGCATTCCGGTCACCCGGGTGGAGGAGCTGACCGGCTTTCCCGAGGTGCTCGACGGGCGGGTCAAGACGCTGCACCCGCGGGTGCACGCCGGCCTGCTCGCCGACCTCCGCAAACCCGAACACGCCGCGGCGCTCGAGGAACTCGGTGTTGCCGCATTCGAACTCGTTGTCGTCAACCTGTATCCGTTCAGCGAGACCGTCGACTCCGGCGCCAGCATCGACGAGTGCGTCGAACAGATCGACATCGGCGGGCCGTCGATGGTCCGGGCAGCCGCGAAAAACCATCCCAGCGTGGCGGTGGTCGTCGACCCGCGCGGCTATGACGGCGTGCTCGCCGCGGTGCGGCACGGCGGCTTCACCCTCGCCGAGCGAAAGAAGCTGGCGGCGCTCGCGTTTGCGCACACCGCGGAGTACGACATCGCCGTGGCGGGCTGGATGGAGTCGACGCTGGCGCCCGAGCATCCGCCGACCGCGTTCCCCAAATGGCTTGGGCGCAGCTGGACTCGCACGGCGATGCTCCGCTACGGCGAGAACCCGCACCAGCAGGCGGCGCTCTACAGCGACCCCGGCGCCTGGCCGGGACTGGCGCAGGCCGAGCAACTGCACGGAAAAGAGATGTCGTACAACAACTTCACCGACGCGGACGCCGCCTGGCGGGCGGCCTTCGACCACGAAGAGACCTGCGTCGCGATCATCAAGCACGCCAACCCGTGCGGGATCGCCATCTCGTCGGAATCGGTGGCCGACGCGCACCGCAAGGCCCACGAATGCGATCCGCTGAGCGCCTTCGGCGGGGTCATCGCGGCCAACGCCGAGGTCAGCCTCGAGATGGCCGAGTACGTGAGCACCATCTTCACCGAGGTCATCATCGCTCCCGCCTACGCGCCGGAGGCGTTGGAAGCCCTGACCCGCAAGAAGAACATCCGCGTGCTGCTGGCCTCCGAGCCGCTGACCGGCGGCACCGAGCTGCGGCCGATCAGCGGTGGGCTGCTGGTCCAGCAACGCGACGAGCTCGACGCGCACGGCGACAATCCGGCGAACTGGACCCTGGCGACGGGATCACCGGCCGACCCCGCCACGCTGACCGACCTGGTCTTCGCCTGGCGGGCGTGCCGTGCGGTCAAATCGAACGCCATCGTGATCGCCGGCGGCGGCGCCACCATCGGCGTGGGCATGGGACAGGTGAACCGGGTGGACGCCGCACGGCTTGCGGTGGAAAGGGGCGGCGACCGGGTCCGCGGCGCGGTCGCGGCCTCGGACGCGTTCTTTCCCTTCCCCGACGGGCTCGAGACGCTGACCGCCGCCGGGGTCAAGGCGATAGTGCATCCCGGCGGCTCGGTGCGCGACGACGAGGTGACCGCGGCGGCAGCCAACGCCGGCGTCACGTTGTACCTCACCGGTGCCCGCCACTTCGCCCACTGAACGTTCAGCGCGTGGGGCGATTACGCAACGCGTAGCGTGGAGTGGTGCCATCACCCAGCAATCTGCCCCGCACCGTTGGTGAGCTGCGTGCCGCCGGCCATCGTGAACGGGGAGTCAAACAGGAAATTCGGGAAAACCTGCTGACGCGTCTCGCCGACGGCGCGGATGGGGAAGCGGTATGGCCGGGCATCTTCGGTTTCGACGACACCGTTCTGCCGCAGCTGGAGCGGGCGCTCATCGCCGGGCACGACTTCGTCCTGCTCGGTGAACGCGGTCAGGGCAAGACGCGGCTGCTGCGCGCCCTGGTGGGCCTGCTCGACGAGTGGACGCCGGTGATCGCCGGGGCGGAATTGGGCGAACATCCGTACTCGCCGATCACGCCGGAGTCGATCCGCAAGGCCGCCACCCTGGGCGATGACCTGCCGATCGAGTGGAGGCACCGCAGCGAGCGCTACACCGAGAAGCTGGCCACTCCCGATACCAGCGTCGCCGATCTGGTCGGCGACATCGACCCGATCAAGGTTGCGGAAGGCCGCAGCCTCGGTGACCCGGAAACCATCGCCTACGGCCTGATCCCGCGCGCGCACCGCGGCATCGTCGCCGTCAACGAACTTCCCGACCTCGCCGAGCGGATCCAGGTGTCGATGCTCAACGTGATGGAGGAGCGCGACATCCAGGTCCGCGGGTACACCCTGCGCCTGCCGCTGGACGTGTTGGTGGTCGCCAGCGCAAACCCCGAGGACTACACGAACCGCGGCCGCATCATCACCCCGCTCAAGGACCGGTTCGGCGCGGAGATCCGCACCCACTACCCACTGGAGCTCGACGCCGAGGTGGGCGTCATCGTCCAAGAGGCGCACCTATCCGCGCAGGTCCCCGACTACCTGATGCAGGTGATCGCCCGGTTCGCCCGGTATCTCCGGGAATCCAACTCCGTCGACCAACGCTCGGGGGTGTCGGCGCGGTTCGCGATCGCCGCGGCCGAGACCGTGGCGGCCGCCGCCCGCCACCGCGGCGCGGTGTTGGGGGAGACGGATCCGGTGGCCCGCGTCGTCGACCTCGGCACGGTGATTGACGTCCTGCGGGGCAAGCTGGAATTCGAGTCCGGTGAGGAAGGCCGCGAGCAGGCGGTGCTCGAGCACCTGCTCCGCCGCGCCACGGCCGACACCGCTTCCCGGGTGCTCGGTGGCATCGACGTCGGATCCTTGGTGTCCGCGGTCGAGGGCGGTTCGGCGGTTACGACGGGTGAGCGGGTGTCGGCCAAGGACGTGCTGGCCGCGGTTCCGGCGCTGCCGGTGGTGGACAAGATCGCCGCTAAGGTGAACGCCCAGTCAGAGGGCGAGCGCGCCGCGGCGCTGGAACTCGCCCTGGAGGCGCTGTATCTGGCCAAGCGGATCGACAAGGTGTCCGGGGAGGGCCAAACCGTCTATGGCTAAGCCTGTTTCGAGGGGCCATTCCTCGCGCTACTCGGCGTACACCGGCGGGCCCGACCCGCTGGCCCCGCCGGTGGATCTGCGCGAGGCTCTCGAGCAGATCGGGCAGGACGTCATGGCGGGCACGTCGCCGCGCCGCGCGCTATCCGAGCTGTTGCGCCGCGGCACCAAGAACACGCCCGGCGCCGACCGGCTGGCGGCCGAGGCGAACCGGCGTCGACGGGAATTGTTGCGCCGCAACAATTTGGACGGGACGCTGCAGGAGATCAAGAAGCTGCTCGACGAGGCGGTGCTGGCCGAGCGCAAGGAGCTGGCCCGCGCGCTCGACGACGACGCCCGCTTCGGCGAACTGCAGCTCGACGCCCTGCCGGCGTCGCCGGCCAAGGCCGTTCAGGAGCTCTCCGACTACAACTGGCGCAGCAACGAGGCGCGCGAAAAGTACGACCAGATCAAGGATTTGCTCGGCCGCGAAATGCTGGATCAGCGTTTCGCCGGCATGAAGGAGGCCCTCGAGGGCGCCACCGACGAGGACCGTCAGCGAGTCAACGACATGCTGAACGACCTCAACGACCTGCTGGACAAGCATGCCCGCGGTGAGGACACCCAGCAGGATTTCCAGGACTTCATGGACAACCACGGCGAGTTCTTCCCGGAGAACCCCCGCAATGTCGACGAGCTGCTGGACTCGCTGGCCAAGCGCGCCGCGGCCGCGCAACGCTTCCGCAACAGCCTGAGCCCGGACCAGCGGGCCGAGCTGGATGCCTTGGCGCAGCAGGCATTCGGGTCGCCGTCGCTGATGCAAGGGTTGAACCGGCTGGACGCGCATCTGCAGGCCGCCCGGCCGGGAGAGGACTGGACGGGGTCCGAACAGTTCTCCGGCGACAACCCGTTCGGGATGGGAGAAGGCACCCAGGCGATTTCGGACATCGCCGAGCTGGAGCAGTTGGCCGAGCAGCTGTCGCAGAGCTATCCCGGCGCCACCATGGACGACGTCGACCTCGACGCGCTGGCACGCCAACTCGGCGAGCAGGCCGCCGTCGACGCCCGCACGCTCGCCGAACTGGAACGCGCACTGGTCAATCAGGGGTTTCTGGACCGGGGCTCCGACGGGCAGTGGCGGCTCTCGCCGAAGGCCATGCGCAGGCTGGGCGAGACAGCGTTACGCGATGTGGCGCAACAACTTTCCGGGCGGCGCGGGGAGCGGGACCACCGGCGCGCCGGAGCGGCCGGTGAACTCACCGGCGCCACCCGGCCCTGGCAGTTCGGCGACACCGAGCCGTGGAACATTTCGCGCACGCTGACCAACGCGGTGCTGCGACAGGCGGGAACGGCCAGCCAGGACACCGCCGGATCGCTGAAGATCACCGTCGATGACGTCGAGGTCTCCGAGACCGAGACGCGCACTCAGGCCGCGGTGGCGCTGCTGGTCGATACCTCGTTCTCGATGGTGATGGAGAATCGCTGGCTGCCCATGAAGCAGACGGCGTTGGCGCTGAATCACTTGGTGTGCACCCGGTTTCGTTCGGATGCCTTGCAGATCATCGCGTTCGGCCGGTACGCCCGCACGGTGACCGCCGCCGAGTTGACGGGTCTCGAGGGTGTCTACGAGCAGGGCACCAACCTGCATCACGCGCTCGCGCTGGCCGGTCGACACCTGCGCCGGCATCCCAACGCGCAGCCCGTCGTGCTGGTGGTGACCGACGGTGAGCCCACCGCTCACCTGGAGGATTTCGACGGTGACGGCACGACCGTGTTTTTCGATTACCCGCCGCACCCGCGCACCATCGCCCACACCGTGCGCGGGTTCGATGACATGGCGCGACTCGGTGCCCAGATCACCATCTTCCGGTTGGGCAGCGACCCTGGCCTGGCGCGCTTCATCGACCAAGTCGCCCGGCGCGTCGAGGGACGCGTCGTGGTGCCCGATCTCGACGGCCTGGGCGCGGCCGTGGTGGGCGACTACCTCCGCTCGCGCCGCCGCTAGCCCATCGTCGATCCAGGGATAGGTGCCCGCTTCAGCGGGTACATGGACCCAGAAGGAGGAGATGCATGAGCAAGGTTCCAACGATCGAACTCAATGACGGTGTGCGCATTCCGCAGCTGGGCTTCGGCGTTTTCCAGATCAAGCCCGACGAGACCGCGGCGGCGGTCAGGACAGCGTTGGAGATCGGCTACCGGCACATCGACACCGCCGAGATGTACGGCAACGAAAAGCAAGTCGCACAGGGCATCCGCGACGCCGGGCTCGACCGCGCCGACGTGTTCGTCACCAGCAAGCTCAACAACGGCTTCCACAAGCCCGACGACGCGCGCCGCGCCTTCGACGAGACGCTGAAGGCCCTGGACTCCGACTACGTCGACCTGTTTCTCATTCACTGGCCGCTGCCGACGCTCTACGACGGTGACTTCGTTTCGACCTGGAAGGTCTTCGAAGAGTTCGCCCGCGACGGGCGCGCGCGCAGCATCGGCGTCTCGAATTTCCAAGTTGCACACCTGGAGCGGCTCGCCAACGAAACCGACACCGTCCCGTCGGTCAACCAGATCGAGCTTCACCCGTACTTTTCGAACACGGAGGTCAGGTCGTACGGACGCGAGCACGGCATCGCGACCGAGGCGTGGGCCCCGATCGCGCAGGGCAAGGTGCTCGACGATCCGGAGATCAACCGCATCGCTGATGCGCGGGGCAAATCGGCGGCGCAGGTGGTGTTGCGCTGGCACATCCAGCGCGGCGACATCGTGTTCCCCAAGTCGGTCACCCCGGAGCGGGTCAAAGAGAACTTCGAGCTTTTCGACTTCGAGTTGGATGCCTCCGACATGGACGCGATCTCGGCCCTGGACAAGGGCGAAGCGGGGAGGAACGGTCCCAACCCCGATAAGTTCGACTACGTGCCCGGCTGACGCTAGCCGCGGGGCCTGCGGGCCTTGCGAACGATGCCGACGGCACCCCACAGCGAAAAGCCGCGGATGTTCACCTTCGGTGCACCGGGGGTTCCCTGGCCGAGGACGCTGCGGTCGAAGTTGCCCATGACACCGCGGCCGTGAATCTCGACGTTCACTTCGGGCGGCAGCAAAATCTTGGTCGCCCCCATGATCGAAATCGCACGGATCTCGACCTCCGTGGAGGTGAAGTCGGCGTAGCGCAGATCCACCACCCCGTTGCCCCAGAAGGCGAAGGTGGTGAGCTTCTTGGGAACGTTCCACCGGCCGCGCCGTTCGAAGCCGCTCAACAGCGCCAACAGCAGCGTGGACGGCGCCGGGTTCGGCTTGGCACCACGGCGCGGGTTGATCTGTGAGCCCGGCAGGTCGGCGCGCAGCTGATCCAGTTCCTCGTACGTGGTCGCCGCGTAGGCCCTCGTCAAGCGGTCTTCGTAGTCCTTCATCTGCAGCCGGCCCTGCTCGGCCGCGTACGCGAGCAACTGCGCGAGCTGGATGCGATCAGTGTCGGCCGCACGCGACGATTCGTCGCGCGTGTCCTTCGCGTCGCGCTGCGCAGAGTTGCTCATTACCCACGAGCCTACGACGTCCGGATTTTGGTGCAAGACGATTGGTCAAACTGCAACCTTGCGCCGCGCCGGCAGGTCGGCCCGCGGGGATTTGTTTGACACCTGGCTAATCTGCCCAGCTCGGGGCGCGCTTCTGCAGAAATGCCAGCATGCCTTCGCGCGCTTCGTCGGATATGAAGAGCAGGGCCGATTCTTCGGCGAGGCGCTCGGCGTCGCGGTCGAACCCCTCCAGCACCGCAGCCGTGGTCAGTGCCTTGGAGGCGGCAAGCCCCTGGGGCGAACCGCGGCCCACGTCGGCGAGCAGCGCCGCCACCGCCGCGTCGACGTCGTCGGCACCCATCGTGATGAGCCCGATGCCCGCCGCCGTGTCGGCGCCGAATGTCTCGCCCGTCAGGTAGTAGCGCGCCGCGGCTCGCGGTGACAGTTTCGGCAACAGCGTCAGCGAGATGATCGCCGGGGCGACGCCGATCCGGGCCTCGGTGAGGGCGAACGTGCTGCGCGGACCGGCGACGGCGATATCGCACGCGCCGACGAGTCCAAACCCCCCCGCGCGGACATGCCCGTTGATGGCGGCGATCACCGGCAGTGGCGAGGAGACGATGGCCCGCATCACCGCGGTCATCTCGCGGGCCCGGGCGACGGCCATTTCGAAGGGATCACCCGCGCCCGCCTCGCTCAGATCGGCGCCCGCGCAGAACGTGTTGCCGGTGTGCCCCAGCACCACCGCGCGCACGGCGGGGTCGGCCGCGGCGTCACGCAAGCCTTGATGCAGCTGCTCGACGAGCGCGGTCGAGAGGGCGTTGCGGTTGTGGGGCGAGTTCAGCGTCAGCCGCGCGAACGGCCCGCCGGTGTCGGCCGGACCGGCGTAGTCGACCAGCGTTTCCATCAGTACGACCGGGGCAGGCCCAGCGACGTCTGCGCCACGAAGTTCAGCACCATCTCACGGCTGACGGGGGCGATCCGCCCCAGCCTGGCCGAGGCGAGCATCGCGGCGACGCCGTACTCCTTGGTCAGTCCGTTGCCGCCCATCGATTGCACGGCCTGGTCGACCGAGCGCGTAGCCGCCTCGGCGGCAGCGTATTTGGCCATGTTGGCCGCCTCGGCCGCGCCCGCGTCGTCGCCGCTGTCATAAAGCGTCGCGGCCTTCTGCATCATCAGCTTGGCCAGTTGCACCTCGATGTGACACTGCGCCAACGGATGCGACAGTCCTTGGTGCGCGCCGATCGGTGTGCCCCAGACCTGGCGGGTCTTGACGTAATCGGCGGCCTTATCCAGCGCGAACCGTCCCATCCCGACCGAGCTGGCCGCGCCCATGATCCGCTCGGGGTTCAGGCCCGCGAACAGCTGCGCGATCGCCGCGTCCTCGGATCCGACCAGCGCGTCGGCCGGCAGCCGGACGTCGTCGAGGAAGACCTGGAACTGCCGCTCGGGGCTGATCAGCTCCATTTCGATTGGCGTGTAGGTGAATCCGGGAGCGTCGGTGGGCACCACGAACAGGGCCGGACGTAGTTTGCCGGTCTTGGCCTCCTCCGTGCGGCCCACCACCAGGACGGCCTGGGCCTGGTCGATGCCGGAGATGTAGACCTTTTGGCCCTTGAGGATCCAGTCGCCGCCGTCACGCCGGGCGGTGGTGGTGATCCTGTGCGAGTTGGAGCCCGCGTCGGGCTCGGTGATCGCGAAGGCCATCGTAAGGGTGCCGTCGGCGATGCCGGGAATCCAGCGCTTCTTTTGCTCGTCGGTGCCGAACTTGCTGATGATCGTGCCGTTGATGGCCGGCGACACCACCATCAGCAGCAGCGCGCTGCCCGCCGCGGCCATTTCCTCCATCACCAGCGACAGCTCGTACATGCCGGCGCCGCCGCCGCCGTACTCCTCGGGCAGGTTCACCCCAAGGAAGCCGAGCTTGCCCGCCTCCGACCACAATTCGTCGGTGTGCTCCTGCGCGCGGGCCTTTCTCAGGTAGTACTCGCTGCCATAGTTGGCGGCCCAGGCGGCCACCGACTTACGCAGGGCCCGGCGCTCCTCGCTTTCGATGAAGCTGGTGTCGGTCATGCTGGATCTCCTTCTGCTTGGGGCGCTTCCACTCTTGCCAGGTTGGGATGGTCGTGACCCGTCCCCCGCAAGCGGGAGGTGCCCCCAGCGCCCGGCTGCGCCGCGCTTGCGATCACTCCGAGGACGGCGCCCACCTCGACTTGCTGACCGATACCGACGTTGAGTTCGACGAGCACGCCGTCGGCCGGGGCGGTGATGGTATGTTCCATCTTCATTGCCTCCAGCCAGATCAGCGGCTGGCCGGCGGTGACGGTGTCGCCGACCGCGGCGCCGATCCGGATCACGTTGCCGGGCATGGGCGCCACCAGCGAACCCTGTTCGACGGCCGAGCCCGGCTCCGGGAAGCGGGGCAGCGCGACCAGATGGACGGGTCCGCGCGCCGAATCGATGTAGACGTCGTCGCCGTAACGCGCGACCGTGAAGCCGCGCGCCACCCCGGAGCTGTCGGCCAGCACGACCTGGTCCGGCGTGGCCGAGACCAGCCGGACCTCCTCGTCGTGGGCCAACAGCAATCCCGTTCTGGTGAAACGGTATTCGACCCGGTGTTCGCCGCCGTCGGCGTCGCGGTAGCTCTTCGCCTGATAGCCGGAGGCCAGGTTGCGCCAGCCGCTGGGGAGCGATCCCAGGACGGCGGCAGACGCGCGGTTGTGCGCGGCGTCGGCCAGCGCGGCGGCGATCGCCGACAATCGGACGGTGGTGCCGTCCGCCAGGGGAGCCGACAGTTGCTGCAGGCCGTGCGTGTCGAAAAACGCGGTGTCGGTGGCGCCGTCGAGAAATGCCGGGTGGCGCAGCACGTTGACCAGCAACTCGCGGTTGGTGCGTAGGCCGTGCAGCCGGGTGCGGGCGAGCGCGTCGGCGAGCACCAGCGCCGCCTGCTTGCGCGTGGGCGCGAACGAGACGACCTTGGCCAGCATCGGGTCGTAGTGAATGGACACCGTCGATCCGGCGACGATGCCCGAATCGAGCCGGATGCCGGTCCGGCGCCCCAGCGTGCCGAACTGCGACTGGACCGCAGGCACGTCGACGCGATGCACGCGGCCGGCCTGCGGCTGCCAGCCCTGGGCCGGATCCTCCGCGTAGAGGCGGGCCTCGATCGAATGTCCCTGCGCAACAGGTGGTTCCGCGTCAAGCCGGTCGCCGTCGGCGACGGCGATCTGCAGCTCGACCAGGTCGAGCCCGGTGGTCTCCTCGGTCACCGGATGCTCGACCTGTAGCCGGGTGTTCATCTCCAGGAAGTAGAACTCGCCGTCATCATCGGCGAGGAACTCGACCGTCCCGGCGCCCGTGTAGCCGATCGCTTCGGCGGCGAGCCGGGCCGCCTCGAAGAGCTTGTCCCGCATGCCCGGTACGCGTTCGACCAACGGCGAGGGCGCCTCCTCGATGATCTTCTGGTGCCGGCGCTGAATGGAGCATTCCCGTTCGCCGACGGCCCAGACCGTGCCGTGGGTGTCGGCCATGACCTGCACTTCGATGTGGTGTCCGGTGGGCAGGTAGCGCTCGCAGAACATGGTCGGGTCGCCGAATGCGGACTGCGCCTCGCGGCGGGCGGCTTCGACTTCGCCGGCGAGCGCGGACAATTGGCGCACCACCCGCATCCCGCGGCCGCCGCCGCCGGCGGACGCCTTGACCAGCACCGGAAGCTGCGCCTCGCTGACCGTGTCCGGGTCGAGCTCGTCGAGCACCGGGACCCCGGCGGCGGCCATCAGCTTCTTGGACTCGATCTTGGAGCCCATCGCCCGCACCGCGTCTACCGGCGGCCCGATCCAGGTGAGGCCCGCGCGCTGCACGGCCGCCGCGAAATCGGCGTTCTCCGAAAGGAACCCATATCCGGGATGGACCGCGTCGGCGCGGGCGGCGCGGGCGGCCGCGATGATCGCCTCGGCGTTGAGGTAGTCGTTGGTGTTGGGCAGCCGCACCCGGGCATCGGCCTCCGCGACGTGGGGCGCGCCGGCGTCCGGGTCGGTGTAGACGGCGACGGTGCCAAGGCCCAGCCGTCGGCAGGTGGCAAAGACCCGTCGGGCGATCTCGCCCCGGTTGGCGACCAGCACTCGAGTGACCATGGGGCTCACATCCGGAAGACGCCGAAATTCGACGTCCCCTTGATCGGGCCATTGGCGATGGCGGACAGACACATTCCCAATACGGTGCGGGTGTCGCGCGGGTCGATCACCCCGTCGTCGTAGAGCATCCCGGACAGGACCAGCGGCAGCGACTCGGCCTCGATCTGCCCCTCGACGGCGGCCCGCATCGCGGCGTCGGCCTCCTCGTCGACCTGCTGACCCCGCGCTTCGGCGGCGGCCCGCGCCACGATCGACAGGACGCCGGCAAGCTGAGCGCCGCCCATCACCGCGGACTTGGCGCTGGGCCAGGCGAACAGGAACCGGGGGTCGTAGGCGCGGCCGCACATGCCGTAGTGGCCGGCACCGTAGGACGCGCCGATCAAAAGCGAGATGTGCGGGACGGTCGAGTTGGAGACGGCGTTGATCATCATCGAGCCGTGCTTGATCATCCCGCGCTCCTCGTAGTCCTTGCCCACCATGTAGCCGGTAGTGTTGTGCAGGAACAACAGTGGGGTGTTGGAGCGGTTGGCCAGCTGGATGAACTGGGTGGCCTTCTGTGACTCCTCGCTGAACAGCACGCCGCGCGCGTTGGCCAGGATGCCCAGCGGGTAGCCGTGCAGCCGGGCCCACCCGGTCACCAGCGACGACCCGTACATGGCCTTGAATTCGTCGAATTCGGAGCCGTCGACGATGCGGGCGATCACCTCCCGCGGGTCGAACTGGACGCGCAGGTCGGCGGGCACAATGCCGATCAGCTCCTCGGTGTCGAACAACGGATCCACGACCGACCCGGGCGCCGGGCCCTCTTTGCGCCAGTTCAGCCGGGCGACGATGCGGCGCCCGATGCGAATGGCGTCCAGCTCGTCGACGGCGAAGTAGTCACCCAAACCGGAGACCCGGGAGTGCATTTCGGCGCCGCCCAGCGACTCGTCGTCGGACTCTTCGCCGGTAGCCATCTTGACCAGCGGAGGACCGGCCAGGAACACCTTCGAACGTTCCTTGATCATCACCACGTGGTCGGACATGCCGGGAATGTAGGCGCCGCCGGCGGTCGAGTTGCCGAACACCAGGGCGATGGTGGGAATGCCTGCCGCCGACAGTCGGGTGAGGTCACGGAACATCCGCCCCCCGGGGATGAAGATCTCTTTCTGGGTGGGCAGGTCGGCCCCGCCGGATTCCACCAGCGAGATGACGGGCAGGCGGTTTTCGAACGCGATCTGATTGGCCCGCAGGATCTTTTTCAGCGTCCAGGGGTTGCTGGTACCGCCTTTGACAGTCGGATCGTTGGCGACGATCAGGCATTCGACACCGGACACCACGCCGATCCCGGTGACCGTGCTGGCGCCGACGGTGAACGCGCTGCCGTAGGCCGCCAGCGGGCTGAGCTCCAAAAACGGGGAGTCCGGGTCGACGAGCAGTTCGATGCGTTCCCGGGCGGTCAGCTTGCCGCGGCCGTGGTGGCGCTCGACGTACTTGGGGCCACCGCCCGCAAGCGCTTTGGCGAGTTCGGCGCCGATCTCCTCGAGCCGGGAGGCCGCCGTCGACGCCGCGTCGGTGAAGGCGGCGGATCGCGGGTCCAGCGTGGACTGCAGCACGGTCATGACCACCGCCGACGATGCAGTGGGGGCACGCCCAGCCGCGTAGCGGCGAGGGGGACGAAGCGATGAGGGGGTACCCCCAGCCGCGAAGCGGCGAGGGGGCGAGGAGGCGGTGTGATCACGATTGATATCCAAGGGTTTTCGCGGCCAGTGCGGTCAGGATCTCGGTGGTGCCGCCACCGATGCCGAGGATCCGCATGTCGCGGTATTGGCGTTCGACCTCGGATTCGGCCATGTAGCCCATGCCGCCGAACAGCTGCACGGCCTGGTTGGCCACCCATTCGCCCGCCTCCACGGCGGTGTTCTTGGCGAAACACACCTCGGCGATCAGGTTCGTCTCGCCGGCCAGCTGGCGCTCGACCACGTGGCGGGAGTAGATCCGGGCGACGTCGACGCGCCGGGCCATCTCAGCCAGCGTGTTCTGTACCGACTGCCGCGAGATCAGCGGCCGGCCGAAGGTTTCCCGGTCCCGGCACCACTGCACCGTCAGGTCTAGGCAGCGCTGGGCGCTCGAATACGCCTGCGCGGCAAGGCCGATGCGCTCCGAGACGAACGCCTGCGCGATCTGGGCGAATCCGCTGTTCTCGGCACCGACAAGGTTGGCCGCCGGTACGCGGGCGTCGACGAAGGACAGCTCCGCGGTGTCCGAGGACCGCCAGCCCATCTTGGCCAACTTGCGGCTCACCTCGAAACCCGGTGTGCCCTTCTCGATCACCAGCAGCGAAACGCCCACCGCCCCGGGACCGCCCGTGCGCACCGCGGTGACGACATAGTCGGCGCGGACGCCGGAGGTGATGTAGGTCTTGGCGCCGTTGACCACGTAGTGGTCCCCGTCCCGCACCGCCGTGGTGCGCAGGTGCCCGACGTCCGAACCGCCACCGGGCTCGGTGATCGCCAGCGCCCCGATCTTGTCGCCGGCCAGCGTCGGTCGGACGAACTCCTCGATCAGCCGCTGATCGCCGGAGGCGACCATGTGCGGCACCGCGATGCCGCAAGTGAACAGGGACGCGAAAACACCTCCGGGGGAGCCGGTCTGGTGCACCTCTTCGCAGATGATCACCGCGTCCGCACCGTCGCCGCCGCCTCCGCCGACCGCCTCGGGGAAGTTCGCGCCCAGCAGCCCGGCGGCTCCGGCGCGCCTGTGCAGCTCGCGCGGCAGCTCCCCGTCGCGCTCCCACTCGTCGGCATAAGGCAGGATTTCACGTTCGGTGAAGGAGCGCACCGTCTTTCGCAGCGCTTCGCGCTCGGGCGTCGTCCAAAGAGTCATAACAACCTTTCGGGGATGTCGACGTGCCGGCCGCGCAGCCATTCGCCCAAACCCTTGGCCTGCGGGTCGAACCGCGCCTGGTATGCGACGCCCTGGCCCAGGATGCCGTCGATGACGAAGTTGGCCGCGCGCAGGTTTGGCAGCAGGTGGCGGGTGACATCGAACTCCGCGGCCTCGGGCAGCAGCTCCTTGAGCAGCTCGACGGTCAGCGTGTTGGCCAACCAGCGCCATTGCTCGTCGGTGCGGACCCAGACCCCGACGTTGGCCGACCCGCCCTTGTCGCCGCTTCGGGCCCCGGCGATGCGGCCCAGCGGGACCCGACGCCTCGGGCCGTCGGGCAGCGGCTCTGGCAGGGGTGCGGGCTTGGCGGGCTTCAGCTCCAAAGTCTCTGCTGCACAGGGGATCGCGACCCGGGCGCCGTCGGCGTGCACCGCGACGTGGGGCACTTCCCTGGCGTCGACGTAGCCGGCAGTGAACACGCCGTAGACCTGACCGTCGCCCGGCGGGGCGGTCACATGAAAGCCCGGATAACTGGCGAGCGCCAATTCCACTGCGGCCGAGGAGAACTGCCGCCCAACGTTGGCAGGGTCGGGGTCGCGGACCACGCAGTGCAGCAGCGCGCTGGCGGCTTCCTCGGTGTCGGCGTCGGGGTGGTCGGTGCGGGCCAGCGACCACTGCAGCTCCGCGGGCTTGACGCTCAGCGCTGCCTCGAGCTGCCGGCGCACCAGATTGGCCTTGGCCTCGATGTCCATTCCGGTCAGCACGAAGGTCATGGAGTTGCGGAATCCGCCGATGCTGTTCAGCGACACCTTGTAAGTGGGCGGTGGTGCCTCGCCGCGCACGCCCGCGATGCGCACCCGGTCGGGGCCGTCGGGGGACAATTCGACGCTGTCCATCCGGGCGGTGACGTCGGGGTTGGCGTAGCGGGCGCCGGTGATTTCGTAGAGCAGCTGCGCGGTGACGGTGTCGACGCTCACCAGGCCGCCGGTGCCGGGGTGCTTGGTGATCACCGATGAACCGTCGGCGTGCACCTCGGCCAGCGGGAAGCCGGCGTGGGTCAGGTCGGGTACCTCCGTGAAGAAGGAGTAGTTGCCGCCGGTGGCCTGCACGCCGCACTCGATGACGTGGCCGGCGACCACGGCGCCGGCCAGCTGGTCGTAGTCGGTGCGACCCCAGCCGAAGTGCGCGGCGGCGGCCCCGACGATCACCGAGGCGTCGGTGACCCGTCCGGTGACGACCACGTCGGCGCCGTCGACCAGGCAGTCGACAATGCCCCAGGCGCCCAGGTAGGCGTTCGCGGTCAGCGGATTGCCCAGCCCGAGGTCGGCGGCGCGGGCTAGGAGGTCGTCGCCCTCGACGTGGGCGACCCGGGCCGGGATGCCGAGGCGCTCGGCCAGAGCGCGTATCGCGTCGGCCAGCCCCGCCGGGTTGAGGCCCCCGGCGTTGGCGACGATGCGCACGCCCCGATCGCGGGCCTCACCGAGACAGTCTTCGAGTTGGGTCAGGAACGTCTTGGCGTAGCCGCGCTCGGGATGCTTCATCCGGTCGCGGCCCAGGATCAGCATGGTCAGTTCGGCCAGGTAGTCGCCGGTGAGGTAATCCACTGGGTCATTGGAACCGCCGGTGAGCATCTCGCGCATCGCCGAAAGCCGGTCGCCGTAGAACCCGGAGCAGTTCGCTATCCGGACCGCGTCGCGACCAGGAGCTGAGGCCATGCACTCCTCCAATCTGCGTTTCCCCGGTGAGCGCAAACCAACCAACCAACCGGTAGGTTAGCGGGTCACGCCGGTACCACGTCAAGGGCGCCCCTCGGCTCTCGCGTCGAGACTGCCGCCATCGTCGTCGGCGGCGTCCGGATCACCGCCGCCGCGGCAATCTCGGCGTCTGAGGGCTTCGTTTTGGTGCCCGGCAGGCCACCGACTATCCTGGTAGCAACCGTCGCACGTTCGGCCGTACCGGCCACGCCGCGCGACAAGCCCCCGACACGAGGAGTTAGGCCCGACCATGGCCGTACCCAAGCGCAGGATGTCGCGCGCGAACACCCGTAGCCGTCGCGCGCAGTGGAAGGCCACCAAGACCGAGCTCGTCGGTGTGACGGTCGCCGGCCAGAAGCACAAGGTGCCCCGCCGGCTGCTCAAGGCGGCCCGGCTCGGTCTGATCGACCTGGACCGGCGTTAGTTAATCTCGGCAAATACCCGGCGCGCCTCTCAGCCCGCTCTCAGGCGTCGGGACGACACTAGGCCCGTGCGGATACTGGTCGTCGACGACGATCGCGCAGTGCGTGAGTCGCTGCGCCGATCGCTTTCCTTCAATGGCTACTCGGTCGAGTTGGCCCATGACGGGCTGGAGGCGCTCGAGATGATCGCCAGCGACCGCCCCGATGCGCTCGTGCTCGACGTGATGATGCCGCGGCTGGATGGGCTCGAGGTGTGCCGTCAGCTCCGCAGCACCGGTGACGACCTGCCGATCCTGGTGCTTACCGCCCGTGATTCGGTCTCCGAGCGGGTCGCCGGGCTGGACGCCGGCGCGGATGACTATCTGCCCAAGCCCTTCGCGCTCGAGGAACTGTTGGCCCGGATGCGGGCGCTGCTGCGCCGCACCAAGCCGGACGACAATGACGCCGAATCGGTGGCCATGCAGTTCTCGGACCTGACGCTGGACCCGGTGACCCGCGAAGTCACCCGCGGGGAGCGCCAAATCAGCCTCACCCGCACGGAATTCGCCTTGCTGGAGATGTTGATCGCCAATCCGCGCCGCGTGCTCACCCGCAGCCGGATCCTCGAAGAGGTGTGGGGCTTCGACTTTCCCACTTCGGGCAACGCGCTGGAGGTCTATGTCGGGTATCTGCGCCGCAAGACCGAGGCCGACGGTGAGCCACGGCTGATCCACACGGTGCGCGGCGTGGGCTATGTCCTTCGGGAAACGCCGCCGTGATGAGTCACTTCCAGCGATGATCCGGTACCGACGGCCCCAGCGCGTGCCGCTGCGCGCGACCAGCTCATTGTCCCTGCGGTGGCGCGTCATGCTGCTGGCGATGTCGATGGTGGCCATGGTCGTCGTGCTGATGGCGTTCGCCGTGTACGCGGTGATTTCGGCTGCGCTGTATAGCGATATCGACAACCAGCTGCAGAGCCGGGCGCAGCTGCTGATCGCCAGCGGCTCACTGGCCGCCGATCCCGGCAAGGCCATCGAGGGCACCGCCTATTCGGACGTCAACGCGATGCTGGTGAACCCGGGCCACTCGATCTACACGGCGCAACAGCCGGGTCAGACGCTGCCGGTCGGTGCGCCCGAAAAGGCGGTGATCCGCGGTGATCTGTTCATGTCGCGGCGTACCGCATCCGATCAACGAGTCCTGGCCATTCACTTGCCCAACGGCTGCTCGCTGTTGATCTCCAAGAGCCTCAAGCCGACCGAAGCCGTGATGACCAAGCTGCGCTGGGTGCTGCTGATCGTCGGCGGCATCGGCGTCGCGGTCGCCGCGGTGGCGGGCGGCATGGTCACCAGGGCGGGCCTGCGTCCGGTGGCCCGCCTGACCGAGGCGACCGAACGGGTCGCGCGTACCGACGACCTGCGGCCCATCCCGGTGTTCGGTAGCGATGAATTGGCGAGGCTCACCGAGGCTTTCAACTTGATGCTGCGGGCGCTGGCCGAGTCCCGCGAGCGACAGGCGCGGCTGGTCACCGACGCGGGGCACGAATTGCGGACCCCGCTGACGTCGTTGCGCACCAACGTCGAACTGCTGATGGCCTCCATGGAGCCGGGGGCGCCGCGGCTGCCCGAGCAGGAGATGGTCGAGCTCCGCGCCGACGTGCTGGCGCAGATCGAGGAATTGTCCACGCTGGTCGGCGATCTCGTGGACCTCACCCGTGACGACGCCGGCCAGGTCGTGCACGAACCGGTCGACATGTCCGAGGTCATCGACCGTAGCCTGGAGCGAGTCAGGCGCCGCCGCAACGATATTCACTTCGACGTCGACGTGACTCCCTGGCAGATGTACGGCGACGCCGCGGGACTGTCGCGCGCCGTGCTGAATTTGATGGACAACGCGGCCAAGTGGAGCCCGCCGGGGGGTCACGTCGGAATCGCCATGCGGCAACTCGACCCGTCGCACGCCGAGTTGGTGGTCTCCGACCAAGGCCCGGGCATTCCACCGCACGAACGTCGGCTGGTGTTCGAGCGGTTCTACCGCTCAACGACCGCGCGCGCGATGCCCGGTTCGGGGCTCGGGCTGGCGATCGTCAAGAAGGTCGTGCTGAATCACGGTGGATTACTGCGCGTCGAGGACACCGTGCCGGGCGGACAGCCGCCGGGGACCTCGTTCTACGTGCTGCTGCCCGGCCGGCCGATGCCGCCATCGGCGTATCCGGCTCCGTACTCCGGTAATGCCGGGCAAGAATCCGTCACCGAACCTACGGTTCCCGTGACCGGCCAGTCGAACTCTCGGGAACCCGCGAACGTTATCTCAGTGGACTCTCAGTCCGCCCGGGCAACGTAGGTCTACAGCTACTACTGTTGAAGAGCCCTGTCGAACCGACGAGCCGAATACTGAGATAGAGGAAGAGCGACCTAGCGCTATGACGAATGACCCGAGGTATTCGCCACCGCCGCAGCAGCCGGGGTACCACCCGGCGCCGAATCAGCCTGCGCCCACCCCGAGCCACCCGGGGACCTCTGCCTACGGCCAAGGGCATCAGCAGGCATATGGCCAGCAGTTCGACTGGCGGCGTCAATCGCAGACGAACCAATTTCGCCAGCCGTACGACCCGTTCGGCAGCACCGGTCCCGGCCGGATCCCCGGCGGAACCGGGGTAGGCCCGATTCCCGGCGCCACCGGCACCGGCCCGATTCCCGGCATGCTGCCGCCAATGTCGCCGAGTCCCCAAAAGCGTTCCCGCGCAGGGCTTTTGACTGTCGGCGCGCTGACCATCGCGGTGGTCTCGGCCGGCATCGGCGGAGCCGCGGCGACCGCCATCGAGCTGGGCACGCACTCGACCAACGGCAACGGGCACACCGTCATCGGCGCGCCCAGCGTCCCGGCGGCCAACATGCCGCCGGGCAGCGTCGAACAGGTCGCCTCCAAGGTGGTGCCCAGTGTCGTGATGCTGGAGACGGACCTGGGCCGCCAGTCCGAGGAGGGCTCCGGCATCATCCTTTCCGCCGACGGGCTCATCCTGACCAACAATCACGTGGTCGCGGCGGCCGCGGGGCCGCCGAAGGCGCCCGTGGTTCCCGGTGCGCCCCCCGGCGGTCCGCCCGGCGGTCCCGGCGGGCCGGCTCCTAAGACGACTGTGACCTTTGCGGACGGACGCACCGCGCCGTTCACGGTCGTCGGTGCCGACCCCACCAGCGACATCGCGGTGATCCGGGTGCAGGGCATGTCCGGCCTGACCCCCATCTCCCTGGGCTCCTCGTCCGACCTGCGCGTCGGCCAGCCGGTGGTGGCGATCGGGTCGCCGCTGGGGCTGTCCGGCACCGTGACCACCGGGATCGTCAGCGCCCTGAACCGGCCGGTGTCGACCACCGGTGAGTCGGGCAACCAGAACACCGTGCTGGACGCGATCCAGACCGACGCCGCCATCAACCCGGGTAACTCCGGTGGCGCGTTGGTCAACATGAATGGCCAGCTGGTCGGCGTGAACTCGGCGATCGCCACCTTGGGCGCGGACTCGCCGGACGCCCAGAGCGGTTCGATCGGCCTCGGTTTCGCCATTCCGGTCGATCAGGCCAAGCGCATCGCCGACGAGCTGATCAGCAGCGGCAAGGCGTCCCACGCCTCGCTCGGCGTTCAGGTGACCAACGACAAGGGCTCCCCGGGCGCCAAGGTCGTCGACGTGGTGCCGGGCGGGGCGGCCTCGACGGCCGGCGTGCCCAAGAACGTGATCGTCACCAAGGTGGACGACCGCCCGATCAACAGCGCCGATGCCTTGGTCGCAGCGGTGCGGTCCAAGGCGCCCGGTGACAAGATTTCGCTGACCTTCGCCGATCCCGCTGGTGGTGGCAGCCGTACCGTGCCGGTGACTCTGGGGAAGGCGGATCAGTAATGCGAGTCGAAGAACCCTCGGCGGCCGGATTGTCCGAGCTCGGTTATACGGTGGCTCCCATGGAAACGGGTGCGGAGTTGGTGGTTGGCCGGGCCCTGGTCGTGGTGGTCGACGATCGCACCGCCCACGGGGATGAGGACCACAGCGGGCCGCTGGTCACCGAACTGCTGACCGAGGCCGGGTTCGTCGTCGACGGCGTGGTCGCGGTCGCGGCCGACGAGGTCGAGATCCGAAACGCGCTCAACACCGCGGTGATCGGCGGGGTGGATCTGGTGGTTTCCGTCGGCGGGACGGGCGTCACCCCGCGCGACGTCACCCCCGAGGCCACCCGCGAAATCCTGGACCGCGAAATCCTCGGCATCGCCGAAGCCATTCGCGCCTCGGGCCTGTCGGCAGGCATCACCGACGCCGGATTGTCACGCGGCCTGGCCGGGGTGTCCGGAAGCACGTTGGTGGTGAATCTGGCCGGGTCCCGTTATGCGGTCCGCGACGGGATGGCGACGCTGAATCCGCTCGCCGCCCAGATCATCGGGCAGCTGTCGAGCCTGGAGATTTAACCGGCCTACGCCTCGGCGTCGGCGCGCGGTCCGTGCTCCGGCGGGGGCGTGGTGCCGGCGGCGCCGCCGTGTCGACCGGACGAGTCGCCGTTGGTCTGCGCGAGCAGGTCGCGGATTTCGGTGAGCAGGACAACCTGGGCGTCGTCCGCCTGCTCGACCTCACCCCGCTTGCGCAGCGTGTTGTAGGGGAGCACGACAAGGAAATACACCACGGCGGCGATCAGAACGAAGTTGATCGCGGCCGACAGCAGGATGTTCAAGTCGATGGTCTGGCCGCCGCCGATGCCGATCTTCAGGATGCCGACATTCGACTGCTGCTTCACGCCGATCCGGTTGATCAGCGGTGTGATGATGCTGTCGGTGAATTTCGTGACCAGCGCGGTGAAGGCAGTACCGATCACCACCGCGACTGCCAGGTCGACGATGTTGCCCCGCGAGAGAAACTCCTTGAACCCTTTGAACATTCAGATGTCCTTCCTGGGATTGGACAGAGTTTGCTGTCACCTGCGGGGCGAACCACGGCGAGACACTCAGTGCAGGGTGAGGGTCACCGCTTGACCCAGCGCCGAGCCCGCCACCGTGTTCGCCACGCGAGCCGGCAGCGCAACTAACACTACGCGGTCGCCGTCGCCGGCCTGGACCTTCGGCCGGGCCGACACGAGCACCACCACGGCGTCGGTGGCCACCACCTTGGGGGCGGACTGGGGAGGCTCGGGCCCGGCGGTCGCCGGCGCGGCCAGCACGTCGACGACGTCGCCGACGCGGACAAGGTCGATCAGGGCGCTGTCGGCCAGGCGCAGCGGCACGATGCGGGCCCCGGGTCCCGCCTTCGACGTGATCGCGGCCTCGGCCAGTCGGCTGCCGAGCACCCGGACATCGGTGAGCACCTCGCCGCGCCGCGCCGGACCGGCCAGCGTCGTACCGGCCACCGCGCTGATGTCGGCCAGTGACCCATCGGGAACGGTTGCGGCCAAACGCTTTTCGACGCGGACATCTGCGGGCGTCAACGCGGTACCCGGCCGCAGGTCGTGATCGGCGACCACGACCTCGGCATAGTCACCGTCGGGATCGGAGCTCAGCGCGGCGATGCCGGCCAACGCGACCAGCCCGCCGGCGGCGACCCGCCGCGCCAGCACGGTCCGGCTCCAGTCGGGACGCAGCCACCCCGAAAGGCGGCTCAACAGGGCCGGGTTCAGCGACGATTCGCCCACACCACAACGCTAAGCGCAGCGAGGTCGGCGGCGAATGCGGCGGACGGCGCGGTTGTGGATAACCCCGTCAGCTCGAAGCGGCGGCAGGCGCCGTGGCGCTGCTGCTGGACTTCTCGCTGGATGTCGACTTCTCGCCGGTACCCGAGCTCGATCCGGAGTCGGTCGAGGAGGATCCGTTGGTCGAGGTTGCGGACTTCTTGCCGGACTCTCGGCTGTCGGTGCGGTAGAAGCCGCTGCCCTTGAACACCACCCCGACGGAGTTGAAGCGCTTGCGCAGCCGGCCGGAGCAGCGCTCACACGTCGTCAGCGCATCGTCGGTGAAGGCCTGCACGATGTCGAAGCGATCGTCGCACTCGGTGCACTGATAGCTGTAAGTCGGCACGAAAACCTCCGGATGATTGCAAAGCTTGTTAGCACTCTAGCGTCTCAAGTGCTAGAACCGCCACGTGACGTCACTCATTCCCGTGTGTCACCGCGGATCGAGGGGCCCACTCTCCGTGGCACAGTCCCATCTTCGTTGTCACCTCGATGGCACCAGCGACATGAAAATGGGACGGATATGGCCCCAGAACGCCCGCTTGAAGGCGCCGCTTTGACCAGGGATATCGCCGGGGACACAGAAGCCGACGACCAGGCGGCGGTGGCAAAGTGTTGCCATGCCGAGTGGATATCCGTTTCCAAGGTCGGTTCGACGCGAGTTTTTCGACCTGGTGTGAAGGCATGTCAGTGAGCCAGGCCGAGCGCAGGGTGGGCGTGTCGTTTCTGACCGGGTCGCGCTGGTGGCGTGAAGCTGGCGCCATGAAGATCGGAAGACCAAAGAGGTCTGCGAACTCTGGTACCGAGTCGGAAATTGCTTGAGCTCAAGCTCTGTGCGCGCAGTCCCGTTCGCCCGCCGCATGTATTACGACGGGCGCGAATCCACGTAAAGCATCGCGGTGATCGCCCTGGCGAGCTTGCGAGCGCAGTCAGCGTCGCGCTCGATAGGCGACGTGGCGACGTGACGAGACATCAGTCGTTCACCGCCCCAGACAATGAAGTCCGCCGCAAGCACTGGATCGATCGTCGGACGCACCGCGCCGGTTTCGCGTGCGCGGGCAATGACATCGGCGAGGATCTCGGCGGTCCGATCCATCCGCTTGGCCCAGAAGCCGGCGATGTCCGGGTCGTAGGCGGCGACCTCCGCGTATGCGCGAAGCACCGCGGGCTGGGCGCGCAGCACTGCGAAAGACCCCATGATGGTCCGTTCCAGTTCGCTTCCGTCGATACCCGAACCGGCGGTGATCCAGCGCTCAGAGGCGGCGAACAGTTCGTCGGTCGCCTCGGCGGTGAGCGCGATCAGTAGGCCGGATTTGTTCGGGAAACACGTGTAGAAAGCCGAACGCGCCACACCTGCTTCGGAACAGATGCGGGTGATACCGAGTGCTGTGAAGCTTTCGCCGGCATCAAGCAACCTTGCGGTCGCATCTAATACGGCCGACCGTACCCCGTCGCGTCGGGTGCGGTCCCGCTTGGGTGAATGCGTTATCGACTTCACAACCGAAATGGTAGAGATCTTGCTAATGGACACCCTGTCCGACAGTGTGTAGGTTACGACTGTGACTGAACCCACATCGTTGCTCATCGACACGGACCTCAGCGATCCACGCCACTTCGCCGCGGGGCCGCCCTTCGAGGTCCTCGCCGCGCTGCGCGAGCACGATCCCGTCCATCTCAATCCGATTGGTTTCGCGGGCGAAGCCTTCTGGTCGATCACCCGCTGGGATGACATCAATGCTTGCAGCAAGGATTCGGTGACCTTCTCCTCAACAGGAGGCTCGACGATTCCGGGGACCGCCATTCTCGGCGATATGCAGAAGCTGATGATGGTCAGCCAGGACCCGCCGCAACACACCCAGCGCCGGGCGCTGCTGCAGAAGGTCTTTACCCCGCGCGTGGTCGCTGATCAGGCGGAGACGATCACCTCGGTGATCAACAATTTGATTGACCAGGTCATCGCCAATGGTCGATGCGATCTCGTAGCCGACGTCACCCGGCCCTTCCCGCTGTTGGTGATCGCTGACATGCTCGGCGTTCCGCGGGAGGATCAGGCCCAGCTCTTGCGGTGGTCGGACGCGATCACGAGCCTGCAGGGGGCCGCTGACGCCGGGGGTGCGTTGGCCACCGCCGTCGAAGAGATGGGCACCTACCTGACCAACTACATCGGGGCGCGCCGCGCCGATCCGGGCGATGACTTGATCTCGCGACTGATCAAAACCGAGGTCGACGGCGTGAGCCTGACTGACACAGAGGTGCTGGTGTCATTCGCCGAGCTGATGGTTGCGGGCAACGAGACGACCAGGAGCACGCTCGCGGCGGCGATCCTGTTGCTGATCGAACATCCCGATCAACTCAGCGAACTGCGCGCCAACCCGGAGCTGGCCGACAATGCGGCCGAAGAAGTCCTCCGGTATTGGACACCCAATGTCTATCAGGCACGCACGGTGACCCGTGACGTTGTCGTTGGTGGCCGCCAACTCGGGGCGGGGGAGCGAATCGCGATGTGGCTCTGCTCCGGCAACCGCGATTCGGGCCGGTATGAGGACCCCGACCGTTTCGATATCCATCGTCAAAATATCCAGCACATGTCCTTCGGAGGCGGAGGGCGTCATCACTGCCTCGGAGCTGCCCTGGCCCGGCTGGAACTTGTTATCGGCCTCCACGCTCTGTGCGGTCGCCTCAAAGATATCGATCTCGACGGCGACCCGGTCATTGTCCCGCACACCTTCCTTCACGCCTTGAGCTCGCTGCCGGTGCGGTTCAACGCGTGACTCCCGACG
The DNA here is from genome assembly GCF_001667775.1 of Mycobacterium sp. E1747. Taxonomy (GTDB): domain Bacteria; phylum Actinomycetota; class Actinomycetes; order Mycobacteriales; family Mycobacteriaceae; genus Mycobacterium. Next base: position 26,269 of record NZ_LZJI01000099.1, read on the forward strand.
AGGCCATCGATCATGTGGCGAGGAGCTGCAATCCCAAGTGAAGGAGACCGAATAATGGGACGCCTCAAGGACAAAGTCGCGATCGTGACCGGTGGCGGACAGGGAATCGGCGAGGCTATCGCGCGCACTTTGGCAGCTGACGGGGCCCGCGTGGTTGTCGCCGATATCAGCGGTAAGCAGGAAGCTGTCGCGGCCTCGCTCGGCGGTGACGCACTCGCCTGCACGGTGGACGTCACGTGCTCGGAGAGCGTCGCATCGATGGTCGCGACCACCGTCGACCATTTCGGAACTGTCGATGTGCTCTGCAACAACGCCGGCATCGACGGCGAGATCGGACCCGTGGCCGAGTGCACTCCGGAGAATTTCGACCGCGTCATCGCGGTCAACCTCCGCGGAGTCTTCCTGGGCACCCGTCACGTCTTGCCGACCATGCTGTCCCGGGGCGGGGGATCGATCATCAACACCGCCTCGGTCGCCTCCGTAAAGGCGGTGCCGGGCGGCGCCGCTTACTGCGCCGCCAAAGCAGGCGTGCTCGGTCTGACTCGTGCCACTGCCGCCGATCATTCCCGAGCGGGCGTACGAGCCAACGCGGTCCTGCCCGGCGTGATCGAGACCCCGATGTACACCGAGTTGATGAAGCACAGCGCTGAGTTGCACGAATTCGTCAGCGCCGAAGCAGCCCGAACCGCTATCGGCCGAACAGGAAGCGGGAGCGAAGTCGCCGAGGTCGTCGCATTCCTCGCCAGCGACGCCGCGTCGTTCATCACTGGCGCGGCGCTCGCCGTCGACGGCGGGTACATCGCCTAGCCTCGCGAGAACCCGTGTTTATCGCGCGCATTCTCGGCTCCTAACGCCGAACCTCGCCGGTCACTGACGGCCCGAAGAACGACCGCCCCCGCCAATTGATACGGCGTCGGCTCACGCCATTTGCGGTACGACGCCGTCACTTTGGAGGCGGGTCATCCAGCGCACGAACATGTCTTCGGTGTCCATGCACTCGGTAAAGCCTGCTTTCCGTATCGCTATGGTGCTGTTCAGCGGCGCGGCCACTCCTTCAAGGGCACCCAGCATCCAGTCGCTGTAGAGCAGCGAGTTGGGTCCGCAATGCTGCTCGATGGACTTCGGAGCGTTAAGTCGGTGTCGCTCAACGAGTTCGGCCCACTCATCGTCGCGCTTCGGCAGCTCGATAGCCAACTGCTGGGGTCGGTGCTCGCCGGGTGTCATCCCGAACGCGCGACACACCGCGGGCCAAGTGTGCCGCCAACTGAAGGTGTCGCCGTTGGTGAGGTTGAAGGTCCGATTGCGCGCACTCTCGCTATCGGCGGCCCACGCTAGAGCCGAGGCAAGGAGGTCCGTGTCGACGGCTTCCTGAAAGGGCTGGTCGTAGCTACCGCCGGGATAGTCGAGCGCAGTTTTTCCTGTGGCACGTTCGAGCGCTGCGTAGACCGCGATGCCTCGCAATGCGTTCATGTTCCCCGTCGGGGCGTCGCCATAGACGACGGTGGGGCGCCAGATTGTCAGACCCCAGGACTGTTGACGAGCTTTGAGCCAATCCTCTTGCACGAAGTAGAAGTTGGGGTGCTCGAGTCGGGGTTCCCGCTCGCGTAGAGGGGTGTGAATCTTGTTGAGCAGATCGGGGCAATGCATCCCGTAGGCCTTCGATCCCTGCAGAAGCGATACATGTTCGAGATGGTCGGCCTTCGCGAGCACCGGCTCCATGAGATTGGCGAGCATCGCCGCGTTACGGGAGATGGCTTCCTCGTCGAACCACCCAGGGGCCAGGCCGGGCGCCTCGTACTGAGCCGCGTACACCACGTGTGTGATGCTTGCGCCGTGCTTATCCGCGAAGGCGGCGCACTCGTCTGAATCGGTGAGATCGAGCGCCAGGATCCGTGCGTGGTCGACAACCTGCGGTGCGCGCCGCGATAGACCTATTGTGTTGCAACCATCAGACGCGAACCGCCGAAGGGCGGCGTTGCCTACCAAGCCTGAGGCGCCGGCTACCAGCACGGTCTTCGTCATCCCACTACGCTCCTTTTCTCGCCTGCTCAGTCGAATTCGTCGAGATTTGCGGTCGATATCCTCGGAAAATGTCCCCGAAGTTCGATGGAGTTTGCGCTCCGTCTATGCACGCAGGCTGGGCGCCGGCAAGCATTCGTTTCTTTCGGCTGAACGCACCGGCGCGAGTGGCGAAAAGTCTTCCAGCGGCGCCCTTGCGAACGGCTGCGCACATGTCGGCGACCTCGGTTTCGAATGAGACTGGAAGAGAATGGCTTAGCGCGTCATGAGCGATCGATAATGCTTCCAGAAGCCCCGCATCGAAGTTTCGTCGGTGGCATGACCGGTCGGCAGTCCACGCTCGTCCACGACTTCCCGGTGCACCCCGCGGGAGATGTCGAGCCACTCCGGCTCACGGTTGGCAAGGCCCTCTTGGTTTCGTTCATACATCTCGCTGTCGTCAGCGAGAAGCATCCCGGCCGGTCCAACGGAGGCGATGCATTGACTCAGCAGGCGGGCGTTGATATCGGGTGCGCCTTTGAACTGAACCGCGGTCGCGTGCTGGACGGTTAGGTCAACTGAGAGGGGCTGTATGACGAAGACGGTGACCTCGGCGACGAACAGGTTCGGGAATATCATCACGTGCGGCGATCCCTCGACGAGCAGATCGCGAGCCGTCGCTGGGTGCGCGGCATGCATGCGGCTCACGTAGTCGGGGAGCTTGGCTTCAGTCGTGCCAAACCACAACAGCGGCTGATCAAGCCGGCGGAACTCAGGCCGGAGGTCTAATTCGCTGTGTCCGCCGCCGAGGTCGCGGTTGGCGGCCCACGAACGTTCGGTGTAAAGGGCGCCGATGGGGCTGTCGGTGGCGTCGAACACCGAGCCGTGTACGAATTGCGGGTGATAGCCATCGGTCTCGTTCTCGGCCAACAACTTCCAGTTCGCTCGAGTTGTGTGCTTCAGCCAGCCGGTGCTTAATTCCAGCTCGCCCTCCGGAGACAGTTGCACCAACCTGTCGAGTTCACCGGCCGCAGCCCCTAGGTGCTCTTCGAGGGAAGGCACGTCGGCGGTGAATGAGCCGAAGACGAAGCCTTGATATTCGGCTACCCGAGGCAGTGCTGTGCCACTTGAGCTTTCGTGCAGGACGATTCGGTCATCGTCGGTGTGAATCATGTCGACTGCCGCAGGCCCGATGCTGGTGCGCATTTGTGCACCGGCATCGGGAACTTCGCTTCGATGGCCGGCGTAGACCCAGCCGCCGAACCATATCCGCGACAGCTCGTCGGCGAAGACGGCTGGGTCGGTGTAGAGCGAGCCGTGAACACGCGTGGGTTGGCACAACTGCTCGTACCGCCGCCCGCGGTCGGTCAGGACCGTCCGATCGGGGGCGTGCGCCGGATGCGGTGTGCGGATCGCCGTCATGAAACCTCCTCGGCCATAGCGATTTCGAACCTACAGCAAGGCTAGACACTGTGTATGAATAATGGTAGACATCACATTAGTTTTAAATTGTGATTCAAACACCAGACATCAGGTTTGGGCTGGCCGCAGACCTCCGAAGGGAACTGATGTGCGTGACATAAAGATCGGTATGACCGGCGGACTCTCGGACCTGCAACTCAACCGTGCGGGAGCCCAGGAATACGAACAGGCGGGTTACGACTTCATGATCTGGGCGGACCAGATGTCGCTGACAATCCCACGTTCGATCTGGACTCCCGACCTAGTGCCCGCAGCGGCGGTGGTGGATGTCGACGCCTACATGGACCCCTGGCCGCTCGCGACTGATGCTGCCACCCACACCAGCCGGATGTCGCTGGGAATTACCGTGTGCGACGTGGTACGGCGGTTGCCGGCGAACTACGCGCAGTTGGCGCTCACGCTCGACCACTTCTCCCAGGGCCGATTCTTCCTCGGCCTCGGCACCGGCGAAATGCGTCATTTCACTCCCTACGGCGTGCCGCGGAATAAGCCGTACACCCATCTCGAGGAAACGGTGAAGATCGTCAAGCTGCTCATGGAATCGGATGGTCCGGTGGACTACGAGGGACCGATCTGGAACCTCGACCGCGCGGTGATGACGCTGGCGCCCTATGGCGACACCATTCCTCCGGTTCTCGTCGCCGGAGGAGGTCGTGCGGCCACGATCGCGGGCACCCACGCGGATGGCTGGATCACCATGCAACCCTTCGGGAGCTCACCCGAGGAGTATGCGAGTGATGTGATCCGGATCAAGGAGCTGGTCGAGAAGTCGGGTCGAGATCCCGAGGCGTTCCGGTTTTATGTGACCGCCTTCGTGTTGCTCGGTTCCGACGACGCAGCAGTCGATCGGCTGGTGAATCATCCACTGGCAAAGTGGGATTCGGTGGCTCTGATCACCAACGCCGAGTACTACCGCAGCTGGGAAGGCAGCGAGCACCCGATTCGCCGCGACTACACCTACGCGCGCGACATGATCTCGATGAACTGGTCGCATGCCGACGCCTGGAGCGTCATCGACCAAGTCACCCCGGGGATCGTCCGACGCGCGCGCGCCTGCGGCACGCCCGTAGAGGTGGCGGATCAATTGCAGCCCTACGTCGAAGCCGGGGCCAACTGGCTCAACATTGTCGACTACTCACCGCTGCTCGGGGGTGGCGGACAGTTCGGAGAAACCGGCAACGCGGTCGATCTGGTCGGTGCTACCGCGGCTCGACTGCGTGAAGTCAACGGTATGACCGTCGCGGCGGCGGAAGGCGCCCTCCGATGACGTCGGCTCCTGCCAACATTCGCCGCACCGTGGACGTGATCGTTGCCGGCTCCGGGCACAATGGTCTGGTCGCTGCCGCGTATCTCGCGAAATCAGGCCTCGAGGTCCTCGTGCTCGAGGCGTACGCGACCCCCGGCGGCATGACGTGCACCAACCCAATGGCGCCGGAAGCGCCGGACTACCTGATCAACGAGGCATCGATTCAGCCGTCCCTTTTCCGGACGACCACCATCGACCGAGATCTCGGACTGAGTTCCCGGTACGGCCTGCGGCAGCAGGTGATCGACCCCGCGCACGTGCAGTTGAACCACGACGGGTCATCCCTGGCGCTGTGGCGCGACCCGCGGCGCACCGCCGACGAACTCCGACACTTCTCAAAGCGGGACGCCGAGGCCTATCTAGACCTGTTCCGCGTTATCAATGCCGCCGTGGACATCGGCCTGCCGATGATGCAGACGCACCCCACCCGGCCCGCTTTGCGCAACGTGCTTCAGGCGGCCAAGGCGGTGGTTTCCGGGCGTCGTGAACTCTCTGCGATCGCCAACTGGGCCACGTCTTCCCACGCCGAGGCACTTGACGAGTACTTCGAGAGCGACGTCATCAAGGCCGCGTTGCTCATTGGCCTACCGTTTATGCCGTTCAACGCCGACCTCAGCGGATGGGCGCTGATCTATCTCGGCGTCCTCTCCAAGTACGGCGTTGCAATGTTCGAGGGCGGCACCGGGTCGTTCCCCAAGGCTCTGATCGCGTGTATCGAGGAGCACGGCGGCCAGGTGCGATGCAGCGCGCCGGTGCAGGAGATGGTCGTGAACCGCGGTCGAGTCACGGGCGTGCGACTCAAGGACAGCGGCGAGGAGATCTACGCTCGCCGTGGGGTCATGACCGCGTTCAGTCCGGCCACCGTGCTACGCCACATGATCCCCAGGGGACTGCTGTCGCCGGTGTTGCAGAACCGCGTCGACCACATCCCTACCAAGGGCCGGGGAATCAGCGACTACAAATTGAACATCGCGCTCAAGGGCAACCTCACGTTGCCCGCTCACGACAAATGGCGCGGCGACGGTCTTGATCTCCGGATACCCATCAACTCGTACCACTCCTACGAGCAGACTCTGGCCGCCGCGCAGGCATGCGTCACCGGCGAGGTGCCCGCCAACGTGCCCGGCCTCGCGAACTCGCCGTCGGTCTTCGAACCGTCCATGGCGCCCAAGGGATGCGCCACGTTCTGGTTCTGGTCGGGGCTGACACCCGCCGACCCTAAGGTCGGCTGGGACAAGGCACGCGACCAGATCACCGAGACCGTCATCGCCGACACCGCCCACTATTACCAGGGACTCGACGAACTCGAAGTTGCTCGACGGCCGCTGGCACAGCCCGACATCGCGGAGCGGTTCTTCGCCATCGACGGCAACGTCTACCACGTCGACCCAATCATCACCCGGTTCGGGCCGCGCCGGCCGGCACCGGGACTGGCGGGCTATCGCACACCGATTCCTGGGCTATTCCTTTCGGGCTCTGGCACCCATCCGATTGCGGGCATCTTCGGACAACCGGGACAAAACGCTGCGCAGGCGATGATCAAACACCTCAAGAAGGAGGACAAGGCGGGCCGTCGAGGGTGGGAATTCGACGAGCGGCGAGCCGTGGAACAGTTGATGTCGGAGCCTGTGGACAGCGTCATCGGGACACACGGGACGCAGAGGAAGGTGCAGTGACGGCATTCGCCACGCATCCGCCCGAGTCGGACATGTGGCTGCCACGTCCTGGCCCTGGCGAAATATGGGATCCGGCAATCGTTTCCACGCACTACCACGGAGTCCACGTGCCCGAGGCCCGTCTCGGCGCGTACATCTATTCGACGAACCGGCCGGCGTTCGGCTGCAATCAGGGCGGGGTGATCATCTTCCGCGGCGATCAGGCGCACGACGCGCTCGACGCCGAGTACGTCGACTATGCGACCACGATGGCATGGCCCACCGTCGAGGGGAATTCTCTGACGACCGAGAACGGGTTGCGGATCGAGTTCTTGGAACTCGGCCGAACGGTCCGGCTGACCTACACCAGCCCGGACGGGAACACCGGGTTCGACCTGATCGGCGAGGCAGTTACCCCGCTCATCGCGCGTGGCCACATCGTGCCGGGCGAGGACGTCGAAACCGATGCGGCGATGCGTCCCGGCGGTAGCGAGCAGATGATGCACATGACCGGCGAACTTGTTCTGCACGGGACGACATATCCGGTGGACTGTTACAACCCTCGGGATCGGTCATGGGGGCAGGTGCGCACCGAGTTGATGGCCCGGCGGTATGCGATGCCCAGGACGCCGCCGGTCGGTTGGACCCCGATGTATTTCGGTGAGGACCTGGTCTTCAACGCGGTCGGCTACGTGTCGGCATCGACACAGCCCTACTGGGCGGGGATCTATGACGTGGATCCCGCGGCGCCGTCGCACCACTTCGCCTGGATGATCGTCGATGGGGAACCGGTTGACGTCGCGAAGGTGACGCGGACTGCCTACGAGGTGCATCCTGAGCTGTATTCCGTTGCCCACCAACGGATCGACGTCGAATTGGCCGATGGCCGAACGTACGGTTTCACCGGGCACACCACAGCGATGACGCCCGGGATCGTCTGGCCGAACAGCGGGTTTCGCGTGGGCACCTCGCACTGGGTCTCCGATGACGGTCGCGAGTGCGACAACACCTACCAGGAGCAGTGGTTCGATCACGCCTTCCAGAAGGAGATGAATCGCCGCCGCGGCCACCGCACCCCTGATCCCGCCCGTCGCCCACAGGAGTCGCACCATGGCTCTGGTTAACAACGTTGATTTGGACAAGGCACGCGTGGCATTCCGCCAAGCTCTCGAGACGAACGTCGGGGCCGACGACGTCGAGGTAAGCGATGTCCACATCTGCACCGCGAGCGGATTATCCGCCGAGACTGTGATGTTCACCGCGACGTGGCGCGCAGACGGCGT
>NZ_LZJI01000100.1 GCF_001667775.1 Mycobacterium sp. E1747
GCCGCCCACAACACCTACGCCGACGACGGCGCCATGATCGACAAAGGCGTCGCCTTCGCCTCCAGCCACCTCGACGCCGGTACCAGTGGCGCCTCGACGGTCTCGAGTAGAGGTGGCTTCGGCAGCTGAGCGATGAGTGCGCGGCCTGAGCCGGTTCGCGTCAGGGGCTGTCCGCGACGAACCCCTTGTTGCGCATCAGAACGTCCGCCAAGAAGCCGTCGTGCGGGATGCCGGGCGCCGTGTACCACGTCGGGTGCGGGCCGAGGTACACGTTGGCGATGGTCGGTTCGGCGAGCAGCTCGTCGACTAGGCCCTGGTCACCCGTGATGGCGGTGACGACCAACGACCGCCGCAACGGAGCCACCCCGACGTCGCGCGACCACGGTGAGACCCAGACACAGGGGAAGGGCAGCTCGACGTTGAGCGTGTCCGCGACGGGGCCGGCCAACAGATGGACCGCCGGGCGCAGCGCGGCGTAACCGTCGCCGAGGTCGGTCACCACCTGATCGGCGCCGAGCACCGGGGTCGAGCCGGCGGCCTTGGCCGCCAGGTAATCCGCCAGTGCCCGGGCCTGGTCGAGGGGCTGGGTGGGCAGGATCGCCCGTTCATCGTCCGTGGGGAGCGGCTCGATCCTCGCCAGCCGCCGGGCGATCGCGGCGGCGGCCAGCGGGGCGGGATCGCCCTCACACAGCACGGCGGTGGTGTTGACACACGCCATGCCGCCGAGGTTGGCGATCGAGTCGACGATGACGTCGAGGTGGTCGCGCCAATCCCGATCCGCCGTGATCAGGATCTTGGCGCGGCCCGGCCCGTTGACGATCACTTCCGGGTGAGCGGCGTACTTGTCCACCACGTCCTGGCCCCCGTACACCATCGCCAGGTCCGCCGACCGGATGATCTCGTCGGCGCCGGCGTGATCGGTCGGTAGGTAGACGACGTCCTCGGGGCGAAGACCCGCCTGCCGCAAGGCATGCACCAGCCGGTGCGCGGTCAGCGGCTCGCGGCGCGACGGACGTACCGCGACGCGATAGCCAAGCGCCAGTGCCTGCGGCCACAGGCCGTGCACGCCGGGACCGTTTCCGGCTGCGTGCACCGCGAACACCTCCCCCCGCCGAGCCCACACCGCGCCGCCGCGGCGGAGGGATTCCTCGCGCCAATCCAGCGCCGCCCCCACCGGCCGGGCCGCGCGGACCGCGTCGAACGCGCCACCCACGGCGTCGGCAACGCCCCACGCCCCGGCGCGGGTGACCGCGATCGGCAGGCCCGAGATCCGGCTCGCCAGGCCGACATACGCCTCGAAGTCCAGGCCGGCGATGACCTCCCCCGTGAAGACCTCGGCGGCGTCCGACAGCGCCGCCACGCGCCGCCCGACGGGGAGCGGGTTCACGTTGCGTTGGGCGGCCAGGGTGCGCGCGACATAAAGCGGCGGCACGAGGCTCAACTCGGCAACCGCGGCGCCGGCCGTGCTGGTGATGACCTCGCGGCGGCGCGTGCGGTACTCACCGTCGGGGCCGAGCGCATCGATTGCCACCAAATCGGCTGCAACACCGGTTCGTTCGGCCGCCATGTTCAGTACACCCCCTCGATGACGGCCTCGCCCTCGAAGGTCGAGACCGGCCGCACCGCACTGACGGAGTCGCTGAGCTCGGCGGCCGGCCCGGGCATCCTGACCGCCAGGTCGCGCTCCAGGTTGTTCGGGATGAACATGCCCTTGCTGACGTGGTTCATCACCACCTGACCGGTCTTCCCGTACGGCACCCGCTCACCCGTGTCGGGATCGACCACCCAGAACACCACATACGGTGTCCGCGGGTAGAATACGAACGCATCGCCGTCGGCACGGGTAACCGCCTGGGAGAGCACCATTGTGCTGCCGAACGCCATGGTGATCCTCGTCGCCGGGAGAAGGTCGCGAAGCACGTCGAGGGTGTCGGCGTCCACGTGCGCGCCACTGAGCAACAGGTAGCGGATCTTGGCGTTCAGCAGATCGACCACCCGGTCGTCGCGGGCCATGGCCTCGAGCAATGGCGGGGTGGTGTGCAGGTTCGCGACATTCTGTGTCCGCAACACGAACAGGGCCTGCTCGACGACGTGATCGACGTAGGCGGCCACCTCGGAGGCCAGGCCGCGGGCGGCGATCTTCTTGACCCAGCGGGGGTCGATGTCGGTGCCGTGAAAGACCGCGCCCAGACGCTCGGCGACCAGCCGCGAGAAATAACCCACCCCGTGCGGACCGCTGGGCATCAGACACAAGAAGCCCTGGCCCCGCCGGAACCCGCCGGTGGCGAAGTCGTCGGTCTGCCATCGCACCACCTGCGCGACCCAATCCGGAAGCTGCACAGTCCTTTTCGGTGCGCCCGTGGTACCGCCGGACTCGAATATCTGCGGTACCGGCGGCCGCCGTCCGTAGCCGCGCGGGATGAGGTCTTCCACCGGCACACTGCGCAACTCGTTAACGAGGTTGGGAAACAGTCGTAGATCGGTGAACGTCTTGACGTCGGTCAAGGGGTCGAAGTCCAGCGTCGTAGCGGTTCGCAACCAGAATGCGGAACCGGTGTCCTTCCCGAAGTGCCAGGCCAGCGCCGCGCGCAGATAGGCCTCCGAGTCCTCGATCGGTTCCGAGCGCGGAACGTCCAGCAACGAGAAATCGACATCGGCCATGTCAAGAGATCCTCGCCCATCCGCACCCGATCACCAAGCGCCCGCCTCCGTATTGGGTTACTTCGCAGGGAGTTTCGGCGTCGTGCACCCGCTGTTCACCTTGGCGGCCAACCGGGCGCCGACACCGAAGGCGGTGTGCCTTTAATCTGTGACGCAGGGGAGCTGCACACCCCGACACGCCGGTCCCCGACCACGAGAGCGAGACACCGATGCGCTACATCGCGCTGGAAGAGGCCTTCTTCGTTCCCGAGCTGACCGATCTGCGGCCGGCACACCAACGGCTGATGCAACTCATGCGTCCGGAAATCGGTGCGCGCTACGCGGCCCGGCTGGCCGACTTCACCCAATACCGGCTCCCAGAGATGGATGACGCCGGCATCGACATCCAGGTTCTTTCGCTGACAGCTCCCGGCTTGCAGATCGACCTGGACGCCCAACAGGCCCGCGAGCAGGCGCGATTCGGGAGCTGTGGTCCGCCGTGGAATCCCTGGGCGTGCCGCTCTATCTGCACCCCGGCGCCCCGCCGGCCGATCGCTGGCGGGTCATCGACGGCCGCCCGGAACTCTACGGCGCAACCTGGAGCTGGGCGGCCGAGGTGAGCGGACACGCGTTACGCATCCTGTTCAGCGGGCTCTTCGACCGGTACCCCGGGGCAACGCTGATCCTGGGCCACATGGGTGAGTTCCTGCCGTTCCAGCGCAGCCGATTGGACTCCCGTTACGCGACGATCACCACGACCACCGAGCTACAGCGCGCGCCCTCGGCGTACCTGGGCACCAACATCGTCTTCACCAACAGCGGGGTGTTCTCGCCGGCCGTCATGCTGGGAGGCGCGGTTGTGCAACCGGCGCGGGTCGACGCCCGACCGCCGCCACGCGGTAGCCGCCCACGGGGTGTAGATCAGCCCGACAGGCAGCCGGTTGATCACCGGGTTGAGCGCGCGCATGACGGCCGCGAACCGCTGGAATCGCTTCTCTTTCTTCGCATTCCACTCCAGCTGACAGACCTTGCGCATCTGCGGCGGCAGGGTTCCCACCAAGACCAGGCGGGTGTAGGCGTTCAGCGGCGCTGACAGCACCTGCCACGCCGGCCGCGGAATCCAGCGCGGGCCCGGAATCCCCTTGCGGATGTAGCCGGTCCCATACAGGACGGTCTTGTGCGGGACGAACCGCTCGAGCATCTCGTCCCAGTAGGCGACGAAGTCGTCGTAGGTCTGCGGCTGGCCGCGGTCGCTGACCCCGTAGAGGCCGTACCACACCTTGCCCTCATCGAAGATCTGTTCCTTCTCCGCGTGCGACAGCCGGCGGATGAACGTGTCAGTGGTGTAGATGACCTGGTCGACGAAGGTGGCGTGCGCCCAGTAGAACAGCTCGGGATTCAGCGCGTGGTACCGCGAGCCGTCGCTGATGGTCCCCTTGATCGTCGTGTGGAAGTCGCGCACCTTGCGCCCCCACTCGCGCGGTTCGTCGGAGTACACGGTCTTCATCAGCGGCGGCGCGGTCCGCTTGGCCCGACCCAGCATGTCGCTGAAGATCACCGAATGGTCGAGCACACCCTGGGCGAGCTGTTCGATGCAGTTCTCGACACCGGCGGTGCGCTGAAACCCGAAGAATTGGGTGCGGTTGTCCCCGTAGAACTTCCAGGTCAACGAATCGGGACCGAGCCGCTGCACCTCGCCGGCATCGTCGACAGGCATGGGCACGGCCTGGCGAACCCCGGCGTCGAAATCCCGTTCCGCCCGCTGCACCGTCATCCCGACTCCTTGCCTCCGCGCTCACCCGTTGTGAACCAGAGAAACAAATGCGTATCTTTGTGTCAAATGGTCGAGATCGCCGTGGGGGTCGTTATTCCATGCAGAACCGCAGCCATGACGGCAATCTCGCCGAAAGCGACGAGCTCGACCGCGCCATCCTGGATACCGCCCGCACCGTCTTCGAGACCTACGGCGTGCGCCGGGCCAACATCGAAGACGTCGCCGCCCGCGCCGGCGTCAGCCGCAGCACCGTTTACCGGCGCTTCCCCACCAAGGACGACCTCTTCGGGCACGTCGTGCGGCGCGAGGCCGAGTCGTTTTTCACAACGCTGGACCGGGCCACCGCCGGCTGCGACCCGGGCCAGGCCGTCGTCGAGGCGTTCGCGCTCGGGGTTCGCCTGGTCCACGACTCACCGCTTTACTCCCGGATCGCCGACAGCGAACCCGAGCTGCTCGGCCTGTTCTCCCGATCGCAGGCCTTCCCCATCGGGCAGTTCGCCGACGGAATCGCGCACACCCTGCGCCGCTGCGGGGCGGACATCGCCGACCGCGACCTGGCCAACATCGCCGACATCCTGCTGCGCGTCGCACTCGGCATCATCGTGTTTCCCACCGACCGCCTCGACACGTCGGACCCCGCCGCCGTTCGCGATTACGCCGCCCGCTACCTGGTGCCGATCATCCGCCGCTGAACGGTTCCGGCGCGTCGGTGACCTGCACTAGCCTGGATCCGTGGCTGGGAGTTCCGCGGCTCCGCGGACCCGGTACGCCACTTGCGGCGAGATCGACATCGCCTACCAGGTCTTCGGCGATGGCCCGATCGACCTGCTCGTGCTGCCGGGCCCACTGATCCCGATCGACTGCGTCGACCTCGAGCCGTCGATGTACCGCTTTCATCGCCGGCTCGCGTCGTTCTGCCGGGTGATCCGGTTCGATCAGCGCGGCATCGGCCTGTCGTCGCGGGTCCCGTCAGACATGCTCGGCCCGGAATCGTGGGCGCAGGACGCGATCGCGGTCATGAACGCGGTGGGATGCGAGCGGGCGACCATCTTCGCCCCCGGCTTCACGTCGCTGGCCGGGATCGTGCTGGCGGCCGACCATCCCGAGCGGGTGACCAGCCTGGTGATAGCCAACGGCGCGGCGCGAACGCTGCGGGGCCCCGACTACCCCATCGGCGCCGAACTCGTGGACGCCGACCAATTCACGACGGTCGGGATGGAGCCGGACGCCGTCGAGCAGGGCTTCGACATGCTCGGCATCATCGCCCCCTCCGTGGCGGATGACGACGCGTTTCGCGCGTGGTGGGACATGGCCGGCAACCGGGCCGCGTCGCCCAGCATGGCCCGCGCGTTCATCAACAAGGTCAGGGAGGGCGACGTCCGCGACCGGCTCCCCCGCATCGCCGTGCCGACCCTGATCCTGCACCGAGACAACCCCGACTTCAGCCCCATCGAGCACGCGCACTATCTGGCCGAGCACATCCCCGGGGCGCGCCTCGTCGAGTGCCCCGGCGGGGACACCCTGTACTGGGTCGGTGATACCGCGCCCATGCTCGACGAGATCGAGGAGTTCATCACCGGCGTGCGCAGCAGTTCCGACGCCGAACGCCTGCTCACCACGATCGTGTTCACCGACATCGTCGGCTCGACCGAGCGGGCCGCGTTGCTCGGCGACCACCGTTGGCGCGACCTGCTGGACAACCACGACAACCTCGTGCGTCACGAGCTGCAGCGATTCGCCGGGCGCGAAGTCAACACCGCCGGTGACGGATTCGTCGCGACGTTCAGCAGCCCGAGCGCCGCGATCGCCTGCGCCGACGCCATCGTCGAGGCGGTCCGAGTGTTGGGCATCGAGGTGCGGGTGGGCATTCACGCGGGCGAAGTCGAGGTGCGTGGCAATGACGTCGCCGGCATGGCCGTGCACATCGGCGCGCGGGTCGCCGCCCTCGCCGGGGCCGGCGAGGTGCTGGTGTCCTCCACGCTGCGTGACATCGTCACCGGATCGCGCCACCGCTTCGACGACCGCGGCGAGTCCGCGCTCAAGGGCGTGCCGGGCCAGTGGCGGCTGTATTCCCTGGTGCGCGAGCACGCGACCGCCAGGGCGGTGACCAAGCGCGGCCCGGGGTAGGCTGCGTGATGGCGGTGCAATGGCCCGCCAGAGAGCCCCTTCTTCAGGCGGCCTGGTACCCCGATTCCGTTCTACGGCTTGATGTTTGGCCGAAGGAGGACGCATGACCGACGTGCATGTCTCATTGCCCCCCGCGCTGCGCCGCGCACTGGAACTGCTGGCCGATCCGCCGGCCGAGCCCGATGTGAGCAAGGGTTACCTCGATCTGCTCGGCAGTGGATCCGACGGGGGCGACGGCGTCGCGAAGAACACCGGCCCGATCCAGGCGGCGTGGGCATCACCGATCGGGTCGATGCTCTACGACAACGCTCAAGCCCTGTCGCGCCGGCTGATCAGCGCGTGGCAGACACCCCTCGAGTGGTTGGATATCGCGCCGGGTGGCACCGCACTCGACGTTGGTTCGGGCCCGGGCAACGTAACCGCGTCACTGGCACGCGCGGCCGGCCCGGACGGGTTCGGCCTGGGGGTCGACATCTCCGAGCCCATGCTCGCGCGCGCCGTCCGCAACGAAGCGGGACCGCAAGTCGGCTTCATCCGGGCTGACGCCCAACGACTTCCGCTGCGCGACGACACGGTCGACGCGGTCATCTCGACGGCCGTGTTGCAGCTGATTCCCGATCCGGCGGCCGCGCTCGGCGAGATGGCGCGAGTGCTGCGACCTGGCGGCCGGCTGGCCGTGATGGTGCCCACCGTGGGTCCGGCCGCCCGGCTGTTCCAGAAGCTGCCGAACGTCGGGGCGCATGTGTTCGACGACGACGAGATCGGCGACATCCTGGAGGGCCAGGGTTTCGTCAGCGTGCGGGTGAAGAACTACGGCACTGTCCAGTGGGTGCGCGGCAAGAACGGCTGAGTGGGCCCCGGTTTCACCGGGGCGGCCGCCATCAGCCTTGCCCCTCAGGAGTCCGGGTTTTGCGCGACGGTGGCGAGCCGGTCCATCGACTCGCGCAACATCTCCGGCGTCGTCGCGCGAGCGCGCTCGAGGCGGCTGGTGTCGGTCAGCGCCGTCCAGTCGTAGGTGTGGGTCACGCTGGTGAGTTCGGCGTTCACCGGGCTGAGCTCCCAGCGCCACAGGTGGCCGGGCGGCTGCTTCCTCGGTTCGGCCGGGCACCAAGCGATCTTGCTGCCTTCCACGAATTCCACGACGTGGTTTTCCCGCACGGCGCCGTTGGTGAGCTTCGTGGTGAACACGTCCCCGACCGCACGGACTCGTTGGCCCGGGGCCGACGAGGCGAGGTTGTTGTTGCCGTCCCAGCTCGGCTGGCGAGCCGGATCGGCGATCAGTTCGAAGATCCGCGCCGCGTTGGCCGCGATGACGCGCGTGGCGCTCACGATGCCTTCGATTTGCATGTCGGACATATCGCTATCCAAACACGTCGGGCGTCAACGCCCCCGCGGGGTGAATGTGACCTTCGGCCGAAGCGTTGGGGACCTTCGACCGTCGAGCCACCGACGGGCGGGGTGCGACCGTAGTGAATGCCGGGGCAACCCGGTGGTCTGCCCGAAGTGCAGCAAGCCCATTTTTGGGCGAGGCCATCCGCAAGGGCCTGGTTGACCCACCGTCTTAAGACGGGGACCTGCCTTCGGGCAGACCCTCATGCCTACGGCATCCGCGGCAGCGCCTCGACCGGCCCGGACAGCGCCGCCTTGACGTAGCGGGTGTCGTCGTCGGCCAGCACCTCGGGGTCGCCCCCCTCGATACCGTCGATGATCGCGCGCGCCACCTGACGTGGATCGTTCTTGGGCGCGTCGAAGCCGGAGGCCATCTCGGTGTCGGTGAAGCTGAGATGCGCGGCGACCACCAGCGTGCCCTGCTTTTCGAGTTCGATCCGCAGCGAATTCGTGGTCGCCCACAGCGCCGCCTTGGAGTCCCCATACCCGCCGGCGCCAGGCATCCAGGACAGGATGGACGCGACGTCGACGAGCGCGCCACCCCCGTTGGCGGCCAGGATCGGCGCGAAGGCCTTGGCAACGCGCAGCGCACCGAAGTAGTTGGTCTCGAACACCGCGCGCACTTCCTCGATGTCGCTGTCGAGCAGCTTCGCCGCGCCGAGAACACCCGCATTGTTGATGACGATCTCGGCGTCCGACGCCGACGTCGCCAGTGCCGCAACGGAGTCCGCGTCAGTCACGTCCAACTCGGCACTGACCACCCGGGGATCCGCACTCGGCTTGGGCGCCCGCGCCGTGGCGTAGACCTTGGCCGCCCCCCGATCCAACAGCTCGTCCACAATGGCCTTGCCGAGCCCGCGCTGTCCGCCGGTAACCACGACCGTCGACCCCTTGATGTTGACCATGATGAGCACTCCTGACGTAGGTAAAAGTATTTTGCTTCTGTCACCGTAGTTGCCGGTGGCGACATAGTCAAGTAGCTTTTAGGTATGTCTATTCCATGGGCTGCGTCACAGCGGTACGGCATCACCCCGGCGCCAGGTGGCCTGGGGCTGGTCCAGGATTTCCTCAACACGCGGGCGATCGCGCGATACGGCCCCGACCTGCTCGCCGACCCCGCGCTCGCCCGTGACTGGGTGGCGGGCGCGGTGCGCAACTGGTCGGCCGCCCGCGGCGAGGAACTGGCGCCCCCGCACCTCGACGACGCGGACCTGACCAAGCTGCGCTCGTTGCGGGACAACATCGATGCACTGGTCTCCGGCGGGGCGACGGGCGCACGAAGCGCCGTGCCCGCGGCCCTGGTCGTCTCCCCCGCCGGGGAGGTGCGGCTAGAGCCCAGCGGCGCCGGATGGCGCTGGCTGGCCTCGGCGCTGTGGGCTGAGATTCTGCTCAGCCAGCACGCCGACACCTGGCGCCGTGTCAAGCGGTGCCACAACCACCATTGCGGGTCGACGTTCTACGACCGCTCCAGGAACAACAGTGGGGTTTGGCACGACGTCAAGACGTGCGGCAACGCCGCCAATCTGCGCGCTTCGCGGGCGCGTCGGAGGGAACGCGAGCGCGCAACAGGCGCAGCCGTTTCGCCGCAGTAGGCGACGGGCATGCCGGCGATGGTCTTTTGGGCCGAGCGGCCGATGACGGCGATTTCGCCTGCGGACCTGAGCATTTCGCACGCTCGCCGCTACGTCTCGCGCAACGGCAGATGATGAAGTTTCGCCACGAACGTGATGAGGTCAGCGGAGCGCGGGTCCGCGGCGAAGGCGTCGAAGCGGGCCAGCCGCACGACCGTTGACGGCAATCGATTCACCGCCCGGTGGACCGCGGTTCGGTCGGCGTCGATGACGATGACGTTGCGCGGCACCCTGGCCAGCCGCTGGGCGAACAACCCCTCGCCACAGCGTGGTTCCACTAGTCGTGCGCGCGGCCGGGCCTCAGCAGCGCTCCGCGCCCCGCGGCATCAGCGTCACATTGGCGCGTGCGCGATGCATCCGGCTTCTCAGCACCACATGCAATGCGTAACCGGCGCGCGCCTTGATCGGCGTGACGACCCCGAGATGGGCAGGGCTCTGGCTGATCCAGGAGGGCAGTGCCGCCACGGTTTCGATCCTTCGTCTGTTCGGCCTGTGCGCCGATTCATTGCATTGCACCGGGGCCGCTTTACGAGCGCGCCGCGCTGGGGTAAACGCCACGAAAAGCCGCATTGTGGCCCTGCGCACACCTTCCGTTGCGTGAGCGCGCTGTCACACATTGCCCGAGCGTCTGAACTTGAGCAGGTAGGCCGGCAGCCCGCGCACCGGTGGCGGTTTGGGCCAATCGTCGGCGCGGAAGTACGCGTCGGTCCCGCCATCTACGAATAGGACACTGCCGCAAAGGAATTCGGCGGAATCGGACAGCATGAAAGATATCCACTCGGCCATATGCCGGGCCTCGCCGAACCCACCGAGCGGCACGGGGAAGGACCGGACGGCCTTGGCCTGCCGGGGAATCGCAAGCTGTTCCTGCAGCAACGGCGTCATGACGGCCCCGGGCGCCAGCGCGTTGAGGCGCACGCCCGCGCCCGCCCATTCCGGCAGCACCGCGTGCCGCCGCACCCAACGGCCCAGGGCGATCTTCGATGCCGCGTACATCATCGTCGGTGCGGCCGGACCGTACGGTCGTACCGACCGCAGGGCCTTGTCGGAGTCATGCGCGAGGAATGCCCGCACCGCACGGCGCGGGACGAGGGGCACCGTCGTCGCCGAGTTACTCGCCACCACCACCACTTTCGCGCGCTCGGTCGCCACCAGCGCCGGTCGCCAGGCGACCAGCGGCTCGACGACGCCGAAGAAGTTGACCTCGCCGATCTGCCGTAACCGCTCTCGCCCGGGGCTGGGCCCCAGGCCGGCGGCAAGCACCGCACCGTCGAGTTTGCCGCCCGATGCCGCGAGGACGCCGTCGGCCGCGTGCTTACGTCCGTCTGGCGTCGACAAGTCGGCGACGACGTCGGCGTCTTCGATGTCGACGCCGATCACGGTGTGCCCGTCGGCCTTGAGCCGCTGCGCGGTCGCGTGGCCCATCCCGGACGCCGACCCGGTGACCGCATAAACGCCCATCGCTTTAGTTCTTACCAGCCGCGGGGGCCCCGGACCTCAGGTTTTGGCCGCGGCCTTCTCGACATCGAGCAGCTGCTCGCCGCGTCGTTCCCGGTCGTACGCTTCGCGTCCGCCACGCAAGCCGAACAGGCGCTTCGAGAAGAGCAGGTAGAGCACGGCGGCCACGTTGATGGTGAAGGTGACCACACGGGTCATCGTGATGCCCTTGGTCAGGTCGTGAATCTCCAGCGGCAGAAACACCGACGTGGCGATCACCGCAAAGTACTCACCCCACCGCTTCAGCAGCCAGAGGCCGACACCTTCCACCACCTCCAGCAGCGCGTAGGCGGCCAGCATCAGGGTCAGCAGGGCCAGCGTGGAGGGCTTGGCGGCCAGCGCCTTTTCGAGTTCGTGCACGATGGTCATTTGGTCGACCTTGAACCCCGCGGCGCGAAAGATCGGCAGATCGCGGTCGAGGGTGTCCTGGATGGCTCCCCGTGCGCCGCGGAACTTCCACACCGCGTATGCGGCGAGCGCGATCACCACCGCGCGGAACAAGCGTTCCACCGCGAGCGCCCGGATGATGATTGCTTGGCGTAAAGCCTTGCCACGCATGATCATCGGTGCATCGTCAGCGTGTCCGCGCCCGCGCGGCGCGCCGACGGTGAATTCACCGCAACGCAGGCAGCGCCACACTTCGCCAAGCCCGGTGGTGCCGCTCAGCCGAGCGGCGAGTTCGTCCTCGTCGGGCGCATAGGTGGCGTGCCCCGCGATCGCGCAGGTGACCAACTCCCACCGGTTGATGCCCTGATCTTTTCCCATGGCCGATCATCGCACTGCCGGGCCCAAGTTGTCGTCGGAGAGGGAGCCGGTGGTGGTGAACTCGACGCGCAACTGGTCCATGATGTGGCGCACCGGTGTCGGCATGTCGGCGCTGTCCAACGTGCCGGCCGAATCTGGGCAACGGGCTGACCCTGACGGTCGGCGACGTGATGCGCGCCGCCGAGCGGCTGGTGGCCTCGCTAATCCGCAACCAGGCCGTCGAACTGTTCGCACCCGCCGCGGCGACGGCCATGGGCCCAGACAACTGCTGGCGATCTCCCCCGCTCGCGGGCCGTCGTACTGCGCGGGGGCGCATTCCCGTCCACAAGGGTTTGCCAAACTTCGAAATCAGGGCGACCTAACTTTTCCACTATCACGCTGCTGGCCAGCAAAGATTGCTTGCCGCGCGTCAGCACCCGTTCGATCGACGACGTTGCTGGCCGCTTCCTTGGCGGGTAGTTTAGGAGAGCGTTAGACACGGCTGATCACCCGGAAGTAGCCGCTCCGGTCGCCCCTCCCGCCCGACCGAAGGATGACGATGCTCGCCACCGACAGGCCCGCGGTCGTGACCGCGGCGGCAGAACGGTCTCGGCGTCTCACCCTGACTCGTTCGGGATTGGTCACCGCGGCGTTCGTCGCCCCCGCCGTGATCGTCCGCATCGTCGGACTGCACCCCGACCCGGTCGTGGCCCTGCTGATCTACGGGGCCGCGGTCGTCTCGGCGAGCTTCTTGCTGGCCTGGGCCGCGGAGACCGCGCAGATCGATGTCTCCGGCGGGCTGGCGACGGCGATCCTGGCGCTGATCGCGGTGCTACCCGAATACGCGGTCGACCTGTACTACGCGTATGTCTCCGGCCACAACGCCGAATACACGCAATACGCCGCGGCCAACATGACGGGATCGAACCGGTTGCTGATGGGTCTTGGTTGGCCCGTCGTGGTGTTGGTCAGCATCGTCGTGGCGCGCAGGGCCGGCGCGAAGAAAGCCACCGGTTTGGCGCTGCAGCCCACCAATCGCGTCGAACTGGGGTTCCTGCTGATCGCCGGTGTCATCGCCTTCGTCATCCCGGCGAGCGGCCAGATCCATTTCGGCCTCGGGCTGGCGCTGCTGGCGTGGTTCGGGTTCTACCTGTACAAGATCAGCCACGGCGACGTCGAGGAGCCCGATCTGATCGGGACCGCCGCCGCCCTCGGGGAGATCCCCGATCGCGGGAGGCGCATCGTCGTCGTCGGACTCTTTCTGGTGTCCGGCGCGGTGATTCTGCTGTGCGCCAAGCCGTTCGCCGACAACCTGGTGGCCGCGGGCACCGAGCTGGGCATCGACCGGTTCCTGCTGGTCCAGTGGCTCGCCCCGCTGGCCTCCGAGGCCCCCGAGTTCATCGTCGCCACCATCTTCGCCGCCCGTGGCAAGGGCACGGCGGCCATCGCCACCCTGATCTCCTCCAAGGTCAACCAGTGGACACTGCTGATCGGGTCGCTGCCCATCGCCCACCTGCTGGGCGGCGGCGGATTCACCCTGGATCTCGACCCGCGCCAGGTGGAGGAAGTACTTCTCACGGCGACTCAGACCATGATGGGCGTGGCGCTGCTGTTGGCGCTGCGATTCCACCGCGCCGCGGCGTGCACGCTGCTGGGCTTGTTCGTCGTGCAATTCCCGATCGCCTCGACGCATGGCCGGCTGCTGCTCTGCGCCGTTTACACCGTGGTGGCCGTGGCCGCGATGATCCGCTACCGCCGGCACCTGGCCGCCACCCTGCGGGCCCCGTTCTTCGCGACGGCCATCCGGCACAGCGGTCACCCCCACCATCCGGTGCCGGAGCCCTAACTTCCGGCCATCGCCGACCGTATACGGTGCACCGTATGAACCGGGTTTCGGTGATCACCGGCGGCGCAGGCGGTATGGGTCTGGCCACCGCCAGGATCGTTGGCCGCGACCATGCCCTGGTCCTCTGCGACGTCAGGCGGGACCGGCTCAAGGCGGCGGTCGCAGCGCTGGAAGAGCTCGGGATGGCCTCCACGGCCGTCGACTGTGACGTCACCGACCGGGCCGCGGTCGCCGGCTTGCTCGAAACGGCGACAGGTTTCGGGACGCTCGCCTCGGTCATCCACACCGCGGGCGTCAGCCCGAGCATGGGCCCCGCCGACTACGTCATGCGGACCAACGCGCTCGGCACGCTCAACGTCAACGAGGCGTTTTACGCCGCGGCCGGCGAGGGCGCCGTGATCGTCAACGTGGCGTCGATGGCGGCCCACATGTTGCCCGCGGAAATGGTTCCGGTGGACCAATTTCCGCTCGCGCTGACCGAGGCCGACGCCTTCCTGGACGCCGTGATGACGACGTGCAACATCGTTCCCGAGGAGGGGCGCTCCGGCCTTGCCTACGCGGTCAGCAAGAGCTTCGTGAAGTGGTACAGCCAATCGCAGGCGGAGAGGTTCAACGGGCGCGGGCTGCGCATCGTCTCGGTTTCGCCGGGGTCGATCGACACCGAGATGGGCAGGCTCGAGGAGCCGGCGGGCGCGGGCGCGATGGTCTCCAACGCCGCGGTACCGCGGTGGGGCAAGCCCGAGGAGATGGCCGAGCTACTCGCGTTCTGCGCCAGCGCCAAGGCCGGCTACCTCACCGGCACCGACATTCTCAGTGACGGCGGCGTGATCGCCTCGATGACCGAGCGAGCCCGGGTGACCGCCGGCGGCTGAACCCGCCGGCCTCAGACCAGGTAGTACAGCTCCGGGTGCCGGGTGAGTTGGGGCGCAGTTGTGAAGGGCGCCTTCAGGTTCAGCGCGGCCAGCTTGTTGTGTGCGTAGCGCACCGCCTTGAGCGTCGCCGAGAATTCCTCGTCCTCCTCGGGGAAGATCTGCTCGGCGGGGAACCAACTTTGGAATCCGACATTTTGTAACACGCCGAGTGTGTCCGGGCGCACCCCGGCCAGCAGAATGGTCACCCCGCGCGCGCTCTGGTCGCGCAGGAAATGCTCGATGCGTTCGATGCAGACGACATCGGGATGCCGCACCCGCTTTAGCCGCAGCAGCACGAACGTGATGCCGTAGTCGGCGACCCGCCGGCTGATCGCGGACAGGTAGCGGTCCAGTTCCGGCGCGGCCCCGAAGAACAACTCTCCCTCCAGGTCGTAGATGACAATCGATTGGTCCGTCGGGTCACCCGGGATGCGCTCGCGCACAACGCGTTCGGGTGTGACGATGAGCTCCCTCGCCTTCAGCTTCGCCGCGCGCGGGACGAACAGCAGGATGGAGAGCACCACACCGAGCAGCACCGACTTGTCCAGATCGAGCGCCACGCCGGTGAGCGCGGTGATGATGACCAACCCGGCGTCGTACTTCGACGCCTTGAGCGTGTAGACCAAGCGCCTGAAGTCGACCAGCCGCGCGGCAGTCACCAGCAGCAACCCAGCTAGCGCCGCCTGCGGGACATACCGGAGCAGCGGTGCGAACAACAGCAGCGCCGCGGCCACCGTTGCAGCCGAGACGATTCCGGAGAACCGCGTACGGGCGCCGGACTGGAAATTGATGGCCGAGCGCGACAGCGAGCCCGAGCCCGGCAGGCTTTGGAAGAAGCCGCCGGCGAGGTTGGCCAGACCTTCGGCCATGATCTGCCGGTTGTAGTCGATCTGCTGGTTGGTCTGATAGGCAATGGCTTTGGCGATCGAGAGCGCCTCGATGATGCCGACGAAGGCGATGGCCAGCGCGCCCGTCGACAGGTGCGGCAGCCAGTCGGCCTGCACCTCGGGGACGTGGGCGGTGGGCAGGCTGCGAGGGATCTTCGCGGCCACCGCGACGGCGGTACGTCCGTTCGAGCCCGGCACCGACCAACCCGCCAGATACGCGATCAATGCGGTGCCGATCAGGACAGCGAGCATGTCGATCTGCGGCCACCCGAAGCGCTGCACCAGCTTCCGTAGGACCACGGCCAATAACACCGCCGCGGTG
>NZ_LZJI01000101.1 GCF_001667775.1 Mycobacterium sp. E1747
GGGGGCATCGCTCTGGGAAGCGAACTGGGCGGGAAGCCAGGAGAACGCACGACGGAAGAGATGTCCTCGATCGGGCATCACCGGGTCCTTTCGTTGCGCCTACCCCTCGAATGTAGCGCGACGGGGCGCGCAATACCGCCTTCAAGACCGCAAAACCGCTGGCTCTTGCCCGATCGAGGACATCTCTTCCGTCGTGCGTTCTCCTGGCTTCCCGCCCAGTTCGCTTCCCAGAGCGATGCCCCCGTCGGCGCGCCGCGCCAATTCGGCTCCACCGAGCACCTTTCCGTCGAGGCCATCGCGGCGTTCGTCGACGGCGAGCTGCGGATGAACGCGCACCTGCGGGCCGCGCATCACCTGTCGCTGTGCCCGCAGTGCGCCGCCGAGGTCGACGGTCAGACCCGCGCCCGTGCGGCGCTGCGCGATTCGCATCCGATCCGCATCCCGAGCGCGCTGCTAGGGATGCTCGCTGAGATTCCCTACGATTCGCCCGAGGACGCGACCACCCGGGCGTCCGACCGTTTTGCTGACCGCGACATCCGCGAGCAGCGCAAGCGGCCGTAACTGCGCGCCTTGCCAATGAGTCCCCGTCGTTGATCCGGACCGATTTTGCGCACCCCGCCCGCGCGCTCATGGGCGACCGATCCCGAACCGTGGATACTAGGGTGGACACGACCATGCCGGTGTCGTGGGTATCGCCCGGTGCAGGGCCCGTCTCGAGCGCGCAAGAAGAGGATCCAAAGGGATAACGTGACCTCCGATCAAGGCAACGACAGCGGCAACCGCTTAGCGCCGCGCCCCGTCTCCCGTCCGCCGGTGGACCCCGCATCGCGTCAACTGTTCAGCCGTCCGGATGGACTGCGCGGCTCGTTCGTGGCTGACCGGGTCCGCCCGCAGAAGTATCGGGACCAATCCGAGTTTTCTCCGCATGACGAGCCGGCCGATCCGGTCCTCCAGGAGGCGTTCAGTCGTCCCGTCGGCAGCCCCGACACGCTGCAGCGCCACCCCGTGGACGCCGGCGCGCTGGCGGCCGAGAAAGACGGGGTAGAGCCCGACGAACGCGACGACCCCTGGCGCGATCCGTCGGCCGCCGCGGGGCTGGGCACCCCGGCGGTCGCGCCGGCGGGGCCTCAGGGTCCCCAGGGTTACAGCGGCAAGCTCGGCGTGCGCGATGTGCTGTTCGGCGGCAAGGTGTCCTACCTGGCGTTGCTCGCCCTGCTGCTGATCGCGCTGCTCATCGGCGTCATCGGCGGGGTGATCGGCCGCAAGACGGCCGAGGTCGCCGAGGCGTTCACCACCTCGAAGGTGACCCTGTCGACCAACGGCAACGGTGAAGGCCCGGCGGGCCGGTTCGCCAAGGTGGCGGCGGCGACCGCCAACGCGGTGGTCACCAT
Organism: Mycobacterium sp. E1747; assembly: GCF_001667775.1. Lineage (GTDB taxonomy): Bacteria > Actinomycetota > Actinomycetes > Mycobacteriales > Mycobacteriaceae > Mycobacterium. The sequence goes on from NZ_LZJI01000101.1 coordinate 1,392, forward strand.
TGAGTCCAAGAGTGACCAGGAGGGCTTGCAGGGCTCGGGCGTGGTGGTCGACGGCCGCGGCTACATCATCACCAACAACCACGTGATCTCCGAGGCGGCCAACAACCCCAGCCAGTTCAAGACGACCGTGGTGTTCAACGACGGTAAGGAAGTGCCCGCCAATCTGGTCGGTCGGGACCCGAAGACCGACCTGGCCGTGCTGAAGGTGGACAACGTCGACAACCTGAGCGTCGCCCGGTTCGGTGACTCGGACAAGGTACGCGTCGGCGACGAGGTCCTCGCGGCGGGTGCGCCGCTGGGGCTGCGCAGCACCGTGACTCACGGCATCATCAGCGCCCTGCACCGTCCCGTCCCGTTGTCGGGTGAAGGCTCGGACACCGACACCGTCATCGATGCCTTGCAGACCGACGCGTCGATCAACCACGGCAACTCCGGCGGCCCGCTGATCGATATGGATTCCCAGGTGATCGGCATCAACACCGCGGGTAAGTCCTTGTCCGACAGCGCAAGTGGGCTGGGCTTCGCGATCCCGATCAACGAGGCCAAGATGGTGGCCCAGACGCTGATCAAAGACGGCAAGATCGTGCACCCGACGCTGGGCATCAGCACCCGGTCGGTGAGCAATGCGATCGCCTCCGGCGCGCAGGTCGCCAACGTGAAGGCGGGAAGCCCCGCGCAAAAGGGTGGGATTCTGGAGAACGACGTGATCGTCAAGGTCGGTAACCGCCAGGTCGCCGACGCCGACGAGTTCGTCGTCGCCGTCCGGCAGTTGACCATCGGCCAGGATGCCCCGATCGAGGTGGTCCGTGACGGTCGGCACGTCACCCTGACCGTCAAGCCCGACCCCGACGGCGGCTAGATGTTCGGCAGCCTGAGCTGGGAGCACATCCTGGTCCTCGTCGTGGTCGGGTTGGTGGTCCTCGGCCCGGAGCGGCTTCCCGGTGCGATCCGGTGGACGTCGACCGCGCTGCGGCAGGCCCGCGACTACCTGAGCGGGGTGACCACGCAGCTGCGCGAAGACCTCGGGCCCGAGTTCGACGACCTGCGCGTTCCGCTGAGCGAACTGCAGAGACTCCGGGGGATGACCCCGCGCGCCGCGCTCACCAAGCATCTACTGGACGGCGACGATTCCTTCTTCACTGGCAACTTTGACCGGCCGGCGGCCAGTGCGCCGGAGCCGTCGGCGCCGGTCGAGCAGCGCGCCCCCGGCAAGACACCGTTCGACGCCGACGCCACCTGAGGGTGAGCCCACGGCGTCGGGTGTGAGCTCAGGCCGAAATCCCGCCGCGGGCGCGCGCACGGTCAAAACCGTGCGTGCACACTCGGGCCGTATAGCGCTGTCAGCGTCGTGTCGGATCGAGCCCGAGCGACACACCCGCCAATCCGCGCCGACGTGCCGACAGCTTGTCGGCCACGCTGCGCAGTTCCTTGCCCGCCGGGGAGTCCGGGGCGCTCAGCACGATCGGGGTGCCGGAATCGCCGGCGGCCACCAGGGCGGGGTCCAACGGGATCTGGCCCAGCAGCGGCACATCGGCACCGACCGCACGGGACAACCGCTCGGCCACCTGCCGGCCGCCGCCCTCACCGAACACCTGCATCGTCGAACCGTCCGGCAGCGTGAGGCCCGACATGTTCTCCACCACCCCGGCGAGCCGCTGCCGGGTCTGCATGGCGATGCTGCCCGCCCGCTCGGCGACCTCGGCCGCGGCCAGTTGCGGCGTGGTCACCACCATGAGCTCGGCGCTCGGGATCAACTGGGCCACCGAGATGGCGATGTCTCCGGTGCCCGGCGGCAGGTCAAGCAACAGGACGTCCAGATCGCCCCAATAGACGTCGGCCAAGAACTGTTGCAACGCCCGGTGCAGCATCGGCCCGCGCCACACCACGGGCGTGTTGCCCTCGGTGAACTGGGCGATCGAGATGACCTTCACCTCGTGGGCGATGGGCGGCAGAATCATCGACTCGACCTGGGTTGGCCGGTCGGTGGTGCCCATCATCCGCGGGATGGAGTGCCCGTGGATATCGGCGTCCAGCACGCCGACGGACAGGCCGCGGGCCGCCATCGCGGCGGCCAGGTTGACGGTGACGGTCGACTTTCCCACCCCGCCCTTCCCCGACGCGACCGCATAGACCCGGGTCAGCGAGTTCGGCTGGGCGAAGGGGATGACGGGCTCGCGGGCGTCGCCGCGTAACTGCTTGCGCAGTTCGGTGCGCTGCTCGTCGTTCATGACGTCGAGGGTCACTTTCACGGCGCCCGTGCCCGGAACGTCGGAGACGGCCTGGGTGACCCGCTCACTGATCTCGGTCTTCTTCGGGCAGGCGGCGGTGGTCAGGTAGATCGCGACGTGCACGCCGCCGTCGGGCTCGGTGTCAATGCTCTTGACCATTCCGAGTTCGGTGATCGGGCGCCGTAACTCGGGGTCAATCACCTTTCCCAGGGCGGTTCGGATTGCTGCGCTCAGGTCGGCAGTGTCATGAGGGGACATCACCGCCGAGTGTAGGCGCGCTACCAGACCGGCCGGTCAGCCGCCCGCGACCGGACCCGGCGGCTTCGGAGCCGCCGCGTTCGGCGGGTCGGCCGGTTTGGGCGCCGGCGACGCGGAGGCCGGCGGCGGGGCGGCCTGTGGGGCCGGGGGCGGCGGCGGGGCCAACGGCGCGCCCATCGGCGGCGCAGGTGGCGCGCCCAGCGGCTGCCCCCATGGCGGGACGGCATTCGGCGGCGGGCTCTGGGAGCCGACGCAGATGACCGTGCAGCCGGGCATGCGCGAGGGGGCCTGCTGTGGCGTGGGGCCCATCCAGGGGAACATCGGCGGCTGACCGGGGCTCTGCGGCGAGGTGAGGTCGATCAGCGGCATGCGCGCCAGGGGGTCGTCCGACGGCAGACCGTTGATGTTCATCGGCAGGTTGGGGCCGAGTCCCTCGGCGTGCTCGAGGTGCGCGTCGGCGAGCGGAGGCGGCGGGCCCGTCATCGGAGGCAGGTCGACCGGAACCACGCCGGTGGCGTACGCCGAGGCCCACCCCAGCACGTTCTGCGCATACGCCATCGAGTTGTTGTAGCGCAGGATCGCGGCCATCACCTGTGACGGATCGCGAAGGTTGAGTCCGCCGCTGCACAGGTACCGGGCCGCGGCCAGCGTGGAGTCGAACAGATTCTGCGGATCGGCAACGCCGTCGCCTTTGCCGTCGGAGGCGTAGCGCGCCCAGGTGCCGGGGAGGAACTGCATCGGCCCCATCGCGCGGGCGTAGGTGGGGCGTGTGCCGACACTGCTCTGAAGAATGATTTCGTTGCCCGGCAGCGTGCCGTCCAGCGCGGGTCCGTAGATCGGAACGACCGCGGTGCCGCGCGCGTCAACCGCCCCGCCGCCCGCATGGCCCGACTCGATGCGGCCGATCCCGGCTAACAGGTTCCAGCTGACGCCGCAGCCCGGGGCGGCCACCGCCATCTTCTGTTCGGCGTTGCGATAGGCCGCCAGCGCGATGCTCGGAATGCCAAGCGCGCCGGGCGCATTGACGATCATCGGCTTCGGGGGTGCCGACAGGGCCGGCTCGGCGACGTGGAAGGCGTTCGGCGATCGGTCGATCGACACGACGGCCGGTCCCGACAGATCGGGAACGACGGGCGAGACCGCCGCCACCGGGGCGACGTTCGCGTGCACAGCGGGAAGTTTCGCGGGGAGCGAGGGCGCGGCTCCGCTCACCGCTCCCGCGAAGACCAGGGGAGTGATGGTGGCTACGCCGAAGGCACGCGTGCGCGACACCTGAAGAGCTCGTTGCCGCTCCATCGCGGCGCCCGGGCGTGCACCCCGGCGTCCCCCAATGCGCACTCGACCGTCCTAGGTATGTGAGCTGGTCAACCGCTTCTCAGCCGTGAACTAGATCACCATACATAACTCTTGTGACCAGAGTGGCGCAATGGTCCGAACTGGTTCTCACCCCGATTTCTTAATGTTGCGCTCCCCGCCGGCATCGCCCCGCGCCGCGTCGGAGCCCTCGGATTCGGGGCCCAAAACGGCCAGCAGTGAGCGCAATTCCTCGAGCTCGTCACGCAGATACTCGCGGGTCACCACCTCGCCGACCGACAGCCGGACCGCGGCGAGCTCGCGGGCCAGGAACTCGGTGTCGGCCTTGGTCTGCGCGGCGCGATGGCGGTCCTGTTCAAGGGCGACGCGGTCCCGGTTTTCCTGACGGTTCTGGGCGAGCAGAATCAGCGGCGCCGCGTAGGCGGCCTGGGTGGAAAAGGCCAGGTTGAGCAGGATGAAGGGGTAGGGGTCCCAGCGCAGCCCCACGGCGAACAGGTTCACCGCTATCCACACGAACACGATGATCGTCTGGACCAGCAGGTAGCGGCCGGTGCCGAAGAAGCGGGCGATGGACTCGGTGATCTGCCCGACGGCTTCTGGGTCCAGGCGTGGCGAGTACCTGCGCGACGTCCGCGGGGTGTAGAGCCGGCGCGGGGCCGAGGACTTGCTCACGCGGACCCTCCCAGGTCTTTCAGCCGGCCGGCGGCATCGAGCGCCTGCACGTCGACCCGCCAGTCGTGCGGCAACAAGTGATCGAGCAGATCGTCCACCGTCACCGCGCCCAACAGATGGTTCTGATCATCGACCACCGGTCCGCACACCAGGTTGTACGCCGCCAGATAGCGCGTCACCGCCCCCAGCGGAGTCTCCGGGGTCAGGGTGAGCAGGTCGTTGTCGACGATCCCGCCGACCAGTTCGGCCGGCGGCTCGCGCAGCAGCCGCTGCAGCTGCACGCAGCCCAAGTAGCGGCCGGTGGGCGTGGCGGTGGGCGGGCGCGCCACGAACACCATGGACGAGAGGGCGGGGGTGAGGTCGGGGTCGCGGACCCGGGCCAGCGCCTCGGCGACCGACGTATCGGGCGTCAACACCACCGGGTCCGAGGTCATCAGGCCGCCCGCGGTGTCCGGCGAATGCGCCAGCAGCCGGCGCACCGGGGCCGAATCGTCGGGGTCCATCCGCGTCAGCAGCATCTCGGCGTCCGTCGGGTTCAGCACGCCCAGCAAATCGGCGGCGTCGTCGGGGTCCATCTCCTCGAGGACGTCGGCGGAGCGTTCGGTGCCCAACTCGGACAGCACGTCGGCCTGGTCGAGCTCGGGCAGTTCCTGCAGGACGTCCGCGAGCCGGTCGTCGTCGAGCGCTTTGAGCACCTCGTAGCGCCGCTTGGGTGGCAGGCCGCGGATCGCGTCGGCGACATCCACCGCCTTCCAGCCCTCGAACTGGCTCAGCAGCTGGACCACCCCCTGGCCCGGCAGCGCCAGGGCCGACGGGCTCAGCCCCTGCACGTGGTACCACTCCACGACGTGAACGGGGCCGCGGCGGCCCAGCCGCCGCTGGCTGCGCACGGCGACCCGGCTCACCATCCAGTCGCGGGTGCGGGTCTGTTCGATGGCCAGGTCGGTGATGACGACGTCCAGGCCGGCCAGCTCGGGCAGCGCGGGATCGTTGACCTTCACCTGGGTGTCGAGCACCTGGCCGATCGCCAGCACCTCGCCCGGACGCTGTTCGAAGTGGCGCAAGGAGACGCTGCCGGTGTTGAGCGTGACGGCCTCCGGCTCGATCGCGGCGACCCGGAGCATCGGGATGAAGATGCTGCGCCGCGTCGCCAGATCGACGACGAGTCCAAGGACGCGCGGTTGCTGACGCACGATGCTGATGCCGATCACGACATCGCGGATCCGGCCGAAGGATTCGCCGAGTGGACCCAGCACCAACATCCGCGAGAGCCGGGCGACGTACACCCTGTTGACCGATGCCATGGGGAAAGCCTAGGCAGGCGCCGTCGCCGCGGCTGAGCAAGGCGGTGGTGGGCCGGCTACCGCGATGCTAATAACGCGAGTGCAGCGCGAACATCATGACGATCAAGCTCACCACCAAGGTCGCGATCCCGATGACGATGCCGGCGACCGCGAGGCCGTAGCCGTCTTGCTGGGTGCGCTTGATTTGATTGATCGCGACTGCGCCCAGCACGATGGCCACAATCGAGCCGATACAGCAGCAGAACACGCCGGTGAACGACGAAATGAGCGACGCGATAGCGAGCTTGTTCGTCCCGGGTTTCACTCCGCTCGGTGATCCGTAGCCGCCGAGGTAGTCCGGTGCCGGGTAATAGCCGCCCGGGTAGGGCGGCGGCCCGTAGCCGCCGGACGGAGCGCCGTATTGGGTTGGCCCGGCCTGGTAGGGCGGCGCGCCATAACCCGACGGCTGGTCATACCCCGGCGGTGGCCCATATCCGGGTGGTGGTGGCGGCGGGTATTGGGCCGCATAACCGGGCTGGTATTCGCTGGGATAACCCGGCGGTGGGTATGCCGGGGGCGGATATTCGGGCGCCGCTCCCGATGCCGGCGGTTCCCACGGGGTCCCTGGCGCGTCCGGGGCGTCGCCGCCGGTGGCGGATGGTTCGGCCTGGTCGTCGTGGGCGCGTTCGCCGAAGCCATCGCCGGGCGCTGTCATGCTGTTCAACCTAGCCGATGCCAAATTTGCGGATCGGCAGCGAATCACCGCTCGCCGACGGCAGGGGAGCCTGTCTTCGCAGGTTGGTGAGCGGTCGCTGGATAGGCTAAGAGGCCCGAGATGTGCCGTTGGCCGGGGCGGAGGAGAATGAGCACCAATGACTAGTCCTTTCCAGCCGGGTCAAGTTCCCGGCGCGCCGCCCCCGGGCGCGGCGGCGGCCCGCCGTGGCGTTCCCGGACTGCCGACTCCGCCCAAGGGTTGGCCGGTCGGGTCGTACCCCACCTACGCCGAGGCGCAGCGCGCCGTTGACTATCTCTCCGAGCAGCAGTTCCCGGTTCAGCAGGTGATCATCGTCGGGGTCGACCTGATGCAGGTCGAACGCGTGACCGGCAGGCTGACGTGGCCCAAGGTGCTCGGTGGGGGTGTGCTGAGCGGGGCCTGGCTGGGGTTGTTCATCGGGTTGGTACTCGGCTTCTTCAGCCCGAATCCGTGGGCGGCGCTGGCCACGGGCCTGGTCGCCGGGGTCTTCTTCGGATTGATCACCTCCGCGGTGCCGTACTCGATGGCCCGCGGCACAAGGGATTTCAGCTCGACGATGCAGTTGGTGGCCGGCCGCTACGACGTGCTCTGCGATCCGCAGAACGCGGAAAAGGCGCGGGACCTGTTGGCGCGCTTGGCGATTTGAGGCCGCCCGCGAGAGGTGTGAATTCGGTGCTGAATCGTCGTGGGCGCCTGCGACGGGCGGGCGCCATCGCGTTGGCGACGCTGGCGATCACCGCGGCGGTTCCGGCGTGCGGCAACGCCGGCAACGGGTTGGTGATCACGTTCTTCACCCCGGCCACCGACTCGGCCGCCTTCACTGCCGTCGCCCAGGAATGCACCAAGCAACAGGCGGGCCGGTTCGCCATCCAGCACGTGAGCCTGCCCAGGGGGCCCGGCGAACAGCGGGTGCAGCTGGCGCGGCGGCTGAGCGCTCACGACCGTGGCCTGGATGTGATGGCGCTGGACGTGGTGTGGACCGCGGAGTTCGCCGAGGCTGGGTGGGCCCTGCCGCTGTCCGAGGATCCCGAGGGGCGGGCCGACGCCGACGCCAGCGGTGACACCCTGCCGGGTCCGTTGGCGACGGCGCGATGGAAGCACCGGCTGTATGCCGCACCCGTCGCCACCAACACCGAATTGCTCTGGTACCGGCCGGATTTGGTGGAGCAACCACCGCGAGATTGGGACGCGATGGTGGCCGAGGCCGCCCGGCTGCACGCCGAGGGCCGACCCGCCTGGATCGCCGTGCAGGCCAACGAGGGTGAGGGCCTGGTGGTGTGGTTCAACACGCTGCTGGTCAGCGGCGGCGGTCAGGTGCTCTCCGAGGACGGCCGCCAGGTCACCTTGACCGACACTCCCGCGCACCGGGCGGCGACGGTCAACGCGCTGCGCATCCTCAAGGCGGTGGCCACCGCCCCCGGCGCCGACCCCTCGATCACCCGGACCGACGAAGGCACGGCGCGGCTGGCCGTCGAACAGGGCAAGGCCGCACTGGAGGTCAACTGGCCGTATGTGCTGGCCTCCATGCTGGAGAATGCGGTGAAGGGCGGCGTCCCGTTCCTCCCGCTGAACACCGATCCGGCGCTGGCCGGCAGCATCAACGACGTCGGGACGTTCGTCCCCAGCGACGATCAGTTCCGCATCGCCTACACCGCCAGCCAGAAGGTCTTCGGTTTCGCGCCCTATCCCAGCGTGGCGCCGCCCCGGCCGGCCAAGGTGACGATCGGGGGACTGAACCTGGCGGTGGCCAGCACCACCCGCCACCGCGCGGAGGCATTCGAGGCGGTGCGTTGCCTGCGCAGCCTGCAGAGCCAGAAGTACGTCTCGATGGAAGGCGGCCTGCCCGCCGTGCGGACGTCGTTGTATTCCGACCCGCAGTTCCAGACCAAGTATCCGATGTACACGGTCATCCGCCGGCAACTCACCGACGCCGCCGTGCGGCCGGCGACGCCGGTGTATCAGGCGTTGTCGCTGCGGCTGTCCGCGGCGCTGAGCCCCATCACCCGAATCGACCCGGAGCGGACGGCCGACGAGCTCACCGCGCAGGCGCAAAAGGCCATCGACGGCAAGGGCCTGTTGCCGTGACCCCCTCGGCCGTGGAACTTCGCAAGGCAGCCGTTACAGCGCGGACCCGGACCCGAAACCGGCTGTCGGAACGGGGACTTGCCTTCGTGCTCGTCGCCCCCGCGGCCCTGCTGATGCTCGCGGTGACGGCCTACCCGATCGGCTACGCGGTGTGGCTGAGCCTGCAGCGCAACAACCTCGCCAGCCCCCACGACACCGCGTTCGTCGGGTTGAGCAACTACCAAACCATCCTGACCGACCGGTATTGGTGGACCGCGTTGGCCGTAACCCTGGGCATCGCAGCCGTTTCGGTGTCGCTCGAGTTCGTGCTGGGCCTGGCGCTGGCGTTGGTGATGCACCGCACGCTGGTCGGCAAGGGGCTGGTGCGCACCGCGGTGCTCGTCCCGTACGGCATCGTCACCGTGGTCGCGTCGTACAGCTGGTACTACGCGTGGACCCCGGGCACCGGTTACCTGGCCAACCTGCTGCCGCATGGGAGTGCGCCCCTGACCCAGCAATTGCCGTCGCTGGGAATCGTCGTCCTCGCCGAGGTCTGGAAGACGACGCCGTTCATGTCGCTGCTGTTGTTGGCCGGGCTGGCGATGGTGCCCGAGGATCTGCTCAAGGCGGCCCAAGTCGACGGCGCCGGGCCGTGGCGGCGGCTGGTGCGCGTCACCCTGCCCATCATCAAACCGGCGGTCGTCGTCGCGTTGCTGTTCCGCACGCTGGACGCCTTCCGCATCTTCGACAGCATCTACGTGCTCACCGACGGCGCCAACAACACCGACTCGGTGTCAATCCTGGGCTACAACAACCTGTTCAAGGGTTTCAACGTGGGACTGGGCTCGGCGATTAGCGTGCTGATCTTCCTCTGTGTGGGCCTGATCGCGGTGATTTACATCAAGGTGTTCGGTGCGGCCGCGCCCGGTGGTGACCTCGATGGCCGCTGAACGAGGCGCCCGCCGAGGCGCGCTCTGGGCCGTTCTCGACGCCGTGGTGGTGGTCTACGCACTGGTGCCGGTGTTGTGGATCCTCAGCCTGTCGCTCAAGCCGACGTCAACGGTCAAGGACGGCAAGCTGATTCCGTCGTCGGTGTCCTTCGAGAACTACCGCGGCATCTTCCGGGGGGACCTGTTCAGTTCGGCGCTGGCGAACTCGATCGGAATCGGCTTGATCACCACCGCGATCGCGGTGGCGCTCGGCGCGATGGCGGCCTATGCGATCGCCCGGCTCAGCTTTCCGGGCAAGCGCGTGCTCATCGGCGCGACTCTGCTGGTCACCATGTTCCCCGCCATCTCGCTGGTCACCCCGCTGTTCAACATCGAACGCTTCGTCGGACTGTTCGACACCTGGCCGGGCCTGATCCTGCCCTACATCACCTTCGCTCTGCCGCTTGCCATCTACACGTTGGCGGCGTTCTTCCGGGAGATTCCGTGGGACCTGGAGAAGGCGGCGAAAATGGATGGCGCCACACCGGCCCAGGCGTTCCGTAAGGTGATCGTCCCGCTGGCCGCGCCCGGCGTGGTGACCGCGGCCATCCTGGTGTTCATCTTCGCCTGGAACGACCTCCTGCTGGCGCTGTCGCTGACCGCCACCAAGGCGGCGATCACGGCACCGGTGGCGATCGCGAACTTCGGCGGCAGTTCGCAATTCGAGGAGCCGACCGGATCGATCGCGGCCGGCGCGGTCGTGATCACGGTCCCGATCATCTTGTTTGTTCTAATCTTCCAACGACGAATCATCGCCGGGTTGACCTCTGGCGCGGTGAAGGGATAGCGCGATGGCCGAGATTGTGCTGGACCATGTCAGTAAGAGCTACCCGGACGGCGCCATGGCCGTGAAAGACCTCAGCATCACCATCGCCGACGGCGAATTCCTCATCCTGGTAGGACCTTCGGGGTGCGGCAAGACGACGACGCTGAACATGATCGCCGGCTTGGAGGACATCTCCTCCGGCGAGCTGCGCATCGGCGGCGAGCGCGTGAACGAGAGGGCGCCCAAGGACCGCGACATCGCGATGGTCTTCCAGTCCTACGCGCTGTACCCGCACATGACAGTGCGACAGAACATCGCGTTCCCCCTCACGCTGGCCAAGATGAAGAAGGCGGAGATCGCCCAAAAGGTGGAGGAGACCGCCAAAACCCTTGACCTGACCGAACTGCTGGACCGTAAACCCTCCCAATTGTCGGGCGGGCAGCGACAGCGGGTCGCGATGGGCCGGGCGATCGTGCGGCACCCCAAGGCCTTCCTGATGGACGAGCCGCTGTCGAACCTGGACGCCAAGCTGCGCGTCCAGATGCGTGGTGAGATCGCCCGCCTGCAGAAGCGGCTGGGCACCACCACCGTCTACGTCACCCATGACCAGACCGAGGCGATGACGCTGGGAGACCGGGTGGTGGTGATGCACGGCGGCGTCGCACAACAGATCGGCACGCCGGACGAGCTTTACGAACACCCCGCCAACCTGTTCGTCGCGGGGTTCATCGGCTCACCCGCGATGAACTTCTTCCCGGCCACGTTGACCCCCATCGGGCTGAACCTGCCCTTCGGTGAGGTGATGCTGGCACCCGAAGTCCACCAAGTGATCTCGCGGCACCCGGCACCGGAGAACGTCATCGTCGGGGTGCGGCCCGAGCATCTGCATGACGCCGCGTTGATCGACGGGTATCAGCGCATCCGGGCGCTCACCTTCGAGGTGAAGGTCGACTTGGTCGAGTCGTTGGGCGCCGACAAATTCGTGTACTTTTCCACCGCGGGGTGGGCCGCGCGTTCCGCGCAACTGGACGAGCTGGCCGCCGAGGGTGATGCGCACGAAAACCAGTTCGTAGCAAGAGTTCCCGCGGAATCCAGGGCGGCGATCGGGCAATCGATCGCGTTGGCGTTCGATGCCACGAAGCTGACCGTCTTCGACGCGGACTCGGGGGCCAACCTCACCGTTGCGCCGGCTGGGGAGCGGTGACCCCGATCCTGGAGCAGGTGCGAGCGCACCTGCGTCGCCACTTCGCCGACGCTGAGCCCGATTCGGCGAGCGTGACATTTCTGGGCGCCGAACCCATCGAGGTGTTACGTTTCCGCGGCAGCGACGGGTTGGTTCACTACGTGACGCTGGGCTGTTCGCGCTACCCGATGACCGACCCCACGCAGCTCGTCGACGACCATGCGCGGGGCCCGCGCGCAGAAGTCGTCCTGCGCCTGCGGGATCCGGGGCCCGTCACCGGGATCGCGCGCAGCCTGGCGGTCTTGGCCGCAACGCCGGCCGTCGAGGGTCTGGTGCTGAGCGCCGACGCTTTGGTCGATCTCGGCACGCCGCTGTGGGCGCGGGCCGCCGGGCGGGTGCCGTTCACCGCGGTGTTGTTGCGCCCCAGCGACATCGACGATCTGCCGCTGGAACCGCCGCGCGACCCGGTGCAATTCTTCTCCGCGACCCCCATCACCGCGACCGAGGCGGCCTGGGTGCGTCTCAAGGGCGCCGAGGCCATGCGGGAGGCCTGGCGCAACGACGGGGTGGATGTCCTGAACCCCGATCGCCCCGCCGCGCAACCGCGTTGACCCGCGTCGCAGTTGAGCGCCCTCGATACCAGGCGCACGGTGAAAGTGGCTAGAGCCAGTTGTTGCGGCGGAACTGGAAATACAGGGCCAAACAGGCCAGTGTCATCGCGGCCATGATTCCCGGGTAACCCCATGTCCAGTTGAGCTCGGGCATGAAGTGGAAGTTCATCCCGTAGATGGCGGCGACCATTGTGGGCACCGCCAGGATGCCGGCCCAGGCCGCCATCTTGCGCATGTCGTTGTTCTGCTGCATCCCGACCCGGGCCAGCGCCGCCTGGATCAGCGAGTTCAGCATGTCGTCGTAACTGGATATCTGGTCGGCGGCCTGCGATTGGTGGTCGGAGACGTCGCGCAGGTAGCGCCGCACCTCTTTGGAGATGAGGTCCTTGTTCTCCACCTGAATGCGATGGAATGCCACGGACAGTGGGCTGACGCACCTGCGCAGCTCGACGACCTCACGCTTGAGCAGATAGATCGGTTCGACGTCGAGCTTGCTGCCCGGCGCGAACGCCACTTCCTCGATGCTGTCGATGTCGGATTCGATCAGGCTGCTCACCTTGAGGTAGTGGTCCACCACGTCGTCGGCGATGGCGTGCATCACCGCGAACGGGCCCAGCCGCAACTGCTCGGGATCGGAGTCCATCCGCTTGCGCACCTCGGAAAGGCCGCCGTGTTCGCCGTGTCGCACAGTGATCACGAAGTCCTTGCCGACGAAGACCATGATCTCGCCGGTCTCGACGATCTGACGGGCCGCCACCACCGATTCGTGTGGGACGTAGGTGACCGTCTTGAGGACGAGGAACACCGTGTCGTCGTAGCGCTCCAGCTTGGGTCGCTGGTGGGCACAGACGGCGTCCTCGACGGCCAGCGGGTGCATGCCGAAAAGGTCCGCGACTTCCTGCATCTCGGCGAGGTCTGGCTCGCGCAGGCCGACCCAGACGAACGCATCGTGTCCGAGCATTTCGATCTGGCGAACTTTGTCGCGAGCGGCGTCATAGCTGAATTTCCCGGGCAGCCGGTGACCTTCGGCGTACACGGCGCAGTCGACCAACGTCTCGTTCGGGGAGTGCGGTTGCGGCTCGGGTTGCGCGGGGCGCGGCTCGTGCGCGAGCGGGCGAAGCGCCTCGGGCAATGCGTCAAAACCCTGGAACACATCCACCTCCGATCGCAGCGCAGGTCTGACCAGGCGGTGGTCCATGGTACGCGTCCCGCGTTGCCGAAGGGCGACGATCCGTTTGCGGGGAAAACGGTCGGGTATGGACCGGAGGTTGGCCGCCCGCAACGGTGCGCTAGTTTCGTGCCGAGACCCGAACCTGCATGACTACTCCACGAGGAGCATTTCGACGTGAGCGCAAGTCCACTCAAGGTTGCCGTCACCGGCGCCGCCGGCCAGATCGGCTACAGCCTGTTGTTCCGCTTGGCGAGCGGCTCGCTGCTGGGCCCCGACCGCCCGATCGAGCTGCGGCTGCTCGAGATCGAGCCGGCGCTCAAAGCGCTCGAGGGTGTCGTGATGGAGCTCGACGACTGTGCGTTCCCGCTGCTCGCCGGGGTGGAGATCGGCGCGGATGCGAACAAGATCTTCGACGGCGTGAACCTGGCGCTCTTGGTCGGCGCGCGGCCGCGTGGCCCGGGCATGGAGCGCAGCGATCTGCTGGAGGCCAACGGCGCGATCTTCACCGCGCAGGGCAAGGCGCTGAACTCCGTCGCCGCCGACGACGTTCGCATCGGCGTTACCGGCAACCCGGCCAACACCAACGCGCTGATCGCGTTGAGCAACGCCCCCGACATCCCCAAGGAGCGGTTCTCCGCGCTGACTCGCCTGGACCACAACCGGGCCATCTCGCAGCTGGCCAAGAAGACCGGCGCCAAGGTCACCGACATCAAGAAGATGACGATCTGGGGCAACCACTCCGCCACCCAGTACCCCGACATCTTCCACGCCGAGGTCGGCGGCAAGAACGCCGCCGAGGTGGTCAACGACCAGAACTGGGTCGAGAACGACTTCATCCCGACGGTCGCCAAGCGCGGTGCCGCGATCATCGACGCGCGCGGCGCCTCCTCGGCCGCCTCGGCCGCGTCGGCGACCGTCGACGCCGCCCGCTCGTGGCTGCTGGGCAGCCCCGACGGTGACTGGGTGTCGATGGCGGTGTTCTCGGACGGCTCCTACGGCGTGCCGGAGGGCATCGTCTCGTCGTTCCCGGTGACCACCAAGGACGGCGACTGGTCGATCGTGCAGGGACTGGAGATCGACGACTTCTCCCGCGGTCGCATCGACAAATCGACCGCCGAGTTGGTCGACGAGCGCAACGCGGTGACCGAGCTCGGTTTGATCTGATCACGTCGCCGAAGCCCACCCCGAAAGAATTAGGGCTACTAATCGGTAGTCAGTACCCTGGGGCGCGTGTCCGAGTTGATTGAATCGATACAGCCGCTCGCCGAGCGCGGCGCGATCACCGACGCGGAGATCTTCGAGGCGCACGTAGGCGGCAAGCTTTCGGTGGGACCGACGGCCCCGCTGGACACCCAGCGCGCGTTGTCGATCGGCTACACCCCAGGTGTGGCGCAGGTCAGTCGCGCGATCGCCGCCGATCCCAGCCACGCCGCCCGGTACACGTGGGCGAACCGGCTGGTCGCCGTCGTCAGCGACGGCAGCGCGGTGCGGGGCCTCGGCGACATCGGCCCCGCGGCGTCGCTGCCGGTGATGGAGGGCAAGTGCGCCCTGTTCCAGTCCTACGGCGGGCTGAACGCGATTCCGATCGTCCTGGACACCACCGAGGCGATCTTCTCGGTCGTCAGCGATGACCTGGCTTTCGACCGGATCGTCCCCAGCCCGCTGGACCTGCGGGTCGGGCACGCGGTTGCCACGGCGGTGGCGCTGGCCGCGGATCCCGCAGACATCGCGGGGTGAGAACGGGCTTGCTGGCGGTGCCGCTGGTCGCCGCCCTGCTCGCCGCGGCCGGCTGCGGCACGGATGCCGGCGAGCACCGAGCCCGCCCGGAACTCGTCGTCGGCTCGGGGGCGGATGCCGAGTCGACGCTGCTGGCCGGCGTCTACGCGGCCGCGCTGCGCTCCTACGGCTTCGCGGCGCGCGCCGAAACCTCGGACGATCCGATGGCGCGCCTGGACGCGGGCGCCATCACGGTCGTCCCGGCCCTCACCGGACGCAAGTTGGAGAGCCTGCAGCCCGGCGCGGTGGCGATGTCCGACGCCGACGTCTACCGCGCGATGGTGGCCGCGCTACCCGAGGGCGTCGCGGCGGGCGACTACACGACGGCCGCGGAAGACAAGCCCGTGCTGCTGGTGACGGGCGCCACCGCGAAGGCGTGGGGCGGCAGCGACGTCAGCGCCGACCTGAGCACCCTGCCGAAGCACTGCACGGGCCTGGTCGTCGGAATCGTCACCGGTCGCCAAGCCCCGTCGGCCGTGGGCCCCTGCCGGCTGCCGAGTCCGCGCGAATTCCCCGACGAGACGACAATGTTCACCGCGGTGAAAGCCGGCCAGCTGACCGCGGGATGGACGACCACCGCCGACCCTGGCCTGCCCGCCGACCTGGTCACGCTCGTCGACGGCAAGCCCGCGCTGATCCGGGCCGAGAACGTGGTGCCGCTGTATCGCCGCAACGCGCTGAGCGATCGGCAACTGCTGGCGATCAATGAAGTGGCCGGGGTGCTCGACACCGCGGCCCTGGTCGAGATGCGCCGCAAGGTGGCCGGGGGAGCAGACCCGCAGGCGGTGGCCGGCGGCTGGTTGGCAGAACACCCGCTGGGGCGATGACGGCGAACGTCAGGGTGAACGGATCCGGGCTCTCTTCGCGCGTTCCGCGCTCATCGACCGGGGTTAGCGCTTGGGCATCAGCCTGGTCACGACGCTCTGCACGCGAACCATGACGGGCCCGCGCAAGAGCCGTTCGGGTTGCGAACCGGTCAGCCGCACCACCAGGTCCATGGCCTTGACGTCCGGTCCGACCAACACTCGGGCCCGGTCCTTGCGGACCCCAGCCAAGATGACCTGCGCCGCCCGCTGCGGCGTGGTTTTGGCTTGTTGTTCCTCGAACAGTTCGGCCAGGCCGTCCTGGTCGAGACCCTCGGCGAAGATCGCGTTGCGGGCGAACCCCGTCTTGACGCCGCCCGGGTGCACGGTTGTCACCCGCACCGGGTGACGCGCCCGCACCATCTCCTGTCGCAGCGCCTCGGTGAAGCCGCGGACCGCGAACTTGGCCGAGACGTAGGCCGCCTGCCCCGGCGCCGCGAACAGGCCGAGCGCGCTGGAGATGTTGATGATGTGGCCGTCGCCGGAGGCGATCAGGTGCGGGAGGAACGCTTTTGTGCCGTTGACCACACCCCAATAGTCGACGTCCATCACTCGTTCGATGTCCTTGAACCGGCTGTCCTCGATGGACCCGACGAACGTGATGCCCGCGTTGTTGTAGAGCTGGTTGACCTGGCCGAAGTGCTCGCGGACTGCGTCAGCGTAGGCGAGAAAGGCCTCGCGCTCGGTCACGTTGAGCCGATCGGCTTTGACCGGCGCGCCGATGGCCTTCAGTTGTTCCTCGGTCCGCGCCAGCCCGTCGGTGTCCACGTCGCTGATCGCGAGCTTGGCACCCGCGCGGCCCAGTTCCAGGGCCAGCGCCTGTCCGATACCCGAACCCGCTCCCGTGACGACAGCAACCTTGCCGGCGAAATCATGCATGCGGTGCTCCCTTGTGGCGGCGTGACCGCGTCGAGGCTATCCGGTACGGCGATCCGCCGCTATGGAACCCATCACTGCTTGGGCATCAACCGGCCCATGACGGGCCCGAACAGCTGCTGGTACCGGGAGCCCGTCAGCCGCACCAGGGCGTCCAGAACCTTGGCGTCCGTGCCGACCAGCACCCGGGCGCTCTTCTTGCGGACGGCCTCCAGGATGATCTGAGCGGCTCGCTGCGGGCTGGTCTTGGCCAGCCGCTTGTCGAACAGACTGGCCAGCTGGGCCTGGTCGAGGCCCTCGGCGGCAGTGGCGTTGCGGGCGATCGCGGTTTTGATGCCGCCGGGGTGCACCGTGGTCACCGCCACCGGGTGGCCGGCCGCCATCATTTCCTGTCGCAGCGCCTCGGTGAATCCCCGGACCGCGAACTTGGCCGAGTTGTAGGCCGCCTGCCCGGGCACCGCGAAGAGGCCGAACACGCTGGAGACGTTGATGACGTGGCCGTCGCCGGAGGCGATCAGGTGCGGCAGGAATGCCTTGGTGCCGTTCACCACGCCCCAGAAGTCGACGTCCATCACCCGTTCGATGTCCTTGAACTGGCTGACCTCGACGTCGCCGGTGAAGGCGATACCGGCGTTGTTGTAGATCTGATTGACCTTGCCGAAGTGCTCGCGGACGGCGTCGGCGTAGGCCAGGAATGCCTCGCGCTCGGTCACGTCGAGCCGGTCCGTTTTGACCTCGGCTCCGATCGCCTTCAACCGCGCCTCGGTCTCGGCGAGACCCTCGACGTCGACGTCGCTGATGGCGACCTTGGCGCCCGAGCGGGCCAACTCGACGGCCAGCGCCTGCCCGATACCCGAACCCGCGCCCGTCACCACTGCGACCTTGCCGGCGAACCCCTGCATGAGCACCCTTCCTCGTACGCCCAACTGCGTCGAGGTTAGCCGGTACCGCCGGTCCCCGGTACGCGTGGGTGGGAAACCCGCGGCTCAGGCCCGATTGCCCGGCTCTTTACTCGCGCCGTTCCGGCGCTCGCCATCGCCGGGCTCAGGCCCGATTGCCCGGCTCTTTACTCGCGCCGTTCCGGCGCTCGCCATCGCCGGGCTAGCGGAAGGCCGTGTCGAGGATCTCCTGCTGCTCGACCGCATGCACCTTCGACGAGCCCGACGACGGCGCCGACATCGCCCGGCGCGAGATGCGCTTGACCCCGCTCAGCTTGTCGGGCAACAACTCCGGCAACTCCAGGCCGAACCGCGGCCACGCGCCCTGGTTGGCCGGCTCCTCCTGCACCCAGAAGAACTCCCTGGCACCGGGGTAGCGGTCCAGCGTCTCGTCGAGCCGGCGCTTGGGTAGCGGGGCGAGCTGCTCGATCCGCACGATCGCGACGTCGTCCCGGTTGTCCTTGGCCTTACGCGCCACCAGCTCGTAGTAGATCTTCCCGCTGGTCAGCAGGATTCGGGTGACCTTGCTGCGGTCGCCGATGCCCTCTTCATACGTCGGCTCCTCGAGCACCGAGCGGAACTTGATCTCGGTGAAGTCCCTGACGTCGCTGACGGCGGCCTTGTTGCGCAACATCGATTTCGGCGTGAACACGATCAGCGGCCGCTGGACACCGTCGAGGGCGTGCCGGCGCAACAGGTGGAAATAGTTGGACGGGGTGGACGGCATCGCGATCGTCATCGACCCCTCCGCCCACAGCTGCAGGAAGCGTTCGATGCGGCCGGAGGTGTGGTCCGGGCCCTGGCCCTCGTGGCCGTGCGGCAGCAGCAGCACCACGTTGGACAGTTGACCCCATTTGGCCTCGCCGGAGCTGATGAACTCGTCGATGATCGACTGAGCGCCGTTGACGAAGTCGCCGAACTGCGCCTCCCACAGCACCAAGGCGTCCGGGTTGCCCACGGTGTAGCCGTACTCGAAGCCGACGGCGGCGTACTCCGACAGCGGTGAGTCGTAGACCAGGAACTTGCCCCCGGTGGGAGTGCCGTCGAGGTTCGTCGCCAGCAGCTGCAGGGGGCAGAACTCCTCGCCGGTGTTGCGGTCGATGATCACCGAATGCCGCTGCGAGAAGGTGCCCCGCCGGGTGTCCTGGCCCGACAGCCGCACCAGCTTGCCCTCGGCCACCAGCGAACCCAGAGCCAGCAGCTCCCCGAACGCCCAGTCGATCCTGCCCTCGTAGGCCATCTCCCGGCGCTTTTCCAGCACCGGCTGCACGCGCGGGTGCACGCTGAAGCCTTCCGGCAGGGCTAGGAAGGCGTCCCCGATGCGGGACAGCAGCGCCTTGTCGACGGCGGTGGCCAGGCCCGCGGGGACGGGCTGGTCGGCCTCGACCGATGCGCTCGGCTGCACGCCGTGCTTCTCCAGCTCCCGGACCTCGTTGAACACGCGCTCCAGTTGGCCCTGGTAGTCGCGCAGCGCGTCCTCGGCCTCTTTCATCGAAATGTCGCCGCGGCCGATCAGCGCTTCGGTGTAGCTCTTGCGGACGCCGCGCTTGATGTCGACGACGTCGTACATGGCGGGGTTGGTCATCGACGGGTCGTCACCTTCGTTGTGCCCGCGCTTGCGGTAGCACAGCATGTCGATAACGACGTCCTTCTTGAACTTCTGGCGGAAGTCCACCGCCAGCTGCGCCACCCACACACACGCCTCCGGGTCGTCGCCGTTGACGTGGAAGATCGGCGCCCCGATCATCTTGGCGACGTCGGTGCAGTACTCGCTGGACCGCGAATACTCCGGCGCGGTGGTGAAGCCGATCTGGTTGTTGACGATGATGTGGATGGTGCCGCCGACCCGGTAACCGGGCAGGTTCGCCAGGTTCAGTGTCTCGGCGACAACGCCCTGGCCGGCGAACGCGGCATCCCCGTGCAGCATCATCGGCACCACCGAGAAGGCCTTCTCGTCGCCGTCGTCGTGGGCGCCCCGGTTCAGCAGGTCCTGCTTGGCCCGCACCAGCCCCTCGAGCACCGGGTCCACGGCTTCCAGGTGCGACGGGTTGGCGGTCAATGAGACCGCAATGTCGTTGTCCCCGAACATCTGTAGGTATACGCCGGTCGCGCCGAGGTGGTACTTGACGTCACCGGAACCGTGGGCCTGCGAGGGGTTGAGGTTACCTTCGAACTCGCTGAAGATCTGCGAGTACGGCTTGCCCACGATGTTGGCCAGCACGTTGAGCCGGCCGCGGTGCGGCATGCCGATGACTACCTCGTCGAGCCCGTGCTCGGCGCACTGGTCGATCGCCGCGTCCATCATCGGGATCACGCTCTCCGCACCCTCCAACGAAAAGCGTTTCTGGCCAACGTATTTGGTCTGCAGGAAGGTCTCGAACGCCTCGGCGGCGTTGAGCTTGCTCAGGATGAATTTCTGCTCGGCCACCGTCGGTTTGACGTGTTTGGTCTCGACCCGTTGCTGCAGCCATTCCTGTTGTTCGGGGTCCAGGATGTGGGTGTACTCCACGCCGATGTGGCGGCAATACGCATCGCGCAGCAGGCCAAGGATGTCGCGCAGCTTCTTGTACTCGCAACCGGCGAAGCCGTTGACCTTGAAGACGCGGTCCAGGTCCCACAGCGTCAGGCCGTGGTTGAGGATTTCCAGGTCGGGGTGGCTGCGGAACCGGCTGCCGTCCAACCGCAGCGGGTCGATGTCGGCCATCAGGTGGCCGCGGTTGCGGTACGCCCCGATCAGCTCCATCACCCGGGCGTTCTTGTCGACGATCGAATCCGGGTTGTCGGTGCTCCAGCGGATCGGCAGATACGGGATGCTCAACTCGCGGAAGATGTCGTCCCAGAAATCGTCCGACAGCAGCATCTCGTGGATGGCGCGCAGGAAGTCGCCCGATTCCGCGCCCTGGATGATCCGATGGTCGTACGTGGAGGTGAGCGTGATCAGCTTGCCGATGCCCAGCTCGGCAATGCGCTCCTCGCTTGCGCCCTGGAACTCGGCGGGGTATTCCATCGCGCCCACGCCGATGATGGCGCCCTGGCCGGCCATCAGCCGCGGTACCGAGTGCACGGTGCCGATGGTGCCGGGGTTGGTCAGCGAAATCGTCACGCCGGCAAAGTCTTCGGCGGTCAGCTTGCCGTCCCGGGCCCGGCGCACGATGTCTTCGTACGCGGTCACGAACTGCGCGAACCGCATGGATTCGCAACCCTTGATCCCGGCGACCACCAGGGAACGCTTGCCGTCCTTGCCCTGCAGGTCGATGGCCAGGCCGAGGTTGGTATGCGCCGGGGTGACCGCGGTGGGTTTGCCGTCGATCTCGGCGTAGTGCCGGTTCATGTTCGGGAACTGCTCGACCGCCCGCACCAGGGCGTAGCCGAGCAGGTGAGTGAAGGAGATCTTGCCGCCGCGGGTGCGCTTGAGTTGGTTGTTGATGACGATGCGGTTGTCGATGAGCAGCTTGGCCGGAACGGCGCGGACGCTGGTGGCGGTCGGCACGTCCAGCGAGGCGGACATGTTCTTGACGACGGCGGCCGCGGCGCCGCGCAGCGTCTGCAGCTCGTCACCTTCGGCCGGCGGGGGAGTCGGGGCCTTGGCTTTGGCGGGCGCGGCGGCGGGCGCGCCGTTGCCGGAGCTGCTCACGGGCTTGGTGGGCGCGGCGGTCTGGGTCGCGGGCGGCGCGGGCGCTGCCTTGGGGGCGCTCGCGGCGGCCTGGCCGTCGCCGGCGGCCGCGCCGCTCGACGGGGACTCGCCGGTCGGCTCGGGGTTGTAGTCGACCAGGAACTCGTGCCAGCTCGGATCGACCGAGGAGGGGTCGTCGCGAAACTTGCGGTACATCTCCTCGACCAGCCATTCGTTTTGCCCGAATGGTGAACTTATGTTGCTCACGACCGCTGTTCGCCTCAATTCCTCTGTCCTGCAAGCGCATTTAACCGCTGTTGCGCGGCGCCTGCACATTTTTCGAACCCGGGATGTGGAGCATGTCACACCAGTGGCGATGCTCAACGTTCCCGCCCTATAAAGGCTAGCCTCTCGCCAGTAATTCGCCAGGGAGACGGGGGTAGGACGGGGAAGTCCGTTCGCTAGCCGGCTTCGTGGAAGGGCGGCACCAGGTGCAGCGCCCGCGGCCAGCGGGCCGGTGGCGTGCCGAACGCGCGGTAGGCGTTGCGGACGATCTTCCTGCCGGCAAAGTAGTTGCCGACGGCCCCGACCACGATGCCGATACCCACCGGCAGCAGCTTGCCGAAAACTAAAGCGCCGCGGCGTAGCGTGTACCGCTTGAGCCATGACTTGAGCAACCGCGAGTTCAGCCGCGACATCGACGACAGCGGCACCGCGGCCACGCTTTCGGAAATCCAGCCGCCGTTGGTGCGGGCCGGCCCGAGCAGCTGGGTGACTGCTTCTTTGCTGTTGTCGCCGACCAGCACGGACAGCACCAGGGCGCGGCGCCGTTCCCGGTGGTCGGCGGGAATGTCATACACCACTGCGACGGCCAGCACGAAAAACGCGGTGGCCTCCAGAAAGGTGACCGTCTCGGCCGCGGCGGCGGACAGCGCGCTCAGCGTGCCGATGCCCGGGATGGTCGCCGCCGCGCCCACCGCCATGCCGCTCGCCGTCACCATGCCCACGTAGCGCTTCTGCAGCTTGGCGAGGATGTCGGCGGGGCTGCTGTTCGGGTGAGCGTTGCGCAACCGGGACACGTAGGCCTCGGCGGCCGGGCCCTGGATCCGCGAGCTTCGCTCGATGACCTGGGCCAATGCCCGCGCGGACGCCTTGGGCCGGCCGTGGGTGGGCATCGGTGCCTCATCCGCGTGCGACATGTTAAAAAACCGGTTCGAAGACCGCTTCCGTCGGGCCCGCATCTTGCCTCTCCTGAAATGGCGTCCTACCAGGCTAACGTGCCCGCAGCCGAACACCGCCCGAACACGAAAGCTCAGGGGTGGTGTACCCCGGATCGGATCCGTGGCTGCCCGCAATCGCCGCAGCGGCAATAATGCAGGCTGGACGTCCGTGATGGTCCCGACCGATCGATCGGCAGGCCCGGGTAGGCACGCATCGTCCGAAGCTGAAACGAGGTGGGGAAATGGCCACGGCGACGCCTCCGTCGGCCGGCGGAACCGGGCGCGCGGCGCCGCACCCACCCCACGCCAAGCGTCGGAACTTCCTCATCCAGAACTCGCCGCAATCGCAGAAGCCCTGGAACGCGCTCTGGGCGATGATGATCGGCTTCTTCATGATCATCGTCGACTCGACGATCGTCGCTATCGCGAACCCGACGATCATGACCAGGTTGCACATCGGCTACGACACGGTGATCTGGGTCACCAGCGCCTACCTGCTGGGCTATGCCGTCGTACTGCTGGTGGCCGGGCGGCTCGGTGACCGGTTCGGCCCCAAGAACATGTACCTGATCGGGCTGGTGGTGTTCACCGTCGCCTCGGTGTGGTGCGGGCTCTCGGGCAGTGCCGCCATGCTGATCGCCGCCCGGGTCGTCCAAGGGGTGGGCGCCGGGGTGCTCACGCCACAGACCTTGTCCACGATCACCCGGATCTTCCCGCCGGAGCGCCGCGGCGTTGCGGTGAGCCTGTGGGGCGCCACCGCCGGCGTCGCAAGCCTGGTGGGCCCCCTGGTGGGCGGCTTGCTGGTCGACGGACTGGGTTGGCAGTGGATCTTCTTCGTCAACGTCCCCGTCGGCGTGCTGGGACTGGCACTCGCGTACTGGCTGGTCCCCGTGCTGCCCACGCAGTCGCACCGGTTCGACGTGGTGGGAGTCGCGCTGTCCGGTGCGGGCATGTTCCTGATCGTGTTCGGCCTGCAGCAGGGCCAGGCCGCGCACTGGGAACCGTGGATCTGGGCGATGATCGTCGCCGGGTTCGGATTCATGACGGTCTTCGTGTTCTGGCAGTTGATGAACGCCGACGAGCCGCTAATCCCAATGCGCATCTTCGGCGACCGCGACTTCGGCCTGTGCAACGTCGGCGTGGCCATCATCTCGTTCGTCTCGACGGCGATCATGCTGCCGCTGACGTTCTACGCGCAGGCTGTCTGCGGGCTGTCGCCGACGCGCTCGGCCCTGCTGATCGCGCCGATGGCGATCGCCAACGGTGTGTTCGCGCCGTTCGTCGGCAGGATGGTCGACCGATACCATCCGCGGCCGGTCCTCGGTTTCGGGTTCTCGGTGCTGGCGATCGCACTGACCTGGCTCACGTTCGAGATGTCGCCGGCGACGCCGATCTGGCGGCTGGTGTTGCCGTTCTTCGCGATGGGCGTTGGGATAGCGTTCGTTTGGTCGCCGCTGACCGCCACCGCGACGCGCAACCTGCCGCCGAGCCTGGCCGGCGCGGGCTCGGCGGTGTACAACTCCGTTCGCCAGCTCGGCGCGGTGTTGGGCAGCGCCGGCATGGCCGCATTCATGACCGCGCGGATCGGTGCCGAGATGCCGGCGCAGCCGTCCCCTGGCGCCGGCGACGAGGCGCCCCCCACCCTGCAACTGCCCGCGTTTCTGCGCGACCCGTTCGCGGCCGCGATGTCTCAGTCGGTCCTGTTGCCCGCGTTCATCGCGCTGTTCGGGATCGTGGCCGCGCTGTTCCTGGTCGGCTTCGCGCCGTCTGCCATGAGTCGCGAGGCGGGCGACGCGGTTGACGACGACTACGACGACGACGACGAGTACGTCGAACTCATCCTGCTTCGTGAACCCGAGTCCGCCGCGGCCCCGGCCGGTCGGGTCACCCGCCCGCGCCCGCCCTCGCCCGTCGCGCGGCCAATCGGGTTCGCGCACAACGGCTCTCATGTCGACGGGCGCCAGCGTTTCCGTCCGGCCATCGAGCGGTCGGCGCGGATCCCCCCGTCCGCCCCCCGCAATCGGCTGGCACCACCGCCACGGCAGCAGAACGGCGCGCCGCGAGCTCACCGCCCGGGCCGCGATCCCGACGACGAGCCCACCGGTTACGGCCGCCACTCCTCCGGCAACTAGGTGATCGCCGGGGCGGTCTGGGTCAGCGCCAGGAATGCGCCCAAGTCGATCAGGCCCGCCGGCGTGCCGGGCAGGTACTCGGTCAGCGATTCCGAGCGCACGACGACGGCCGCGTACTGGGCGCGGCTGATGGCGACGTTGAGCCGGTTTCTGTTGAGCAGGAATGAGATTCCGCGTGGCACCGTGTCCGCGGTGGAGGCGGTCATCGAGATGAACACCACTGGCGCTTGCCCGCCCTGGAATTTGTCAACGGTGCCGACCCGGATTTCGTCGAGGCCAGCGGCGGTTAACCGGCGGCGCAGCAGCGCCACCTGAGCGTTGTACGGCGCCAGCACCAACACATCGGCGGCGGTCAATGCTCGGGTACCGCGCTCGTCGGTCCAGGCCGTGCCGAGCAGGCGATCGATCTCCTCGGCGACCGTGTCGGCCTCCTCCGGACTTTCGGTCGAATTGCCGTGGTGCTCAACCGTGATCGTCCGCACGCCGGGCCGGTATCCGGTGAGGAATCTGGCGGCGGTGCACTCGTGTGGGTGCAGCCTGCCCTCGTAGGACAGCGCGGAGACCGCGGCGCAGACGGCCGGGTGCATGCGGTAGGAGCGGTCCAGGAAATACCCACGCTCGTCGGGCAGGGTGCGCTGGCCGTCGACCAGCCAGTCGAGCGCCGACGTGTCGACGGGGTCGGGATGGGTGCCCTGGCTCACCTGCGGCAGCTGCTGGGGATCGCCGAGCAGCAACAGGTTGGCGGCGGCCGGGGCGACGGCAATGGTGTTGGCCAAACAGAATTGGCCGGCCTCGTCGATCACCAGCAGGTTGAGGCCGCCCGGCGGCACCCGGTTGGCGTTCGCGAAATCCCATGCAGTGCCGCCCACTACGCAGCCGGGGGTATCGGCGATGAACGCGGCGTAGGCGGTGCCGTCGATCTCCTGCCAGCGCGGGGCACGGTGGTCGTTGCGTTTCTTCGCCACTCGCAGCGGGTCCAGCCCGGCGTCGATGACACAGTCCAGCAGGTTCTCCACCGTGGCATGCGATTGCGCCACAACGCCGATCCGCCAGCAATGGTCGGTCGCCAGGCGCTGGATCACGCGCGCGGCGGTGTGTGTCTTGCCGGTGCCCGGCGGCCCGTGCACGGCCAGGTACGACGAGTCCAGGTCGAGCAGGGCGGCGGTGATATCGGCTGCGATGTCCGGGGTCTCGGCGCCGCGGGGCAGTGCGGAGCCGCTACGCGTGCGCGGCGCGCGGCGCAGCAGGATGTCGATGGCGCCGGTGCGAGGTAGCCGCGGCAAGCCGGCGGCCACGGCGGCGGCCGTGGACTCGATCGAGTCCCGCAGCGCGGTCGTCGGAATCGGCGGGCCGGGGGTGAGCGCGAACGGGAGTTGATCAAAGGGCTTGCCGTCGTTGCCCACTCGTTCCACGATGGTGACTTCGGTGGGCAGCGCCGGATCGTCGGCGGCGATCACCGTCGCGCGTCCGGCCGCGCGCCGGTCGGGATCGTCGGACATACCCGCCGGGGCCGGCGGGTCGTAGAGGGCGAAGACGTCGGTCATCAACTCGCCGCGTGCGAGTTCGCCGCGCAGTCGCACCCGTCGCTGCGGCTTGCGCGCGCGGGGCGGTGTGTTCCAGTCCGCGCTGACCGACGCGTGCTCCGCGACGAAGACGTCGGTGTTGTCCGACCATTCCTCCACGGGGAAGTTCAACCGATCGAAGTGGGCCCACCAGAACGGTTTGTCCTCGCGCCGGTGGTAGCCGCGCGCCGCGGCCAGCAGCGCCACCGCGGTTTGCTCCGGCGTGCGCCCACTGGTGGCGGTGTCGCCGATGAATGTGCAGAGAGTCGTCGTCAACTGGTCGCGGTCCTCGACGGTGTTGCCGCCCCGTACCGGCTGGGCGCCGACCGGCACGACGCCGGATTCGTATGCGCGCAACATCAACCAGTTGCGTAGTTCCTGGGTCGAGCGGCAGTCGTAGTGGTTGTAGTCTTCGATCTCCTTGAGCACGGAGGCGGCGTCGTCACCGTGTCCATCTGCCTGCAGCTCGCAGTACCGGGCGTAGGAGGTGATCGAGCCGGTGGCCGTGGTGACGTCACCCGAGCGCAGCTGCGCCCCCATGTAGAGCGGCTCCAGCGCCTTCAGGCTGAACGACTCCGCGCCCACTCGAATGCTCTTGCGTACCAGGGGGTAGAGGTCGACCAGGGTGCCGCTGCGCAGCAGCTCGTCAACCTCGTCCTCGCCAACGCCGTAGCGGCCGGCGAGCCGCAGCAACGCGGTCTTCTCGTATGGCGCGTAGTGGTAGATGTGCATGTTCGGCCGGCGCTTGCGGCGCTTGGCGACCATCGCCAGGAAATCGGTCAGTGCCTTGCGTTCCTCCATCCGGTTGTGTGCCCATATCGGCCGAAAGGCGCCGGCGGGACCGGCCTCCAGCACACCGAACAGGTATTCCAGGCCCCACTGGTTGCCGTCGACGGTCCACAGCGGATCGCCCTCGAAGTCGAAGAACAGGTCGCCCGGGTCCGGTTCGGGCAGCAGCGCCAGCGGCTGGGGGTCGACGATCTCGAACCGCGGTGTGCCGGTTTCGCGTTGGCGGACTTGAAGTCTCGCCTGGGCGGTCAACTTGTCGACCGCGACGGGCGCCAGGTCCGGCACGGGGCCGGCGTGCCGGGCCAGCCCGGACACCGTGGTGATGCCGGCCTCGATCAGCTTGTCCCGCTGGCCCACTCGCATGCCGGCGACCAGTAGCAGGTCGTCGGTGGCTCGCAATTGTTCGGTACACACCGGGCAACGCCAACACGCGCCCACGCCGTCGTCCGCCCAGCGAACGGCGGCGCCGCCGGCGTGGTGCTCGTCGAGGAGCAGCTGCAACCGCGCCCGCTGGGAACGGTAAACCGGAATCAGGTCGTGGACCCGATAACGCGCGACGGTTTGGTCGCCCAGGTGCAGTTCGGCCTCGGGCGCCACCGGGACGCCCGAGGCGGCCAGCGCGTCGGCGTAGGCGGCCAGCTGCAACAGCGCGGTGACCTTGGCCGAACGGGCCAGCTTGGTGTCGATGACCCGGTATTGCTCGCCGTCGCGCACCAGAAAGTCGGCGAAGCCGACGAAGCGGCCGTCGAACATGGCGGGCTGATAGACCGCGGGCGCGCCGCCGGCGATGGCGCGCCGCGTCGCCTCT
This sequence comes from Mycobacterium sp. E1747, assembly GCF_001667775.1. Lineage (GTDB taxonomy): Bacteria > Actinomycetota > Actinomycetes > Mycobacteriales > Mycobacteriaceae > Mycobacterium. Next base: position 29,262 of record NZ_LZJI01000101.1, read on the forward strand.
GCCGCCGCCGCGAGGCCCGCGGGCGTGAAGGCCGGGCGGCCGATGACCGCGACGCCATCGCCGAACTCGCCGCGCAACCGGTCCAGCTCACGGCGCTCGTGGTCGGCCCCGAGGGCCGCGGTCCGCGCGAGAAGGTCGTCCTCGACCGTGGTGGCCGGGCCCCAGCCCAGCCTCGCGTCGAAATCCCGCAACAACGCGTACTCGCAGCGGGCGGCGGCGGCGAGGTCCGAGGCGCTGTACACGATGCTCTCGCCGGTGACGAACACAGCAGCAACTGTAGGTGAGGGAACCGACGAAAACCCGGCTCCGCCTAGTGTCCCGGACCGTTACCGATCAGCTCAACGCCGTTGCCGTTCCAGTGGAACCGCACGTCGGTGTTCAAGCCGTTGATGCCGCTGGGATAGGTCAGCGCGACCGTGTCGCCGGTGGTCTGCGCCGCATCGACGCCGTTGAACCCGTAGATGTCGGGCACCCCTTGGGGGATGAACTGCCCGAGATGGAACAGCACCGCCCGGGTGGTGGGATTGACGGCGTTGGTGTTGGCCTTGATGATCACCGCCGACAGCTGCGCGCACTGGTTGTAGTTGCCCGCCAGCGGCTCCGGGTTCCAGGGTTGCTGGCTGCGCGGGTCGCGCGGCAACTCGGAGACCACCTTGGCGATGGTGGGCGAGGCGAGGTTGACCGCGCACGGGTCGGCCGGCGGGGCGTTGCCGCCGGGCGGCGCGGCGGTACCGGAAGGCTGGGCCGGGGCGGTGATGGACGGGGTCTCGGTCGTCGTCGTGGCCTGCGGCGTCTTGGCGACGGTGGAGTCTCCCGAACCACAGCCGGTCAACGTGAAGGCGATCAACGCGACAACGGCCGAGCCGGTCAGTGGCTCGGTACGGCGGGGTAGCGACCACACATCGGGCACCGTACCGTCATCCGTCGCGCAGGGGTGACAGGCATGGCCCGGGCCGGGCGCGGCTGTGCTCATCATCACGGGCCCACCGCGCTCAGGGCCCCGCGAGCGGGTGGTTCCCCCGCCGACGATCTGGCCACGGCCGCGGGGCCCGATGATGGCGACCCGCAGCGCTCGCTTCGCTGAGCTCGCGGTCACCACTAGACTCCATGGACGATGACCCTCCCGGACAGTTCGCCCGAGGCTGCCTCTACGACGTTTGCCGACCTGCAGATCCATCCCGCCGTCTTGCGGGCGATCGCCGACGTCGGCTACGAGTCACCCACCACGATCCAGGCCGCGACGATTCCGGCGCTGATGGCGGGCTCTGATGTTGTCGGGCTGGCGCAGACCGGCACCGGCAAGACGGCGGCGTTCGCCATCCCGATCCTGTCCAGGATCGACGTCACCAGTAAGGCGACCCAGGCTCTGGTACTGGCGCCCACCCGGGAGTTGGCGCTGCAGGTGGCCGAGGCGTTCAGTCGCTACGGAGCCCATCTGCCGAAGATCCACGTCCTGCCGATCTACGGCGGCTCCTCCTACACCGTGCAGCTGGCCGGGCTCAAACGCGGCGCCCAGGTGGTGGTCGGGACACCCGGCCGGGTCATCGACCACCTCGAGCGCGGGACCCTGGATCTGTCACGGGTCGACTACCTGGTGCTCGACGAGGCCGACGAGATGCTCACGATGGGCTTCGCCGAGGACGTCGAACGGATCCTCTCCGAAACTCCGGAGTACAAGCAGGTCGCCCTCTTCTCGGCGACCATGCCTGCCGCGATCCGCAAGCTCACCACCAAGTACCTGCACGACCCGCTCGAGGTCACCACCAAAGCCAAAACCGCCACCGCGGAGAACATTTCGCAGCGCTACATCCAGGTCGCCGGTCCACGCAAGATGGACGCGCTGACCCGGGTGCTGGAAGTCGAGCCGTTCGAGGCGATGATCGTCTTCGTGCGCACCAAGCAGGCCACCGAGGAAGTCGCGGAAAAGCTCAGGGCCCGCGGCTTTTCCGCGGCCGCCATCAACGGCGACATCCCGCAGGGCCAGCGTGAGCGGACCGTCGCCGCGCTGAAGGACGGCGGCATCGACATCCTGGTCGCCACCGACGTGGCCGCCCGCGGGCTCGACGTCGAGCGCATCTCACACGTGCTCAACTACGACATCCCGCACGACACCGAGTCCTACGTGCACCGCATCGGCCGCACCGGCCGCGCCGGGCGGTCCGGGACCGCGCTGCTTTTCGTGTCGCCTCGGGAGCGCCACCTGCTCAAGGCGATCGAAAAGGCAACGCGGCAAACGCTTACCGAGTCCGAGCTGCCCACCGTCGAGGACGTCAACGCCCAGCGGGTGGCGAAGTTCGCCGACTCCATCACCGACGCGCTGGGCCGTCCGGGCATCGATCTGTTCCGCAAGCTGGTCGAGGACTACGAACGCGAGCACGACGTCCCACTGGCCGACATAGCGGCGGCGCTGGCGGTGCAGTCCCGCGACGGCGAGGAGTTCCTGATGGCGCCCGAGCCGCCGCGCGAGCGACGGGAGCGGCACACCGAACGCCGGGAGCGTCCCGAACGGCCCAGGCAGGACCGGTCGTTCGCCACCTATCGGATCGCGGTGGGCAAGCGGCACAAGATCGGCCCGGGCGCGATCGTCGGCGCCATCGCCAACGAGGGCGGCCTGCACCGCAGCGATTTCGGCCACATCGCCATCGGCCCGGACTTCTCCCTGGTCGAGTTGCCGGCCAAGCTGCCCCAGTCGACGCTGAAGAAACTTGAACACACGCGCATTTCGGGGGTGCTGATCAACCTTCAGCCGGACCGGTCGGCGTCCAAGCCGCGCAGCCGTGAGGGTCACAAGCCCCGCAGGAAATACCCGGGATGACCCTGTCGGAAGAACAAGACGCCCAAGGCGGACTCGAACAGACCGCCCACGTCGACCGGGTGGCGTCGCTGACCGGAATCCGCGCCGTGGCAGCCCTGCTCGTCGTGGGCACCCACGCGGCCTACACCACCGGCAAGTACACCCACGGCTATTGGGGCTTGGTCGGCTCCCGGCTGGAGATCGGCGTGCCGATCTTTTTCGTGCTGTCCGGCTTCCTGCTGTTCCGCCCGTGGTTGAAGTCCGCCGCCACCGGCGGGCCGCCGCCGTCGCTGAGTCGCTATGCGTGGCACCGAGTCCGGCGCATCATGCCCGCCTACGTCATCACCGTGCTGTTCGCCTACGTGCTGTACCACTTCCGCGAGGCCGGACCCAATCCCGGGCACACCTGGCTCGGGCTGGCGCGCAACCTCACCCTGACGCAGATCTACTGCAACGGCTATCTGGGCAAGTACCTGCACCAGGGCCTGACCCAGATGTGGAGCCTCGCGGTGGAAGCGTCGTTCTACGTGCTGCTCCCGCTGCTGGCCTACGTGCTGTTGGTGCTCGTCTGCCGCCGCCGGTGGCAGCCGCGACTGCTGCTGGCGGCGCTGATCGGGCTGATGCTGATCAGCCCCGCCTGGCTCGTGCTCGTGCACACCGATCACTGGTTTCCCGACGGCGCGCGGCTGTGGCTGCCGACCTACCTGGCCTGGTTCCTGGCCGGAATGCTGCTGGCCGTCCTGCAGGCGATGGGGGTGCGGGGCTACGCGTTTGTGGCGATACCGCTGGCCGTCGTCTGCTATTTCATCGTCTCCACGCCCATCGCCGGCGCGCCCACGACGTCGCCGGCGACGCTGAGCGAGGCATTGTTCAAGACCTGCTTCTACGCCGTGATCGCCGCCCTCGCCGTCGCGCCGCTGGCGCTGGGAGATCGGGGCTGGTATTGGCGGCTGCTGGCGACGAGGCCGATGGTGTGGCTGGGGGAGATCTCCTACGAGATCTTCCTGATCCACCTGATCACCATGGAATTCGCCATGGTCTACATCGTTCGCGCCCACGTCTACACCGGCTCGATGCTGAACCTGTTCCTCGCGACGATGTTGGTGACGGTTCCGTTGGCCTGGCTGCTGCACCGCTTCACCCGCGTGCGGACCTGAGCCGGCGCGCTAGCCCCGGGCGGAGACCGGCGTCACGATCGGGACGACGAACTCCTCGATCATCGCCCGCTCGTGGGCGTCGTCTCGACCCGGGAACTGCAGCAGCGAGGTGATCACGCGCACCACCCAGCGGGCTCGGCGCTCCACGATCGCGGGATCTTCGGGCCCGAGCGAGCCGACGAACGCGGCGGCCAGCGCGGTGATCACCTCCGACTGCCCGGCCACCTCCGCGCCGATCGGCGGCCGGCTGACGGCGAACCACGAAGACAATGCGCGGCTGCCACGAACCATCCGCAGCGTGGCGGTAATGCTGGCGACCAGCCGCTCCTGGGGCTCATCGATGGAGCCGATCTGCTCCTTGATCGCGCGGCTCAGCCGGCGGGTCTCGCGATGCACGTAGGCCGTCCGCAGAGCCTCCCGGTTCTCGAAGTACCGGTATAGTGTTGCGCGGGAACAGCCTGCCGCCCTGGCGATTTCGTTCATGCCGATCGAAGCCTGGTCGCGTTCGGTGTAGAGCCGCTCGGCCGCGTCGAGGATCCGGTCCGCGGCGGCCTCGCTGCGGTGCGCGCCCAGCCAGTCGTTCGGCATCAGGACTTCACCCGAATCGGTACGGAGAGTGGACGCCGCACATAACTGCCGCCCGACCAGACGATCGCGGACTCATCGACCTCGAAATCCGGGCAGCGGGAGAGCAATTCGGTTAGGGCAATACGGGATTGCATGCGCGCCGCCGCCGCGCCGAGGCAATGGTGGGCGCCGTGGCTGAAGGTCATGATGTTGCGCGGGCGACGGGTGACGTCGAGTTCGCCCGCGTCCGGCCCATATAGGCGCTCGTCTCGGTTGGCCGACCCGTACAGCAGCAGCACCTTGCGACCGGCAGGGATGGTGGTGTAGTGAAGAGTCACGTCGCGGGTCGTGGTGCGGGCCAGGCCCTGCACCGGCGACGTCAGCCGCAGCAGCTCCTCGACCGCGTCCGGGATCAACCCCGGATCGTTCACGAGCAGCCGCCGCTGGTCGGACCGCTGATACAGCAAAGGCATTGAGCCGCCCAGCATTCCGGTGGTGGTATCGTTGCCGCCGGTCACCATGGTGAACGTGAACGCCAGCACCGACAGCGTGCCGGCGATGTCACCGTCGGCGCCCACCCCGGCGGCCACCAGATGCGAGATGGTGTCGTCCTCGGGCTCCGTTCGGCGGCGCTCGATCAGCTGAGTGAAATAGGCCATCATCGACCCGACCGCATCGCCCACCGTTTCCAGCGCCGCGGCCACGCCGCCTTCGGCGGTGTTGGCTGCGACGATGACGTCCGTCCACCCGTCGAATTGCGCCCGGTCAGCTTCGGGCACCCCGAGGTAGTGCGCGACCACCATCGACGGCAGCGGTTTGAACAGCTCGGCGACGATGTCGCCGCCGCCGGCGGCGCGCAGTCGCTCGATGCGCTCGACGACGAATTCGCGCACCTTGGGCTCGACGGCCGCCACCTGTCGTGGCGTGAAGCCGCGCGAGACGAGTTTCCGAAACTCGGTGTGCACCGGCGGATCCTGCATCACGAACGGCGGATTGTCCTGCAACCCAATCATTTCCAGGTCGCCGTAGTTGACCGTCAACCCTTGGGCGGAGGAGAACGTCTCGTGATCGCGCGCCGCGGCCCATACGTCGGCGTGCCGCGACAGCACGTAGTAGTCGTGCTCGGGTCGTTTGGCCGGGACGACGTGGTGCACCGGATCGTGATCACGAAGCGCCCGGTACATCGGCCAGGGATCCGGCCAGGTGTCCGCGGTGGCCAACTCGAACACGACCGGTGCACTATGAGACATAGGCGCCGCCATGTCTCATTCGTACGACAATTGCGTGGCGGTGTCAACTGCCCTACCGCCGAGGCTCCACCGGCGAACGGGCAGCGAGTGAACAGTTCGGCGGTCCCCAAACTTGCGCTAAACGCAAACTTGCGCGCTCCGCAGTTTTCGCTATTCTGGCGTGCATCGACACCTCATCACCGAAGCGCTCGCGGCACGGCCTGCGCGAACGCAAGAAACTGCAGACCCGCGACGCGCTTGCCGCAGCGGCGGCGCGGTTGGCGCTCGAACGCGGGCTCGACGAGCTGCGGGTCGAAGACATCGCCGCCGCCGCGAACGTCTCCGCGCGCACTTTCAACAATTACTTCGACAGCAAGTACGCGGCCCTGACGGCACGCTACGTCGATCGAATGCGCCACGCCGCCCTCGCCTTAGAGGAACGCCCGAACAGCGAGCCACTTTGGGAGGCGATCATCGAAGCCCTGCTGGAACAATGGGGTAACTCCGGTCGCGGGCACACGCAGCCGGACCGGAAGACGATCGCCGAGTTGCGGCTGATCTACGGAGCGCCCGCGCTGAAAGGCGACATTCTGGCCGATGCCCTGTCCGACGGCCACCCGTTCACCGCAGCCGTCGCGACCCGTGTGGGAGCTGATGCGGACAAGGACCTCTACCCGCGGCTAGTGACTGCGGTCGTTACTGCCGCGACTCAGGCGGCGATCACCACCTTCCTGGCGGCTGACCCGCCGGTCGCCCTGGTGCCGCTGCTGCGCCACGCCCTCACCGAACTCGCCGACGGTCTGCCTGAGCCGAAGCGAACGGATACCGCATGACCGAGGTGACCTCGGCAGCCGCCGGCTGGGACCCGCAGACGGCCGCACGCTTGGTGATCGCGCAGCGCATCCAAGGTTGGATGCACCGCGACCTCGGTGAGTGGACCGCGCTACGCGACCTGTTCCATCCCGAAGCGATGGTCGACGTCTCTTGGTTCAACGGCACCGCCATCGAATTTGTTGAGGCCTGAAAAGGCGATGAGCCGATCGCCTTTTCAAACCAAACACATGATGTCGATGCCGCTGACGACGATCAACGGTGACCGGACGGTAGCCGAGACCAACACGATGATCATCGGTGAGAACGCCGAGCTTGAGGTCGGCGTCTGCGCGCACTGCCGGCTCTATGACCGGTTGGAAGCCCGCGCTGGTACCTGGAAGATCGTTGTACGACAGGCGATTTATGACTTCGCGAACTTCACCTTCCCGCGCGGACCCATCGCGGTCGACCACGACCTGCTCGACAAGTACCCGCGACCATACGCCGCCCTCGCCTACATCTTGGAAAAGAGCGGCTTTCCACTGGCCAGCGAATTGCCGACACGGGGCACCGATCTCGAGCGAAAAATCAAGCGCGACGGACTCAAATGGCTGACTGACCCGAGAACAGGAGATCACCAGTGACAGATGCGAGTGAGCTCGAAATGATCCGGGAGGTCGCTGAACGCTGGGGCAAACTCCTCGGGCAGTGCTCGCCGGTGCCCATTCCCGACGGTGCCGCGGACCTACCGGTACACGTGACCCACTGGGGCGACACTGGGCCGGACGTCGTGCTGGTCCACGGTGGCGTCCAGGGCGGCATCGGCGGTGGCCCAGCGAATTTCGGCGGGCAGCGACCGCTGGCCGATCGGGGATGGCGGCTCCATCTGGTCGACCGTCCCGGCTTTGGGGCTAGCCCGTCGCGCGGGCCTGACGACATGCAGACCGACGGCGAACTGATCGCCGGACTGCTGGGCGACCGCAGCCACCTGATCGGCCACTCGTTTGGCGGTGCCGTGGCGCTGCTCGCAGCGGCCCAGCGTCCCGCAGCGGTCGCCTCGCTGATCCTGATCGAGCCGGCGCTACAGGCGATGGTCGCCGCCGACACCGAAAGTATGGCCGCCCCCGATGTCCAGCAGGGCACGCGGATCATGGTCGATGCGCTGCTCGAATCCCAGACGCCGGCTGAGTTCGCCCGGTCTTTCGCCCAGCGTCTCGGCACCGGCGCGAACGGGGGCCCCAATCCATCTGCGGCGATGCTGGAAGTGGACCCCGGCCGCGCCCACGGCCTTGGCTGCTCGCTGCTGCAGGCACAGATGGCGACACCAGAAGTGTTGACCAGGGCAGCCAAGACCATCGTCGACGCACAGCTTGCGGTGTTGGTGATATCCGGAGGGTACACACCGAACCAGGATTCGATCGGGCGGGCGCTGGCGCGCATGCTGGCGGGCCGTCACGTCATCGTTTCCTCACCGAATCACTTTATCCAGGAAGCGAATCCGAACGAGTTCAACGACGTCGTCGACGCCTTCATGCGGGACAGCGACGGCGGGCACTAAGCCGGTCGGCGCTGTCGCTCTGCTCTACCACCACCTGCGCGGATCGACCGGAGCCCTCGTGAGCAGCGTGGTCGCTGCGCTGGCTGTCAGTCACTAGTGTCGTGAGTCGTTAATTCGCTTTCGGATAGTAGGCTTGGTGTGTGCCGGGTCCTGTTGCTGTGTCTGTGGTGTTGTCCGATGTCGAACGTGAGCAGTTGCAGGGGTGGGCTCGTCGGCCCAGTAGCGCTCAGGCGCTGGCGATGAGATCGCGAATCATTCTTGCCTGCGAGGGGGATTCAAG
>NZ_LZJI01000102.1 GCF_001667775.1 Mycobacterium sp. E1747
GGAGAACAAGCCGTCCAATCCCAGCGACCCGCACGACGGGGCGTACACGGCGGCGCGGCTGGCCCGCGACGAGGGCGTGCCCATTTCGACGATCTCGTTCGGCACCAAGACCGGCGAGATCGAGATGGACGGGCAGCGCGTCGCCGTCCCGGTCTCGACGGACCACATGAAGACCATCGCCAAGCTGTCCGGCGGGCAGTCCTACACCGCCAGCAACATCGCCGAGCTCAACAAGAGCTACAACGCCATCGAGAAGGACATCGGTTATCGGACCGTGCCGGGGCCGGGCAGCGCCGGGTGGCTGCGCCTGGGCGTGATCACCGCCTTGATCGCGACGGCGCTGGCGCTGCTGATCAACCGGCGGCTGCCGGTCTGATCGCTCAGGAGGGCAGCCGGCGATTCAGGAACAGCCCGGCCAGGATCGCACCGGCCAACGCGACCGCGCCCAGCAGCATCCAGGCCAGGCTGGCGTCGCCCTTGACGGTCTCGTAGCCGATCTGGCGCTGCAGGGTCGAGTAGACGTTCTTCAGCGATTCCAGGCTGTCGGCGTGGAACGCCTGGCCGTCGGTGATCTCGCAGATCTTCTGCAGCGTCTGGTCGTCGACGGGAACCGGGATCGTGGCGCCCTCGTATTCGACGGTGCCGTACGGCGTCCCGAAGGAGATGGTCGAGATCTGCACGCCCGCGGCCTTGGCGGCCCGGGCGGCGGTGAACGCCCCCTGCGGGGCGTTGGCGTCCAGCGGCACATTCCGTTCTGCG
>NZ_LZJI01000103.1 GCF_001667775.1 Mycobacterium sp. E1747
ACCCACGGGCGCGGGCAGGAAGGGCACGATCGCCCCGTTGGTCCGCCAGGGGAAGTGATGCAGCGTGGCCAGCGGAATCCCGCAGTATTCCGCGACGTTCGCGGCCGTGTCTTCATAATTCATGCCGGTGAGCAGCAGGGCGGCCCCGTCTGCCAAGGACGTCAGCGTCCTGCTGACCTCCGCTCGGCACAGGGTGAGGGGTTCCACGACTTCCCGCCACATCCGGTCGAGCTTCCGAACCTTCCAAGGGTTCTCGAACCAGTAAGTCCAGTAGTCGCGGTGCGGGTCGAGGACGGCCTTCAATTCCGGCCCATACGCGACGCCGGCCGGTCCGACCGACTCGACGAAGTCGACCATCTCGGGAGCGACAGCCATCGTCACGTCGTGTCCCCGCCGCACCAGCTCACGCCCGACAGTCAGGTAGGGTTCGACCTCGCCGCTGCAGTTCGGACCCGACCACAACCGACGGCTCGACATCACCTCGAGTTCCGTAGCTTGCCAGCACAAA
>NZ_LZJI01000104.1 GCF_001667775.1 Mycobacterium sp. E1747
AGGGGCGAAAAGACGTCCGACGAGGCACTGGCCCGGGTGTTCGACTACACCCTGGCCATCGGCAAGACCCCGATCGTCGTCAACGACAGCCGCGGCTTTTTCACCAGCCGCGTCATCACGACCTTCATCTACGAGGCGCTGGCGATGCTCGGTGAGGGCGTCGAACCGGCCAGCATCGAGCACGCCGGCTCGCAGGCCGGCTACCCGGCCCCGCCGCTGCAGCTACTCGACGAGCTCAACCTCGAACTGTTACACAAGGTATCCATCGCCACCCGCGCCGCTGTCGAGGATGCCGGCGGCGCCTACCAGGCGCACCCCGGCGAGGCCGTCATCGAGACAATGATCGAACGCGGCCGTCCGTCACGGCTCAGCGGTGCTGGATTCTATGACTACGTCGACGGCATCCGAGACAAGCTCTGGCCCGGTCTCCGGGGCACTTTCAACTCTGGGTCGGTGCGGCTGCCCTTGCAGGACATGATCGACCGAATGCTGTTCGCTGAAGCGCTGGAAACCCAAAAATGCTTTGACGAAGGTGTGATCACCTCCACCGCCGACGCCAACATCGGCTCGCTGACCGGCATTGGCTACCCCTCGTGGACGGGTGGCAGCGCGCAGTTCATCGTCGGCTACTCCGGCCCACACGGTGTGGGCAAGGATGCGTTCGTGGCGCGGGCGCGCGAGTTGGCCGCCAAGTACGGCGACCGCTTCAGCCCACCGAGTTCACTGATCCGCTAACAGCGAAGCCGACGCGGTGATCTCGCCCATCTGTGGGATGCGCCGTCGCCGGTCGATTCAGTCGAGGTTGCGAGTCATGCGGATCCGCCGCGCCAACCGCGTGATTGGCACGAACGGCATTGGTGGAGATGATGTCTCGCTTACCCGACTTGACGCGACTGGGCCTGCCAGTACGGTTCGCGTAGGCGTTTCTTGTCGACTTTGCCGGTGGCGTTGAGCGGCAGGTCATCAGCAAAGACCACGGTCTTGGGTGCGCACACGCTGCCCAGTTCAGCCTTTACGTGGTCGATGAGCTGTTGTCCGTCGACGACGGCCCCGGGCCTGGTGACGACTACGGCCAGAGCCGCCTCACCCCATTTCTCGTGCGGCACACCGATCACGGCCGCTTGCGCCACTGCGGCGTGGGTGGTCAACACGTCCTCGACCTGCCGGGGGAACACATTGAAGCCGCCGCTGACGATCATGTCGCGCTTACGGTCGACGATGTAGAGAAAGCCGTCGTCATCGATGCGGGCGACGTCACCGGTGTGGATCCAGCCGTCACGCAGCGTCTCGGCGTTCCGCGCAGGGTCAAGGTAGGACTTCATTTGACCGAGTTGCCTGGTGCAGACTTCACCGGCCTCACCCACATGCAGTCGGCGACCAGTGTCATCGCGGATCTCGACCGCGACGTTGACCAGGGGCCGCCCCGCCGAGGCCAACCGCGCCCGCCAGAGCGGGGTGTCGGCGCGGTGCTCGTGTTTACGCAGGCATGACACGAATCCCTGCTCGGTGCCCGCGTAAGTCTGGATGAAAATCGGTCCGAACGCCTCCAGCGCTGCCCGTAGTCGGTCCGGCGCGATCGGTCCGCCGGCGTAGATCATCGTTTTCAGACTCGACAGATCGAAGTCGGTTCGGTGCGGATCATCGAGCAGTAGATAGATGATCGTCGGCACGACGGCGGTGGCCGTCACTCGGTGACGCTCGATATTGGTCAACAGGGTCGATATATCCATGGCGGGCAACATGACGTTGGTGCCGCCACGGACAAACGTCGGAAGCACAAAGGCCTGGGAGTAGTGGGTCAGCGGCGCCCCGTGGGCGAAGACCTCGCCGAAGCCGATGTCGGCCATGTCCAGACCGGCCGAAATCCCGTAATAGCCCCAGGTGTAATGGGAATTCACTACCCCTTTGGGCTCACCCGTGCTTCCTGAGGTGAACAATATGAACGCCTCATCATCGGGGTCGATGTCGACAGGCGGGCGGGTATGGGGTTGCTGCTCGACCATCTCGGCGAAATCAACGGCGTGCGCGACTTGTGAGTGCTGGGGTGTGTCCCCGACCCGGATGAGCGTCCGCAAACTAGGTACGCTGTGACGAATCTCGGCGACCGCGCTGTCGAACTTCGCATGAAAAATCAGGGTAGAGGCCTTGGTCGCCCGCAGATTCGATGCCCAGGTGCTCGCCGAGGCGCGCGTTGCCATTTGGACCAGGACGGCCCCCGTGGCCCAGATCGCCTGTTGGCAGGGGATGAACTCCAACATGTTGGGCATCAATAAGCCGACACGTTGGCCCTTCTGGACGCCGAGTGCGATCAGGCCGTGTGCGATCTCGTTGCGCCACTGGTTCATTTCCCGGTAGGTGATGGCGCGATCGCCGTCGATGATCGCCACCGAGTCCCGGTAATAGGTACAGACCCGGTCCAAGACGTCGGGCATGGGGCCCCACATCGCTAGACTTCTGCCCGATCGTCGGCTAGGCAAATTTCGGACAGGTCAACAGCGGGCACAGATTTCACGGACTGCTCCTTGTAGCACTGCGGCGGACGGCTAGCGCCGACGCTATCGGCAGATCACCGCCACAACGACTAACCTCGGGAGGAAAGCTATTGCCCCATCGGGGGAGCGTTCCTGCAGCACATCCATCCGCGGTGTTGATGAACCACTCCCCCTAGCCAGCTTCCTTGATGGCGCGGACCAGATCAGCAAGGGTTTCCCCGCTGAGCGGGTAGGGGGTGTAGACGGTGAACCTGTCGATCAAGCCACCGAATCGCCGATCGATCTCGGCGCCGACCGTGGCCGGCTCACCGACGACGGCGAACGTATGAAGAACGTCGTCGTCGACGAGCTGCGCCATCTCCTTCCAACGGCCACTGCGGGACAGCTGATGCAACTCCAGGTGCAGGTCTCCCCAGCCGTGCAGATCCAACACAGTCCGGTACGCCGGGGTGGCCCCGTAGAAGGCGATCTGGTCGCGCACTCGGTGGATCGCCACTACCAGCGACTTCTCGTTCGCACCGGTGGCGACGAGCCCGGGATAGGTCGTGGTGAACTGCGTCCGGGTGCGGCCGCTCACCATGAGCCCTTTGTTGATCAACGGCAGGGTTACCTCGCGCAGGTAACGCGCGGTGGTGAACCCGTGTACCAACAGCCCGTCTGCGACTTCCGCGGCCACCGTGGTCATCCGGGGACCCACCGCCGCCACCACGACCGAAGGCGGCCCGAACGGGCTGGGTTGCGGACGGAACATCGGTGTCATCAGGGTGTGCTGGTAGTGCGTGCCGCGGAAGTCAAGTTCGTCCCCGCCGTACCAGCACCGCCAAATCGACTGCAGCGCAGCGATGTATTCACGCATCCGCTCGGCGGGGGCCGACCAGGGCATGCTGAACCTGCGTTCGATATGTGCCTGGATCTGAGACCCAAGGCCCAGCACGAACCGCCCTCGGCTGAACGTATTGAGGTCATTGGCCACGGTCGCCATCGTCATGGGGCTACGCGCGAACGCCACTGCCACCGCGGTTCCCAGCCGCAGCGTGCTTGACCTGTCGGCTGCGATCATCAATGGCAGGAAAGGATCCCGGCTTACTTCCGTGGACCACACCCCGTCGAAACCCATACTCTCGGCAGCCGCCACTTGCTCGGCCAGCACCTCGAGGTTCGCGCCGGCGGTTCCGTCAACAGCGCCACCGATATTGGCGTCAACATACACGCCGCTCACCCTGACATGGTCGGCTCGATTGCTGCGGCTTTCTCGTCCCTACGGGGGAGGCAATTCCTCCCAAATGGGCTCCCACCGCAGGTGAGCTGGGTATACCGTCGGCATTTATGCCCCCGATCGATCACAGCCTAAACCTCACGACGCAAGCGATCTTGACCTTCGCGAGCTGGGCATTGACCGCCGTGATAATCGGCCTGGCGGTGCGCATGGGCGCCCGTGAGCGCACACCGTTCTACGTGTTGATGGTGCTGGCGTCGATGCTCGGCGCGGTGGCCGAACCACTGTACGACATCGGGATGATGCTGTACTTCTATTCCGGTCCCCGCATGTGGACGCATTTCACGGCTTTCGATATTCCCCAACCGAACTGGACGCACAGCGGGTATGCCGTGCTGTATGCAAGTGCGGCGGTCTTCATCGCCCGAGAGGCTCACCGCGGAACGCTCACGCGGGCCGGGCTGTTCCGCTGGGCCGGAGTGGAATTGACGATGTCGTGTGTATTTGAGATGTTCGGCATCAACGGCGGCGCGTATAGTTACTGGGGCCCGCATGTTCTGCGAATTTTCAACTACCCCTTGATAATCGGGGTACTGGAGGCGGCACAGGTGATGTGTTTCGCTATCGCCGCAGACCAGCTGCGCAAGCACGCGACGGCCAGGTGGCAGTTGCTGGGCGTGTTTGTCGTGTTTCCTTGCACCTTCTTCGGCGCCAACTTTGGTGCCGGTTGGCCGACCATCATTGCGCTGCACGCGCAGCACAGTTCAACCGCGCTCGTGGTTGCGGCGACCTTGGTCAGCATCTGCTTCGCGGTTGTCCTCGTGCGGTTCGCGGCGTCGTTCCTGCCGACCGGCCGGACCGGTGCGTCAGGCGCCGACACCGAGGATGGCGCGAGCCGCCTCGGTCAATACGGCGCGCAACCGGTCCTCGGCCAAACCGGTGTTGTGGAACAACGGTGATTGGATCGCGCCGACTGCGGCGTGTACGACGGTCCGGGCTTCGCTGTCGCTGAGGTCGGTGCGCATTTCGTTCACCACGTGCACCCATTCTTCGAGATACAGCCGCTGCTTGCGGCGTAGTCGGCGGCGGTCCTCCTCAGGGAGGTTATTGATCTCGTTGTAATAAACCTGCGCCAGTTCACGGTCCCCCACCACGAATTGCACCTGGCCGGCAATCAGCTGATCCAACACCTGGCCCAAATCTGAAACGGTACTGAGGATTTGCTCCTCGTCATGGAGCAACTCATCGATAACCCGATCAAACAGTGCCACCAACACAGCGGATTTACTTGTAAAGTGCCGGTACACGCCCGATCCGGTAATTCCCGCCGCCGCCCCGATCTGGGCCATCGAAACGGCATGAAACCCATTGTGCGCGAAGAGATCTGCGGCAGCATCCATGATCCGCGCCTTGCGTTCGGGATCGCGGATCCGCACGGCGGGCCGCTGCGGGAGTCGATCGACCGTGATGGTTCACCTCCGAAGTGTGCGCTGTGTGACATTGTATCCCCCCACATGCAGGCACTTCGCCGCAACCATAGTGAACCGGGATTCGCCCTCCTCCATGACCCTTCTCCGACGATCGCCTTCGTGAAGAAACGCGTCCCCCTTGTCGCGTGACCATCGTTGAACGGAGGTGTTGCCGAGCGACAAGAATCTGCAGCTGCCTACCGGTCGGCACGTGTTACGTCGGCATCGATTCCAGTCGGTGACGTTTGCCGGCATCGTCGAGGATATCGCTACCAGAGCCGATCGTCACCTCGCTGAATGCCCCAGAAGGAGGAGCGATATGCCACTTCTAGTGGCCGCGGCGGCGGCAATCCCACCATTACCGTTCGTTCAATGTCGGCCGATCGGGCCCAAGCGGTAGGGGTGGGCCCGCGCTGCCGAGAGACGGTTGTGACAGAACTGATTACGACGTGGTGATCGCCGTGCGCGGCTCCCGGTCGAAGTGGACCAGGAAGGGGGAGAACGTGACCTCGTTGGCTGTAGCCACCAAGCCTGTCCGCGCGGTTGGTGGATTTTTCGCCATGTCGCTCGACACCTTCGTGTTGATGTTTCGGCCGCCGTTCGCCTGGAAGGAGTATCTGTTTCAAAGCTGGTTCGTAGCACGGGTCTCAGTGGCGCCGGCGGTGATGATGACGCTGCCCTATGCAGTGCTATTGACCTTCACCTTCAACATATTGCTGACCGAAATCGGCGCCGGAGATTTCTCGGGCACCGGGGCAGCGATCGGCACGGTCAACCAAATCGGCCCAATCGTCACCGTTTTGGTGGTTTCGGGCGCGGGCGCCACCGCCATGTGTGCGGACCTGGGAGCACGCACCATCCGAGAGGAGCTCGACGCGCTGCGGGTGATGGGCATCAACCCCATCCAGGCCTTGGTAATCCCACGTGTGCTGGCAGCGACCACCGTGGCATTAGCGCTGTCATCGGCGGTGACCATCGTGGGCCTTGGGGGCGCCTTCTTTTTCACCGTCTATATCCAGCATGTCTCGGCCGGCGCGTTCATAACGGGTTTGACCACATTGACCGGTGCCGGCGACGTGCTGGTGTCACTCGCCAAGGCAACGCTCTTCGGCATGGCGGCGGGACTCATTGCCTGCTACAAGGGCATCTCGGTGGGCGGTGGACCAGCCGGTGTCGGCAATGCGGTCAACGAGACCGTGGTGTTCACCTTCATGGTGTTATTCGCCATCAACGTCATCGTCACCGCCGTCGGCGTCCAATTCACAGTGTCCTGAGGTATGTCGATGACACACACCGCTCCCACTCCCGCCGGCGCCGCTCCCGCGAGCGTGCACCCGTGGTTGCAGCGTCGCGCCGCGTCTACGGCCAGCGGGTGGAACCGGATTGGAGCCCAGACGCAGTTTTACGCCAGGACATTAGTGGCGATCCCGGATGCCCTTGTTCATTACCGCACCGAGCTGCTGCGGCTGATCGCCCAAATGGGTTTGGGGGCGGCCGCACTCGCGGTGATCGGCGGAACCGTGGTCATCGTCGCCTTCCTCACCATGACCACGGGCGCGCTCGTGGCGGTGCAGGGATACAACCAGTTGGCGTCGGTCGGTATCGAAGCCCTCACAGGGTTCGCCTCGTCGTACTTCAATGTCCGGCTCATCGTTCCGGGCACCGCCTCGGTCGCGCTGTCGGCCACCATCGGCGCCGGCGCCACCGCTCAAATGGGGGCGATGCGGATCAACGAGGAAATCGACGCCCTTGAGGTAATCGGTATCCGCAGCATCAGCTACCTGGCGTCCACCCGCGTCGCCGCCGGCGTGATCGTGGTGATCCCCCTGTACTGCGTCGCGATGATGATGGCCTTCTTGGCCGCCCGAGTGGGCACTACCTCCATCTACGGGCAGGGCTCGGGGGTGTATGACCACTACTTCAATACCTTCCTCAATCCCCGCGACATGATCTGGTCGTTCTTCCAGTCCGTGGCGATCACGATCGTGGTCATGCTGGTGCACACCTACTACGGCTACACCGCCAGCGGCGGGCCGGCCGGCGTCGGTGAAGCCGTGGGCCGGGCGGTACGCACTTCGATGGTGGTCGCCGCGGTCGTGATCGTGATGATCACCCTCGCCGTCTATGGCCAGTCCGGCAACTTCCATCTAGCGGGCTAACGATGAGATCCAGGCTGCGCGGACGCGAACTCCACTCGGCGTGGTGGACGCTGATTTTGTTCGCCGCGATCGGCGCATTCCTCTTCATGACCACAGCGGCTTTCAGCGGAGCCTACAAGTCCTACATGCCGGTGACGCTGAGATCGGATCGCGCCGGGCTCGTGATGGAGCCCGGCGCCAAGGTGTTGTTGCGCGGCGTTCAAGTCGGCCACGTCAGCGACATCGGCAACACGGGCGACGACCAGGTCAGCCTCCGACTCGACATCGACCACGACCAGATCCGCTACATCCCAGCCAATGTGCAGGCCCAGATCAAGGCCACGACCGCCTTCGGTGCGAAATTCGTCGAGCTGGTCCCTCCGCCACACCCAAGCGCTGCACGCCTGGCACCAGGGACAGTGCTGCGGTCGGAGAATTCCAGCACCGAGATCAACACCGTGTTCGAAAATGTCGTCGACCTCCTCAAAATGGTCGATCCGCTCAAGCTCAACGCCGTCTTGACCGCCGTGGCCGAGGGGGTCCGTGGACAAGGGCAACGAATGGGTGAGGCGACCAGCGACCTCAATCAGGTGTTGCAGGCACTCAACTCCCGCAACGAAACCCTTCGTGATGACTGGCGCACATTCAAAGACCTCAACGACACCTACGCTGCAGCCGCCCCGGACATCCTGACGATCCTGAACGCCGCGAGTACAACCAGCACCACCGTCACCAACCACTCCTCGGCACTAGATTCCCTGCTGCTCAATGCCATCGGCCTGTCAAAGACCGGAACCAATCTGCTGGGCACCAGCAGAGACAGTCTCGTCGGCGCCATCAATACTTGGGAGCCGACCACGAACTTACTGCTGACTTACAACCCCGAGTACACCTGCATGTTGCAGGGCGCCCAGTGGTTCCTCGACAACGGGGGCCGCTCAGCGTACGGCGGCGGTACCAGCGGGCAGGGCTTCGACTTCGACATTGCGCTTCTGCTAGGTAATGACCCCTACGCCTACCCCGACAATCTGCCCATTGTGGCGGCCAAAGGTGGACCCGGCGGCAAGCCGGGCTGCGGATCTCTGCCCGATCCCACGAAAAATTTCCCAGTACGTCAGCTGATCACCAACACCGGGTGGGGAACCGGGCTCGATATCCGGCCCAACCCGGGCATCGGGCATCCCTGCTGGATCGACTACCTGCCCGTTACCCGGGCTATCCCCCAACCGCCCAGCATCCGCCAATGCATCCCCGGTCCAGCAGTCGGACCCAATCCTGGCGGCACGCCTTACGGGGCGGCCCTCTACGGCCCCGGGGGTGTGCCGCTGTGGCCCGGCGTACCACCAGCCTCCCCCAATTCCACGCCACCCGAACCCATCTCGTCACCTGGGCAGGTGCCGGCGCCATGACCGCTACCGATCCACACCGAGCAGGAGGGACACAGTGCGAAGCCAGCTAGGACCCGTCATATGGCGACTCGGCGCCTTCTTGACGGTCTGCGCGTTCGGCGCGTTCTTGCTGCTGACCATCTTCGCGCAGTTCCGGTTCGGCACCGGCACCACCTACAACGCCGAGTTCACCAACGTATCCGGCCTCAAAAAGGGCGACCTGGTGCGCATCGCGGGCGTGGAAGTCGGCAAGGTCCAAGACATCGCCATCAATCCCGACGCGACGGTCCGAGTCGAGTTCTCCGCTGACACGTCAGTCGTACTGACCGAGGGAAGCCAGGCGGCCATCCGCTACGACAACTTGTTTGGGGGCCGCTACCTGGCCCTCGAAGAGGGGGCGGGAGCGGTCACCAAACTTAATCCCGGCCAAACCATTCCGCTGGCCCGTACCAAGCCTGCCCTGGATCTGGATGCGCTCGTCGGCGGCTTTAAGCCGCTGTTTCGGGCACTGAATCCCGAACAGGTGAACGAGCTCAGCGCTCAACTGCTGCAGGCATTTCAGGGACAAGGCCCCACAATCAGCTCGTTTCTGGACCAGGCCGCCGCGGTGACCAACACGTTGGCGGACCGGGACGTCCTGATCGGCCAGGTCATCGACAACCTCACCGTGGTGCTGGGGTCACTGGGCGGCCAAAGCGACAAACTGGACAAAGCGGTGACCTCCCTGTCGCAGCTGATCTCCGGGCTCGCCGCCCACAAGACCGACATTTCGAACGCGTTGGCCTACACCAACGCCGCGGCGGGCTCGGTCGCCGACCTACTCTCCCAGGCCCGCGGGCCCTTCAGCGAAGTTGTTCGCCAGACCGATCGGGCCGCGGGGATCGCCGTGACCGACCACGACTATCTGGACAACCTGCTCAATTCGCTGCCCGACCATTATCGGGCGCTTGACCGGCAGGCCATCTACGGCGACTTCTTCACGTTCTATTTGTGCAATCTCGTTCTCAAAGTCAACGGCAAAGGGGGACAACCGGTGTATGTCAAGCTCGCCGGTCAAAGCACGGGGCGGTGCACGCCGAAGTGAAGTCGTTTTCTGAACGCAGCCCCCTGGTCATCGGCGCCCTGGGCCTCATGGCCGTAGCAACGGTGGTGATGGCGGCGTTGCAGTATCAGAAGCTGCCCTTTCTCAACCAGGGCAAGAGCTATTCGGCGTATTTCGCTGACGCGGGCGGCCTATTCACCGGAGCCGGGGTGGAGGTCGCCGGTTTTCAGGTGGGCAAAGTCTCCAGCATCGGACTCGAAGGGCCCGGTGTGCTGGTCGTCTTCAAGATCGACAAAAAAGTCCATCTCGGCGAGCGCACCGAGGCCGCGATCAAGACCAAAAGCTTGCTGGGCAGCAAAATCCTCGACGTCACGCCGCGCGGCTCCGGCCAACTCGACCGCGCCATCCCGCTCGACCGAACGGTGTCGCCCTACCAGCTGCCCGATGCACTCGGCGACTTGGCGACCACCATCAGCGGACTGAACACTAACCAGCTGTCGGATTCACTGGCCACCCTCGCGCAAACCTTCACTGATACCCCTGCCGACTTGAAAAATGCGGTGCAGGGGGTGGCGCGATTCGCCCAAATCCTCGACACCCGCGACACCCAGCTGCGCACTTTGCTCGACAACGCCGCCAAAGCCACCACAGTGCTGGCCAAGCGCACCGACCAGATAGTCAGCTTGGTCAAAGACACAAATGAGCTGCTGGCACAGCTGCGTACCCAAAGCGCCGCCCTCGACCAGGTCTCGACGAACATTTCCTCACTCTCCCAGCAACTGAAAGGATTCATCGCCGACAATCGCGAGCAGCTACGCCCCGCCCTGGACAAGCTCAACGGGGTCCTCGCCATCGTCGACAACCGCAAGGAGCGCGTGCAGCAAACCATCAAAGGGCTCAACGCCTACGCCATGTCGCTGGGCGAATCGGTGGGCTCAGGCCCATTCTTCAAGGCCTACGTCGTCAACCTGTTGCCCGGCCAGTTCGTGCAGCCATTCGTCAATGCCGCATTCTCCGACCTCGGATTGGATCCGGCCACCTTACTGCCCTCCCAGCTTTCCGACCCACAGACTGGCCAACCAGGTACCCCGGCATTGCCGGTGCCCTACCCGCGCACCGGCCAGGGAGGAGACCCCCGGCTCACCATCCCCGACGCGATCACCGGAAACCCGGGCGACCACCCGTGCCCGCTGCCGGGGCCGGGTTGCTACCCCTATCGACAGCCGCCGAGCGCCCCGCCTCCCGGGGGCCCACCGCCCGGCCCGCCTGCACCGGCCCCACCCGGGATGGAATCCACACCTGAGCCGACACCCGCGCCGATCAATGTGGAAGTGGGACCGGGCCCATCGCGGCCAGGAGGCCAGCCATGACAGCCAGGCTGCGTCGCTCTCGCATCACCTTGGCCGTCGCGTTGGCCTTGGTCCTAGTCGCCGGGGCCGGTGTAGCGATGCGCACCTCCGAGCAGACCGCCCGAACTGTGATGATCGCCTACTTTGACAACAGCACCGGCGTGTTTCCCGGCGACGACGTACGCATCCGGGGCGTCCCGGTGGGCAAGGTCGACAAGATCGAGCCCCAACCCCTGCGAGCCAAAGTCTTCTTCTGGATCGACCGCAAATACAAGGTGCCCGCAGACGCCAAGGCCGTGATTCTTTCACCGCAACTGGTCACCGGTCGAGCGATCCAGTTGACGCCGCCCTATACCGGCGGACCCACCATGGGCAGCGGCGCGGTCATCCCGCAAGACCGCACCGCGGTCCCCGTCGAATGGGATGACCTGCGCGCCCAACTGCAGCGGCTAACCGAATTGCTTAAACCCACCAAACCCGGAGGGGTCAGCACGCTGGGTGCCCTGATCAACACCGCCGCCGACAACCTGCGCGGACAAGGCGGCGCCATCCGCGACGCCATCATCAAACTGTCCCAGACGATCTCGGCGCTCGGTGACCACAGCAACGACATCTTCACCACACTCAAAAACCTGTCGACGCTGGTCTCGGCCCTGCACGACAGCGCGGATCTGCTCGAACAACTCAACCGCAACCTGGCTTCCGCTTCCTCGTTGCTGGCCGACGACCCCCACAAGGTTGCCCATGCCGCCGAGGATCTCAACGCGGTGGTGGCCGACGTGCAACATTTCGCCGTCGACAACCGCGAAGCAATCGGCACCGCCTCAGACAAACTCACGTCCATCACCAACGCCCTGGTAGCCAGCCTTGATGACATCAAGCAGACGCTGCATATCGCCCCGTCAACATTCGCCAACTTCAACAACATCTTCGAACCGTCCGGCGGTCAACTGACCGGCGCTTTGGCGATAAACAACTTCGCGAATCCGGTCTCCTTCCTGTGCGGAGCGATCCAGTCCGCCTCTCGGCTGGGCGGTGAGCAAGCGGCGAAACTGTGCGTGCAATATTTGGCGCCAATCTTCAAGAACCGCCAAATCAACTATCCGCCGATCGGCGAGAACCTACTGGTGGGAGCGCAAGCCAGGCCCAACGAGGTCACCTACAGCGAAAACTGGATGCGGCCCGACTATGTACCTCCCGCCACCAATGCGCCACAGGACGAGACGCCCGCCCCCGCGGCGCCAGGCCGCCCGCCGGCCACACCGGTAGTACCGGGGGCGCCCGCCCCCGGGACCGCCGCGATGCCGACCGAGCCGGCAGCCGGTCTACCTGGGCTCATGCTGCCCACCGGAGGACACTGATGATCAACGGCCGGCGTCACATGCGCCTAGTCCTGGTGATAGCGGTGGCAGTGGCCGGGATCTCGGGTTGCAGCTGGCGCGGGCTGAACTCGCTGCCGCTGCCGGGCACTCAAGGCAACGGCCCGGGCTCCTTCGTGATCCGCGCGCAGATGCCCGACGTCAACAACATTCAACCCAACTCCCGGGTGCGCGTGGCAGACGTCACCGTCGGTCATGTGACTAAAATCGAGCGCCAGGGCTGGCATGCATTGGTTACGATGCGCCTCGACGGCAATGTCAAGCTGCCTGCCAATGTCACCGCCGAAATCGGCACGACCAGCCTGCTCGGTTCGCTGCACATCGAGCTGGCCTCGCCGAAAGATGTGCCGCCCCAAGGCCAATTGCGCGACGGCGCGCTGATTCCATTGTCCCGTGGGGGCGCTTACCCCAGCACCGAACAGACCCTCGCGGCGCTGTCTCTGGTCCTCAACGGGGGCGGGCTCGGCCACATCCAAGACATCACCGAAGCGTTCAGTACAGCGTTTCGGGGCCGCGAGCACGACCTGCACAGCCTGATCGGACAACTCGACACCTTCGCCGCGAACCTCAACGACCAAAGCGGGAACATCATCGCCGCCACCGACAGCCTCAACCGGCTGGTCGCCAAGTTCGCCGCACAACAACCCGTGCTGGATCGGGCCCTGACGACCATCCCCGATGCGCTGGCCGTGCTCAACGACCAGCGGGACCACCTGGCAGAAGCGGCGGCCGAACTCAGCAAATTCAGCGCGCTGACCACCGACACGGTCAACAAAACCAAAGACAACCTGGTCAAGGAACTCCGCCAAGTCGCACCGGTGCTGGAATCGCTGGCTAACGCCGGCCCCAGCCTCACGCGGTCGCTGAGTTTGCTTTCCACGTTTCCATTTCCGACCGAAGAAATCGAGAAGTGGATGCGCGGCGACTACGGCAACATGACCGCAATCGTCGACCTCACGCTAAGCCGCATCGACCAAGGGATCTTCACCGGGACCCGCTGGGAGTGCCATCTGACCCAGTTGGAGCTGCAGTGGGGTCGCACTATCGGCCAGTTCCCCAGTCCATGTACCGCGGGCTTCCGCGGCACACCGGGCAACCCACTGGTCATCCCGTACCGCCAGGACCAAGGGCCCTAATGTATCTCAGCAAACAGATCCGGATTCAGCTTGCCATCTTCACCGTGGTCGCCGTCATCGCAGTGACCGTAATGTCTTTGCACTTTATGAAGCTTCCGGCAATGCTGTTCGGCGTCGGGCGATACACGGTGACAATGCACCTGCCGCAAAGCGGAGGTCTGTACGAAAGCAGCAACGTCACCTACCGCGGCACCGAGGTGGGCCGGGTGCAGTCCGTGCACCTGACCGACAGCGGCGTCGAAGCCATCCTGTCGCTGAAATCCGGCATCAACATCCCGTCGAATCTCAATGCCGAGGTCCACAGCCAATCAGCGGTCGGTGAGCAATACGTTGAGTTGCTGCCGCGTAACGCCACCTCGCCGCCGCTCAAAGATGGCGACGTGATTTCAGCCGACGAGACCTCCGTGCCCCCCGACATCAATGCACTGCTCGCCGCGACCAACACCGCCTTGAAGGCAATCCCGCACGACAACCTCAAAACGGTCATCGACGAGTCCTACAGCGCGGTGGGCGGTCTGGGCCCCGAACTCTCGCGTCTTGTCAAAGGTTCCTCCGAACTGTCGATCGAAGCACGCAACAACCTCGACCCACTCATCGCGCTCATCGACCAATGGCGCCCCGTCGCCCAGTCACAAACCCATACCTCAGAAGCAATCCAGGGCTGGGCGGCACACCTAGCGACTGTCACCTCCGAATTACAGACCCGCGACCAAGATGTGGCCGGCATCATCGATCACGGCGGCCCGGCGGCCGCCGAAACACAAAGACTCATCGAGCGGATGCAACCAACCCTGCCCATCCTGATGGCCAACCTGCTCAGCATCGGCAAGGTTGCACTCACCTACAACAACGACGTCGAACAGCTTCTGGTGTTGGTCCCCGAAGGCGTGTCCATCATGGGCGCAACGCTGGTCGCCAACGCCAACACCAAGCAGTCCTATCGGGGCGCCTACCTGAGTTTCAACCTCAACATCAACCTGCCACCGGCATGCACCACCGGATTCCTGCCCGCGCAGCAACAGCGCACCGCCAACTTCGTCGACTACCCGCAACGCGCGCCGGGCGATCTGTACTGCCGAGTCCCCCAAGACTCACCGCTGAACGTGCGTGGCGCCCGCAACATCCCATGCGAAACCGTTCCCGGCAAACGTGCACCCACCGTGAAGATGTGCGAAAGCGACGAACAATACGTGCCCCTCAACGACGGCTTCAACTGGAAAGGCGACCCCAACGCCACCCTTTCCGGACAAGACGTCCCTCAGCTGCCGCCCGGCTCACCACCCTTGCTAGCGGCCCCGCCGCCACCGCAAGCGCCTCCGCCACCGATCGCAGCCGCCCAGTACGACCCGGCCACCGGCACCTACACCGGACCCGACGGCAAGGTCTACACCCAATCGGACCTGGCCAACACCGCCCCGAAGGACAAGACATGGCAAACCATGCTTGTGCCACCGGGAACCTGATGGCCCACAGGCAAATTCAGCGAGCAACCGACAGCCGGAGGAGAACATGCCCGCAGCCACCGTCGAGACGATCGACCCCGTCGACTCCGAAGTCGGCACCCTGGACGGCACCGCCGGCCTCCCTGCGGATGACACAGCTAAGCCGAAACTCCCGCAGTCCCAAGCGCCAACGCCGACACGGCGGGCGATCGCGCTCATCGTGACCATCGTCGCCGCCGTGGCTTGCTTGGCCGGCTGGCTCGGGTTTCGTGCCCACCAATCACAGCAGACCAAGAACCAGCAGAACCAATTCTTGCAGGCGGCCAAACAGGGCGCGGTGAACCTGACAACGATCGACTGGCACCATCCCGAAGCCGACGTCCAGCGCATTCTCGACGCGGCAACGGGCCAGTTCTACGACGACTTCGCCCAACGGTCAAAGCCCTTCATCGACGTGGTCAAGCAAGTCCAGGCCACCACCGTCGGGACGATCACCGCAGCCGGACTCGAATCCCAAACCCGCGACACCGCCCAGGTTCTGGTGGCGGCCAGCGTACAAACTTCCGATGCCAGCGCCCCCAACCAAGTCGCGCGTGCATGGCGCATGCGCATCTTTGTTCAAAGGATTGACGGCCGGATCAAGGTCTCCAACGTGGAGTTCGTGTCATGAAACCGCTAAAGACCTGCACTGCAAGCGATCCCGCCTCGGCAGAACCACCCGATGAGATGCCGCAACTAATGTCCGACGAGGACGACGCACAGGTCGACGTCGAGACCTCCGACCACCGGCAGCAGACGCCCCCGCACCGCGGCAACCGGTGGAAGCACGCAATCGTCTATTGCATGCTGCCCGCGCTGGCGCTGCTGCTGGCAGCGGGCGCCGGCTTCCTCAAGTGGCAGGATACGTCCAGCCGCGACGCGGAAAACGCCTCCGCAGAATCAAAGCGTGCCGCTACCGAAGGCACCATCGCATTGCTGTCCTATAAACCCGACACCGTGGAGAAGGACCTAGCGTCTGCCAAGAACCGGCTCACGGGGACGTTTCTGGCCGCCTACACGAACCTGACCCATGACGTGGTAATCCCCGGAGCCAAACAAAAACAAATCTCTGCAGAGGCCAGCGTCCCAGCCCTAGCATCGGTCTCCGCGACGCCGGACCATGCCGTCGTCCTGCTGTTCGTCAACCAAACCGTCACCATCGGCCAAAGCCCCCCGACTAACACCGCATCCAGCGTTCGCGTCGCCCTGGACAAAATCGGTGGTCGCTGGCTCATCTCACAATTCGACCCGGTGTAAGAGACCATGCCGGCCAAATCCCCCACAAGCCATAGGCCACTAACCGCAATGCTCTGCACGTGCAGCGCACTATTCGGCATTGCGACAGCACCAGTCACACCCACCGCGCACGCCGATGCGGTGGCCTATCTGATCAACGTCACGGTGCGGCCCGGCTACAACTTCGCCGACGCCGACGCGGCCTTGAACTACGGACACAGCCTCTGCGACAGAGTCGCTCAACGAGAGAGCTACGCCGAAGTAATGGCAAGGGTGAAGGCTGATTTCAACACGACCGACGAATACCACGCCTCTTATCTGATCAGCCAAGCAGTCAACGAACTCTGCCCCGCCCAAATCGAGCAGTTGCGCAGCGCGGCAGCGCACTATCGACCACCAGCATCCGCGCGCGGCTGACGAAGAGGAGGACCAACATGCAGCACCGACCGCTCACCCTACGGGCCGTGATAGCTACTGCCGCAACATTATTGGGCGCGCCCGCCGCGCACGCAGATGGCGACAACAACACCCTGATACCCAACAACCAGCGACTCAACAACGGCGTCGTCGCCAACGTCTTTACCGTCCAGCACCAAGCAGGGTGCACCAACGACGTCAGAATCAACCCCCACCTACAACTAGCCGCCCAACGGCATACGCTCGACGCCCTGCACAACCCGAACCTCGCCGGCGACATCGGCTCCGACGGATCCACCCCACAAGACCGCGCCAATGCCGCCGGCTACAAAGGTCAGGTCGCCGAAACTGTGGCCATCAACCCCGCCGTATCCATAAGCGGTATCGAACTCATCAACCAGTGGTACAGCAATCCCGTCGACTACACCATCATGTCCAATTGCGCCAACTCGCAAATGGGCGTCTGGTCAGAAAACAGCCCTAACCGTACCGTCGTCGTAGCCCTCTACGGCCAACCCGATCAACCACAGCCAACCCCGCCCAAAACACCACCGACAGGACCCCTACCGATCGCAGCCGCAGAGCAAAACATCCCACTCGACCCCAGCCCCGACTACGACGCCAGCGACGAACTCGAATTCGGCCTCAACTGGCTTCCCTGGATCCTGCGCGGCGTCTACCCACCGCCCGCCCTGCCACCCCAGTAGCCGCATCCGGTTCAAGTTCCGCTGCCCCAACCACAAGCTGGGCACTAAATCCTCTGCACAGCAGTAGAATTCGACTCTGCGCGCTGATCCTGCCGGCGCACCGTGCGGGGCTCAGGCCGCCAGCGATCGTTTGGGGTTGGCGGCCCGTTGGTTTGCAGCAAGACTCGGAATACGAATGTTCTGTCTCGCTTAAACGGACACGGGGTCCACTTGTTAGCCCGCGCAACACCACACAGTGCGCTTCTTACCCAAGACTGACCGGGGTCTCACGCCGACCCAACGAATGATCTACATCATCAAAGAGCCAGCAGTCCAGACCGCAGAGTAGTCGCGCAGAAGGTCGCTACAGTTTGGCAGCGAAGGCGCGCCGAGCCGCCGAGCGCTCGACCTGGGCGAGGCCCGCCTCGAGCTGGACTACGTCGTTGGCAATGAAGCCGCCCCACGATCCTGCGACGATGCCGACAACGTGGCTAGTCGGGGATGATCGGCAGTACGACGTGCGACGGGTACCGCGCATCGTGAAATACCGTCTGGCGGGCGACTTCTGTGGTTACATCGGACCCCAGATCGCGCCCCGTGTTGGGATTACGGTCGTAGCGCGGGAAATCGCTGGAGGTGATGTCCAGCCTGATGCGATGACCGGGAAGGAACATGTGGCTGGTCGACCACATGTCCACGGTGTATTCGATGACGTCGCCCGGCGACACTAGTGTCGGATTGTCGAGCGACTCACGGAATCTCGCCCGGATCACGCCGTCGGCGATGTTGTACGACCTACCATCGGGATGGACGTCGGCCAACTTAGCGGTGAAATCGGTGTCTCGTGCCGACGTTGCGGCAAATAGCCGCAGGGTTACGGGCCCGGTCACCTCGAGTGGTTCCGTCACTGGGTCGCTGGTGTAGACCAGGACGTCGCTGCGTTGTTCCACCCGGCGTTGATCGCACGCTCCGGCGGTATCGCCTAGCGACAACAAGGTTGTCCCGCCGCACGTGGGCACCGGGTTGGCTGGGTCGTACTCATACTCATCCGGGGGTTGATCGCCCGGTGCCTGGAACGACAAATGACCGTCGCCCACTGAGGAATTGGCCCGACCGTCACTGCTCAGATACATCGGTGTGTACTGAGTGCGGGCGATTGGCCACTCCCACTCGTGACGCCAGGTGTTGGACCCCATGACGAACACTCGCACCGGCGGTTCATCAAGCAGGCCGGTGTCGATACCTCTGAGCCAGTGGTCATACCAGCGCAGTTCCAGTTCGCTGATGTCGAGTTCGGCGTTGGGGCCGAAATCCAGCTCGCCCGCGTTGCGCACTCCGTAGACGTGGGTCCAGGGCCCGATTACCAACATCTGCGCCTTCGCGACCTCAGGGCGGTGGGCTTGGCCGCGGATGCGGGTGAACATCTCGGTCGAATCGACGAGGAACGGGTCGTACCAGGAACCCACATGCAACATCGGCACGTCGATCTCGGCCGCTTTTCTGCGGACATCAAGGTTGTGCCAAAACGGCCCATCGACGCAATGTTCGATCAAGTCCCTCAGGTACGGTGCATCCACGGCGAGGCGGTCGACCCAATCACGCACGGGCAGGTGTGCGTACTCCTCGAGTTTCAATTTGGAAAACCGGACAGTCGCGTCGTCCAGGTATTTGTTCAGATAGGCCAGCCGTTCCATTCCCTCCGCGCCGCCTAGCCTGATGGCCTGATCGCGGGCCAAACCGATCACATAGGACAGTTGCCAGCCCAGTTCGAATACCCCGCGCCGCCACACACAATTCTCGAAGTACGAGACCGGAGCCGACATGGGCGCCGCCGCCAACAGGTGTGGGGGTCGTAGCGGCGCGGCGAGGTACTGGACCAGACCCATGTACGACTTACCCACGATCGCGACCTTGCCGTTAGACCATGGCAACCGCGCCGCCCATTCGACGGTGTCGTAACCGTCGGCCGCTTCCCAGGCATAGGGGTAGAAATCCCCATCGGACTTCCACCGGCCCCGAGTGTCCTGCACGACGACCACATACCCACGCTGCGGGAAATACCGGATATGTGCCAAATGCAGCGTCGGTGTCACACCATCGGCATAAACTTGCTGCGATTTGTCATATGGCGTGCGAACGATCAGGACCGGAAATTGTCCGTCCGCGTCGGGCCGGTAAACATCTGCATACAGTGTCACGCCATCCCGGGTGCGCATCGCCAAATCGCGCTCTTTTTTGACTTTCAAAGCCGCTCCTCCACTCGACGAAGCCAGGGGGTGCGCCGAGCAGTAACGCAAAGCCCGACGTCAGTCGAACAACCCGCCGACGCTGCTTCGCGCACGACGCGGGAAGCCGTCCCTTGTAGCGACGACGGCGTACGCCGAATGCGCACGATCTCACGCTCTTGCATGCAATACGGCCGATGCAGGCGCACTCAACGGGGCGTCTTGAATCCGAAACCGGCGCTATCAAGCCGCTCGCGGGCGTGATGGAAGTTCTTCTCGTTCTCTTCTTCGTCAGGGATGCGCAACGGCGGTCGCTCGCCCTTCCGGGCGAGTTCGAACAATTGATAGCTGATATCGGAGCGATCGGGCTGCGCGTATATCATCCCCTCCGGATTCGGGAAGCGCTCGACGATCGGCTCAAGCTTGTTCCAACTCTCCGCCACGGTGCGGTGAAAGACCCGCCACTGGCCGTCTCTCTTGTCCCATCGGTCGATGTAGCGAACCGACCGACTGATGAGGTAAGCCACCTCGTTGCGTTCGGTTTCGGCGCAATATAGGGCTTGTGCTTCCGAAATCGCTTCGTCGCCATGGATCTCAATGAGCAAATTCATGAGGTAATGGACTTGGCGATGGGTGGCGTGCTTACTCGTGCTGGGAAATATCTTCCCAATCGAATCACCGCGAAACCGTGAGTGCCCATGATCGACGAGCGCATCGGGCCAGAAAGTGTCCTGCAACAACTCAGGGTCGTTGCGATCGATGCCCCGTAGGTACCTCGTGAGCCGATCGCGAATCGCCTCTTTGGCCTGCAGCTCAAGCAACCAGGTTACGAGCTCGGGATCCATTTTGCTCCTTCGTTAAGAGGACCACTCGGTGAGTGAACCCGTCGAATCGGCCAATCCCCACCGGTCACCGGCAATCACGGCTCACGCTAGGCCACCGTATCCGCGACTGTCAACAAAGGTGCTGACTGCCGCATCCGTCAACCTTTTCGTTGACAGGCTCCACAATCGTCATTAGCGTTCTGCTGGGACGGCGACAAGCAGACGACTGGCCGGTGATGCAGTACGTCTTGGCGACCGACGAGCGGTACTCGCCATAAGCCACCATTGTTATTGCTGCCAGGCCTGCACGGCCTGCTCTGCGTTGGCCCTGGCATGTTAGGGGAAGGATTAGGTATGAGCGCCGAGCACGCGGTCCAGGACCTGTTGACCAAACAGGCGATCCACGAAGTCGTCTTGCGCTACTGCCGCGGCGTCGATCGAGTCGACCGCGACTTGATCGCCGCGGCATTTCACCCCGATGCCAACTGCGAATTCGGTTCGCTCCTTCTCAGCGGCGACACGATCGCTGACTCGATAGCCGAGGCGGCCGCCAGCAACGAGATCACCACCCACATGGTCGGCAATGCCCTCTATGACCTGCACGGGTCCATCGCTCACGGCGAAACGTACTACCTGTCGACCTCGGTAGTCATTGGAGATCAAGGCAAGCAACTCCGAATGCGAGCAGGGCGCTACGTCGATCAATTCGAAGAGCGCGACGGCACCTGGAAGATCGCGAATCGGGTCGTCGTCCAAGATTGGTGCAGATTCAGCGATCTGCCCGACCTGCCGGCCGGCGCTCTCTCGTTCCGCCCCGGCGAGCAGGGACCCGGGGATCCGCTTTACACATTGCTCAACACCGACCTCGGGTCGCGCGCCGCTCACTGATCACCGCAACGGCCGAAACGTTTCCCGTATCCCCTCGACGATTGCCTCGGGCTGTTCGGCAGCACTGAAATGCCCACCGGCCGTACGTTCGTCGCGGTAGTGGGTGTTCGGGAAAAGCAGCGTGTGCTCTTGCTCCAATTCCGGCGGCAGGCGCGGAACCTCCCGTAGAAATACGGTCATTCCTGTCGGAACAGTGACCAGCGGCGGCACGGGAGTAGATGGCTGCCATAGGTTCAGACACGCTTCACGGTAGAAGCGGACAGAAGTGACGAACGAGTCTGTCGCCCAGTAAAGCAGTGTGGTGGTTATCAGGAAGTCTTTGCTGAAGCACTTCTCCACGTCGCCATCGCAATCGCTCCAAGTCCTGCGGCGTTCAAGTAGCCACGCGCATAGGCCCGCGGGTGAGTCGTGCATCGCATAGGCCAAGGTCTGTGGATCCAGAGTTTGGGTGGCGACGTGGCTGACCCATTTCGAATGCAGAGAAACGTAGCTTTCCCGGTAGTCCTGAGGGAGTGAATAGAGGGTGTCACCCCAGGGATCCCAATAGCGTCTGGTAGCCCAGATGCCGGGGTACGCGGCTCTGCCGCAGGTGTGAATTCCGATCACTTGGTTCGGATACTTGTGTCCGATCAACGTGGTGATCGCGTTACCCCAGTCCCCTCCTGACGCGGCGAAGCGGTCGAAACCCAGCACATCAGTCATCAAGCGATGCCACAAATCAGCAGTTCTCGAAGAATTGATGCCAGGCACCGTCAAGGGCGTTGAGAAGCAGAACCCGGGCAGCGAGGGGACGATCAGTTCGAACGCGTCATCGGGACGGCCGCCGTGAGCGACAGGATCAGTCAGGGGGCCGATCACATCCTTGAAATCCCAGAATGTCCATGGCCAGCCATGGCTGAGCACCAGCGGCATCGGCGCGGGGCCCCGGCCCGGGACGTGCATGAAGTGAATCGGGATCTCGTCGAGCTTGACTCGGTAATGTTTGTAGGCATTGATCGCGGCGGCTTGAGCCGACCAATCGAAGGCCTCGATCCAGTAATCGACCAGTTCGGCCAGGTACTCCGCGTTCGTACCGTATCCCCAGTCGGCATTGGCAAAGTCAATGGGATAGCGGGTGTTAGCCAGACGGCGACGCGCATCCTCGAGCGTTTGCTGCGGGAGTTCAACGACGAACGGCTCAATCTTCAAGGAGAACCTCCCAGTCCATGCGGCACGGTGGAGCCTCCCCACCCGATGTCATCCGCCACGTCGACCCGGGATACTCAGCGGCCCCCATAAACTCTTTCGGGACGCCAACTCGAAGAGAACGTACGTAGCGGCACCCAAAGAGCCCCCTCCCAGGTACCGTTCGTTCTGCCTGTACGCGGGGCCCGCCGAGGAGAGCTCGTCGGGTTGGCTCAGTGAATGAGCTGAGACTAATGACCCACGGATCAGGATGTCAACGACCCCGTTGATGGTCGGCTGGTCGCCGGCTGGTATTTGGTTTGTTCTTCGGCACCGACTCGCCGGGCGAGGTCATCAACTACCCGATTCGCAGTGCGCCCCGTGGGGGCCGACGAACCCGGAAGGATTAATGATTGCATTCCAGCAACGGTGATTGGGCTTAACGCCCGGAGTACGCCAATTGACAATTAGCGCGAATTCGGTACCCGATGGGCGCTAAACACACGGACGACGCCAGGAACACCTTTGAGCTGACGCGCCTGGCCAATTGACCACTCGATGCCGACACACTCACCTATTGCAGTGCGCGCCGATTCGGTGGCCAGGACCATGCCGGATGGCGCCACTTCGGTCACACGACTAGCCAAATTGACTGGACTGCCGTACCAGTCGCCAGCGCGGCCGATCGCTGGGCCGAACGCAAGCCCGACTCGTAATGGCGGAAATTCGCTGATTTTCGTGGCGTCGACGAGATCGAGCATCGTTGTCAGTAGTTGAGCTGGATCAGCACAAACCAGCATGACCGCGTCGCCGATCGCTTTGACGAATTGAACCGGAGCGCGGACCACTTCGCGTGTGAGCTCGGCCAGGCGACCGGCAATTAGTACGAGGTCTTCAGGCGGGAGCTGCTCTCCCAGGGTGGTAAAACCGACCAGGTCAGCAAAAGCGATCCCGACCTCGCGAGCTCCGCGAAGGCAGCCGGACGCGCGTTCGACCGCGTTGATGGCCTCGGTTTCAAACGAATGCCGTAGGGCCACTTTGAACAAGTCGGTGATCATCGGGCCAAGGAGAGGCTTGACCTCATGCGCGAGTCCCTCAAATGCCTGCGCGAGCTCGAGTTCAGTAGTGCCGGGATGCAGGACAGCTTGCAACGCGGCTTGGCGCATGGTGACCGCTGCGCCGGTGAAGCCTTCCATGAGCAACCGCGCAAGTAAAACGAGCTGTTCAACGTCAAAGCCCAGGTCTGCGAGGCGCGCGATGCCCAGGACC
This sequence comes from Mycobacterium sp. E1747, assembly GCF_001667775.1. Taxonomy (GTDB): domain Bacteria; phylum Actinomycetota; class Actinomycetes; order Mycobacteriales; family Mycobacteriaceae; genus Mycobacterium. The sequence goes on from NZ_LZJI01000104.1 coordinate 23,800, forward strand.
GATTCAGCGTCAGCGCGCGAAAGGACGGCGGCATCGGGATCCTCCACCTGGACCAGACCAGCCGCACGGTGTAAGCGCTGTAACAACTCGAGGTCGACGCCGCTGGATGCGGAGAGTTCGCGCGCCGACACCGACGTGCCATCATCGCCGGTGACCCGGTTTGGCGGCAAGAATATCGGACTATAGGTGCCGCGAATCTGATCGGGGTCAAATCCCTTCTCGAGTAACCACATAACGAGCTGAGCACGCTCCGTCCGCGCCTGACCCCGTAGGCCAGTGAGCAAGCCCAGTGCGTCGATATCTTGCTCATCCACCGCGTGAACGCCCAATTCCTAAGAGGTCACACGTGACATGAAGCCGGATTTGCGCCATGCCACCAACTGTTCAAGCGGCGGCGAGTCATACCGGGCAGGTGGGCTCGTCGCACGATCTCGCGTTGCCGCCTTCCTGAACGCGATTCGCAAACTGTCCATCGGAGTTGCGCTAAGACAGCTCGATCAGTTCACGTGTGTGCTGAAGTAGCCCAATGTGGCCGTCGACGGAGAGGGTTTCCGATCGCCGATCGTATGGCGCCATCGTATTGACGCTGACGTGCGTCGCGCCGATCTTTTGCCACAGAGCCATCTCGCGCATAACCTCCTCATCCGGCCGAAAACGCACGTCCAAGCGCCCGTCGATACCGAATGAAGGCGACGGCGATCTGGTGCCGGAGAGCGCCCGATCGAGCTGGTCTAACCAGTGGCGGACCATCGGAGACAGTGCGCCGCCCGGACATATCCAGCCGTCAGCCATCGCCGCCACCCTGCGAAACCCCGCCGGCGAAGTGGCGCCCATCCATATCGGAATCGGTGAATCGGGAAGCGGATTCAAACCGACGCGGTCCAAGCGGTGATAGTCGCCGTGCATCGTGACCAGCTGCTTACTGCACAGCTCGCGTAGCACACCGATCTGCTCCTCGATACGCCGGCCCCGGCCCTCGAAGCTTACGTCTAGCGCCTGGAACTCCAAGTGGTTGTATCCAACGCCTACGCCAAGGCGTAAGCGGTTATTGCTGAGGACTTGGATTTCCACGGCCTGCTTAGCGACGAGAGCAGTCTGCCTTTGGGGCAGCACCAATACCCCTGTCACTAGCTCCACGGTTCGCGTCAGCCCGGCAAGATAGGCAAACAGTATTAGCGGCTCGTGGAATTGTTCGCGATACGTGTAATGCCCAGGTGGCCACTTCAGCATGTTCACGTCATCGCGATCAGTATCGGCGCCCAGCACGTGGTCATACGCGAGGATGTGGTGAAACCCCATATCTTCGACCGCCGTTGCATACTCCCGAATCGCGCCAGGATCGCGCCCGATTTCCAGCTGCGGGAACACCACACCGACCTTGGTCATGCCGCGAGCATAAATTGCCTGTTGCACCATCTACAAGTACGTTGACAGCTGCATGGGCGCTGGCCAGCGGCCTTCATTGCGTTGACGGTTGTTCTGAACTGGTGTTTTGCAAGGTATTTGCGGTGCCTCAGCCAACAAATCGCCCGACCGGGTTCTACTCCATCATCGTTGGTGTTGACTACCGTTGCTTACCGGGACTAGATTTGTCGGGTGGCTTCGTTACGAGTGCTCGTCACGGGTAGCAATAGAGGCCTCGGACTCGGCCTGGTATCTGCCTATGCCGAGCGCGGCGATCACGTGCTTGCGGTCTGTCGTCAAACGTCACCCGAGTTGGAAGCGCTCGGCGTCGAGGTGATCGACGGCATCGATCTCACCGACACCGACGCGGTCGCACAACTGACGGATCGAGTGGGGCCACAGGGAGTCGACGCGCTTATCTGCAATGCGGGCATCAACAAAGACTCCGCCGGCCTCGACGACATCGACGTCACTAACCTCGCCGAAATGTTCGATGTGAATACACTGGGTTGCATCCGTGTAGTGCTGGCTGTCCTGCCGCGCATGAAAAAGGGCGCAAAGATCATGCTCATCAACAGCATGGGGTTGGTGCCCTTTGGAATCCTCGGCGCGCGCACAGTGGGCAATTACGGATATCGAATGTCGAAAGCCGCGCTCATCTCGTTTGGCCATGCCCTGGCTGGTGACGTCCGAGAGCGCGGCATCGCAGTCGCCTTGGCCTCACCGGGACGAGTTGATACCCCCATGCTGCGCACCGTTTATTCCGAAGGTCGCACCTCGAAAGCCGCTATCGACGAGGCGGCCGACATCTATGCGGTGGGGCGGATGCTGCGTACTCGCATGGACGAATTGACCCTTGACCACTCCCCCGCCTTCCAACGAGACCCCGAGGGCAACCTCGCGGTTCCGCCCCATATTCTGCGACTCCTCCAAGAGGCCAACTCAACCCAAGTCGGACAAGCCGGCGAGTTGGCATCAATTCGCAAGTAACCGGCCACTATTCACACGAACCGAGAAGAGAAGTATTTGATGAAGTCCTTTGCGGGCAAGTTGGCAGTCGTCACCGGCGGAGGCAGCGGAATGGGCCGTGATTTGGTGACCTTGCTGGCCACGGAAGGTTGTGCAGTTGCCGCGTGCGACCTTTCCGCCTCGGCACTGGACGAAACCCGCGTCCAGGCCACCGCTGCAGCCCCTACGGGAACCCGCGTTACGACGCACATTTGCGACATCACCGACGAAGCCGCGGTCGGTCGCTTCCGGGATGAGGTGCTCGACCAGCACCACACCGACAAGGTCAATCTGCTATTCAACAACGCGGGCATATTTGGCGCGGGCAGCTTCCTGGCCGACGATCGCGCTGCGTGGGAGCGAGTCTTCAACGTCTGCTGGTTAGGCGTCTACAACATCTGCCGCGCGTTCGTTCCACTGGTCGTCGCCAGCGACGAGGGGCATGTGATCAATACGGCCAGCATCAATGCATTGCGCGCCGTTCATGGACCCGGCGCGCCCAGCACCTCCTACAGCGCGGGCAAATGGGCGGTGCGGGGCTTTACCGAGGCCCTGATCGAGGATTTCCGAACCCACGCACCCCACGTCGGTGTGTCCCTCGTCATGCCCGGCGGCGTGGGGACCGGCATTCGCGCCAACAGCCAGCAGATCCTGCGGTCCAGCTCCGATGGCACTGTCACGTCGGGGACCGAGCACCTACGCACATACCTGACCGGTATGGGTGTGCCTGTGCAGGACAGTTCCGACGAAACCCTCAACCACCTCATGGACGTCATGCAATCAGACGTCTTCGCCATGCCGTCGGTTCAAGCGGCCGGAGACATTCTCACCGGGGTGCGGGAGAACCGTTGGCGGATTTTTGTCGGCGTCGGAGCCACCGAACTTGATCAAGCGGTGCGGGCAAATCCCGAGAACATCTATGACGCCGACGGCCCTTCGCTGATCAACCGTGACCTACTGATCAGCATGATGGTGCTCAGTAGTCGCTTTGAACCAGAACCAGAGGGCTCCGCCGATGGCGTCTACGAACTCCGGCTGGATTCGTCGCCGATCTTCTGCCGAGTCGAGGACGGGAAGCTGCAACTCTCGCGACAATCCGACGGCCCCACCGACGCAGTCATCGAGGCCGACCCAGCCGCGTTTCGCGGACTGATCCTGAAGCAAGAAAGACTCAACGATCTGGTGCGCGAGGGACGCCTGAGGCTCAGCGGTAACGGCGACCACGTCGAGCAGTTGCTTCGCGCAGTTGCCGTCTGAACATTTGCCCCACTGGACCAGCATCCCGCAAACCCCAACTGCCGCAGTCGACCGCGCCTCATCTATCGATCGGCGCGAGGATACAAGCGCTCTAGCGCCTGCGGACTGGGGCGAGGAAACAACCAGCCGTCGCCCGGCCACCGTGTCCAACCCGATGACGCCCAGCCACCGCCGTCGACATGTACCGCTGTACCGGTGATGAACGACGACAGGTCAGAAGCCAGGAACAGGACGGCGTTAGACAGTTCCTCGGGTGTGCCGGGGCGACCCAGCGGAACATACATTTCGTAGCCGGCCTTCGTCAGTTCCTCAGCCCGGTCTGGATCCTTCCAGTCAAAACCACCGCGAATCCGTGAGGTTCCAGGAGTCGGGATGGACTCAACCGCGACCGTGTTGACACGAATTCCACTGCGCCCCAACTCGACCGCGAGGCTACGGCTGAAGTTCGCCAATGCCGCCTTGTAGCCTGCATAGACGCTATAGCCGGGAGCGGCCCGGTGCGCTTCGATCGTGGTGATGTTGACGATCGAGCCGCGCCCGCCATGCATTCGCTGTGTCGCGCGTTGACAGGTGTGCAACACATAGAGGTAATTCCACCGGGCATCGGCCTCCCACATTTCCGGCGTGCTGTCAGCGAACATCGCGAAACGCGTTCCACCAGCGACATTCACGAGGATGTCGACCCGCGGTGCGATTTCGTCGAACGCGACGAAGAACCGGTCGATCGCTTCGGGATCACGAACATCGAACACGTCCGACAGCAACAGCCGGTTCTGCCGTTCAATCGCGTCGGCGGTCTCGGCTAGTGCTTCGGCGTCGATATCGCACACCGCGACGTGTGCCCCAGCCCGGGCAAGGTCGCGCGATACCGCTCCCCCCAAACCTGTTGCGCCGCCGATAACGAGGGCCGACTTCCCGACCAGGTTGGCCCGCTCCTCCAGGATGCCCAATGACAATCCTTCCCTACCGATTCGGCTCCGCCACTCTCAGCGATCCTGGGCATCCCTGCGCCGGCGGGACTTAGCGCAGGCCCTCAGGTTCCATCCCAATTTGATCGAGCGTCCCGCGCCACGCAAGAGCGCCACCGTCGATTACATAGGTGACTCCGTTGATGTACGAAGACATTTCACTTGCCAGAAAACATACGAGATTACCGATGTCCTCGGGCTCTCCCATGCGCGGTACGAGATTGGTTGCAGTGTTCGACCGGACGAATGCCTCTAAGCCGACCTGCTCGATGTAGGTCTCAGCGAGCGGCGTGCGCACCGCCCCCGGACAGTAGCAATTGACCCGAATACGGTCGGGCGCCAGCGCGATCGCGAGGTTCTTCGTCAGGAGGTCAATACCGCCCTTGGACGCCCCGTAGCAAATGCCCAGCGCATACCCGACGATCGAGGCGACAGACCCCGAGTTAATGATGGAGGCGTTCGAGCTCTGGCGCAGGTATGGAAGGGCCAGCTTCGAGCTGACCCAGGGAGCGACGAGATTGACCTCGAGTACCTTGCGGAAATCATCAGCCGTCAGTGCGTCGAGCGACGGATCGGGAAACAGGCGTGCGTCGTGCACGCCGGCGTTGTTGTGCAAGACATCGATGCCGTCGAACACCTTCGCCGACTTGGCCATCGCTTTCGCGACCTGATCACCATCGGTGATGTCGCAGTGCAGGTACAGCGCCTGGTAACCCTCGGACTTGATGTCGGCCACAACCTGCTCGCCCAGCTCATCGTTCACATCGCAAATCGTGGGGATACCGCCCTGGCGTGCGACGACCTTTGCCGTCCCGGCTCCGATTCCCGAGGCACCACCGGTGATGAAGAATCGAAGGTCTCGGACAAGCATTTTCTTCTCCTGGTTTCGATTAGCGCCAGGCCCTATGGGGGGATTACCGCGGCGAGCGGGGCCGACCCACGCGGCAAAACCGACTGGTCACGAGGTCACGAGGCTACAGTCTGGAGCTCTCCGATCGGTTAGCCAACCGCCCCATTCCGAACCTCGGGCACACCAATTCGGATCGTATCCCACCTTAGACGGTGTATCAACTACCTCGTTGATACCTTAAAGGTACCCGCTCGAAACGAGATGATATTGGCGTCATGGGGATGCGCGCGACACGTGATGAATCGGATCACCCATGCGCTATAAAGCCGCTTCAATACCGGTTCGCTCGGTGCGCAACGATGCGTTGTCCGGCGCTGGCAACTGGCGCGACGTCGCCGCCTGACGCCGGCAACAAACCTCCATCAATGATGATGTTGACGGTCGTCGAGACGGCTGCTTACAGTGTTGGCTACGGGGCATTGCCGTGGGGCGCCAGTCACACGGTGACGCAGTGGAAGCCATGAGACAAGGGTGTCTGAACGGTGGCCGTAGGCAGTCAAAAAGTTCTCGTCTGGTGGTGCCTCGTCATGGCGGTCATCTATGTGATCGCATTGCGCTTCTTGCTGCACATGTTTCCGCCTCCGACGGCTAAGTGGTCATCGCAGCAGGTGGCACAGTTCTACGCCGAGCACAGCACCGAGATCAAAGTTGGGGCAGCGATCGGCGGCTGGACCGGTGCTTTCTGGCTCCCGTTCGTCGTAGTGCTCACGGTCCAGATGTATCGGCACGAGCGCGGCAAGCCGCCGGTCTGGACCTTGCTTGCGTGCGTTAGCGGACCTTTGATGAGCGTCTTCTTGGTGTTGTGTCCGCTCTTCTGGGGTGTGGCGGCCTTCACCCCGGGTCGGTCACCAGAAGTTACAACTTTGATGCATGAGCTCGGTGTGCTTTCGTTCGTCACCACGGACCAGTACGTCATTTTCATCTGGGTGGCCCTGGCGGTGATCTGCCTGACACCGAATACCATTGCAGACTCGCCGTTTCCACGCTGGTTCGGGTACTTCACTGCTTGGACGGCATTGATGTTCGAGGGCGGCGCGGTCGCCTTTCTGACTCGCAGCGGCCCATTCGCCTGGAACGGCCTGCTGGCATTCTGGTCGCCGATAGTTCTGTTCAGTATCTGGTTTGCGATGGCGGCCACGCTGTTGAACAAGGCACTCAACAGGCAAGCCGTGGAAGAAACCTGTGAAGGCGCACCGCCTTCTAAAGCGACCGCGCCCGCGACTTGACGACGAAGTTTGCATGCCCCCTGATGCCGCGGCGTTAGCAGGGCACGTCTCCAATGCCGTTGTGCGTCACACTGTCTCGCGCACGCGCGAAGGTCTGACCCACCACAGGGCGAGCGCCATGGACATCACGGTGCGTCGCCGAAGGCTGCGCTAGCCGCGGATTGCGTCAACATAGGCGAGCGAATTGACTATCGCCGCCTGATCCTGGTGATGCGGATCGCTGTACAAGCCATTGGCGGCGAACAGCTCGGAACCGCTGTTGGCGAATGCGCGCCAGCCACATCTAGACAGGTATTCGGCCACGTCGTTGCGCTCCCCCGTGTACCAGAGATCGGCCCATTCCTTGTCAAGGCCGTACGTCCGCCAGTGTTTGGTGGCCGCTGTGAGCCGGACACTTACCTGCGCCAACGTCGCCGGGATGTTCTCCGTAGCGACCCGACTGCTCGGCGCACTCAACCCGGTGATGTTGTCCAACAGCCGGTCCTGAACAACGGGAGGTAGGAACGGCAGGAGCCCCTCGGCGATCCAGGCGCTAGGCTGGGTGGCACTGAAACCGGCTTCTTGCAGTGCGGTGGGCCAGTCGTGGCGCAAATCGATTGCCACTGAACGGTGTCAACTGTTGGGCGTGCGCCCAGTTGCGCAAGTGTCTCGGTCTTGAACTCGATGACCTCGGGCTGGTCAATCTCGTAGAGTGTCGTGCCGGCTGGCCACTGCTGCCGGTAAGCTCGCGCATCGAGCCCCGAAGCCAAAATCACCACTTGCCGTATGCCGCCACCGACCGCGCCTAAGGCAAAGCCGTCGAAATAGCGTGTGCGCGCTGCCATCATGTCGCACATTCGTGCTAGGCCGAATGTCGGATCGCCATGGCCAGCGTCGACCTCGGCCGGATCGAGTTCGCCGCAAGCAAGGCGAGTGTAAAAGTCCACCCCCACAGCCCGAACCAACGGCTCAGCAAAGGGGTCGTTAATGATCGGATTGGGCCGCCGGCTGGCTACGGCCCGTCCGGCCGCCGCAGCGGTCGCGGTCGATCCCACGCTGGAGGCAAGGTCCCACGAGTCATTGTCGTTGCGCGCCAAGCTCTGCCCTTTCGTGTGCTATTCCGGCCGGAACCGTGTGTGCAAGCGCCTCCTGCCAACGCGAGTTCCACGGGCAGGGCACGGCAACGGTTTTGTAGCTCGGTACCGCGGTGCAGCGCTTAGAAGATCACCAAGCAAGACGGTCCATCGCGGATTCCGCCTCGCTAAGCACTGTGCGCGGCTCGGCCGTACTGCAGGTTTGCGTAGGACCGAGGACGCAGATTCAGCCGATAAACTTCCCCGATCGGCCCGTCGACATTTTCCGTGCCCGAGTAGTCATTTCGGGGAGCGAGCCCGCCGAGCAGATGGTCGAACATGGGCTCGAAAGCACTGCCGCGGTAGCGCTCGGTCCAGGACCGCACCATTTTTATGGCGCCGGGCGGAAGTTCGAAGCCCCTGTCAACGACGGTGCGCAATATTCGCTCGATCGCGCGCAGCTCGTCACCGGCGCCAAGCTCGATATAGATCATCTGCCGCTGTGGTCGGTTCAGGCACGGCCGTGCCGCATCGGCCAGATGCCACGCTACTTCTGCATCGGTCAGCATGCGCCTGTTCATCACTGCACTGCCCGCGCTAGACTGCTACCGGCCTGGCAGTGTTCAGGTGGCGTTGATAACGGAAGGCGCCCAACGGTTTCGATTCCGTGTGATGCCAGTTCCCATTCGTCAACTGGACCTGTGGCGATGAGACGCACGGAGCGCACGCCCAAGTCGCGGAGCATTTGAGCTACCGTCACCATCGCCACGTCACGTTGCTCGTCCAACCTCGTTGCGCTGTGGCCCCGCTGATCTCGCAGATAAATGACGACGCCTCGGCCCGCGGTGGCTATACTCCTGTGGGCGGCATCAAGGCTCGAGCGGCATCGGCATCGCAGCGACCCGAACACGTCACCCGTCACGCATTCGACGTGAATGCTCGTCACGACTTCTACGCCGGTACCAATGTCTCCATACACGATCGCTACGTGCTCAATTCCGTCGAGCAGACTCCGGAACGAGATCGCGCGACAATTTCCAAACGGTGTCGGCACGGGCGTCTCACTGCTGCGGGAGACCTGCTTCTCGCTCTTTCGTCGATAGGCGACCAGCTCTCTGATCCCGACACACACCAGACCGTATTCAGCGGCGAAAGTCGTGAGTTCTTCGTAGCTTGCCATCTCGCCATTGATCGGCGATACCACGTGGCCGAATGCGGCAACGGAAGGAAGACCCGCCAAACGGACCAGATCTAGTGCAGCTTCGCCGATGCCGGGGCGAGCCAGCACTCCCCTATCGTCAGTGCGCAGCGGCGCAACATGGCCGGGGCGAGTCAGGTCACGCGGCGAACTCCCCGGGTTAGCCAGCAACCGAAGGGTGTGTGCGCGGTCGACCGCTGAGATCCCCGTGGTGATGTCATGTCGCGCGTCGACGGTAACCGTGTACGCGGGCCCTTGCTCGCTGTCGTCGGCGTTAGGCATGAGGGGCAGCTCAAGTCGACTGCATTCGGCTGCTGTCATCGGCGCACACAGGTATCCGGCGGTGTGCCGCACTGCGAACGCGACCAGCTCGGTTGTCGCTGTCGCCGCGGCAAAGACCACAGCCCCCTCGCACCCAGCGCCGGTGTCATCGACGACGATCACCGCCTGACCGGTCCCGATCTGGGTGATCGCCTGCGTGACCGCATCGCTGCGGGTGACTGTCCCCAACGGTCCAGGCCCGCGAGACGGTACCCGATAGACGTGCGACACAACGCCAGTCGCTGATTCCCTCATGACCTGCTCACCTGCTTCGACGGCCAGGCCGGAATGGGCCCAGAGAGGAGACACGGGATCGCCCAGACGCGGCCCCCGGCTGGGTCCGTGACGAACAGGGTGCGCAGATCGTCGCCGCCGAAGCACACATTGGTTGGGAAGCTGCGGCTGTCCAGCGCAATCGTCTCCATCTCGACGCCGTCAGGGTCGAAAACGTGAACTGCATGGGAATCCGCCCCGGCCACATACACGTTGCCGGCGCGGTCCACAGCCAAACCGTCAGGATGGCCATCGGCGAGTTGGGTGAATACCGCATCGAATGCGATCGACCCGTTCTGACAAGAGAACCGAAGGACACGGCCGGTGCGCGTTTCGGCCACATAGAGCACCGAGGCGTCTGGGCTGAACACCAGCCCATTCGGATAAGCAATGTCGCGAACTCTGGTGACTAACTCACCGGTCTGCGGATCAAATGTACGGACCGCGCCGGGGGGCCCGTCGGAACTCATGGCTTCCCCGCGTGGGTCGGTGAGCCAGATGAGCCCCTCGGGCCCGACGACGCAGTCACTGGGAGTGTCCAGACCACTACTTGTCGCATCGTGTACGACACCGTCGCGCACATACTGCAAGCTCGGTTCGGCGGTACGGGCCGACCGGGTCCGAATGTGCTTGCCGCCCTGCGCGATCCACACTGTGCCATTGGAATGTTGGCACAGACCAGTGGGATTACCACCTGGCTCGGCCACCGATTCCGCGTGGCCGTTGGGACTCACCTCGTAGATCAAGCCCCGCGACACGCTAGTGACCCACAGGCGGTCAGACGCCGTCCATAGTGGCCCCTCGGTGAAGCCAAGTCCCGTAGCGACGACCCGCGGCCCTGCTTCGGTCGAGTCTTTCGGGGTAATGATAGACATCCCAGCCGACCTCAGCTGCCGGAAACCAGGACGGGCTTGGATTGCCGTGAGGTATTGAAGTCAGCGGTCAGGGCAACAGTTCCCATTCTCGACTCCACTCTTTTTGGCTGGCGCGCGAGAGCGCCGACCGGATCTTCGGACCTGCATGAGACGCCGACGGCGCCGGCAGGCGACTCAGATCATTGGGGCGAATCCCAACGCCATCAGCGTAAATCCGCCAACCTAGATTTGTCAACACTAGTGCTGATAACTGGTCGCCGCGCATCTGCAGGCGGCGCGCACCCTCTCGGTTGTCGTTTCGCAATCGCTTCTGCCCACCGCCTCATCGATGCCAGCGTGTCGCGGGGGTTTGAAGTGCTCTGCACCGAAACTGCTGCTGCAGGGTGGACGACCGGCGTGGCCGGTATCTATCCGCGGGGACGCCGCGACCGGCGTGTGCGCCCAGGAGTTGCAGATGCAGCTGTGTCAGCTGTCCAGGTGGTCGAAGCCGTCGCGAAGCCACTGCCGATGATCAGGTGCCGACACCTGGATGATCCGCTGCGCACGTACCTCTTCAGATAGACCTCGAAGATCGGCTGCGCCATATTCCGTCACCAGCACGTCGACTGTTCCGCTGGACAGCGAAACCGCCTCCGGTTGCAATCGCGGCACGATCCGGGAAACAGCACCGGCGGTCGCCGACATCGCGATGATCGACAAGCCGTCGTCCGCTTTGCTGGCCGCGTTAGCGAAATCGGGAAGTCCGCCAATGCCACCCCGGCGTCCGCCGAACCCAATTTCGGTGTTGGCCTGCCCGAACAAATCGACTTCTAGCGCAGAGTTGACGGCATGCAGTTTCGGTAATTCCGCCAGTCGGCCGGGATCGTGGGTTTCGTGGGCACCTGCCAGCTCGATATGAGTTGCGTGATCCAGGTAGCGGTAGAACGCCGCGGTGCCGCTCGCGCCGGTCGCCACGACCTTTGCGTCGGTGCCGAGCGCGCCTGCCTCGTCGAGCACCTGCACCCAGCCTCCCAGTAGACCGGTATGAATGCGCAGACGCCGACGCTGAGTCAGTGACTCGACTACCGCTGCGACCCAAGGTCCCATTCCGAGTTGGACCGTGGCGCCGTCGGGCACCAGAGCGTGAATGTGCGATGCCATCTCATGGTGTCGCCGAGATGATGTCCGCTCGTCGCACGCTGGACCATCACTTCCCAAAATGGTGAGGACCCTGTCTGCAGTAACTGTTGACCGAGTACCCGTCCAGGGAACCGCTGGACCTGTTTCCAACACCACCGTGGAGGCTCGGTGAGCCGCGGCCGCAAGGTAATCGACTGAGGCACCCAATGAGTGCCAACCATTGTTGGCCGGTGTTCCCTGGGCCAGAACCACGTCAACGGCGATGTCACCGTCGTAGAGTCCGCGCGCCAGCTCGTAGAGCGTCATCCGGTCATACATGATTTCGCGGCGGGCGAGTTCGTCTGCGGTGCCCAGGGGTCCGGCCGGAAAGAACGTACGGATGCGAGTCCCCGGTAGGTCAGGCATGTCAACCGAGAGCATGCCGATGAGGATCCTGCTGTCTCGCAACCGATCACGATGGCGCCCCAGGGCCGATAGCAGCAGCAGCGGGGTCCCCGCGCCCTGTCCTATGACAATGTCCTGACCCGGCTGCAAGACGCTGCCAAGCACATCGTCGATCGCATCGGTATCGACTGCGCTACCGACCGTCATTCGCCTATGCGGCTGCCGCGCCGGTGCATTCGTGCACGCAGGTCACACATGGGCATGGTTGGTGCTCCGCTCATAGCGGATGACCGACTCCATGCCGGATCTCAGGTCCCGGTGATGACCCCTCACTTCAGCTCGGAGCCGGCTGATGTCGATGGCGTGCGGCAAAATCGGGCGGTCGTCGTCGCCGAACTCGGTACACGCGCCCGGAACTAGCTCGGCGACCGTCTCGGCGATTTCGCCGAAGGACGCATCGACACCGCCGATCTCGTAGACACTGTGGGCGAGCTGGCTGGCTTCGAACAGGTCGGCCAACGTCTCGCCGATATCGTCGACGTGGGCGATACACACACGCGCCTGTGCCTGGTAGTCAACGCGGCCCGGCCGGCCGTGCGCGGCGCTGACAGCAGGTATGTTGACACCCCGACTAGCCACCGCTGCCCCTGGACCGTACACCGACGGGATTCGCACCGACGTAACGACATTGCGCTGCAGCGATGCGTTGATCTCGATCCCTACGCGCTCAGTGAGCAGCTTCATCGCCCCGTAAAGCCCGTGGGGCAGAACAGGGCTCATCTCGTTTAGCGGCGCTTGGCCCAGGTCTTGTGGCCCGTGAACAGCGGTCGAGCTGGGAAACAAGATGCGGTGGATGTCGAGCACTCGCGCCAGCTGGAACGCCCGCCATGTCGAGGCAGCCATGACATCGAGTTCACGCGCCAGAGCCGGAGTGCCCTTGGGGGGCCGGAAAAACGGGCCGAAATAGATTCCGTCGACGCCCCGTCGGCCGATGACGTCTAGCAGTACTTCTTGGTCGGTGCAGTCACCGACACGCCATTCGACGTCGGCCGCGATGTCGGCAAGTCGCCCCGGCCCTTCGCGTAGCTCTAATGAGGTGACGGTGTGGCCCCGGCGCAACAACGTACGTACCAGCGATGCGCCGACAAATCCTTTCGCCCCAACGACAAGTAGACGCATACGCGGCTACCGGTAGGAGCGCGCGAGGCGCTTCCACGCGATCGGCTTGGCGTCGGTCAGCTTCGCCGCCACCGGCCGGCCGCTGCGTTCGGCGTAGAACGCCGTGAGTTCCATAATCTTCCCGACGTCGACCCCCACGTCAAGGCCGACGCCGACCAGCATCTCCACCACGTCCTCGGTGGCGACATTGCCGAAAGCGTCGGGAACAAACGGCCAGTCACCACCCCAACCGCCGAATGCCGTGTCCACCACGACATGTTGGAACGGTGAGAGCAGCGCGGCGAACAGATTAGCCAGTCCGGCGCCACGTGTGTCGTGGAAATGAAGGCCAAGGCGCTGATCCACCGGCAGATGTTCAGCCAAACGGCTCAGTAAGTCCAAGACCTGAAGCGGGTCGGCTTGTCCGGTCGAATCGGAGATGATGACCTCGTTGACCCCCCGCAGGCTGCGCAGGTGCGACGCGTGCTCGACCACGCGTGCCGGGTCGATCGGTCCCTCGATCGAGCAACCGTATGAAGCGCTGACAAACACCGAAATCTTTAGGCCTGCGTCAGCCGCGGTGCCCGCCCACCGCTCGATCTTGGCGATCAGCGCGTCGTGATTGGCATCCATGCCATTGGCGGACAGGGTGGCAGAACTCTCGGAAAACACCAGGAGCCCCGTGTCGAGCAACCCCTCCTGCCGCATGGCGAGGGCGCGGTCAAGCCCGCGTTCGTTGGGTACCAGTCCTGACAGCGTGGTGCCGGCCCGTGCCTCCCCCAATGACCGCAGAAAAGCCTCGGTGTCGGCCATCTGGGGCATCTTGTTGGGGTTAACAAAGGCGACCACGTTCATTTCACGGCAGCCAGCGTCGCGTAGACGATTAAAGATTTCGACTTTCTCACTCGTCTCCAACACACTGCCGTGTGACTGCAGCACTTCCCGTAAACCGACCTCGCGGAGGTCTACGCGGGTTGCTGCGATGCTCTGGTGAATATCAGCCAGCATGAATAACTTCCTCACTGCCGGTGCGCGCGTCGGCGCCGGCGAAGTTGGGAATGACCTCCTGGGCGAACATCCGGATCGAACTCAGCGCCTGGTCCTGCGTGATGCCCGGATACTGTGTGCCACAGATGATCTGCGTAACACCGACATCCTCGAACCTCTTGATGTTGGTGCAAATCGTGTCTGGAGTGCCCACCAAGACCACGCCATTCTCAATGAGGAAGTCGAATTTCATGTGGTCGGCCAACTTTGCGCTGTGTTGCGACGCCTCGGCATACCATTCGTAACCTGGTGGCAGCTCGCCGCCGCGACCCCAGTGCAAGAAGTACTCCATGGTGTGGTCGAGGTAGGCCGCGAACGGCCCCTCGGCAATTTGCCGTGCTTCCGCGTCGGATTCCGCACAGAAGGTGAGCATAAAAGTCGCAACATTGTCGTTGATCGCACCGACGGGCGTCGCTCTGCTTAGAGCTTCCTTGTACTCGGCAATCCGCCGACCGATGACATCGGGCGTGATACCAGTGGCGAAGCCGAGAACGCCCATACCCAACTCGCCGGCGAGCGCATAGCTCGGCGGACTTGTCGCCGCCGACCACAGCGGTGGATGCGGCTTTTGCAGCGGTTTCGGCACGATCGGCCGGTTGGGGATGGTCGTGTATTTGCCATTGAATTCGATCGGGCCGTCCGTGGTCCAGATTCTTGGGATCAATTCGACGGCTTCACGCCACATCGGACGGCTGTCTTCGACCGGGATCCCGAATCCTTCGAGCTCTTCCTTGGTGATGGATCGACCAGTGCCGAATTCCAGCCTGCCGTTGGACATGATGTCCAGGGCCGCTGCGCGCTCCGCAGTACGAACGGGATGGTTGAAGCCCGCCGGCACCTGTACGACGCCATGGCCGATACGAATCCGTTCGGTGTGCTGGGCGACAGCCGCAAGCCAAACTTCAGGCGCAGAAGAGTGCGAGTACTCCTGCAGAAAATGGTGCTCAACGGCCCACACGTGCGTGTAGCCCAAGCGGTCGGCTTCGGCCACCTGTTCCAGAGCATTCCAAAAAACCTCATGCTCAGCGCCCGCACCCGCGGGCTGGGCGACGCCGAGCTCATACATCAGGCCGAAGTCCATGCTGGACCGCCTCTCCTTTGCCGAGGGAATAGCAGCAACCATCCGCGCTACACAGCAATACTTTAGTCGCCAAAAGACATCTGTCAACAGTAGTGTTGCATTTATCCCATCCGCGCTTCGCGGCGCGCGCACGGTCGCCCCAGGGGAGTAGTGTGGATGAGCACACGAGAATTGCTGTGGCACTGGTGCTAAGGGCGCCGCGGCTGCATTGTGCGGAGTCGGGTTGTCCGACCGGCGCCTCTTGCAGTTGACATCGATGTATGTTCAACCGGAGTGCTGACGATCGAATCCTTCCAGCAACGCGATGATCGCGTCGCCTTGCCGCGTTCTTGTTGACGGCGGCCGGAGTGCTGCGACAACCCTGCGATACCGGTGGGACACGTACGCGCCGCGTCGTGTCTCGGCGTCTTCGCTCAACCTGCGCCGACCCGGTCGGCTGCCGCGCAGAGCGGCCTGGCTGCAGTTCTTCGGCAGGGCCTTCGAAGAACCGCCCACCGGGCTAGGCTATTACGTGTCGCGCTTGCGAAGACCCTCGATCGCGACCGTTGAGAAGGCCCGCGCCACCTCGTCGGGCCCGACAGGACCGTCGGGGTGGAACCAGCGATGCGTCCAATTCACCATGCCAATGAGGCCGAAGGCCGCCAGACGCGGTGAGATGTCTTTGCGCAACACGCCGGTGTCAACACCCTCCTGGATGATAGCCACCAGTGCGCGGTCGAAACGTCGCTGTAGTTCGACTACATCGACGCTTCCTTCGCCCGAGGCGACCCGCGTAGCGTCTTCCTGCAGAAATACATACATGTGGGGATAGAACTGGGCGTAAGATCGCAAAAGCCGTTCGAACAACTCCTGCAACTTGACGTCGGTTTCACGTGAGCTGTCCCGAATTTCTTCAGCCATCTGAACATTGCTGACTAGGACATCGAGGACGACTTCGTCAAATAGCTCGCGCTTGCTGCCCACGTAGTAGTACAGGGTGGCTCGGTCGAGCCCGGCCGCCTTGGCGATGTCATCAATGCTGGTGTCGGCAAGGCCATTTTCCTTGAAGACCTTCGCTGCCGCAGCAACGACCGCGCGACGGCGCTTCATATACCGCTCGCTGCTGTCGACGCGGGCAGCTGCCCGCCTCTTCCCTATCCCGCTGGCGTCCATCAACACGAGAGTCTAACAGTGCGAAACCCGCAACCGATTACGATTCTCTGCGTGCCGACTGCCTTTCGTGGACAAGGCCTATCGCCTTCATCACAGTGCGCCTCAGAGATAATTCATGCCACCACCGACGTTGATGGTTTGTCCGCTGATGAAACCCGCCTCGCGACTTAGTAAGAATGCGATCGGGTGGGCGATATCGTCGGGCTCACCTAGTCGCGGGACGCATTGCATTGCCGTGGTCACCTGGATGGCTTGCTCGTCGAGCGTCTCCAGTGCATGTTCGGTAGCGATCAGGCCGGGCATAATGACATTAGCGGTAATTCCCGCTGGACCTGCCTCTCGGGCCAATACCCGCGTGAATCCGATCACGCCGGCCTTGGCGGCGCAATAGGCGCCCCACCCCGCCCCGCCCATCAGCACGACGCCTGAGGATGTGTTGACGATCCGGCCATAGCCCGCCTTAGTCATATGTGGCAGGGCCGCCTGACAGGTGAAGAACGTTGAGTCCAAACTCGATTGCACGATCCGGTGCCAAAACTCGACGCTCATCTCGGAGATTTCGCACGGTTGATACAGCGCCGCCAGGTTCACCAGGCCGTCGATGCGCCCGTACCGCTGCGCGACCCCGTCCATCAGCCCTTGCACCTCGTCACGATCGGTCAGATCGACCACCTGAGCATCGACGTTGAGCCCGGCGTCGGCCATCCGCTTAGCCTCGGCTTCGACCTTGGCGGTGTTGAGGTCGACCAGCGTGACCGCCGCGCCACGCTTAGCAAGCAGCTCACCCGCGGCAAGGCCTAGGCCGGCAGCCGCCCCGGTGACGATGATGCTCTGATTCTCCAGCGACGGCGCTTCACTACTACTCATCGGTCTTCCGCCCTTCGGCTCCATAGTTCACTATCCTTTCGCTTCAGCGAGTGATTCGATAAGCCGGTCAAGATCGCCGGGCGCCCCGCATGCAACTGAGCGGTGCCGAAGAGGCCATTTCGATCAAAGCCGTCACGATCCGTGTTGCCGATGCGGCTGCGCCGGCTGCGACACACTGCATGAGAACATGGCCGGCCTGTTTGTTGGCGCATTCACGCGCCAATGCCGCTGTGGCCGTGTGGCGTTGTCTGCGTCATGCCGCTACCCTCGCGGCCCGCTCAGCCGACCGACACCGACGATGAGGTCTCGAGGCGTTCCATGACGAAACCCTCGTAGCCCTTGTCGGCGACCTCCTGCACCTTCTCACGAAAGCCGGGCAATGTATTTGCGTAGAGCAGGAACTGGACTTTCTTACCGGGGATGTTGCCGCCGTTGAACCATGACGGAACGTTGGATTTCACTAGCAGTAGTTCATTGGCCATCTCGTCGACGTGTTCGCCCCATGCTATTTCAGCCTGCGGGCTCGGCGCGATCTTGGTGGTGCCATTGGCTTCGAGGTATTTGAGGCAGTCGGTGATCCAGTCCACGACGACCTCGGCGCAACGCGGGAAGTTGCAAAACGCACGAGGCACGGCAGTAAAGAAATTTGGGAAATCAGACGTCATCATACCCAGCAGTGTGCGTGGCCCCTCGGCGAAGGCCTCCTTGAAGGTGACGCCGTTCTCGCCGCGGATGTTCATGTGGGTTAATCCGCCGGTGAAGGCGTCGAAGCCGGTGGCGAAGATGATGACGTCAAATTCATACTCCTGATCACTGGTCCGGATGCCCGTGGGGGTTATTTCCACGATCGGAGTCTCGCGCACATCCACGAGCAGCACATTGTCGCGGTTGTACGTCTCGTAGTAATCAGTCTCCATCGGAATCCGCTTGGTGCCGAAGGGATGGTCCGTGGGAACCAGTTTTTCGGCTACGGCCGGGTCCTTGATACGTGCGCGGATCTTGTCGCGCACGAATTTGGCGAAGTCCTCATTAGCGTCAGCGTCCAACGTGATGTCGAAAAAGTTGCCGAGCCACTTCTCGAATCCCGGACGCGCCCATAGCTTTTCATAGAGCGCGATGCGCTCCTCTTTCGGTACTTCCAACGTCGGGCGTGGGTCGTACTCGTAGAGAAAGCCTGCTGGGCTTTGCCGACACTGTTCAAAGATCTCGTCGTAAGTGGCCTTCCACTGTTGTTGCATCTCCGGGGTGACTTCCTGGTTGTGCAGGGGCCCGCAATAGGTGGGAGTGCGTTGAAACACCGTCAGCTGCGCCGCCTCTGCCGCCACATGCGGGATCAGCTGAACGCCAGTGGATCCCGTGCCGATGACGGCGGCTCGCTTGCCTTCGAAGTCGATGCCCTCCTGCGGCCAGCGGCTGGTGTGCAGCGCCAACCCAGTAAACGTGTCAATACCCGGGAAGTCTGGGATGTAGTTCGCGGTGACGGGAAGGATCCCCACGGCCGCGATGACGTATCGGGCCTCCACATGCTCACCGGTACTGAGCCGCAGGTGCCACTTGTGCTCGTCTTCGGCCCAACTTGCTTCCTCGACCATCGTGTTGAGCTGAATATCGCGGCGCAGGTCGAATTTGTCAGCTACATAGTTAAGGTAGCGTTCGGTGTCGGGCTGTTTGGAGTAGAGATGCTTCCAATCCCATTCCTGCAGTAATTCCTCGGAGAAGGCGTAGGCGTAGGTATGGCTTTCGGAGTCAAAACAGCACCCGGGGTACCTGTTCCAGTACCAGGTTCCGCCGACTCCGCCGGCACAATCATAGGCGCGCACCGACAAACCCAACTGGCGGACGCAGTACAGCTGATGTAAGCCAGTGACTCCCGCGCCAATGATGACGACGTCGTATTGTGATGCGGCCTTGTCGTTTTGAATCGAATCCATCGCTATCTCTCCGGTGTGCTGAATTGCTAATCCCATTGCGGTGGTCGCCGGTTCGAGGGGCGACTCCGGCAGCGCCCGAGGTTGTCAGCCGACCAGCGCCGAAGTAATTGCTCGCTCCTGCCTTGCCGGACGTACAGTAAGGCGCCAACTCAGGGGTCAGCCGCGCTCACGGGCAGGCTCCCCTTCCGAATAGTGTTGTTTAACCTCTCGTCGCAACAACTTTCCGACTTGACTCTTGGGAAGCGGCCCATCGTGGATGTAGACCCGCTTGGGAACCTTGTAGGGGGCTAGGCGTTGTTTGGCGAATTGCACCAGTTCTTCCGGGATGAGGGTGTGTCCCGCCCGAGACACCACCACAGCGGTGACCGCCTCCCCCCAGTGGTCATCCGAAAGCCCGACGACAACCGCCTCAGCGACACCCGGATGGGCGCCGATGACCTTTTCAACTTCTGCCGGCCAGACATTGAATCCGCCGGTGATGATCAGATCGTCGTGGCGATCCACCAGGTGTAGGTAGCCTTCGTCGTCCCAATAGCCCACATCGCCCGAGCGCACCCAACCGCCGTCGAGCGTCTTGCTCGCCGTAAGTTCATCATTTTTCCAATACCCGACGAACCGGTTGTCACCGCGGCTGACGATCTCCCCGATTTCATCGACGGCGCAATCCTTTTCATCCTCGTTGAGGATGCGTACCTCCACGTTATAGATCGGCCGTCCTGCCGAGGCAAGGCGTGCTGGTGGCTCGCCGGCGAAGACATGGTCTTCGGGTTCGAGCACGGCAAGCACCATCGGTGACTCGCTGTGGCCGTAGACCTGTGTCAGGATCGGGCCGAACGCGTCAATCGCCTCTGTGATGCGCCGCGTCGCAATCGGCGCGCCACCGTAGTAAATGCGGCGAAGCGATGAAGTGTCGTAGTCGGTGCGGGAGGGGCAGTCCAACAGCACATTGAGCGCCGTGGGGATAGTGAAGAGCGAGGTGACCTTCTCCCGTTCGATCACCTCGAGCACAGCTTCCGCCTTGAAGTCGAAGGCCGGCATGATGACCTGCCGCGCTCCGCGCATCCACCATGTCGACAACAGCATCCCGGCGGCATGTGACAGCGGATGAAAGTGGCACAACACGTCGTCGCGACGCACATCGAGCGACAGCAGCATGTTATTGATCATGCCCATCACGCTGCGGTGACTCATCAATACGCCCTTGGGCAGGCCGGTGGTCCCCCCGGTGAAGCGGATCGCATAATGGTCGTCAGCCGCCAGCGAAATCCCGAGCGGCGCAGTGTCATATCGGGCGATCAGGGACTCGTAATCTTCGCACCCGGCGGCGGCGTCGATCTCCACCACAGTCAAACCGTCCGCGGCGGAGCCCATCTCGTCAAGAGCGGCGCGTATTCGGGGCAGTGCTTCGGGGCTGGCGACAATGACCCGCAGGTCGGTGAACTCGATGTAGTAGCGGATGTCTTGGGTCGAAGCGGCGACCAGCATGGGCACCCGGACTGCACCGGCCTTGGCGACGGCCCATTCGGTTTCGAGAAACTCGACCCGGTTGCCGATGCTGATACCGACACGATCGCCCTTGTTCACCCCGAGCTCGATAAGTGCGCGCGCCAGCGCATTGGCGCGCGCGTCGACCTCCCCGTAGGTACGGCTAACCGCGGGTGTCGTCACCGCGACACGGTCGCGGTGACGTCGGCTGCTCCACTCCAGCGCTGCGACGAAGTTCACCGGACCACCCAGCCATGAAGGAGGTGACCCTGGTCTGCGGCGCCATACTCGCGTGACACCCAGACGTGCTCGTAAATCCCGTCTTTCACCGAAAACGACGGCATTGGACCGTACGCCGACATTGTCAGTTCCCTCTGGTCAGGCCGTTCGCCGGCAGCTGGCGGTCAGCGTCGGCAAGCGGTTGCAGCGGCCGAAACCAGTACCGCCGCACATGGCTGACGCTGTCGGCGAAGGGTCCAAAACCATCGGTGGCCAATGCGGTGATCTCCGGGGAGTGCATAGCCGCCTCCGACTCGACCTCATAGAACGCCCAGTAGGTGGCAAGGTCGAGGGGCTGGGTTCCGACTCGCTCAGCCGTATAGCGCTGACCGGAAATCACACCAGGGCACTTCAATATCGCGGGTAGGTGGTCCGTGTCATACCAGCGGTTGAAGTCCTCTTCGCGCTCAGCTCTCACGTTGACACACAACGCGAAAACCAGCGGAGCACCTTGATTCTGTGTCATCAGTCGGCCGCCTTCAACTCAAGATGTAATTCTTTGAGCGCCCGCATGCTCGTCAACGTGGTGTCGTGCGTGTAGTCGTTCTTGGGCGACAGCCGGATATCGCGGAACCGCGAGAACATCGCCTCCAGCGCGACCTCGCCCTCGACGTGGGCCAGCGGCGCCCCGATGCAGCGATGGATTCCCAGTCCAAACCCCAAGTGCTTGGCCAAGTTTGGACGGTTTGGGTCGAATTGAGTGGGGCGCTCGAAGGTGCTCTCGTCACGGCTGCCCGACTGCCAGGCCAGAAACACGCGCGTGCCGGCTGCGAGCTTGACCCCCGCGATCTCTACATCCTCGGTGCAGACCCGCGGCCCGTAAGTGGCAGGCCCGTCCTTCCGCAGTGACTCATCGAGCACCTTTTGCAGGTAACGATGATTGCTGAGTTCCCCAGGATCGTCCATATTGACCACTTCAATCAGCGACTGGGCAATCAGATAGGTGCTCGTCTGGGCGCCGACGACAAGCAGGCGCACGTAGTTGGCCATTTCGTCGACCGTGAACAGCGACCCGTCTTCTTTGGGGCTATTGACGAACTCGCTTAGCGCATCCCCGTTGGGATGCTCGCGGCGATCGACTACCAGGTCCCCGCAAAAGTTCATGAAATCGACGAAACTCGCGACCAGGTCAGGGTCTGCACCTTCGGGGTTGGGATGGTGCAGATTCTTGTCGAACAGGTCGAAATATTGTCCGGCCCAGGTATCGAGTTGCTGGTGCATTTCACGCGGGACGCAGAGCAGGCTGCCCATCACCCAAGCCGGAAACGGCTTGGCGAAAGCAGAAATGAACTCGACTTCCGCTTGGCCAACAAACTGATCGATGAGCCGGTGGGCTTCTGCCTCCAGCCCCTGGCGCATCTCGCGCAGCCGCTTGGCCGATAAGAGATGGAGATGAGCAGCCCGGATTGCCCTGTGTTCGGGCGGATCGGTGCCGGTCAAGTCCGGCATTGTCCGGTAGCGTTGGCCCGGATAGCTTTCCAGCGAGGCGCGTCCCTTGCTGGAAAACAGCTCGGGGTGTCGCACCACGTATTCGATGTCTTCGCGCCGTGTCACTAGGTAGACGTCGCGCGACGGCACTGCGAACACAGGCGATTCTGTCCGCAGAGACTCGAAGAACGGGAACGGGTCCTCCAGCATCTCCGCCGACCCGAATTCAACGCGCTCTCCGCTCACAGCAATTCTCTCCTTTGAGTGCTATCAGGCGTGGTTCTCGGTCGATGCTGCGAAGAAGACAGCGAGATCCGACGGCACCGAGAAGTGGGTGGGATTGGCGCTGTTATCGGACATCGCCAAGTCAGGGGGCTTGTGGCGGGCTGTGTGGCACGCCAAGTCCCTATCAATCGGGCCGAAACCGTCACCGCATGCTTCCCGAGTAACAGTCCTGAGCTCCTGTGGTCTTTGTCAAGTTCCTTGCCGACTGCACTCCCCTGCGTCGCGTTGGACCATCCGATGGGACGGTGTCCCGGGTCCGCAAGACCGCCTGCCAGGGTCGGCCCAGTCGCAAAGAGAGGCACATGCTCAACGTAATTCCTTGATTCTCTTTCGTCAACACTAGTGCTGATATTTTGTGCCCTTGCCCTTGCCGCTGGCAGCGGGGTCAACGTATCCGGCGCCCGGAGCGACGACGATTGCCAGCGGAACCCAGGCGCCGCCTTCTTTGCGTGGGGCTGGCGGGTCCCCGATGTGGCATCTCGAACGGTGAAAGACGTGATGGTGCGTGGACACAGCAGTGGGGCCATCGGGCCGGTGAGCTTGACCCCGATTACGGCCTTCGCCATCAGGTGCCGCCCTCACCGCCGAACTCATTGACACGCATCCCGAGGCACTGCCCAAACGCGGGCGACCATCCTCTGCGCCGGTTCCGCGGTTTCCCCACCCGACCAGGCCGACTGTCGCAGACACCCGGTCAGCTAGGACGTCGACCTCCGATCCACCACGTGTGTTTGCCCCGGCCGCCGCAGAATTCGCGTGGATTCTTCGAGCGATGTTCCGGCTGGCCACAGCCGGACACCGACTGCAACGCCCAGTTAGAGATCGGATCAGGCCCGTCAAACGATCTTTCACGGCAGCCGACCGATTCTGCTGAGCATGCCGGCGACCCTTTTGGCCGGCGACGGACCTCCCGCCCCTGGTTCGAGGGAGAACGCGATGCGCGGCCGGTCAAGACGCTGGGCGCAATAGCCGATAATCCCCACCGAAGAAGATCAGCGGACTGCGCTCATCGGCGGCCGACAGGCGCCGAACCGCTCCGACGGCCAAGAAATGGTCGCCGACGGCGGTGACATCGGTGAGGTCGCATTCAATCCAGGCCAGCGCGTCGCGTAGCAGCGGCGCGCCGCCATGGCCAGGCTCCCAATCAAGGCCAGCAAAGCGATCGGCCCCCTTCCTCCCGAAGAGCCCGCAGACCTCACTCTGATTGTGCGCCAGCACGTTCACTGCGAACGCCCCCGCGTTTTGGATGCGTGGAAACGTCGTCGAACTCTGGTCAACGAAAAAGCCGACGAGCGGCGGCTGAAGCGAGATCGACGTAAAAGAGCCGATGGCCATGCCGACCGGCTCCCCGTCAAAGGCTGTGACCGCCACCACGCCGGTGGGGAAATGACCGAGGACGCGCCGGAATTCGGACTCAGCATTGACTCCGAGCGATTCAGTGGACCAACTTGTCATGTCCTTCATGATAAGCGGGTGCGACGGCATGGTCAACGGAGTTGTTGACAACGGTCGTGTCCGCCTCGAACAGAGCGCGCTGTGGTCTGCCGTTCGCATCAGTTGGCTGGTCACCGAACTTGTAACGTCGCCCGCAGCACTTTGAACAAACGTGCCGCTAGCCGGCCACGCAGCACGAGGGTGCTGATAACGGTAGGCAGTGGCAGCGGGCGCAAGGCCTCGTCACGTCTCGATACCTCGACGTGTTGCCATCCACTCGAAGACCAATTTGCGGACGGCTGCCAACAGTCAGCGTTTAGCCGTCTCCAGCATTTCGGCGATTCCTACGAATTTGACTCGGGGCCGCGATTCCTGTGCGCCGCGCTCGCGTTCGGCGCGGTCGATGGCTCGCCAACCCCGCCAGTCCACTGGGTCGACCCCGCGCCGTCCCAGCAGTTCCTGCAGCTTCGTGCGATCGTTGGCATCGCGTGCCAGCTTGCCACTGTCGAAATCCTGCCAAATTTGGGCCACAGTCTGTTCAGCGCAGCTTCGATTCGTTCCGATCACTCCCCGCGGGCCGCGCTTGATCCAACCGGTCACATACACACCAGGCAGCGGTTCACCGTCTTCGCCAAGCACCCGGCCGGATTGGTTAGGTATCGTGCCGGTCGCCGGATCGAAAGGCAGGCCCTCGATCGCCGAGCCGCGGTAGCCGATCGAGCGCAAGACCAACGGTGTCTCGATCAATTCGCTGTCGATGTCGGGATCGCCAGGTACCAGTCCTCCTGACTCGTCGAAGCGGTTATTGACCACCCGCAGTCCAGTCACCTTGTCATCACCGACCACCTCCACTGGCGATGTGAAGTAGCGGAATATGATGCGCTTGTTGTTTGGATCCGGTGTGCGCGCAGCGTATTCACGAGCAATCTCAAGCTTGAGTAGCGCCTCAACGTTGTCGTCGGCTGCGGCGTCGAAGCCCTCAGTTTCCACGATGACATCGATCCCGGGCAGATGCCCCAATGCCGCAAACTCTCCGACCGAATAAGCGGCCTCCCGGGGGCCGCGGCGTGCCACGATCACCACTTCACGAACGTTGCTGTGCGCCAATGCCTGAACCGCATGCTCGGCAATGTCGGTCTTGGCCAGCGCCTCTTGGCCCAACAACAAGACTCGCGCCACATCCAACGCCACATTGCCGTTACCGACAATCACCGCCCGCTCCGCTGACAGGTCAAACACGTCGTCAGCATGATCGGGATGCCCGTTGTACCACGCCACGAAATCGGCGGCCGCATAACTCCCAGCCAATTGCTCACCTGGGATGCCAAGGTTCCGGCTATGTGAGGCGCCGACGGCATAGATCACCGCGTGGTGATGGGCCACCAGGTCCTCGTGGGTCAGATCACGTCCGACCTCCACGTTGAGGTGGCAACCAAACCGGGGGCTCATGAAGACGGGCTCAAAGATGTGAACCACCGACTTGGTGAGCTGGTGGTCCGGCGCTACCCCGGCCCGAATCAATCCGAACGGAGTCGGCAACCGCTCGAACAGGTCGACCTCTACGCCATCGACGCGCATCAACTCGCCGGCGGCATAGCACGCCGCCGGGCCTGCACCCACGATCGCAACGCGCAGCGACCCCGGCTCCACCGAGGCGTGATCAACACCGTGAGTCGTCGTGCTTGTCGCCAAGGGATGGCGCTCGAAGTACCTGGCATTGATGTCGCGGAACCGCTGCAATTCGGGCGGCAGATCCTCGGCGTAGTAGATCGCATCGACTGGGCACTCCTCCAAACATGCCCCGCAGTCGATGCACTCCACCGGATCGATGTAGAGCATCTCGGTATCGGTGAACTCTCCTTGACCCGCCACCGGGCGAATGCAATCCACCGGACATACCGGGACGCAACTTGCGTCTTTACAGCAATTTTGCGTAATCACGTACGCCACAATTACCCCCTAACCGCGGAGCGTCCCGATTTTGCACACGCCGCCACGCTAGGGGCGCATCATCGTCAAAGTCCTTGCACACATAACCCGTCGAGTTCGCGGCGCTTGTTTGCCGGGCTAACGCCGCACTCGATGCCAGTCGCACGTTATCCTACAACACCTATGTTGACTACTGTCCATCTCCTGGCTTCAGCTAGCAGATCGCTTAACAGATTGTCTACGACAGTGTTGACGGTTGTCGCTCACGACGATAGCGTTGGCCATAGCGTCGGATGATGCTTCGTCGAAGCCCAGATAACTGACCATTTGCCCGCGGCCGTGGGAATCGAGGGTGGAGTACCGGTAGGTTCGCTGGAGGGTGGGCGCCGGCAGGTTCCCAGCGCGAAGCCCAATGTGGCCCGGCCGAGCGACCGTGGTGTACTGCGACGGATCCGCGACTAGTTAGGAGCGACTATGCTTTTCATCGGATTTGTGACAATTGATTCGCACGATCGTCCGCGACCCGAGGTTGCGGCTAAAGCGCACAAATGGTGGAACGAGAATGAGCGCCCCAGCGGCCTCAACATCTTGGCCGCATATGGAGCCGTCGGCACAAGCACTCCTGACGTGCTCGTATTCGAAGCGGCCGATAACTACGACATCCAGAAGATGGTGGACTTTTGGGCCCCGGTCGCCATAGATGTCCATCCGGCGATCGACCTGTTGGAGCACTGGCGTGCGCACGGAATGGATGTCCCGCGTCAAGCTAGTTGACCGGATTTGGGTGGCCCCCGGCTGCCGCGCATCTGCTTCGCTATGGGGTCTGCGCAAACTGAAAAGCTAAGCGCAGACTACGATCTCGGTGGACTTCTATCCATCCCGATGGTTATGCACTGAGCAACTAATAACTAGTGCAGCCCTCGCGGTGCCGAGTGGTGCCGAAAGGCAGTCCTCGTTTCATGCGCACCCGGCGCCGGCCAGACACGGACCGTGCGACTAGCTCGGGATTGCGCAACGGGGAAACCGGGGAGTAGGCCTCGGCGCTAAAGCAGGCTCTCGTTACGATGCCACGTTCCCGTGATCCTCAGGCGGTGGTCAGGTCGAGACCCGCACGCTCCCGAAGTCGTCGACGGTCGCACGCTGTTCGTGGCGTAGCACCAGCGTGGTATCGGTGAACTCCACGATCGCGGGTCCCTCGATCGTGCCGCCGGCTACGAACGTCTCGCCGTCGTAGATCGGAGTCGGTTCACGCTCCAAGCCGCGTTCATACCAAATCACCCCGCGCTCACCCTTGCATCGGGGCGCGTTACCGCGGTGTCCATTGGTGGCGGTCGACAGGGTGAAATCGCTGACGCTGGCGCTGGCCCGAACACGCAACGCCGTCAACGTAATTCCCGCATCGGCATATCCGCTGCCTTCGCCGTACAGTCGCTCGTAATCCGACTCGAACCTCGTTGCAAGCGTTGAAACTTCCTCAGGGCCATACGAGCCAAGCGGGGCATGCACCGGCACCTGGTTGATCTGCATCGTGTAGCGGATGTCGGCGAAACGTTCCCATTTGATGTCTGAGGGCTTGATGCCTTGCGCCGACATCCTAGCCGTCGCGTTAGCCTCCAGTTCGGCCCACGACGCGTTGAGCGCATCGACGTCGAAAGGGTAGGAAAGGATCTTCGGCATTTCCTCGACCACCACCGCGTCCGAGGATCCCACGCCGAATGCTGACCAACCCGCGGCGAGGTCACTCAGCGGCACAATCACCTCTCCCATGCCCAGTTCGCGAGCCAACGCCGTGGCATGTACCGGTCCAGCACCGCCGTAGGCGTACATCCGGAATCGCCTGGGGTCGTAGCCTTGCTGCACGCTGGCCAGGCGGATCGCATCTGCCATCTGGTTGTCCACAATCCTGATCGCCGCGGCAGCGGTTTCGTCAGGGCTGAACCCCAACGGGGCTCCGGCGCGCCCGAGAGCTTCGCGGGCCGCCGCGATATCGAGCTGGATGGCGCCGCCAAGGAAGAAGTCCGGGTTGAGGTACCCCATCACGAGATTGGCATCGGTGACGGTCGGCGCGGTCCCGCCGCGACCGAACGCGACCGGGCCGGGCCGGGCGCCAGCGCTGCGGGGGCCCACCCGCAAGGTCCGGATGTCCTCATCGAAGTGGATAATGCTGCCTCCGCCTGAGCCGATCGAGCGAACATCCAGGGTAGGCACGAAGTACACGTACTGCCCGTGCCACGTAGAAGCGCGGCTCAGCGGTTCCCCACCCCGAATGACACCCACGTCAAACGTCGTACCGCCCATGTCCGCGGTGATGACATCCAACGCGTCCGTGCGCTCGCCATCGCCGGCCGCCAAACTCGCCTGGCTCAGTGCACTGGCGCCGATGAGGCCGGCCACCGGGCCCGACCCGATGGTCAACACGGGCAGGTTCCGCGCGGATACCGAATCGATCAACCCGCCGGAGCAGGTCATGATGTGCAGGGTGCCGTCGTAACCGATCGTCTGCAGGTCGCGCTCAAGCTCCGTCAAATATGCCGTCATCGCCGGCCCGGTCAGCGAATTGACGACAGTCGCCACGGTCCGCTCATATTCGCCGTTTCGGGCGATGACCTCGGAGGATACCGAGACAAATGTGCCCGGAGCGCACTCCTCGACGAGTTGGCGCACCCGGCGTTCGTGCACGGGGTTCGCCACCGACCACAGCAGTGAGATGGCGAACGCCTCGGCACCCGCGTCGCGCAGCCGCGCGATCTCGGCGCGGCAGGTTTCCTCGTCCAGCTCGACGAGCACTTGGCCGTCAAAAGCGATCCGTTCGTCGACCTCACCGACCATCGCCTTCGGAACCAGCGGTTCTGGCTTGGTGTGCGCGGCGACATGGGCGATGCCCTCCGGCGGTAGTCCCACCAGCCGAGCGCCGCCTTGCATGGCGAACAGTGAGTCGCGGTGTCCTCGAGTCGTCAGAACTCCCACGTTGGCGGTTCGACCTTCGACAAGGGCGTTGGTGCCGACGGTACATCCGTGGTAGATGCCGTGCGCTTCAGAAATAAGCTGCTCCAGCTTGATGCCGATCCGCTCGGCGGCCGAGCGCAGCGAGTCGACGAATCCGGTATGGAAATCCGGCGGTGTGGAACTGGCCTTGCCAATGGTCACCTTGCCCGCATCGTCGATGACGACGCAGTCGGTGAAGGTGCCGCCGATGTCGACACCGATTACATAAGCCATCCGATCTCCTTTTATGACAGAACTCGCTCGCCCTACCGGGCCGTTGGCCGGCGCCGGATGGGTTGTTGCTGCTCGGACCAAAACCAGCCGCGTGCGGAAAACACGGTCACACTGCGGGCGACCCGAGCCGCATTTCGTCCAGCACGGGCTCGTCGGCTCGCACGATCTCGGTGGCCATCAGCACGTGGCAGCCAGGACAGCAGAACCGTCGGAACTGGATCTCCTCGTCGAGGAAGAGGGAGGGGTCACCGACCGTCGGGATATTGGTGACATCACCAAGGTCGACCAGCAGACCCCGCTTGTAGTTGTCACCGTAGTCGCCGAGGACGAAGGTGCATCGCGAGCACGCTAGTACCCGCTGGTTTCCCTCATCACGGGCGACGACGTACTCATGCACCGCGAGCGGGTCTTCGCCGGTCGCCGCGGTGAATGAGTTCTGGGCCCCGGCATTGTCGAGTTCCGCCGCGGGTTGCCAGCGGCTGCGTTCATCGCGCATCGCCTCCCGCTGAGTCTTGGTCGCGGCGAGATCGACTGAGCCGTCTGCTGCCAGGATGACCCCGTAGACATCCTTTGCGGCCGCTGCGGACACATATCCCAGACCTACGTCCTCGGCGACACGTTCGGGTTCGCGGTCCAGGGGGTCTCCGTAGCCGCCGCCACCGCTGAAGGTGGCCTCCACGACATCTCCTGGCAGCAGCACTGTTCCGTTGGATTTGCCGCGCAGCACCAGGTCGTCGTCGGAGGCCAGTTCGCCAACGCTGACGGGCACCCGCCGGCTCGCGAACACCTCGGCCAGGTTGGTTCCCTTGCGGACCACGTAGTGGCAGGTCGGTGAGGGGTAACCGCCGAATAGGCCCATTGCGCCGTGCGTGGAGACGTCCATGCCTCCGGTGTTGGTGATTGCCGAGATTTCTCGCGCGCGATACGGAGTGAAAGCGAATTTCATTCCGACACCGCCGCGGTACCGACCAGCGCCGCTGCTGTCCTCCAGCTCTGCGCGATACAGGTAGGCGATCGGATAGAACTGCTCAATGTCTTCGATGTTGAGCAGCTTCATCAACGGACTCCACGTCGCGCCGCCGGTGTCCACCCCATCGCGCGACGAGCGCGCCCCCGAACCCATCGCCACCGCATCCATCAACGCTGTGCCGAAGTAGGTCCCGGCGTCGTCGGTGCCGGCAAGCACCAGCAACGGCCAGCCCGGTCCCGACGCCAACACGTCATGGCGAAGGTCGGGATCGCACATCAGCATCCGAGCGATGACCTGCATGATGGCGTTGGTATGCACGACAATGCTCAGCACGCCGCCGCTGACTGCGGCCGGATGATCGGCGCACGTCATGAGACCCGGCGTCGTGTGGAAATCGATCTGGCGTTCCGCGCCACCGATGGAGAACATCTGCTCATAGAGCATCGTTACCGCGACCGCTCCGAGGAACTGACCGGAAAAGGCCGCGTAGACGAAATTCAGCGGCCCCTCAACCTGCGCATCGGTGCCGATGTTGTCGATGACGATCCTGTCGCCCTGCTTGGTGAGGTTCACCTGCATCCGGTGCGTCTCACGGTCGCCCGGCATTCGTTCATCGAAATAGCGCACCTCTGACCAGCGGCCATCCGGGATTCGACGGAGCTTGTCCTGGATGGACTGCTGGGCGTTGTCCAGGATGCGCTTCATCGTGGCCTTGACGGTCGGCGCCCCGAATTGCTCGCACACCTCTTTGAGCTGTGTGGCCGCAAAGCGCACACCAGCGAGCTGGGCCCGCAGATCCAATGCGAGCAGGTCGGGCATGCGTGACTGACGGAGGTACATGGCCTCGAGGTCTTTGCGCAGCTTTCCGCGCTCGACCAGTTTGAAGGGCGTGAAGGTGATCGGGTCGCTGTAGGCGTCGGGGGCGTTTTGTGGCCAGCCTCCCGGGACGATGCCGCCCAGATCGTACTGGTGGCCGGCATTGGTGACCCACGCGAACAGCTTTCCCTCAACGAACACCGGGCAGGCGATCAACACGTCCATCTGATGGACCGCCCCGACCCAAG
Source organism: Mycobacterium sp. E1747 (assembly GCF_001667775.1). Lineage (GTDB taxonomy): Bacteria > Actinomycetota > Actinomycetes > Mycobacteriales > Mycobacteriaceae > Mycobacterium. Next base: position 55,124 of record NZ_LZJI01000104.1, read on the forward strand.
GGTCGGTCCCCAGGAACATGTCACCATCGTGAATGCCGGGGTCCTCGCTGTAGTTCTCCATGATGTATCGGACGGCAAGCGAGGTGCCAGCGACCAGACATTGAAGGAACGGGGCGTTCATCGCGATCTCGCCGCGCTCCGTCATCATGCACATGTTGAAGTCCAACGACTGAAAGACCGGTGAGCCCGAGATACGCGTCAGCGTCTCGCCGTGGGCCAGGTTGATGGTCCAAAGCCGGTTGCGAATGACCTCGAACGTCACCGGGTCCAGGTCATTTTCCATCTCGGTATACAACTCGAGGTCGGGCGAGACTCGCGAGATCCAGTCGTGGGCTGGGCGATACGAATGCAGCCGGCCATCCCAAAAGGTCGCGTCCCCAAACGCGTAGGCGCTGCGCTCATCGTCGGCCGCCTCAGTGCCCAGGATCCCGCCAAGCTGTTCCTTGGGTGCCGAGAGTGTCGTCATCTCTAGTCCTCTCCGCCCGACGTTGGGCGCATCTCTGGCTCGCCGAAAGCGCTGCCGCCGAGATTCGGTTATGTGCTACGACCCTATCGAAGAGTCGACCTTTCCGTCAACGTCATCGTTGAGAACGATAGCCCCGGGTAGCGGCCCCCGGGTGGCGGGCCTTGTCGATCCGAAGCAACGGCGCCCCTCGTGCCGTTTTGCCTGCCGCTGCTCACAGCGACGCCGTCGACCACCGCTGCCCCCGGCCCCCGCTTCCGCGCAGCGCTCAGACCGCACCAGAGTTGGCCAGCGGCGGGCGGCAAAAAGGCACAGACGGCCGCCGAACGCCTTGCTTGGATCGTCAACGATACAGTTGACGCTGCGCGTTGGGTCCGAATAAGCTCGCAGCGTCGGGCGTCAACGTCGGCGGCGGACCTGGAGGTCGAATATGGGCATTGACATTCGTATCGAAAAGACATTTTGCTCGCGCAGCGGCTTTTGCGAAGGCGCAGCGCCAGAAATCTTTGAACTACGTCCCGGGGAGAACTACGTTCACCTGAAGGCTGACCATGTAGACGACGAGGATGCGGTCCAGTTCGCGCGCGACGCCGCCGAGATCTGCCCCACGATGGCTATCTTGATCGAGGAGCGTTGAGCTCCTGTGGTCCAGTCGAGCTGCGCGGCGGTCGCTTACTCATCTCCGGAATACGGCAGCTGAGGTGCTGTCACGGATGGTCGGTGCGGGAGAACACCGTGGCGTCGCCGGTCTGCGGCGGGGAACACGCACAAATCATGGCGAAACGCCAACGGGCTGAGTACGCGAGGCTGCCCTTTGCAGTGCGTATCGAATGTAGGGGAGTGCACCTATGAAATTCGCGATCGGGATGATCTCCACCGACGAGGGTGCTGATCCCCGCGACATCGCGCTGGCAGTTGAAGACGCCGGCTTCGAGGCCTTGTTCCTCGGTGACCACACCCACATTCCGGTCAGCCGCGAGACCCCTTTTCCGATGCCGCCCTACGGTGAATTGCCGCGTGAGTACTACCGCTCGCGCGACCCGCTGATCACTCTTGCCGCTATCGCCTCGGTGACCTCGACGCTCAAGCTTGGCACGGGTGTGTGCCTGGTAGTCGAACGCGACCCGATTCTGATGGCAAAACAGGTTGCCACTCTCGACGACTTGGCCGACGGTCGGCTGCTGCTGGGCGTCGGCGCAGGTTGGAACCTTGAAGAGATGCGCAATCATGGCACTGACCCACAGACTCGGATAGAACTGCTCGGCGAGCGGATCGATGCGATGAAGCAGATCTGGATGCACGAAAAGGCCGAATACCATGGAAAATTCGTCGATTTCGATCCGATCTACTCCTGGCCCAAACCAGCGCAGCGTCCTCACCCACCCATCATTGTCGGTGGTGGCGGAGCAGGCGTGCTGCGGCGCGTAGTCGCCTATGGCGACGAATGGATGCCCGGCCACCAGCGTGACCTTCAAGCGCTGGCAAAGCGCATCTCGAAGCTGCAGGAGATGGCCGCCGATGCCGGGCGTGACCCCATCCCGGTTTCCATATTTCTGGCCCAACCCGAGTACGTAGAAACCTACGTTGACATGGGCGTCTCGCGGTGTGTCTTTCTTGTGCATCCGGGTCAGGGGAAAGAAGCCATCGACCAAGTTGGCGAATACGCCTCGGCTGTCGGCCTGTCCTAGAACGCGTCACCGTAGGTGACGCAGCGTGCGATCGCTTGACTAGCGAGACATTCGCGCCGGAATTGAGCGCGCCCGATCGTCCCCGGGCGCACCGGCTGAGCTAGATTCGCCCGCCGCTGGTAGAGGTCGATATCACCGGGATCGATGCGGTGGGCGTTTCATCGGCGTCCCAATGTCGACCGTTGAGGCGGTTGTCGGCGGACTGATGTACACCAGATCCATCGGTGCCTTGCAGTGAGTCGAGGATCGCGGCCTGAGCGCTTTCGGGCAGGGTATGCAGAATCTCGCGCACCCGCGCCTGGCGGCGGCCGACGGCCTTGCGCTCGGGCAACCCCGGCGACGCGACGATCTGCGGCGGCACCCCCTCGATCTCCTCCACTCCGCCGGCGTGCTGGCCGGCCTCGAGGGCGGCCTGCTCTTCGGCCATCGTCGCCTCGTCCTTCTCCTCGGACATGCCGATCGGGCCGATGCGGCGGCCATTGAGGAACTGTCGCACGACCGGCTCGTCGCTGGTCAGCAGCACCTCACGCGGGCCGAACATGGCCAGCTTGCGCCGAAAGAGCATGCCGATGTTGTCCGGCACGGTGCGGGCGATGTTGATGTTGTGCGTGACGATGAGGACGGTGGCGTCGATCTGGGCGTTGATGTCGAGGATCAGCTGGCTCAGATAGGCGGTGCGGACCGGGTCCAGACCGGAGTCGGGCTCGTCGCAGAGGATGATCTGCGGGTCCATCACCAGGGCGCGGGCCAGGCTGGCGCGCTTGCGCATACCGCCGGAGATCTCGCCGGGGAACTTATTCTCGTCGCCCCCCAGACCCACCACGGTCAGCTTCTCCATGACGATGTCACGGATCTCGCGTTCCTTCTTCTTCGTGTGTTCGCGTAGCGGGAACGCCGTGTTGTCGAACAGGTTCATCGAGCCGTAAAGCGCGCCGTCCTGGAACATGACGCCGAATAAGGTGCGGATCTCGTAGAGCTTCTTGGCTGGGCATCTCAGGATGTCGGTGCCGTCGATGAGGACCGAACCGCGCTCGGGCCGCAGTAGAGCGATCAGGGACTTCAGGAACACCGATTTGCCGGTACCCGACGGCCCCAGCAGGACGCTGACCTCCCCGGCAGGGATCTCCAACGTCACGTCTTCCCAAATCCTCGAGGTCCCGAAGGATTTGGTCAGTCCGTCAACCTGGATAGCGATGCCCATGTGAAACGCCCTCCCTTTTGGTGAACCAAGCGCCAGCGCCACGCCGGCGCCGATTCCCGTCCGCGACCACTGCGGAACGAAAAGGCTCGGTCAGCTCATCACCACGTCCCTTGCTGCTGTCCGCCCGGACCGGCCGACACCCCTGCCGCTCTTAGTGCGTCGCCGCTCGGAATTTCACTGGCAGCGAGGAGATTCCGTGGAAGACGTAGCTCCGGTCGTAGACGGGCACGAAGTCAGGATCTTGCAGCTCGAGGTCATCAAGACGATCGAAAAGGACTTCGAAAGCGATCCGCGACACGCTACGAGCCAGCGGTGAACCCAAGCAGGTATGCGGGCCATGGCCGAATGCCTGATGAGGTCGGACTCGCGTACGCAATGGGTTGTAGATCTCCGGCTGGTCGAATACGCGCTCATCGCGGTTACCCGACGCCCAGACCACCCACACGTATGCGCCCTTGGGGATCTTCACTCCCCCGAGTTCGGTGTCCTCGGTGGCCACCCGGAACGTTCCCTGCACCGGCGACTCGACGCGCAAGGTCTCCTCGAGGTAGGCAGGCAGGTCGCCATAGCTTCGGCGCAGGTGGTCTTGGAGGCTCTTGTCACGGCACAACATCAACGCAAAGTTGGTCATGTGCTTGGTCGTCGTGTCAGATCCTGCGCCGATCAGCTGAACGCACAGCCCGATCGTCTGGTTGAGCGTGAGGGGGGCCTCGTCCTCCTTGGTGGCCTTCGCGATTGCGGTGAACAGATCGTCTTTCGGGTTCTTTGCGCGGTCGGCCAGTTCTGCTTCGCAGAACTCCCAGAACTCGATTTGCTCATAGACGTTTGCCAATAGGGCCTCGTCGGTCATCGTCGCACCAATCGCGGCGTTAAGCGCCTTGGCCCACCGGTGGAAGTCTTTGCTCCGTTCAACGGGGACACCCATCAACGTCGCCAGTGCATGGATTGGTGCAGGTGTGCAGTAGGCCGGAACAAGGTCAACCTGGCCATCGTCGATGAAGTCATCGATCAAACTGTTGCACGCTGCCCGAACATCCGGCTCGATACGTGCGACTGCGCGTGGAGTCAGGGCCCGGTTCAAGATCCGACGATGCCTGGTGTGCTCCGGAGGATCTTGAGTGAGTAGTACCTGCCCCTTGCTCAGGGCGACGAACGCCAGCTCGACCACGTCGGGCGGAAGGTCCTTCAACACCCTCGGGAGGTTGCCCATCGCCTCAATGACGGTGGGGCCCATCGGGTTTTGGTTCGAGAACAGTTGCGGCTGCGTCGTGACCCGCTCGATATCAGCGTGTCGCGTTACGACGTAGACGTCGTGCAGTGGATCGTGGAACACCGGCGCGGTGTCTCGAAGCTCGGCGTAACTCGCATAAGGGCAGCGAATCGCGTCTTGCTCCTGCTCAAAGAGCGGCGTCAGCGGTGTTGACTGCGTCGTCATCCACACAACCCTTCCAAATTAATAAACAATACTGTTGATGAGGCTAGCAACCGTCGCGCTCGCAGGCAATGGTCGTTGTCTGCGACGCCGCGTGGACGGGGTCGCGGAGTTGGTGATGGACCGCAGAACGGGACACCGGTGAGGGGGCGGTCAAGACTGCGGCCCCACCGGCGACCCGGGCCGGCGGTACTGGTTTTCCGTCTGCTTTTCCGTCTGGCGGGTTTGGTAGCGATCGGCCAGCAGGCGCGCGTCAGCCGAGCATGGCCGCATGTTGGTCACCGGCATTGAGTCGTGTCGAACGCAGCCCCGGTGCCCTTGACCCGCTCGTCAAGACTGACCCCTGGGACTAGTTCTCGCACGATCGGTGCGCGGTCATGCCTTGCAATGTCAATGACCGCGAGGTAGGTGATGATGCGATCCACGACAGCTTTGCCGGTGGGCGGCAGGGCGCAGGACGGGACGACCTTGGGATTGCGCTCATCGCCGTAAGCTGCCCCTAACCTCCGCCTCGAATACGCCCACGCCACAAAGCAATTGGGCCTATTCGGCGCGTCTGCGCCGACCGTGGCGCAGAGGGACAGGTCCGGCCGTCCAGAGCGCGGGCGATGGTTCACCTGGCGCTTCTCGAACCGGTGGGACATGGCCCACACCACTGGCGGCGCGGAAGGTGGCCGCGGCCGCTTTAGTGACGGCCATGTCAGAAAACTTGCGTTCTTGACAAGGCGGACCTTCCCGAGGGTGGATGCGATTCGGTCTGGTGTCGACGCCATGCGGGTCCGTGGCCGGGTTCGCACAGTGTGCAGAGCATCATCGGTTCCTAGGAAAAAACTTTCCCTTGTCGGCACCGGTCGCGAAATGACATCTTGACGTATGCCCAGCCGACAGGTGAGCCAGAACACACTCAATGAGCTCGGGGAGTTCCTGAAAGCCAGACGAGCTGAGCTGACGCCGCACGAGGTCGGGTTACCCGATCGGGGATCCCCACGACGGCTCAAAGGGCTGCGCCGCGAAGAGGTCGCCCTGCTCGCCTCGATCAGCACCGACTACTACGCGCGCCTCGAGCAGGGACGCGTCCAAGCATCCGCAGCCGTCTTGGCCGGGCTGGCGCGGGCTTTGCGCCTCGGCGAAGACGAACGTGACTACCTGACAGGACTAGCCGGCAAGAGTCCTGCCCGGCCGCGTCGGCGCGCAGCTCAAGCCGTCCGTCCCTCGTTGCATCGCATTCTGGACCAGTTGACAGACAGCCCCGCCGTGCTCCTCGGCCGCCGCTTGGACATTTTGGCCTGGAACCCGCTGGCCGCCGCACTGCTCACCGACTTTTCGAAAATTCCGGAGAGCCAGCGCAACTACGTGCGCCTGCTATTCACCGATCCCCAGGTGCGCGGCGCGCTTGCCGACTGGGAGCAGATCGCGCGCATGAGCGTTGACTTCCTGCGCATGCAGACTACCGAGTATCTCGATGACCCTCGCCTAGCCAAGCTTGTCGGCGATCTTTCACTAAAGGATGCAGACTTTCGCCAGTGGTGGGCCGCCCGCCACGTTGTCAGTGCAACTACGGGCACCAAGACCTTGCGCCATCCGGTCGCCGGCGAGATCATCGTCGACTGGGAACTCCTCGCCTGCGCGACAAACCCGGAGCAGCAGCTGCTCGTCATGACCGCCGAACCCGACTCCCCGTCTCACCAGTCGCTTCGATTCCTCGCTTCCTGGGCCGCTCAACATGGTCAGGGAGCCGAAAGCTCAACCCACGGTCTAATTCGATGACGCCTGGACCCACGCCAGGTCAACGGGTGCTTTGCGCGAATTCGACGGTATCGGGGCTATCCACTGTGTTCTGCCGATACCGCTCGCAGAGGTCGGCTCAAATCAGCGATTGCCTGGTTCACGCCACCCGAACCGAGACAATGTTCGAGGCATTGTCTGCCGATTTCCCTACTTCCCAAGGCTTCACGTGCAAGCCGTGACCACGCCCGGACAACGGCGGCTGCATCACTCCGTGAATGCCAGGACAACAGTCCCAGGCGGCAACATGCCCCTTCTGGTCAACAGCAGGTGGGGCCAACGGAAACGAGTTTCGCGCGATCTCTTCTGCGTGAGCAGGCAACGAGAGGACGAAGGATGACGGATGCGACCCATGTCGGATCGGCGGTGCAGGATCTGCTGGAACGGATTGACGCCCAGGACCCGTTCGATTATCAGCTCGAGGATGTCTACGGGTTGCAGTTCGCGGCGGCCAACGAGCGCCTCGCGTCGGCGCGTTCGGTGATGCCGCTCGTGGATCGAAGAGCATCTGATTGCGGGATCACCCGAATCGACGCGGTTCACGACATCATCCCGCTGCTTTTCTCCGATGCGACGTACAAGAGCTATCCGGAATCCTTTCTTGCACAAGGCCGTTGGAAGGCACTCGCGACTTGGTTAGATGCCTTGTCGACGAAGTCCGGCGCGGCAGACGTAGATTTCTCTGGTGTCGACAACCTCGATGGCTGGCTCACCCGCCTGCGCGAGGCAGGCCACTACGTGTACGTGTCCACCGGCACGTCGGGCCGGTGCTCAATCTTTCAAGTTGACGAGGTCGACCGTGACCGTGACGTCCGCAATTTCGCGGCTCTGTGGCGCTGGGCGGGCCTTGAGCCCAACGCCAATCACCCGGTAATCATGTTGGTGCCCAAGCGGGGTTTTCACCGAATGATGGATAGCTTCGGGCGCCAGGCGGTGGCATTCGGGCGCCAGGGGGCGGTGTTCTACCTGGGCGACGAGGGGGTGCCCGTCAGCGAGATGAACGCAATTGGACGTCTACGGCGCGAGATGGCCGCCGGGGCCGCGCCACCGAGTGAGGTGGAGAAATTCGAGCGGCGGGCGGCGCAGCGGCAGGCGGCAATGGGAGCACAGATCGCCGACCTGACCGACGCTGTGATTCGGCATTCGCGCGAGCCGATCATGTTCATCGGTGTGTGGACGACGCTGTTCTTCCTGTTGCAGGCAGCCAAGCAACGGGGCTGGGACGGTGGCGTTCATCCGGATTCGGTGGTGCTATCGGGGGGCGGCAGAAAGGGTGTGGACGTCCCCGATGACTACCAGGATCAAGTTCGTACCGCGCTGGGCATTCCCGGCTCGCGATACTTCGAGCTCTACGGGATGTCAGAGTTGTTGAGCATCTACCCGAGGTGTACGGCAGGGCGCTATCACTTGCCGCCGTGGGTGATCGCGATGGTCCTCGACGACGAAGGCGAGAACCTGATCGCACCCCAAGCCGGGCGCGCAGAAGGACGACTGGCTTTCTTCGACCTGTCGCTCGAGGGGCATTGGGGCGCCCTGGTCAGCGGCGATCGGGGGGTCGTCAACCTCGCCGGTTGCCCGTGCGGCCGCCCGAGTCCGGCGGTTGAGGAGGGCGTGACACGGTACGCCGACCTGCCCGGAGGTGACGACAAGGTCTCCTGCGCAGGGACGATCGACGCCTATCTGCGCGGGATGCTTGACGGGATGGACCAGTGACCGTCACCGCCGCGATCCGCATTCCACACATCGTTCAAGGAACCGTGCGCTTTGGGGACGCCGTCGAGCATTCCAGCCGGATCGGCGAACGCGTCCTCACCCCACGGCTGGACCTCGACGAGCTCGTCGTGCCACGTTCGACGCCGGGCCCCGCGTTCGACGTGCCGATTAACGAGGTGCTGCAGTTCCTCGGTGAGACCGGCCGCCAGCTCGACTACGACACCAATCCTTACCTGGCCGAAGCAGCAGAGATGATGAGCGGGGTCAGCCCCCACAGTCGGCGGATCATCGAGCACTCCTACCGCGAGCTGGCAGAGATGTTTGAGCCCGAGGCGCTGGGCTACCAGATCGAACGCGAATTGGGATCAGCAGTCTTGGATGGTTGGGTGCCGGTTCATCGGCCGGGATTGCCCCCAGCCCGCATCCGGGCATTCCCGCCGCGGCTGCTGCACGTCATGCCGGGAAACGGTCCGGGCGGGGCGGCGATGAGCATCATCCGGGGTGCGCTGACCAAAGGCATCAACCTGCTCAAGCTGCCGTCGAACGATCTGTGCACCGCGACGGCAATTCTGCGGACGATGATCGCGATCGATCCGGATCACCCTGTCGTGCGGTCGTTTTCGGCGGTGTATTGGCGGGGGGGAGACGCATCGGTCGACAGTCTGCTGCTACGCCCCCAATACTTCGACAAGGTCGTGGCGTGGGGCGGCGAAAACACAATCCGGCATATCGTCGGATACCTCGGGCCGGGACTTGAGCTCGTCGCATTCGATCCGAAGGCGTCGATCTCAATGATCGGTCGCGAAGCATTCACCGACGAGCAGACACTGGCGCGGGTAGTTGAGCTGGCGGCTACCGACGTCACCGTGATGAACCAGGAAGCCTGCGTTGCCAGCCGTTACCAATTCATCGAGGGCTCACTCGCCGAGATCGACACCTACTGCGAGATGCTCGCGGCGGCCCTAGCCGCGGACCGCGCATGGTCCGACGCGCAGATCTGGAAGCCGGACCGCCAGATCCGCGACAGCGTAGAGGTTTTCGAGATGCTGGAGTCGCATCGCGTCTGGGGCAAGTGCGACGGCCGTGGTTTAGTGCTCCGCTCTGACGAGCCGGTCGATTTCCATCCCAGCGCCAAGACCGTCAACGTCGTGCCGGTCGGCCGGCTCGAGGATGCCACCCACCGGGCGACGGTGGCGACGCAGACCGTTGGCGTCTACCCGACTACGCGCAAGGTGCAGCTGCGCAATGCCCTGGCTTGCGCGGGGGTACAGCGGGTGGTCGATCTCGGCAACGCGATGGGTCTTGTCGCCAACCATGGGCTGCCACATGACGGATTCTTCCCGTTGCAACGAATGGTCCGCTGGGTCAGCGATGAAGACCTGTGAGCGCGCGATGAACTTATCGATTCCACCGACCGGAGTGGGAGAGTGCGCGTGAGATCAGACTGGTGCTCGGATCGCATCGGGGATCAAAGCGGTAAGACGGCACTGATCACCGGCGCCAACAGCGGTGTGGGGCTGCAAGTAGCGATCGGCTTGGCGCGCAAGGGCGCACGGGTGCTCATGGGCTGTCGCAACCACGAGCGCGCCGTCGCCGCGCTTGCCGAGATTCGTGCCGCCGCCCGCAGCGGTCCTCAACCCGAAATTGTGCCCCTCGATCTCGCAGACCTTCGGTCGATCGCATCCGCGGCGGCGGTAGTCGACCAGCTGACCGATCGTCTGGACATCTTGGTCAATAACGCGGGAGTGATGCTGGCACCCAACCAGCCCACGGTCGACGGGTTCGAACCTCACCTGGGCATCAACTTGCTCGGCCATTTCGCGCTGACCGGCCGCCTGCTCGAGTCGTTGCTCCGTGCACCACAAGCCCGCGTGATCACCACCGGATCGGTGGCGGCGCGTATTCCCGGCACCAGGATGCGCTGGGAAGACCTCAACTGGCAGAGTACGCAATTCCGGCCGCTGGCAGCTTATGCCCAGTCCAAACTGGCGTGCCTGCTGTTCGCGACCGAGCTGGCCCGGCGAGCCGCGGCGGCTGGAACAAGCTTGGTATCTGTTGCCGCCCACCCGGGCGGCGCCCACACCGGCCTGATGCGACACAACCGCGCCTACGCGCTCGCCACCGCCACGGTGCTGCGCCCGCTTCTGCACAGCGCGCCGATGGGCGCGCTGCCCACGCTTTATGCAGCCACCCATCCCGGGCTCGTCGGCGGCGAATACATCGGGCCGGACGGGCCGCTTGGCTTGTCGGGTCGCCCCCACCGGATCGCGCTTTCACGAGCGGAGCGCAACGCCGTGGCCGGTCAACGGCTCTGGGAGTTGACCGAGGCGGCGACGAGCGTGCGTTACCCGTGGCCAATGATCCAAGTTTCGGAAGGACAGAGCTGACCATGAGCCAGGCCCAGGAAGTGGTGGCGCGGCTGCAGGCATTCGTTGCCGCCCAGGAGCCCGCGATGGCGGGAGCCGAAATCATCGACTACGACCCGATCCCCGGCCGCTACAGCAAGGTGATGGCACGGTTCGAGGTTGACGTTCAAGGTCGACGCCAGAGCTTTGTGTCCAGGGCCGATGCGCCACCAGGCCAGTCGTTCTTCCAGACCGATCTCACCGCAGAGTGGCAGCTCCTGTCAGCCTTGACCGGCCTTGGTTCTGTCCCCATGCCCGCGGCGCGCTGGTTCGATCATGACGGCAGCGCTCTTGGCTCAAAGACGGTCATCCTCGATCACCATGCCGGAGCCAAGCTGACGTCCGTCCTGAGTGACGGCGGCCAGGATCACCAGCAGCTGGCGGGTCGGCTGGCCGAGGCCGCGGCCGCCGTGAGTGCTGTCGAACTCGATGCGTTGCCGAACGCGATGACGCGCCCCCAGGATTGGGATGCGTGGCTGGGCGGGCGCATCGAGCAGTTTCGCCGCAGCGAGAAAGCGTTGCGACAATCCGATCCAGTAATCCGATATGTGGCGGCTTGGCTCGACGCTCACCGACCGCCGCCGGTGCCGCTCGCGCTGGTCCACGGCGACCTCAATCCGACCAATATCCTGGTCGCCGAGGACGGCTCGTTGAGCTTGCTGGACTGGGAATTTGCCCACATCGGCGATCCGCGCGAGGACCTCGGAATGCTCAAGTTCGGCGGTCTTTTCACCCCGCCCGATCTGTTCGCGAGCGCAGGCGAACACTTGTTGGGGCGCTACCGCGAACTCACCGGTCTCAGCGAGGAACAGCTGAACCCTTCAGTGGTGGCCTACTTCGCCATCCTCAGCTCGATCGAACCGGTCGCCGGGCTGATCACGCAGCTCGCCGACTACGTGTCAGGAGCCACTGACAAGGTGATGATGGCCTACAGCTCGGTACTGATTTCGATGGTTCATCAGGCCTATATGGGTCTGGTCGCTGAGGCCGCCGTGCGACTCGAGGGTCGCGTCGAGACAGGAGTGACACAGCGATGATTATCGAACCATCCGTCGGTCAGATGCTCAGAACGGTGCGCCGCGAACTCTTGGAAACCGTTGCGCCTCAGGTAACCGACGAGTCGGTCGCAATAACCATCGGCATGATGGGAACTATTCTGCATGTGGCCGCCGAGCGTGCCGATCGCGAGCTCACCTGGCTGCGCGCGGAGTCCGAGGAGATCGAGAACCTCGTCGCCAGCGCACTTGCCGGCGGCACCGATGATCCGGCCCTGGCCGCGGCGCATCAGCAGTACCTCGCCGGCAAGCGTGACGGGGACACTCCGCACGACATCCAGGGCGCCTACAACCAAGCCAGCGAGATGCTGTCGTGCTTGCTGGAGGCCAGCCTGAGGAC
>NZ_LZJI01000105.1 GCF_001667775.1 Mycobacterium sp. E1747
GCCAGCCCGACCCGCTCGATAGCGGCGTCGGCGGCGTGGTGCTCGAAACCGTACAGCGTGGCGAAGTAGCGGACGTTGTCGACGACCCGCAGGTCGTTGTAGATCGTCGGGTCCTGAGGAAGGTAGCCGACCCGGCGGCGCAGCGATGCCGACCCGGCCGGGTGGCCGAGCACCTCGACGGTCCCCGAGGTGACGATCTGAGTGCCGACGATGCAGCGCATCAGGGTGGTCTTGCCGCACCCGGAGGGGCCGAGCAGGCCGGTGATGCTGCCCCGCCCGATCTGCACCGAGAAGTCGTGCAGGGCGGGGCGTTTCCCGCGGACCACCCGCAGGTGTTCGATGCGCACGGCCGGGGCCGTGATTAATTCATCACGTGATGAAGTCATCATGTGATGAATATCGTCCTCTGCCGAGGACTTGTCAAGGTTTGGGGCGCTCGTCCAATCCGGGGCGGCGCAGCGGCAGGTGCCCGTGCACACCCTCGGCGTAGGCGGTCTCGGCGTGCTGGGTGAGGTCGACACCGGTCGTCTCGTCCTCCGCGCTCAGGCGGAAGCCCATCACCCGGTCGATCACCTTCGCGAGCAGGAACGACACCGTGAACGCGTACAGCGCGACCACGACGATCGCGAGCAGCTGCTTGCCCAGCTGGGTGAAGTCGCCCCCGTAGAACAGGCCCCGCGGGCCGGTCGTCATGACCGCCGTCGCGAGCAACCCGATCAGCGACACCCCGACAACGCCGCCGACGAAGTGCACACCCACTACGTCGAGCGAATCGTCATAGTTGAAGCGGAATTTCGCGCTGACCGCGAACGAGCACACGACCCCGGCCGCCAACCCGACGACCGCCGCGCCCAGCGTGTTGACGGTTCCGCAGGACGGCGTGATGGCGACCAGCCCGGCCACCACGCCCGACGCCGCGCCGAACGTCGTCGGCCTGCCGTCGCGGATCTGTTCGACCGACAGCCAGCCGAGCATGCCGAGGCAGCCGGCGACGAGCGTGTTGAGGAAGATTGCCGCGGCGGTTCCGTTGGCGGCCAGGGCCGAACCGGCGTTGAACCCGAACCAGCCGAACCACAGCAGGCCGACGCCCAGGAGCACGAGCGGCAGATTGTGCGGCCGCATGGCGTCCTTCTTGAACCCGATGCGCGGGCCGAGCACCAGCGCCAGGGCCAGCGCGGAGGAACCGGAGACGATCTCGACGACCAGGCCGCCCGCGTAGTCGAGCACACCCAGCTTGGCCAGCCAGCCTCCCGGCCCCCAAACCCAATGCGCGACAACCGAATACACGACAACAGCCCAGACCGGCACGAACACCACCCAGGCGGCGAATTTGGCGCGGTCGGCGATCGCGCCGCTGACCAGGGCGGCCGTGATGATCGCGAACGTCACCTCGAAGGTGGCAAACAGCAGTTCGGGAACCGTCCCGTGGGTGGTGTCCGGGGTGATGCCCAGCATCCCGAGGTGACGCAGGTTGCCCAGGAACCCGCTGGCACCGTCCTCGGAGAACGCGATCGTGTAGCCGACCAGCAGCCACGCCACCGTGACGAGCGGGATGGAGATGAAGCTCATCATGATCATGTTGAGCACCCCGGTGGTGCGGACCATCCCGCCGTAGAAGAGCGCCAGGCCGGGGGTCATCAGCAGGACAAGTGCCGTGCTGGCCAGTAGCCACGCGGTGGCGGCGGGGTCGATCGGATGCATGACGTGCGCTCCTTCACAGGTCCCAAGACACCGGGATATTGCCATGGCAGCGCCGCCGGTAGGTTCGGTGGGTGGCCGCAAGCCAGCTGTTAGTCGACCCCGTCGCGGCCGCGCATCGGCTCCTCGGTGCGACCCTCACCGGCCGCGACGTCAGGGCCATCATCGTCGAGGTCGAGGCGTATGGCGGCGTGCCGGACGGCCCGTGGCCGGACGCGGCGGCCCACTCCTATCGCGGGATCAGTGGGCGCAACGCGGTGATGTTCGGGCCGCCCGGACGGCTTTACACCTATCGCAGCCACGGGATCCACGTCTGCGCCAACGTCTCGTGCGGTCCGGACGGGACCGCCGCGGCCGTCTTGCTGCGGGCGGCCGCCCTCGAGGATGGCGCCGACGTCGCGCGCGCCCGACGCGGCGAGCTGGTCCGCGCGGCGGCCCTCGCCCGGGGCCCGGGCAACCTGTGTTCGGCCCTGGGAATCACCATGGACGACAACGGGATCGACCTCTTCGACCCCGCCGGCCCGGTGACCCTGGAACTCAACGAGCCGCTGACCGCCGTGTCCGGTCCGCGCGTCGGCGTCAGCCAGGCCGCCGACCGGCCCTGGCGGTTATGGCTCGCCGGCCGACCCGAGGTCTCGGCCTACCGCCGCAGTCCGCGGGCGCCGGCCCCCGGCACCAGCGACTAGTGCCGATCGCAAGCGCCGCGTAGGAGGGCGCAGCGGGTCGGCACCAGCGACTAGGTGCGCGCGGGCGCGACCGCTCGGAAGGCGGGATCCACCCGGCGCGCGACGAAGATGAACGTCACGGCCAACAGGGGCGCGACGACGCCGTAAACCGCGGCCGGCGTGGCCATATCGGCGCTGTTCAACAACTGCGGGCTCAGCGCGACGCTCATCGCCACCACGGCGTTGTGCATGCCGACCTCCAGGCTGACCGCCACGGCCTGGCGAGGGGCCAGGCGCATCAGGCGCGGCGCCAGATAGCCAACCGTCAGGCTGACGGCGCAGAACGTCACGACGGCCGCGCTCAGCGCGCCGATGTTGTGCCACAGCGTCTTCCGTCCTCCGGCGATGGCGCCCAGCGTGGCGACAACCAGCAGCGCGAGGGCCAATATCCGGGCGGGCTTCTGCAGGCGCCGGGCGAGCCCGGGGAAGCAGTGCCGGAAGGCCACCCCGATCGCGATGGGGACGAGCACCAGGCCGAAGACCGTGAAGAACTTGTCCACCTGAAGGGGCAAGAACCGCCCCCCGCCGAGGAACCATGTCATCGACACCGCCAGGATCGCGGGCAGCGCGACGATGGACAGCACGGCGTTGATCGCGGTCAGCGTCAGGTTGAGCGCCAGGTCGCCGTTGAACACGTGGCTGAGAATGCTCGACATCGTCCCGCCGGGGGTGGCGGCCATCAGCATCAGCCCGACCGCCAGCCGGGGTTCGAGATGGAACGCCTCGGCGATGACCAGGCACAGGGACGGCAGCAGCAGCGATTGACAGATCAGCGCAACGACCAAAGGCATGCGCAGCGTGGCCGCCCGTTTGAAGTCGTCGATCGTCAGCGTCAGCCCGAGGGCGAGCATCACGACCGCGACGACCAACGGCCAGAATCGGTTGTCCATAACGCTCCGCGTTGTCGGGGCACTGATCGCCGAGGGCGATGGCGCGACGCTGCGCCGCGCATGAGCTTGCCTTATCGGGCGGCACAAGGGCGAATCGTGGCCGGGGGAGCGACTAAAGTCGCTGGCGATGTCTTCCGGGATCCTTGACGAGCTGGGTTGGCGCGGCCTGATCGCGCAATCCACCGACCTCGACGCGCTGGCCGCCGAGGCTCGGCCGCTGACGGTGTACGCCGGCTTCGACCCCACGGCCCCCAGCCTGCACGCGGGCCACCTGGTGCCGCTGCTGGCGTTGCGTCGGTTTCAGCGCGCCGGCCACCGTCCGATCGTCCTCGCCGGCGGCGCGACGGGCATGATCGGTGACCCGCGCGACGTCGGGGAGCGCACCCTCAACGAGGCGGACACCGTCGCCGAATGGACCGAGCGCATCCGTGGGCAGCTGGAGCGCTTCGTCGATTTCGACGGGTCGCCGACGGGCGCGGTCGTCGTCAACAACCTGGACTGGACGGCCCCGTTGTCGGCCATCGAGTTCCTGCGCGACCTCGGCAAGCACTTCTCGGTCAACGTCATGCTGGATCGAGACACCGTCCGGCGGCGGCTGGAGGGCGACGGCATCTCCTACACCGAGTTCAGCTACATGCTGCTGCAGGCCAACGACTACGTCGAATTGCACCGCCGGTACGGCTGCACGCTGCAGATCGGCGGCTCCGACCAGTGGGGCAACATCATCGCCGGGGTCCGGTTGGTTCGCCAGAAGCTGGGCGCCACGGTGCACGCGCTCACCGTCCCGCTGGTGACCGCCGCCGACGGCACCAAGTTCGGCAAGTCCACCGGCGGCGGCAGCCTGTGGCTGGATCCCACCATGACCACGCCGTACGCCTGGTACCAGTACTTCTTCAACACCGCCGATGCCGACGTGATCCGGTACCTGCGGTGGTTCACCTTCCTATCGGCCGACGAGCTGGCCGAATTGGAAAACGCCACCCGAGAGCGCCCGCAGCAGCGGGCCGCGCAGCGGCGGCTGGCCCGGGAACTGACCGTACTGGTGCACGGGGAGGCGGCCACCGAGGCCGTCGAGCACGCCAGCCGGGCGTTGTTCGGGCAGGGCGAGCTGGACCGACTGGACGAGGCGACGCTGGCGGCGGCGCTGCGCGAAGCGCCGGTCGCCGAGCTCAAGCCCGGCGGCCCGGACGGGATCGTCGACCTGCTGGTGGCCAGCGGCCTGTCCGAGAGCCGCAAGGCCGCGCGCCGCACCATCGGCGAGGGCGGGGTGTCGGTCAACAACACCCGCATCGACAGCGAGGACTGGGCGCCGCAGCCGTCGGACTTCCTGCACGGCCGGTGGCTGGTGCTGCGCCGCGGCAAGCGCACCGTCGCGGGAATCGAAAAGGTCTAGGAAACGCACCTGCAAAACGCCTGGACGCGCAAATCTTTACCGCACCGTGTTGCGCCTGTGACCCAGATTGGCCAGGGTGGTCACGGTGACATCCCTGAGGCGTGTGGAGTGGGCCCTGCTGCGTCTCGTGGGAGTGGGCGCCTGTGTGGCGGGCCTGGCCGCGCCGCTGGCCGCGCCCGTCCGCGCCGACATGCGCGGGAATGCATTCCTGATGGCGCTGTCCAACGCCGGCATCACCTATCCCCACCCGGCCAGCGCCCTGGCGCTGGGCGAGTCGGTGTGCCCGATGCTCGTCATGCCCGGCCAGTCCTTCGACTCGGTGGCCGCCGAGATGTCGAAGCGCAGCGGGCTGGGCTCTGAGTCGGCCGGCCTGTTCACCATCGTCGCCGTCGCGAACTACTGCCCGGCTGTGATAGCGCCGCTGCTGCAGAACCGGCTCACGGCGTACTAGGCCGCGGCGCCCCCGTATCCTCGGCTGCGTGGTCGACGACAGGCAGCGGCAGCGGGGTGAACGGCGCCCGCGTACATCCGGCGCCTGGTCGGGGCCGGGCCGCGCGCGGCCCGCGCAGCCACAGAAGCCCGACGGCCTCCGCTCGCCGGACCCCGGGCCGCCGATACCGCCGGGCGTGGAAGCCCGGCAGCTGGCACCCGAGATCCGCGGCGAGCTGAGCACGCTGGACCGCGCCACGGCGGACGCGGTGGCGCGCCACCTGGTCGCCGCCGGCGAGCTGCTCGACGAGGACCCCGAGGCCGCCCTGAGCCATGCCCGCGCGGCGCGGGCCCGGTCCAGCCGGATCGCCGCGATTCGCGAGGCGGTCGGCATCGCCGCCTACCACTGCGGCGACTGGACCCAGGCGCTGGCCGAGTTGCGCGCCGCCCGCAGGATGGGCAGCAAGTCCAACCTGCTCGCGCTGATCGCGGATTGCGAACGCGGACTTGGCCGCCCGGAGCGGGCCATCGAACTTGCGCGCGGCCCCGAGGCGGCCCAGCTGGTGGGTGACGACGCCGACGAGCTGCGCATCGTCGCCGCCGGCGCCCGCGCGGACCTCGGGCAGCTGCAGCAGGCGCTGACCGTGTTGTCGACGCCGCAGCTCGATCCCAACCGCCAGGGTTCGACGGCGGCGCGGTTGTTCTACGCCTATGCCGATACGTTGCTCGCGCTGGGTCGCAATGACGAAGCGCTGCAATGGTTTTTGCGCTCGGCCGCCGCCGACGTCGAAGGCGTCACCGATGCCGAAGACCGGGTCAGCGAGCTGGGCTGAGATGACAAGCGTTGCACGTCAATATGATTGCCTGCTGCTCGACCTGGACGGAACGCTGTTCCGCGGCCGTCGGCCCACCGATGGTGCGGTCCAGGCGCTGGCCGAGGTGCAAAGCCGCGCGTTCTTCGTCACCAACAACGCATCGCGCAGCGCCGCCGAGGTCGCGGCGCATCTGACCGAGCTGGGCTTCACCGCCACCGCCGACGACGTCGCCACCAGCGCGCAGAGCGCGGCCCGGTTGCTGGCCGACCGGCTGCCGGCGGGGTCGCCGGTGTTGATCGTGGGCACCGATGCCCTGGCCGACGAGGTCGCCGCCGTCGGCCTGCGCCCGGTGCGCCGGTTCGACGACGACCCGGTGGCCGTCGTCCAGGGCCTGTCGATGACCGTCGGCTGGCCGGACCTCGCCGAGGCCGCCCTGGCCATCCGGGCCGGCGCGCTATGGGTAGCCGCCAACATCGATCCGACCCTGCCCACCGAGCGCGGCCTGTTGCCCGGCAATGGCTCCCTCGTCGCCGCGCTGCGCGCGGCCACCGGCGCCGAGCCCAAGGTCGCGGGCAAACCGTCGCCCGGGCTGCTGACCGACGCGGCCGCCCGGGGCGATTTCCGCGCGCCCCTGGTGGTGGGCGACCGGCTCGACACCGACATTGAGGGCGCCAACGCGGCGAAGCTGCCCAGCCTGATGGTGCTCACCGGGGTCAGCTCCGCGCGGGACGCGGTGTACGCCGAACCGGTGCGCCGGCCCACCTACATCGGCCACGACCTGCGCGCGCTGCACTCCGACAGCGAGCAGCTCGCCGTCGGGCCGCAGGCGGGGTGGCGCGTCGAGGTCGACGAGGAGGCGGTGACCGTCAGCGGCGCCGGGCCCGACGACGGCGACGGGCTCTCGATCGTGCGGGCGGTTGCCCGCGCGGTATGGGATGCGCGATCCGATGGCCGGCCGGTCGACATCCGGGCCGCCGACGACCACGCCCGCGCGGCGTTGCAGCGCTGGTCGTTGGTGCGCGGCGACTGATGGGTGACTAGCGTAAGAGCGCAATGACTACCGATCCCGAACAAATCCGTGCCGAAATCGACGCCCTGCTCGCCCGGCTGCCCGAGCCCGGGACGCCGGAAAACCCCGACAACGAGCCGTCGCTGACGGAGCTCGAAGACATTGCGCGCCGCCTTTCCGAGGCGCACGACGTGCTGCTGGCCGCGCTGGAGTCGGCGGAGAAAGGCTGAGTGCGCGCATGTCTCGCCGCGCCCGCATCGACGCCGAGCTGGTTCGGCGCGGCCTCGCGCGATCGCGTCAGCAGGCCGCGGAATTGATCGGCGCCGGGCGGGTCAGCATCGACGGGCTGCCGGCGCGTAAGCCGGGCACCGCCGTCGCCGTCACCGCCGCCCTGACCGTCGCCGACGACGGGGAGCGGGGCTGGGTGTCCCGCGGCGCGCACAAACTGATCGGCGCCCTGGACACCTTCGGAATTGCGGTGGCGGGGCGCCGCTGCCTGGACGCCGGCGCGTCGACGGGCGGGTTCACCGAAGTCCTGCTGGACCGCGGGGCCGCCGAGGTGGTCGCCGTCGATGTCGGCTACGGCCAGCTGGCATGGTCGCTGCGCTGCGACCCGCGGGTTGTGGTGGTCGAACGGACCAACGCCCGCGACCTGTCGCCCGAGGCGATCGGTGGCCCCGTCGACCTGATCGTCGCCGACCTGTCGTTCATTTCGCTCGCCACCGTGTTGCCCGCGCTGGCTGGATGTGCTTCGCCCACTGCGGATATCGTTCCCATGGTGAAGCCGCAGTTTGAGGTGGGCCGGGGCCAAGTCGGCGCCGGCGGCGTCGTGCAGGATCCCGGCCTGCGCGCCGATGCGGTGCTGGCCGTGGCGCGCCGGGCCGGCGAGCTGGGCTGGCATACCGTCGGCGTCACCGCCAGCCCGCTGCCCGGCCCGTCGGGCAACGTCGAATACTTCTTGTGGCTTCGCGGCCAGACGGGAATGGCGGATGACGAGTTGGTGGCGGCGGTGCACCGCGCGGTGAAAGACGGCCCGCAGTGACGTCGGGGACCGAACATCGCACCGTGCTGATGGTGGTGCACACCGGCCGCGAGGAAGCCACCGAGACGGCGGCCCGCGTGCAAAAGGTGTTGGGCGCCAACGACATTGCGCTTCGCGTGCTGTCCGCGGAGGCGGTCGATCGCGGCTCGCTGCACGTGGCACCCGACGACATCCGGGCGATGGGCGTCGAGATCGAGGTGGTCGACGCGGACCCGCAGGCCGCCGAGGGCTGCGAACTGGTGCTGGTGCTCGGCGGGGACGGCACGTTCCTGCGCGCGGCCGAACTGGCGCGCAACGCCGGGATCCCGGTCCTGGGCGTGAACCTGGGCCGCATCGGCTTCCTGGCCGAGGCCGAGGCGGAGGCCATCGACCGGGTCTTGGACCACGTTGTCGCCAAGGACTACCGGGTCGAGGACCGCCTGACGCTGGACGTGCTCGTGCGCGCGGGCGGGCGCGAAATCGCGCACGGGTGGGCGCTCAACGAGGTCAGCCTGGAAAAGGGCCCGCGGCTGGGCGTGCTCGGCGTGGTCGTCGAGATCGAGGGGCGGCCGGTGTCGGCGTTCGGCTGCGACGGGGTGCTGGTGTCGACGCCCACCGGCTCCACCGCCTACGCGTTCTCCGCCGGCGGGCCGGTGTTGTGGCCGGACCTCGAGGCAATCCTGGTGGTGCCCAACAACGCTCACGCGCTGTTCGGCCGGCCGATGGTCACCAGCCCGGACGCCACCATCGCCATCGAGATCGAGGCGGAGGGTCACGACGCCCTGGTGTTCTGCGACGGCCGCCGCGAAATCCTGATCCCGGCCGGCAGCCGGATCGAGGTACGACGTTGCGACACACCGGTGAAATGGGCGCGGCTGGACAGCGCGCCGTTCACCGACCGGTTGGTGCGCAAATTCCGATTGCCGGTCACGGGGTGGCGTGGGAAGTAGATGCTGACCGAAATCCGCATCGAGTCGCTGGGTGCCATCAGCGCGGCGGTCGGTGAGTTCGACCGCGGCCTCACCGTGCTGACCGGGGAGACCGGCGCCGGCAAGACCATGGTCGTGACCGGGCTGCATCTGTTGGGCGGGGCCCGCGCCGACGCCACCCGGGTGCGGTCCGGCGCCGATCGTGCGATCGTCGAGGGCCGTTTCACCACAACGGATCTCGAGGATGCCGCGGTCGCGCTGCTGGACGAGATGCTGGACGCGTCGGGCGCCGAACGCGACGAGGACGGCAGCGTGATCGCGCTGCGCTCGGTCAGCCGCGACGGGCCGTCGCGGGCGTATCTCGGCGGTCGAAGCGTGCCCGCCAAGTCGCTGGGCGATTTCACCGCGGAGCTGCTCACGCTGCATGGGCAGAACGACCAGTTGCGGCTGATGCGGCCCGAGGAGCAACGCGGCGCGCTGGACCGCTTCGCCAAGGCGGCACCCGCGCTCGAGCGCTACCGCAAACTGCGCGACGCCTGGCTCACCGCGCGGCACGACCTCATCGACCGCCGCAACCGGATGCGCGAGCTCGCACTGGAGTCCGACCGACTGACGTTCGCGCTCAACGAGATTGACACCGTCGACCCGCAACCCGGCGAGGACGACGCCCTGGTCGCCGACATCGTCCGGCTCTCCGAGCTGGACACCCTGCGCGAGGCCGCGGTCAACGCGCACACCGCGCTCAACGGCGCCCCCGACGACACCGACGCGTCCGGGCACAGCGCCGCGGACTGCCTGGGCCGCGCCCGGGCCGCCCTCGATTCGACCGACGACGCCAAGCTGCGGTCGCTGGCCGGGCAGATCGGTGAGGCGCTCACCGTCGTCGCCGATGCGGCCGGCGAACTCAGCGCCTATCTGGACGAGCTGCCGGTCGACGCCAGCGCGCTGGAGGCCAAGCTGGCCCGGCAGGCCGAACTGCGCACGCTGACTCGCAAATACGCCGCGGACGTCGACGGGGTGCTGCAGTGGGCCCAGGAGTCGCGACAGCGCCTGGCCCAGCTCGACGTCTCCGAGGAGGGCCTGCAGGCGCTGGCTTCCCGGGTCGACGAGCTGGCCCGCGAATTAGCCGACGCGGCAATCGATCTCAGCGGCATTCGGCGTAAGGCCGCCAAGCGGCTCGCCAAGGAGGTCACCGCCGAGCTGTCCGGCCTGGCGATGGCCGACGCCCAGTTCAGCATCGACGTCAGCAACGACGTCGCCGCCGACAAGGACGACCCCGCCGCGCTGGTGCTGCCGTCGGGCGAGCCGGCCCGCGCCGGTGCCGACGGCGTCGATCAGGTCGAGTTCGGTTTCGCGGCGCACCGCGGGATGGACCAGCTTCCGCTTGCCAAGAGCGCCTCCGGTGGCGAGCTGTCCCGGGTGATGCTGGCGCTGGAGGTGGTGCTGGCCGCCTCGGCCGCGGGCACCACCATGGTGTTCGACGAGGTCGACGCCGGGGTCGGCGGGCGGGCCGCGGTGCAGATCGGGCGACGGTTGGCGCGGCTGGCCCGCACCCATCAGGTCATCGTGGTCACCCACCTGCCCCAGGTCGCCGCGTACGCCGACGTGCACCTGGTGGTGCACAGCGCCGGCCCGAAGGGGACCAGCGTGGTGCGGCGGGTCACCGGCGACGAACGGGTCGCCGAACTGGCGCGGATGCTGGCTGGGCTCGGCGAGTCCGACAGCGGCCGCGCGCACGCCCGCGAACTGCTCGACGCGGCCCAGAAGGACGAGATCTGACGTTCGAGACCGTTTCGGCATCGGCCTGTTACTAATGGGACACTAGTCAACTTCTGAGGCTGATGTTACGGCGCGCCTCCACGCCTCCGTCGCGCATCACCGCCAGAATCGCCCCCATGAAGATGTCAGGCCTGCTTACCCGTAACACCGCCCGACCCGGCCTCGTCGGCACCGCCCGGGTGGACCGAAACATCGACCGATTGCTGCGCAGGGTGTGCCCCGGCGACATCGTGGTGCTCGACGTCCTGGACCTGGACCGCATCACGGCCGACGCCTTGGTGGAGGCCGACATCGCCGCGGTCGTCAACGCCTCGCCCTCGGTGTCGGGCCGCTATCCGAACATGGGGCCGGAGGTGCTGGTCAACAACGGGGTCACCCTGATCGACGAGACCGGACCCGACATCTTCAAGAAGGTCAAGGACGGCGCCAAGATCCGCCTGCACGAGGGTGGCGTGTACTCGGGCGACCGGCGGCTGGTCCGCGGCACCGAGCGCACCGACCACGACATTGCCGACCTGATGCGGGAGGCCAAGAGCGGCCTGTCGGCGCACCTGGAGGCGTTCGCCGGCAACACGATCGAGTTCATCAAGAGCGAGAGCCCCCTGCTGATCGACGGCATCGGGATCCCCGACATCGACGTCGACCTGCGCCGCCGGCACGTGGTGATCGTCGCCGACGAGCCCGGCGCCGAGGAGGACCTGAAGTCCCTCAAGCCGTTCATCAAGGAGTACCAGCCGGTGCTCTTCGGCGTGGGCAGCGGCGCGGATGTGTTGCGCAAGGCCGGTTACCGACCCCAGGTGATCGTCGGCGACCCCGACCAGATCAGCACCGACGCCCTCAAGTGCGGCGCCCAGGTGGTGCTGCCCGCCGACGCCGACGGCCACGCGCCGGGCCTGGAGCGCATCCAGGATCTCGGCGTCGGGGCGATGACGTTCCCGGCCGCGGGCTCGGCGATCGACCTGGCCCTGCTGCTGGCCGACCACCACGGCGCCGCGCTGCTGGTGACCGCCGGCCACACCGCCAACATCGAGACGTTCTTCGACCGCACACGCGCGCACAGCAACCCCTCGACCTTCCTGACCCGGCTTCGGGTGGGGGAGAAGGTGGTGGACGCCAAGGCCGTGGCCACCCTGTACCGCAACCACATCTCGGCGGGCGCCATCGCGCTGCTGGCCCTGACGATGCTGATCGCGGTCATCGTCGCGCTGTGGGTGTCGCGCACCGACGGCGTGGTGCTGCACTGGGTGACCGACTACTGGAACCACTTCTCCCTCTGGGTTCAGCACCTGGTGAGCTAGGGCCGCCGCCATGATCTCGCTTCGCCAACACGCGTTATCGCTGGCTGCCGTCTTCCTGGCATTGGCCGTGGGAGTCGTGCTCGGTTCCGGCTTCCTGTCCGACACCCTGCTGTCCAGCCTGCGTGACGAGAAGCGGGATCTGCACACCCAGATCGACGGACTCAACGACCAGAAGAACGTGCTGAACGAAAAGCTCAGCGCGGCAAACAACTTCGACACCCAGCTGGGCGGCCGGATGGTGCACGACGCGCTCACCGGCAAATCGGTCGTGATCTTTCGCACCCCGGACGCCAAAGACGACGACGTCGCCTCGGTATCGAAGATCATCGGCCAGGCCGGCGGCGCCGTCACCGGAACCGTGTCGTTGACGAGCGAGTTCGTCGAGGCCAATTCGGCGGAGAAACTGCAGACAGTGGTGAACTCGTCGATCCTGCCGGCCGGTCAGCAGTTGAGCACCAAGCTCGTCGACCAGGGCTCGCAGGCCGGCGACCTGATGGGCATCGCCCTGCTGATCAACACCAATCCCGCGGTCGCCCCCGTCGACGAGGCCCAGCGGGACACGGTGCTGGCGGCGCTGCGCGAAACGGGTTTCATCACGTATCAGCCCAGCGACCACATGGGCGCGGCGAATGCCGCCCTGATCGTCACCGGCGGCGCGCTGCCCCAGGACGCCGGCAACCGCGGCGTCAGCGTCGCCCGGTTCGCCGCCGCGATGGCGCCGCACGGTTCGGGCACCCTGCTCGCGGGCCGGGACGGCTCGGCGACCGGGGGCGCCGCCGTCGCCGTGACGCGCGCCGACGCCGGGATGAACTCGGCGGTCAGCACCGTCGACGACGTCGACACCGCGCCCGGCCGGATCACCGCCGTGCTGGGCCTGCACGACCTGCTGGGCGGTGGTCACCCCGGCCAGTACGGCACCGGTCACGGCGCCACGTCGATCACTGTGCCCCAGTAGCGGGCGTGTTCGCCGCGACACGTCGGTCGCGGATGTTAGGGTGGGTTTCCGTGGGTCGGCAGGCCCAACTAGTTATTCGCTAGCAAAATTCGACGCCCTGCCCGTCTTCACGGAGGTCGCCTGTGCGAAAGCATCCGCAATCCGCCACCAAGCACCTCTTCGTCAGCGGGGGCGTGGCTTCCTCGTTGGGTAAGGGTCTTACCGCCAGCAGCCTCGGTCAGTTACTGACGGCCCGCGGGTTGTACGTGACGATGCAAAAGCTCGATCCGTACCTCAACGTGGATCCCGGCACGATGAACCCGTTCCAGCACGGCGAGGTGTTCGTCACCGAGGACGGCGCCGAGACCGATCTCGACGTCGGCCACTACGAGCGGTTCCTGGATCGCGACCTGTCCGGCTCGGCGAATGTCACGACAGGACAAGTGTATTCGACCGTCATCGCCAAGGAACGGCGCGGCGAGTACCTGGGCGACACCGTCCAGGTCATCCCACACATCACCGACGAGATCAAGAGCCGCATCCTGGCGATGGCCCAGCCGGACGCCGAGGGCAACCGCCCGGACGTCGTCATCACCGAAATCGGCGGCACCGTTGGCGATATCGAGTCGCAGCCGTTCCTGGAGGCGGCCCGCCAGGTCCGTCACGACCTGGGCCGGGAGAATGTCTTCTTCCTGCACGTGTCGCTGGTGCCCTACCTGGCGCCGTCGGGCGAGCTCAAGACCAAGCCCACCCAGCACTCGGTGGCGGCGCTGCGCAGCATCGGTATCACCCCGGACGCGCTGATCCTGCGCTGCGACCGCGACGTGCCCGAGGCGCTGAAGAACAAGATCGCGTTGATGTGTGACGTCGACATCGACGGCGTCATCTCCACGCCCGACGCGCCGTCGATCTACGACATCCCGAAGCGGTTGCATCGCGAGGAGCTCGACGCGTACGTGGTGCGCCGGCTCAACCTGCCGTTCCGTGACGTCGACTGGACCCAGTGGAACGATCTGTTACGCCGGGTGCACGAGCCGCACGAGACCGTGCGAATCGCGTTGGTGGGCAAGTATGTTGAGCTTTCCGACGCCTACCTGTCGGTCACCGAGGCGCTGCGCGCCGGCGGTTTCAAGCACCACGCCAAGGTGGAGATGCAGTGGGTGGCCTCCGACGGGTGTGAGACCGCGGCGGGCGCCGCAGCGGCGCTGGGGGATGTGCACGGCATCCTGATCCCGGGCGGATTCGGCATCCGCGGCATCGAGGGCAAGATCGGCGCCATTCGGTACGCCCGGTCGCGCGGGCTACCGGTGCTCGGCTTGTGCCTGGGGCTGCAGTGCATCGTGATCGAGGCCGCGCGCTCGGCGGGGCTGGCCGGGGCCAATTCGGCCGAATTCGACCCTGACACACCGGATCCCGTCATCTCCACGATGGCCGACCAGGTCGACGCCGTGACCGGCCAGGCCGATCTCGGTGGCACGATGCGGCTGGGCGCGTATCCCGCTGTGCTGCAACCGGATTCGATCGTGGCGCAGGCGTACGGCGCGACTCAGGTGTCGGAGCGGCACCGGCACCGTTACGAGGTCAACAACGCCTACCGCGACAAGATCGCGGAGAGCGGGCTGCGGTTCTCCGGGACTTCGCCCGACGGGCATCTGGTGGAGTTCGTCGAATACCCGCCCGAGGTGCACCCGTTCGTCGTCGGTACCCAGGCGCACCCCGAACTCAAGAGCCGGCCCACCCGGCCGCACCCGCTGTTCGTCGCATTCGTCGGGGCGGCCCTGGACTACCAGTCGGGCGAGCTGCTGCCGGTGGAGATCCCCGAGCACGGCTCCAACGGCAATCAGCAGCAGCGGGACGGCGTCGGCCAGTCGCTACCCGAACCCGCCACCCGTGGCTGAGCACAATTTCGAGACGGCGTCCTCCGAAACGCTGTACACGGGCAAGATTTTCGCGCTGCGCCGGGACCAGGTCCGGATGCCCGGTGGTGCCACCGCCGTTCGTGAGGTCGTCGAGCATTACGGGGCCGTCGCCGTCGTCGCGTTGAACGACGACAACGAGATTGCCATGGTCTACCAATACCGCCACGCGTTCGGCCGCCGGCTGTGGGAGCTACCGGCCGGGCTGCTCGACGTGGCGGGGGAGCCGCCGCAGCGGACCGCGGCCCGCGAGCTGCAGGAGGAGGCGGGGTTGAAGGCCGACACCTGGCGGGTGCTCGTCGACCTCGATTCCACTCCGGGCTTCAGCGACGAATCGGTGCGGGTGTACCTGGCCACCGGGCTGACCGAGGTGGCGCGCCCGGAGGCGCATCACGAGGAAGCCGACATGACGATGCGGTGGTATCCGCTCGAGGAGGCCACCGAGATGGTGCTCCGCGGCGAAATCGTCAATGCCATTGCGGTGGCGGGCATTCTGGCTGCCCACGTCGTCACCACCAAATTCATGCCGACCCGCCCCGTGGACAGCCCCTGGCCCGACAAGCCGACGGCGTTCGCGGCGCGAAAGGCCGCGCGATGACGACGGCGGCCCTGGACACCCAGCTGCAGGGCTACCTCGACCACCTCACGATCGAGCGGGGCGTGGCGGCCAACACTCTCAGTTCCTATCGCCGCGACCTGCGCCGCTACTCGAAGCACTTGTCGGACCGCGGAATTCACGACCTGGCCAAGGTGGGCGAGGACGACGTCAGCGAGTTCCTGGTGGCGTTGCGCCGCGGTGACCCCGATTCGGGGGCGGCGGCGCTGTCCGCGGTGTCGGCGGCGCGGGCGCTGATCGCGGTGCGCGGCCTGCACCGGTTCGCCGCCGCAGAGGGGCTCGCCGAGCTGGACGTGGCGCGCGCGGTCCGCCCGCCGACGCCGGGCCGCCGGCTCCCCAAGAGCCTGACCATCGACCAGGTGCTGGCGCTGCTGGAGGCCGCCGGCGGCGACAGCTCCTCCGACGGCCCGCTCACGCTGCGCAACCGGGCGCTGCTGGAACTCTTGTACTCCACCGGGGCGCGGATCTCCGAGGCCGTCGGCCTCGACGTCGACGACATCGACACCCGGGCCCGGTCCGTCCTGCTGCGGGGCAAGGGCGGCAAGCAGCGGCTGGTGCCGATCGGGCGGCCCGCCGTGCAGGCCCTGGACGCCTATCTGGTGCGCGGCCGCCCGGACCTGGCCCGCCGCGGCCGCGGGACGCCGGCCATCTTCCTCAACGTGCGCGGCGGGCGGCTGTCGCGGCAAAGCGCGTGGCAGGTGCTGCAGGATGCGGCCGAGCGCGCCGGCATCACGTCGGGCGTCTCGCCGCACATGCTGCGACATTCGTTCGCGACCCACCTGCTCGAGGGCGGCGCCGACGTGCGGGTGGTGCAGGAGCTGCTGGGCCACGCCTCGGTGACGACGACGCAGATCTACACGATGGTCACCGTGCACGCGCTGCGCGAGGTGTGGGCGGGCGCCCACCCGCGCGCGCAGTGATCGCGATCCCCTAGTGTCGTGAGTCGTTAATTCGTTTGCAGTAGTTGGCGACTGATTCGAGGATTTGGTCGGCGGTTTTGGTCCACACGTAAGGGCGGGGGTTGTCGTTCCAGGTGTCGATCCAGGCGCGAATGTCGGTGTTGAGTTGGCGTACCGAAGTGTGGGTGCCGCGGCGTAGCTTCTTGGTGGTCAGTTCGGCGAACCAGCG
>NZ_LZJI01000106.1 GCF_001667775.1 Mycobacterium sp. E1747
TGCTGCTGTCCGACGGCGGGGAGAACAAGCCGTCCAATCCCAGCGACCCGCACGACGGGGCGTACACGGCGGCGCGGCTGGCCCGCGACGAGGGCGTGCCCATTTCGACGATCTCGTTCGGCACCAAGACCGGCGAGATCGAGATGGACGGGCAGCGCGTCGCCGTCCCGGTCTCGACGGACCACATGAAGACCATCGCCAAGCTGTCCGGCGGGCAGTCCTACACCGCCAGCAACATCGCCGAGCTCAACAAGAGCTACAACGCCATCGAGAAGGACATCGGTTATCGGACCGTGCCGGGGCCGGGCAGCGCCGGGTGGCTGCGCCTGGGCGTGATCACCGCCTTGATCGCGACGGCGCTGGCGCTGCTGATCAACCGGCGGCTGCCGGTCTGATCGCTCAGGAGGGCAGCCGGCGATTCAGGAACAGCCCGGCCAGGATCGCACCGGCCAACGCGACCGCGCCCAGCAGCATCCAGGCCAGGCTGGCGTCGCCCTTGACGGTCTCGTAGCCGATCTGGCGCTGCAGGGTCGAGTAGACGTTCTTCAGCGATTCCAGGCTGTCGGCGTGGAACGCCTGGCCGTCGGTGATCTCGCAGATCTTCTGCAGCGTCTGGTCGTCGACGGGAACCGGGATCGTGGCGCCCTCGTATTCGACGGTGCCGTACGGCGTCCCGAAGGAGATGGTCGAGATCTGCACGCCCGCGGCCTTGGCGGCCCGGGCGGCGGTGAACGCCCCCTGCGGGGCGTTGGCGTCCAGCGGCACATGCTCCGCGCTG
>NZ_LZJI01000107.1 GCF_001667775.1 Mycobacterium sp. E1747
ACCTGGCGCTGGCCGCCGAACGCGCCGAGTCCGTCGTCGTGATGCGGGAGGGCGTCGTGGTGGACTCCGGTGCGGCGCGGTCGATCTTGCGCAACCCCAAGCACGAGTACACCCGGCGGCTGGTGGCCGCTGCGCCGTCGCTTACGGTGCAGGGCCCCGCCCGGCCCCGTCCGGCTGAGCACGGCGCGTCCGACGACATCCTGGTCGCCTCGGAGCTGACGAAAGTTTACCGCGAGTCACGCGGTGCGCCGTGGCGGCGTGCGAATTTTCGTGCGGTGGACGGGGTTTCGTTCCGGCTGCGGCGGGCCAGCACCCTGGCGATCGCCGGTGAGTCGGGTTCGGGCAAATCCACGCTGGCGCGGATGGTGCTCGGCCTGCTGGAGCCAAGCTCGGGCACCGTCGTGTTCGACGGCACCCACATCGATGCCACATTGAACTCCGACCAGCAACTGGCCTTCCGGCGGCGGGTGCAGCCGATCTTCCAAAACCCCTACAGCAGCCTGGATCCCATGTACACGGTGTTCCGCGCCGTCGAGGAACCGCTGCGCATCCACCGGGTCGGCGACCGCCGGCAGCGCGAGCGTGCGGTGCGCCACCTGGTCGACCAGGTGGCCCTGCCCTCGTCGGTACTGGGGCGGCTGCCCCGCGAGCTGTCGGGCGGTCAACGGCAGCGGGTGGCGATCGCCCGGGCACTGGCGCTGCGGCCCGAGGTGCTGGTCTGCGACGAGGCGGTCTCCGCGCTCGACGTCCTGGTGCAGGCGCAGATATTGGAATTGCTGGCCGACCTGCAATCCGAGCTGGGCCTCACCTACCTGTTCATCAGCCACGACCTGGCGGTGATCCGGCAGATCGCCGACGAAGTCCTGGTGATGCGCGCCGGCCGCGTGGTGGAGCGGGGCGCCGCCGAGGAATTGTTCACCCGGCCCCGGCACGAATACACCCGCCAGCTGCTGGAGGCCATCCCGAAGGTGCCGGCATCCGACCGTTGAAGCCGGGATAGGTTGGCAACCTGTGACCGCTGATCCGCTGGCTCCGCTGATGGAGTTGCCGGGCGTCGCCGAGGCCAGTGACCGGGCCCGGGACGCCCTGGGTCGCGCCCATCGCCACAAGGCGAACCTGCGTGGCTGGCCGGTGACCGCCGCCGAGGCGGCGTTGCGGGCTGCCCGCGCCTCGTCGGTGTTGGACGGCGGCCCCGTGCGGCTGGACGACCTCGCCGATTCGGCGATCGTCAGTGATCCGGTGTTCGGCGGGGCGCTGCGGGTGGCCCAGGCGCTGGAGGGCGGCGAGGGTCCCCTGGTCGGGATTTGGCGGCGGGCCCCGCTGCAGGCGCTCGCGCGACTGCACATGCTGGCGGCGGCCGACCAGGTCGACGAGGACCGGCTGGGCCGCCCGCGCGCCGATGCCGGCCTCGGGCCGCGGCTGGAGTTGCTGGCGAGGTTGGTCAGCGGCGGCACCCAGGCCCCGGCACCGGTAATCGCCGCGGTCGCGCACGGCGAGCTCTTGACGTTGCGGCCGTTCGGCAGCGCGGACGGTGTGGTGGCCCGCGCGGCGTCACGGTTGGTGACCATCGCCAGCGGGCTGGATCCCCACGGTTTAGGGGTGCCGGAGGTCAGTTGGATGCGCCAGCCCGCGGACTATCGCGATGCGGCCCAGGGCTTTGCGGACGGAACGCCGGCCGGAGTAGGGGCCTGGCTGGTCCTCTGTTGCCGGGCGATGCGCGCCGGCGCGCAGGAGGCGTTGACGATCGCGGAGTCGGTGTCGAGCCGGTAGCTGAATCGGCAGCCGGCGCCGCCGAAAACGTCACCGGACAATGCAAAGCGGGCGGCGACCCCAAGGATTCGGTCCGCCGCCCGCTAACACGGGACTCGGTTACCATGCGTGCATTTCGGGGCTGCGTGGGTTGGCCTCGGCGATCTTGCGGTACTTCCGGTTGCAACCCCACCCAAAGGGCCGTCGACGCCGTCCATATTTCGCAATTACGCAGGCCCGCAACACTTCTGCCATTATCGCGGCTATGACTCCGCGTGGGTGCCGAGCACCGTGCTGGGCGCCCGGATCGGGAGATCGAACCTTCTCTTCCGAATCGACCTAGGCCTCACCGGGCTTCCGTGGTTCCTTTGTACTACTAGACCCTTAGCGCAGCAAGGCCCAATTTTGCAAAAGTTGCGAACCGATGCGGAAATGCGTTTGCTGCGAAACGCTTGGGCTAGAACGCGAAGCGGCGCAGCAGCGAATAGGTGACCGCGCCGGCGGCCAACGCACTGACGCCCACCGCGGCGGTCGTCGCGATCGCGGCGCCCGACGGCGCCGGGATGCGGTCGCGCAGCGACACCGGCCGGGAGAAGGACAGCACCGGCCAACCGCGCTCGACGGCTTCCCGGCGTAGCCCTCGGTCGGGGTTCACCACGCTGGGGTGGCCGACGGATTCGAGCATCGGCAGGTCGGTGATCGAGTCGGAGTAGGCGTAGCAATGCTCCAGCGGGTAGCCCTCGCGGGCGGCCAGCTCGCGGATCGCCTGCACCTTGCCCTCGCCGTAGCAATAGAACGCTATTTCACCGGTGTACCGACCGTCCTCGACGACCATCCGGGTGGCCATCGCGTGGGTGGCGCCGAGGGCGCGGGCGATAGGCGCCACGATCTCCTCGCCGGAGGCTGAGACGACGACCACGTCGCGGCCGCACAGCTTGTGCGCGGCGATTAGGTCCGCGGCTTCAGCGAAAACCAGCGGGGTCATGATGTCGTGCAGCGTTTCGTTGACGATCGACTTGACCTGTTCCACGTCCCAACCGGCGACCATGTTCGTCATGTGGACGCGCATCCGGTCCATCTGGTCATGATCGGCACCGGAGAGCAGATAGATGAACTGGGCGTAGCTGGATTTGAGCACGGCGCGGCGGTTGAGCAGTCCTTGGTTGAAGAAGGGTTTGCTGAAAGCCAGCGTGCTGGACTTGGCGATGATGGTCTTGTCCAGGTCGAAGAAAGCCGCTGTGCGGGCGCGGGGAGCCGTGGTTGCCGACGCGTGCTGCTCCGCGGCCGGGTCGAAGACGGTCACCGCCCCAGCATAGGTGGGTCGTCCGCCCGGGCTGCGGTTCTGGGACCGAAATGGCCGCTCAGCGACGTGAGACCGGCCGTAACGCCGGCGTTTTTGCGGCTCAACGTGTTCTTTCATGGAAAGAGCTATTGCGTTACCGCGGCTTGTCATGTGTATAGTAAGCATTACTCGGCCTTAGCCGAGGGTGCATCAGCCCGACCCCCCGGGGCTGATGCACGACGACCCTCGCCTCCTCCCCCCCTGGCGGGGGTCGTCCCTTTTCTGGGGTCAGATCCGCCCACGCCGGACCATATACCGCGGTCGTTCGATTGGTTGCGGGCTTTTAGCCTCCGGTGTGCACGCCGATGTGTTTGTGCACACTCGCGTCTCTCTCCACAAATGCCCAGTCTGGGACTGGTGTCCAACATCGCGAGCCCGCAGAGTGGGGCCCGTGACGAGCTCCTCGCAGTCCGAAGCGGCGGCTGCCGCGGGCGTCCTCGCGGTGTTGGCGGACCCCGAGTTGCGCCGCGAATTGGAGCGCGTGGCCGCCGCCGTCGGCGTCCGGGTGGTCCACGCGGGCGAGGCCGTGAGCCGCAAAACCTGGTCGGCGGCCACGGCGGTTGTGCTGGACGAGGCGGCGGCCGAGCGGTGCGGGCGGGCGGCGCTACCTCGCCGCGCTCACGTGACCGTGCTGACGGCATCCGACCCGCCGGCCGCGACGTGGGCGGCGGCCGTCGCGGTCGGTGCCGCGCAGGTGCTGCGGCTGCCCGAACGCGAGCGCGACATGGTCCGCGCTCTCGCCGAGGCGGCGGAATCGTCACGCGACGACGGGACGCGCGGCGCGGTCATCGCCGTCATCGGGGGGTGCGGCGGGGCCGGCGCTTCGACCCTGGCGGTCGGCCTGTCGCACGTGGCCGCCGACGCGCTGCTGGTGGACCTCGACCCATGGGGCGGTGGGATCGATTTACGGCTGGGCGCCGAGCACGCGGCGGGCCTGCGCTGGCCGGACCTGGCGCTGCAGGACGGCCGGCTCACCTGGTCGGCCGTGCGGGATGCGTTGCCGCGGCTCCACGGAGTCAGCGTGCTCTCCGGTACCCGGCGCGGAGGCGATTTGGCGGCCGGGCCCGTGCACGCCATCATCGACGCCGGCCGCCGCGGCGCGGTGACGGTGGTCTGCGACCTGCCGCGTCGTCTGACCGATGCGGCGCACGCCGCACTGGATGCCGCGGACCTCGTCGTCGTGGTCAGCCGCTGCGATGTGCCCGCGTGCGCCGCGACGGGCGCACTGGCGCCGGTGCTCGCCGCGATGAACCCCAACGTCGGATTGGTGGTACGGGGTCCGTCGCCAGGAGGGTTGCGGGCGGCCGAGATCGCCGATATCACCGGGCTGCCGTTACTGGCGTCCGTGAAAGCGCAACCCCAGGTGGCCGAGCAGCTGGAGCGCGGCGGACTGCGCCTGGGGCGGCGTTCCGCGCTCGCGGAGGCGGCCCGGCAGGTGTTGGCGGTGCTGCCGCGCGCGCCCGGGCCGGCGCGAAAAGGCAGGGCAGCGTGAGTGGTTCATTGATCGACCGGGTGCGGGAACGGCTGGCCGCCGAATCCGCGCCGCTGGGGCCCAACGTCGTGGCCGCCGCGATCCGGGCCGAGTCCGGCGGCATGCTCGGTGACACCGAGGTGCTCGCCAACCTGCGGCTGCTGCAGACCGAGCTGACCGGCGCCGGCATTCTCGAGCCGTTGTTGTGCGCGGACGGCACCACCGATGTGTTGGTCACTGCGCCCGACGCGGTCTGGATCGACGACGGAAACGGCTTGCGGCGCACGCAGGTTCGATTCGCCGACGAGGCGGCGGTACGGCGCCTGGCGCAGCGGCTGGCGCTGGCGGCGGGTCGCCGGCTGGACGACGCGCAGCCGTGGGTCGATGGCCAACTCACCGGGATCGGCGCCGGGTTCGCGGTGCGATTGCACGCCGTGCTGCCGCCGGTGGCGGCCGCGGGCACGTGCCTGTCGTTGCGGGTGCTGCGGCCGGCCAGTCAGGACCTGACGGCGCTCCTGGCGGCGGGCGCGTTGGCGCCCGAGTCCGCCGCGATGGTCGCCGACATCATCGCAGCCCGGTTGGCCTTCCTGGTGTGCGGCGGAACCGGAGCGGGCAAGACGACGCTGTTGGCGGCGATGCTCGGTGCGGTCGCGCCCGCCGAGCGGATCGTCTGCGTCGAGGATGCCGCCGAGCTGGCGCCCCGGCACCCGCACCTGGTGAAGCTCGTCGCGCGGTGCGCGAACGTCGAAGGCGTCGGCGAAGTTCCGGTGCGCCAACTCGTTCGCCAGGCCCTGCGGATGCGCCCGGACCGCATCGTGGTCGGCGAGGTGCGGGGCGCCGAGGTGGTGGATCTGCTCGCGGCGCTGAACACGGGCCACGATGGGGGAGCGGGTACCGTGCACGCGAACAACCCGGCCGAGGTCCCCGCCCGGCTGGAGGCGCTGGGCGCGCTGGGTGGTCTCGATCGCGCGGCGCTGCACAGTCAGCTCGCCGCGGCGGTCCAGGTGCTGTTGCATGTCGCGCGCGACCGAAACGGGCGGCGCAGGCTCGGCGAGGTCGCCGTGCTGCGCCCGATCGCGGGGCGGGTGCGGGCGGTCACGGTGTGGCGTGCCGACGAAGGCATGACCGGCGATGCCGAGCTTCTGCATCGCTTGCTGCGGAGCCGGATGCCGGCATGAACGGCCCAGTAAGCGCCGCACTGCTGCTGGCGCTCGCACTCGTCGTCCTTCCGCCGTCACCGCGGCGCCGCCTGGCGCCGCCGGCGTCAAATCGTCGGTGCCGCCCGTTCGCCGGGCCGCGCGGGGCGGCCTGCCTTGCCGCGGTCCTCCTGGGTGCGGCCGTGCTGCTGCCCCTGACGACGGTGATCGCCGTCGCGATCGTGAGCGCGACCGCGAACCTGCGCTATCGCCGCCGCGACCGCATCCGGCGCGCCCAGCGCGAAGGGGAGGCGCTCGAAGGCGCGCTCGACGTGTTGGTCGGCGAGCTGCGCGTCGGCTCCCACCCGGTGCGCGCGTTCGAAGTGGCCGCCGGCGAAACCGTCGGCTCGGTGGCGGAGTCATTCCGGGCTGTCGCTGCCCGGGCCAGGTTGGGGGCCGACGTCGCGGCCGGCCTGCGTGCCGCGGTGACATCGTCTGTCCTGCCCGCGCATTGGGATCGCCTCGCGCTGTGCTGGCAACTGGCCAGCGAGCATGGCCTGGCGATAGCCACCCTGATGCGCGCCGCGCAGCGCGATATCGCAGAGCGGCAACGGTTTTCCGCGAGGGTGACGTCGAACATGGCGGGCGCGCGTGCAACCGCGGCGATCCTCGCGGCCCTGCCGGCGCTCGGCGTGCTGCTGGGCCAGCTGATCGGCGCGCGACCGCTGGCCTTCCTGCTCAACGGGCGCGCGGGCGGCTGGTTGATGGTCGTGGGTTCGACGCTGGCCTGCGGCGGCCTGTTGTGGGCCGACCGCATCACCGATCGGCTCGGGACGTGACCACGGCGGCGGTCCTGCTGGCGATGGCGGCCTGGATCGGCCCCGGCCCGGCGCTGGTGCGGGGGCGCGCCGGGGTGCCCGGCCGCGGACATCGGCCGCGCCCGGGGCGCGGGCCGGCGAACGGCCCCGATCCGTTGGCGGTCGCATCCTGCCTCGACGTGCTGGCCGTGTGCCTGGGCGCCGGCATGGCCGTGGCCACGGCCGCGTCCGCCGCCGCGGCGTCCGCCCCGCCCGCGCTGGCCAGCGTGCTGCGGCGCGCCGCCGACCTGCTGGCGCTGGGCGCCGATCCTGTTGTCGCATGGACCATCACGCCGCGGGCGCAGGAGTCCGCCCCTCAGGTTGCGGCGTTGCTGCGGCTGGCCCGGCGTTCGGCGGCGTCGGGGGCGGCGCTGGCCGAGGGGGTCGCCGAGTTGGCCGCGGAGTCTCGGCACGACGCCGCGCAGGCGGCCACCGCCGCCGCCGAACGCGCCGGGGTGCTGATCGCCGGGCCGCTCGGCTTGTGCTTCCTGCCGGCATTCGTGTGCCTGGGGATCGTGCCGGTGGTGGCCGGGCTCGCCGGTCGGGTCTTGCAATCGGGATTATGGTGAAGGGAAGGGAAATATTGCTGCACAACATGTTTCGAGAGCTGATCGCGCGCGTTACGGTCGTGGTGTCCGACGAGTCGGGCATGTCCACGGTCGAATACGCCATCGGCACGGTGGCTGCGGCCGCCTTCGGCGCGATCCTGTACACCGTCGTGACCGGGGACTCCATCGTGTCGGCGCTGACCAACATCATCGGTCGCGCGCTCAACACGAAGGTCTAGCCAGCGGTGCGGGCGCCAGCACCGTGGAGGCGGCCCTGGGCGTCGCCACCCTGGTGGTCGTGCTGGTGTTGTGTCTGGCCGGCGTCACGGCCGTCTCGATGCAGGTTCGCTGCGTGGACGCCGCCCGCGAGGCCGCGCGGCTCGCCGCGCGCGGCGACGAACGGTCGGCCCTCACCGCGGCTCGCCGCATCGCCCCGCGCGGGGCGCGGGTGGAGGTGCACCGCGACGGCGAATTCCTGGTGGCCACCGTCGTCGCGCAGTCGAAGTTGTTGCCGGCGCTCGACATCGCGGCCAACGGGGTTGCGGCCGCGGAGCCGTCGGGATGATCGGGGCTCGACCACCCTGGTCGCGGCCTGGATGGTGGTGGTGTTGCTGTGCGTCACGGGGGCGGGCGCCTACCTTGGTGCGGTGGTGATCGCGCGTCACCGGGCACAGGCCGCGGCAGATCTGGCCGCACTGGCCGCCGCGGCCCGGCTGCCGTCCGGGGCCGAAGCGGCCTGCGCCCACGCGACGGCCGTGGCCCGGCGGATGCGGGCCGATGACGCCGGGTGTGCGGTGGACGGGCTCGATGTCGTCGTGACGGTGCGCATCGCGGTCTTCGGCCGCGCGGCGAGTGCCGCAGCACGGGCGGGCCCGGCCAGCGGTTGACGCGGGCCGGTTCTCGCCGGACGTAATAGTCTGTCGGCGTGGTGCCGCAGTGGCGGATCGGCCCGGTGATGCTGCCGGTGCATGGTGTCTTCGTGGCGCTCGGTGTCCTAGCCGCCGCGGTCGTGTTCATCGCCGAAGCCCGCCGGCGTGGAGCGGTCAACGAGCAATCCCTGGTGGCGGTGACCGGCGCACTGGTAGGCGGCGCGGTGGGAATGCGCCTGTCCGGCTGGGCCGAGCACCTGGACGTCCGTCTCAACCCGACGTTGCTGCAGGCGTGGGAATTCGGGTCGCGCAGCATCCTGGGCGGACTGGTCGGCGCCTACCTCGGTGTGCTGGCCGCCAAGCGGATCGGCGGTTACACCGGCAAGACCGGTGACCTGTTCGCCCCCGCGGTCGCCCTGGGCATGGCGATCGGACGGGTCGGCTGCCACCTCACCGAGGCGCCGGGACGTCCGACCAACCTGCCGTGGGGCGTGCATGCCCCCGCCGACGTGCCGAAGTGTCCGGGCTGCCTTACCGGCGCGGCGATGCACCCGTCGTTCCTCTACGAGATCGCTTTCCAGCTCGCCGCTTTCGCCGTGCTGCTGTGGCTGCGCCCCCGGGTGAGCCACCCGGGCGAGCTGTTCGTCCTCTACGTGGCGGGCTACGCGGTGTTCCGGTTTTTCGTCGAGTTCGTTCGGGCCAACGAAACGGTGTGGCTGGGCCTGACCCGGCCGCAGTGGTTTCTGCTGCCCTCGCTGGTCGTGATCGCCGTTAGGCTGCGCGTGGGATACCGGCGGGGCTATTACGACGCCGCGTTGCGACGGGAGGCGGTTGCCGCATGACGAACCCACCGCCGGGGCCGCCTCCGCCGGAGGGCTGGCGCCCGCCCGACTGGCCGCCTCCCGGCTATCCCTATCAGCCGAACCAGCCCTACCCGGCCTGGCAACCGCAACCGCAACCGCCGCAGCCCAGGCCGAGCGGCGGCGAGGTCTTCGTCGCGGCCATCGTCGGGGTAGCCCTGTTCGCCGGGATCAACGTGATCGTCGGCCCGCTGGTGTTGTTCGGGCTCGCCAACACGATCGCGCCGAAGGCTGCCTTCGCGACGGGAGCCGTGATGCTCGGGCTGATCGCCTTCGGCGGCGGGGCGGCGCTGTTGTTCGTCAAGGGCAGCGCGTGGGCAAGGGGGATCGGCATGGGATTGATGATCGGCTGGGCGCTCAGCTCCATTTTCACGGTCGGCATCTGTACCGGATTGAACCCGATGCTGTACCACATCACCCGATGAGCGGCATGGAACTGCGCGGTGACCGAATCCACCGCTACGTCAACGCCTTTTGCCCGCAATGTCACGCCGAACAACCCGATCGGCCGTTGGGCGACGTGGCGCGGCTCAGCGGCTGGCTCGCCGTGCGCGCCGACGGCCACGTCTGGCTCGAACGCGGCTGTCCCAGGCACGGACTGGTTCGGACGCTCTACGACGAAGACCCCGAAATCCTTGCCTATCTCGAGGAGTGGACGGCGCCCACCAAGGCCCACGTCCCCGACGCGCCGGGCAACTTCGACCCGATCCCGTCGGCCTACCTGCGGGGCCTGCCACCGATGCAGACCCAGCACACCTGCATCCTGCTGGAGGACGTCGCCGCCACCTGCAACCTGCGCTGCCCGACGTGCTTCGCCGACTCCTCGCCGGAGCTGCGCGACGTCGTCGCGGTCGGCGACGTGCTGGCCAACGTCGACCAGCGGCTGGCGCGCGAGAACGGTCGCCTCGATGTCGTGATGCTCAGCGGTGGTGAACCCACCCTGCATCCGCAGCTGCCGGAGCTGCTCGCCGAGCTGAGCTCGCGGCCGATCACGCGAATCCTGTTGAACACCAATGGCGTCCGGATAGCCCAAGATGACGGGCTGCTTGACCTGCTCGCCGAGCACCGCGAACGCGCAGAGGTGTACCTGCAATACGACGGCCTCTCGCCGGGCGCGCACCGCCACCACCGCGGCGGTGACCTGTCCCGCGTCAAGCAGGCGGCGCTGCGGCGACTTTCCGAGCGGGAAATCTTCACCACACTGGTGATGACGGCGGCCCTCGGTGTCAACGACGACGAGATCGGCGACATCGTCAAGCTCGCGCTGGACACGCCCTACGTCGGAGGTGTCTGCATCCAGCCCCAATTCGGTTCCGGGCGTTCCGATCTCATCGACCCTGCCCTTCGGCTCACCCACACCGGTGTGCTGAAGCGGTTGGGCCCGCAGACCGGCGACCTGATCACCTGGCGCGACCTGACCGCGCTGCCGTGTTCGCACCCGCACTGCTGTTCGGTCGGGTACGTGCTGCGTGACGACAACGGGCAATGGCGTTCGCTGGTCGCCCTGATCGGCCACGACAACCTCAAGGACAAGCTGGGGCTGGTCGCCAACCGGATCGCCGACTCCGACATTCCACGGGAATTGCGCTTGGCCGTGCGGGAATCGCTGATGGGTTTGCTGTCAGAGCAGTCCTCGTTGTCGCACCCGCAGATGTCGGACGTGTGGCGGATGATCTGCGAGAACTGCGACCTCGGGATGGCGACGTTGCTGACGGTGGCCTCCGCCGCGCTGCCCGGCCGGCGACGTCAACTGCGGCGGATGCTGGGCGAGCGGGTCGTGCGCATCACGGTCAAACCGTTCATGGACATGTCGACGATGATCGAAGAGCGCCTGGTCCAGTGCTGCGTGCACGTCGGCACTCGTTCGTCGCAGGACCAGTGCGCGCCGTTCTGCGCGGTGCAGGCCTGGCCGCAACTGGCCGGCCAGCGGCTGTCGGTGGCCGCCGAACGCCTGCTACCCGTGGTGGGTTAGCCGGCCGGCTCGGGGCCGCGCGAGAGCTCCGCGGCCGCGAGTTCCTCATCGGAGGGCAACCGCAGCGACACCAGCCCGGCGTAGGTGTCCGGTTCGAGTTCCACCCTGTTGACCGTGACGTGTACCGGCACCCAATCCTCGTGATTGCCGGGCATGCGCAGCACCCGGCTCGTGGCGCCGTCAGCGAATTCCTCCGTCATCGAGGCCACCAGGTGTTGATCGTCGGGATGGACCTTCGGTTTGCCCGTCTCACTGCCCCGCCAGTCGTAGAAGGCGCAGGGCTCGTCCAGCCATTTCAGCAGCGCCCAATTCTTGAGGTCAATGAGCGCCCGGTGCACGCCGGCCTGGGCCAGTCCGCTCAGGATCCGTTGCGCCAGATCGTCGGTCGACACCGCCGGACCCTTGAGTTCGGCGCGCCAATTGATCGCCCGGGCGACCAGATGGTCGCGGCCGTCGGGCCCCTCTTCCAAGCAGGTGCGCGCGACGAAGCCGATCCGTATGGGGGCGCCCTGCCAATCGGTGAGATCCCAAGTGCTGCAGATGGTTTGGCCGGGTTTGGCCTTGACGGCCATGGCGAGGACCTTGGTCTCGTTGGGATTGAGCTCCCGCGACGGGAGGTCTTCCGCGAACGCCCGGCCGAAGGTGACCTCGACCTCGGGATTCTTTCCGCTGTTCACCAGCGACTCCCGGGTATCGGTGGCGACGCCCTGGGTGAGGTCCCACTTCAGCGGACCCGGGATCGGCCGCTCCGGCGGTTCGACGTTGGCGGGCCCGGTCCACACGTGCACCCCGTGGATGTAGCCGTCGGACATCACCACCGGTTCGGTGCGAATCACGCGGTCGCGCTTAGGCGTGATGCTGGTCAAGCTCTG
Organism: Mycobacterium sp. E1747; assembly: GCF_001667775.1. GTDB lineage: Bacteria > Actinomycetota > Actinomycetes > Mycobacteriales > Mycobacteriaceae > Mycobacterium. The sequence goes on from NZ_LZJI01000107.1 coordinate 11,677, forward strand.
CCCGGTCTGCACCGTCTCGGCGATCGCCGTCCGGACCGCGGCGAGATACGGACTGCGGCGCAAGAAGGTGGTGATGGTCACGAGGTTTTTGAGTTGGCGCCCCTGCGCCACCACGGTGGGTTCACCCCCCAGCGTCTCCACGAGCAACCAGTCGTGGCCCATGCGGTGAGATTTTACGGCGAGGGCCCGAGTCGTCCGTACCTCGGGCCTACCGGCAGTGTCGGAACCGGCCGCAGAAAACGCTATCGTTCACTGCGCCAACGCCTTCGGGCCGCAACTGCGATGCCGGTGAACTTGCCATATCGCAACGGCCTTTGATAGTTTGCTGCTGCGCCCGCGTAGCCGGGCCGCCAACCGCTCACCGGTAAGCGCTCGGTGGACCGCACGCCGCCATTTCTTAAGCAGCAGGAAATGCGCGCTCGCCACGGGTGTCACAGGGCATATCCGCGGGGTCGACCGTCGAGGGGTCGGTCGTCATCCGCCGGGTTGCTCGGCGCGCGGCAACTGCGCGAGGACGAGCTCGAGCACCCGCACCGCTCCCGCCTTGTCGAGCGGGTCGTTGCCGTTGCCGCACTTTGGGGACTGCACGCAGGACGGACATCCCCTTGGGCACTCGCACGCCTCGATGGCGGCGGCTGTCGCACTGAGCCACGTGCCCACCTTGCGATAGCCGCGTTCGGCGAACCCGGCGCCGCCCGGATAGCCGTCGTACACGAAGACGCTGGGCAGGCCGGCCGGATCCGGCCCCACCGCGGTGGACAGGCCGCCGATGTCGCCACGATCGCAGCTGGCCACCAGCGGCAGCAGGCCAATCGCCGCGTGCTCGGCGGCATGCAACGATCCGGAGATCCGTGGCGCGTCAATGCCCTTGCGCAGCAACGCTTCCGCGGTGATGGTGTACATCACCGCGGTGGTCGCCAGCGTCTGTTCCGGCATGTCCAACTCGATGAAGTCGATCACTTCCCCGGAGAGCCGGCGGCGCAGGTACCCCACCACCTGGTGGGTAACGGTGACCGGCACCAGACCCAGGGTGACGGGGCCGAACTGCGCGCGTTCGCCGGTACCGGTGACGGCGATGTCGGTGATTTCCCGGGCGAACGTGGCGTAGCCGGGGTCCTCGGCGTGCACGAAGGCGATCGCTTCGTCGAGGTCCAGTGAGTCGACGACGTAGCTCTCCCCCTGATGCAGGTAAACGGCGCCCGGGTGGACCGACACCGGGGCCTGACCGACACCCGTGCTGCCCAGGAGCCGCCCGGTGTCGGCCTCCACGATCACGATCTGGCCGCCCGCCGACCCCCGGATGTCCACGGCGCCATGCGGTTCTAGGCCGGCCGCGGGGAAGTACTTGCCGTTGCGGCGCCGCAGTAGGCCGTCGTCGAGCAGGCCCTCGGCCACCTCGGTGCCACCGAAGTCGCGCACCTCCGCCTCGTCAAGTGGCATTTCGGTTGCCGCACAGAGGAGTTGGGGCCCCAGAAGGTAGGGGTTGGCGGGATCGATCACCACCCGCTCGACGGGCTTGCCCAGCAGCGCGGCGGGGTTGTGCACCAGGTACGTGTCCAGCGGGTCGTCGCGGGCGATCAGGACGACCAGCGCGCCCTGCCCGCGCCGGCCCGACCGGCCGGCCTGCTGCCAGAACGAGGCGACCGTGCCGGGGAACCCGGCGAGCACCACCGCGTCCAGCCCCGCGATGTCCACACCCAACTCCAGGGCGTTGGTGGTGGCCAGCCCCCGCAGCCGGCCGTCGGCGAGGGCGCGTTCCAGCGCGGTGCGGTCCTCGGCGAGATAGCCGGCCCGATACGAGGCCACCTTGCCGGAGAGCTCCGGGGCGATGTCGGCCAGCCGCGCCTGGGTGCCCAGCGCGGTCAACTCCGCGGCGCGGCGCGACCGGACGAACGTCAGCGTCTGGGCCCCCTCGGCGACCAGGTCGGCCATCACCCGCGCCGCCTCCGCACCGGCCGAGCGGCGCACCGGCGCCCCGTTCTCGCCGAGCAGATCGGGCCGCAGCGCCGGTTCCCACAACGCCACCGTCCGCGCGCCCTGCGGCGAACCGTCCTCGGTGACCTCCTCGACCGGATGCCCGATGAGTTCGGCGGCCGTCGCGCCCGGCGCATCCGTCGTCGCGCTGGCGAAGATCACCGTTGGCCCGGAACTCCGAGAAGCCGCGTACCGCGCGCACAGCCGCAGCAGCCGACGCAGCACCATCGCCACGTTGGAACCGAAAACCCCGCGGTAGTAATGGCATTCGTCGACGATCACGAACCGTAGACCCCGCAGCAACACGGCCCAGCGGGCGTGGTTGCGCAGGATCGACACATGGATCATGTCGGGATTGGAGAACAACCACCGGGAACGCTCGCGCGCGAAGCGCCGGACTTCCGGTGGGCTGTCACCGTCGTAGGCGGTCGGCGCGACGTCGTGCAGCCGGTCGACGGCCGCCGTCAGCGCGTGCGCGGCCCGCAACTGGTCGTGCCCCAGCGCCTTAGTCGGCGACAGGTACAGCACCCGGGCGCTCGGATCGGTGGCCAGCGCGTTGAGGACCGGGAGCTGATAGGCCAACGACTTGCCCGACGCGGTGCCCGTGCTCACCACCACGTGGCGGCCGGCGTGGGCAAACTCCGCGGCGGCCGACTGGTGTGACCAGGGCGAACTGACGCCGCGGTCGGTGAAGGCGCGCACGACGTCGGGCTCGGCCCACGCCGGCCAGCGGTGTGGGCGGCCGCTTCGCGCCGGCAGCTCGGCGACGTGGCGCAATGGGTGCTCGTCGGCGGCGGTACCGGCGAGCGCGGCGGCGAGCAGCTCGCTGCCGAAACTCGCCATCAGCACCCTCCGTGGACCCGGCGACAGCGCAAGTCTGTCGCCGAAGCGATGAACATGGTTGACTATTTGCGGTCGCAGCTTCTGTGTTCGTGTCAAACTTTCGCAGGATCGTGTGTTGCGGCCGCGGTTCCTGCGAGGTTAATCGGTCGGGTGAAGTTCCGGCGACTGAGCGAGGTATGGCGGTCGTATCAGGCCCGGGGCATCGAAAGGCGATGCCCCGCACCCAGAAGAAAAGGAAAGATCGAGAGATGCCACAGGGAACTGTGAAGTGGTTCAACGCGGAGAAGGGCTTCGGGTTCATTGCCCCCGAAGACGGCTCCGCCGACGTGTTTGTCCACTACACGGAGATCCAGGGTTCGGGCTTCCGCACCCTCGAAGAAAACCAGAAGGTCGAGTTCGAAATCGGCCACAGCCCTAAGGGCCCCCAGGCCACCGGAGTTCGCTCCCTGTAAAAGGACGAGCCGAATCTCCACGAACCCCCCGTGCAGTCCCGCCTGGCGGGCCCGCCGGGGGGTTTTCGTATTGCGGCTGGTTTGCGAAACCCCGCCGCGCCGGTTGCCTCAAGACGCGGACGGCGCACCTGGCCTACTGTCGGTGGCGTGAGCCAGCTTTCCTTCTTCACGGCGGAGGCGGTGCCCCCAGCGGTCGCCGATCTCTCCGGGGTGCTGGCGGCATCCGGTCAGATCGTCTTGCTCGGTGGCCCGGAGGAGCAGGGCGCGCGGCTTTCCGTGGTGGTGGACCAGGCCTGGCGAGCTGCCGCGTTAGCCGAGATGATCCGCGAGGCGGGGCTGGAACCCGAGATCTGCCGGACCGACGAGGACACCCCGTTGGTGCGGACGGCCGTGACCCCGGCCTTGGTGAGCCTGGCCGCCGAATGGACGCGCGGGGCGGTCAAGACGGTGCCGCCGCGCTGGCTGCCCGGCCCGCGTGAATTGCGGGCCTGGACGCTGGCGGCCGGTCACCCCGAGGGCGACCATTACCTCTTGGGTCTCGATCCCCACGCGCCCGATACCCATTCCCCGCTGGCGTCGGCTTTGATGCGGGTCGGAATCGCGCCGACATTGATTGGCACCCGCGGGGGCCACCCGGCGCTGCGGATCAGCGGCCGCCGTCGGCTATCGCGCCTGGTAGAGAACGTGGGCGAAGCCCCGGACGGCGTTGACGCTTCGGCCGTGTGGCCGCGGGTATAACCGCGGAAAAAGATTTGTCTTGCGGGCAGTCGGTTTGCGCAGTCGCGCCCAAGGGTGCGAAATTGGCAGGTGCCCGAAGGCGAAGGAACGCTGGCGTATCTGAATTTCCGCGGAATTTCTGACGCTCGCCTGTCATTCTTCTGCGGGGCGGCCCCGCAGGGGGGCCGAGATCAAGGATGGAGCGTAAGCGTCGTTGGCCGACCCGAATCTCAAGGACCGCGAGAGCGGCCGGGCTGGGAGCCGTAGGCGACTCGTCATCGTCGAGTCGCCGACCAAGGCCCGCAAATTGGCCGGCTACCTGGGCTCCAACTACATAGTGGAATCCTCCCGCGGGCACATCCGCGACCTGCCCCGCGCCGCGGCCGACGTGCCCGCGAAATACAAGTCGGAGCCGTGGGCGAGGCTCGGAGTCAACGTCGATCACGACTTCGAACCGCTCTACATCATCAGCCCGGAGAAGAAGAGCACCGTCAGCGAACTGAAGGGCTTGCTCAAAGGGGTCGACGAGCTCTATCTGGCCACGGATGGTGACCGCGAGGGCGAGGCCATCGCGTGGCACCTGCTGGAAACCCTGAAGCCGAACATCCCGGTCAAGCGGATGGTGTTCCACGAGATCACCGAGCCCGCCATCCTCGAGGCCGCCGAAAATCCCCGCGACCTGGACATCGACCTGGTCGACGCGCAGGAAACCCGCCGCATCCTGGACCGGCTGTACGGTTACGAGGTCAGCCCGGTGCTGTGGAAGAAGGTGGCGCCCAAGCTGTCGGCGGGGCGGGTCCAGTCGGTGGCCACCCGCATCATCGTGCAGCGGGAACGCGACCGGATGGCGTTCCGCAGCGCCTCCTACTGGGACATCCTGGCCCGGCTGGACGCCAGCGTGTCCGATCCGCAGGCGTCACCGCCCACCTTCAACGCCCGTCTGACGTCCCTGGACGGCCAGCGCGTGGCGACCGGCCGCGACTTCGACTCCCTGGGCCAGCTGCGCAAGGCCGATGAGGTCGTGGTCCTCAACGAGGCGGTCGCGACCGAGCTGGCCGCCGGGCTGCGCGGTGCCCAACTGTCGGTCGCCTCGGTGGAGGAGAAGCCCTACACTCGCCGGCCCTACGCGCCGTTCATGACGTCGACGCTGCAGCAGGAGGCGGGCCGCAAGCTGCGGTTCTCGTCCGAGCGCACCATGAGCATCGCCCAGCGGCTCTACGAGAACGGCTACATCACCTATATGCGTACCGACTCGACCACGCTGTCGCAGTCGGCGATCAACGCCGCGCGCACCCAGGCGCGTCAGCTCTACGGCGAGGAATACGTGTCGCCGTCGCCGCGCCAGTACACCCGCAAGGTGAAGAACGCCCAGGAGGCGCACGAGGCGATCCGGCCCGCCGGCGAGGCGTTCGCCACCCCGGACGCGGTGCGCCGCGAGCTCGACGGCGACGAATTCCGGCTCTACGAGCTGATCTGGCAGCGCACCGTGGCCTCGCAGATGGCGGACGCGCGCGGGACGACGCTGAGCCTGCGCATCAACGGCCAATCAACGGGGTCGCAGACCCCAAGAGACGTCGTCTTCTCCGCGAGCGGGCGCACCATCACCTTCGCCGGTTTCTTGAAGGCCTACGTGGAGACCGTCGACGAATTGGCCGGCGGCGAGGCCGATGACGCCGAGAGCCGGTTGCCCCAGCTGACGCAGGGCCAGCGGCTGGACGCCATCGAGCTCACCCCTGACGGCCACGCCACCAACCCGCCGGCGCGCTACACCGAGGCCTCTCTGGTGAAGGCGCTCGAGGAGCTCGGCATCGGCCGGCCGTCGACGTACTCGTCGATCATCAAGACCATCCAGGACCGCGGCTACGTGCACAAGAAGGGCAGCGCCCTGGTGCCCTCCTGGGTCGCGTTCGCCGTAACCGGTTTGCTGGAACAGCATTTCGGCCGGCTCGTCGATTACGGCTTCACCGCCGCGATGGAAGACGAGCTCGACGCGATCGCCTCCGGGCAGGAGCGGCGCACCGACTGGCTCAACCGCTTCTACTTCGGCGGCGAACACGGCGTGGCCGATTCGGTGGCGCGTTCCGGCGGCCTCAAAAAGCTCGTCGGCGTCAACCTCGAAGGCATCGACGCCCGAGAAGTCAACTCCATCAAGCTTTTTGACGACGAACAGGGTCGGCCCGTGTATGTCCGGGTAGGGAAGAACGGCCCTTATCTGGAACGCATGGTCGCGGGCGACGAGGGTCAGCTCGTGCCGCAACGGGCCAATCTCAACGACTCGCTGACGCCCGACGAGCTGACGCTGGAGGTGGCCGAGCAGCTGTTCGCCACGCCGCAGGAGGGGCGAACGTTGGGCGTCGACCCACAGACGGGTCACGAGATCGTCGCCAAGGACGGCCGGTACGGGCCGTACGTGACCGAGGTGCTGCCCCCGCCGCCCGACGAGGAGGGCGGCGCCCCGGCGAAGAAGGGAAAGAAGCCCACCGGGCCCAAGCCGCGAACCGGTTCGCTGTTGCGCAGCATGGACCTGCAGACCGTCACCCTCGAGGACGCGCTGAAGCTGCTGTCGCTGCCCCGGGTGGTCGGCGTCGACCCGCAGACCGGTGAGGAGATCACCGCGCAGAATGGCCGTTACGGCCCATACCTGAAGCGCGGCACCGATTCTCGTTCGCTGGCAACCGAAGAACAGATCTTCGAGATCACGTTGGACGAGGCACTGAAGATTTACGCCGAGCCCAAGCGCCGGGGCAGGCAGGGGGCCGCCGCGCCGCCGTTGCGGGAGCTGGGCGCCGACCCGGCGACCGGCAAGCCGATGGTGATCAAGGACGGGCGATTCGGGCCCTACGTCACCGACGGCGAGACCAATGCGAGCCTGCGCAAGGGCGACGACGTCCTGTCGATCACCGACGAGCGCGCGGCCGAACTGCTGGCCGACCGGCGGGCGCGGGGTCCGGTGAAGCGGCCCGCGAAGAAGGCCGCCCGCAAGAAGGCGCCGGCCAAGAAGGCCGTCAAGCGCAACTAGATCTTAGTAGCCGGGGCCGATCGACTCGCTGTGCAGCTCGTCGGCGGACCGTACGGGACGGGAGTCCTTGGATCCGGCCCGCTTTACCGGCCGGGCCAGCTGGGTGGGGGCGGTGCGGCCGCGCAGCTCGACGACCTCGCCGACGTCCCAACACAAGGCCTCGGCGTCCAGCGCGCCGCTGACCGCGATCGCCGACGCCAACACGTGGCCGGACTCCAGCTTGGCCAGCTCGGTCAGCCGGGCGGCCTCGTTGACCGGGTCGCCGATCACCGTGTACTCGAAGCGGGCCTGCGCGCCGATATGCCCGGCGATCGCCCGGCCCGCCGACACCCCGATCCCGAATTCGGCCGACCCGATCACGGGGAGGATCTCGTCGTGCAGCTCGCGGGCCGCGGCCAGCGCGCCGCCCGAAGCGTCGGGATGCTCGATCGGCGCACCGAAGATCGCCAGGGCGGCGTCGCCCTGAAACTTGTTGACGAAACCGCCGTGCCGGCCGACGGTGTCGACCACCACCCGGAAGAACTCGTTGAGCAGGTGGACCACCTCGGCGGGCGGTCGGGTCGCGGCGAGTTTGGTGGAGCCGACCAGGTCGACGAACAGGACCGCAACGTTGCGTTCCTGGCCGCCCAGCTCGGTGCCGCGCTCCAGCGCCCGGCGGGCCACGTCTTCGCCGACGTAGCGACCGAACAGGTCGCGCAGCCGCTGCCGCTCGGACAGGTCGCGAACCATGTCGTTGAAGCCGGCCTGCAGCAGGCCCAGCTCGCTGGCGTCGTAGATCTGCATGTGCGCGTTGTAGTTTCCGCGCTGCACCTCCGACAGCGCCCACCGCAGCTGGCGCAGCGGGTCGGCGATCGACATGGCGACCAGCAGGGTGCTGACGAAGCCGATGCCCAGCGCCGCCAGCGCCAGCAACAGGATCGGCGTGAACAGCTTCTCCGGGGTGGCGTGCAGCAGGGACGCCTTGTCCGCCATCACCGCGAGCACGATGGCCAGCACCGGCACGGCGGTGGACAGCATCCACGTCAGGATCTGCCGCAGGATGACGCCCGGCGCCTGGACGTTCTCGGGGACGCCGCTGCGTAGGGCGGCCACGGCGACCGGCCGCAACACCCGCTCGGACTGCAGGTAGCCGATGATGGCGGTGGCCGCCGCGCCGAGCCCGGTGGCGACTGCCACGACGGGCGCGGCGTAGCGGGCCACCGACCAGCTGGCGATGATGAACACCACGCCGCCGATGCACCAGACCACCAAGCTGGCGACCGTGCGGTAGAAGGGCATCCGCAGCGCGCGGGTGCGGGCCAGTTCGGTGGCGGTGGGGTCGGCCTCGGCGAGCAGGTTGTCCCGGCGCTGCCAGCGAAAGACTGGCAACAGCAGTTGCAGGTTCACTACCGAGTAGGCGACGAAGAGCACCACCAAGGCGGTGGCGAAAACCGCCAGGTTCAGCACCGGCAGATCCTGCAGCTGGATGCGGTCCTCGGGCGGCAGCGCATAGCGCAGGAAGCCGAGCACGAAGAGTGCACCGATGATGTCGGCCTGCACCATGCTCAGCACGAACAGCGGCCACGGCGTGCGCACCACCCACCGGACGAATCCGCTGATCCGCCCGGGCAGTGCTGCCGGTGTCACCACGATCCCACCGTATCGGTCAGCAGGGACTTGTCGGAAACTTACAACAATCTCCACGTGTCCCCGCGCGGGCCCGAAAGAGGGCAAATGTAACGGCATTGTCGCGATACGGTGGCCGATCGGTATCTGTCGGTGGGGGTGGCTACTGTTACCGGTGATGTCCGGGGTGTTTACGCGGCTGGTAGGTCAGGACGTGGTGACGGCCGAACTGCTCGCCGCCGCCAGGGCGGCCCGCGGTGACCTGGTTCACAGCGGCGCCGCCGACGGGACTATGACACATGCCTGGCTGATCACGGGGCCCCCCGGGTCGGGGCGCTCGGTCGCCGCGCTGTGCTTCGCCGCCGCGTTGCAGTGCACCTCTGCCGTTGAAGACGGGGGGCCCGGGTGCGGTCAGTGCCGGGCCTGCACGACGACGATGGCCGGCACGCACGCCGACGTGCGCCGGGTGGTCCCGGAGGGGCTGTCCATCGGGGTGGACGACATGCGGGCCATCGTGCAGATCGCGTCGCGGCGTCCGGCCACCGGGCACCGCCAGATCGTGGTGATCGAGGACGCCGACCGCCTCACCGAGGGCGCCGCCAACGCGCTGCTCAAGGTCGTCGAGGAGCCGCCGCCGTCGACGGTGTTCCTGTTGTGCGCGCCGTCGGTGGATCCCGAGGACATTGCCATCACGCTGCGGTCTCGCTGCAGGCACGTCGCGCTGGTCACTCCGCCGACCGAGGCGATCGCCCGCGTGCTGGTCGAGAGCGACGGCCTGAGCGCGGAAACGGCGGACTGGGCGGCGTCGGTCAGCGGCGGCCACGTGGGCCGGGCGCGGCGGCTGGCCACCGATCCCGAGGCCCGGGAGCGCCGCGAGCGGGCGCTGGCGCTCGTGCGCGACGCGGCGACGCCGTCGCGGGCCTATGCGGCCGCCGAGGAGCTGGTGGCCGCGGCCGAGGCCGAGGCGGTGGTGCTCACCGCGGACCGCGCGGAGGCCGAGACCGAGGAGCTGCGGACGGCGCTGGGCGCCGGCGGCACCGGCAAGGGCACCGCCGGGGCGATGCGGGGTGCGGCGGGCGCGATGAAAGACCTCGAGCGGCGGCAGAAGTCGCGGCAGACCCGGGCCTCGCGCGACGCGATGGATCGGGCGCTGATCGACCTGGCGACGTATTTCCGCGACGCGCTGATGGTCTCGGCGGGCGCCGGGTCGGTGCGGCACAACCACCCGGACATGGCCGACCGGGCGTCGGCGCTGGCGGCGCATGCTTCCCCCGAGCGGCTGCTGCGCTGCATCGAGGCGGTCTTGGAGTGTCGCGAGGCGTTGGCGATCAACGTCAAGCCCAAGTTCGCCGTCGACGCCATGGTGGCCACCTTCGGCCAGGAACTGCGCGACTAACTTGGGGGTGCCCGCCCGCCTGCCGTAGACTCGTGCCGCCCGGCATCAGGGTGTGCCGCCTTAGCTCAGTCGGTAGAGCGATTCACTCGTAATGAATAGGTCGGGGGTTCGATTCCCCCAGGCGGCTCCATATTTTTCGCCCAGCGTCACGCCAGCGTGACGTTCGGCTTCCAGCGTCACGCCAGCGTGACCCTCGGTGTCTACGGCTCGGCGAGTGCGCCCGGCTAGGCCGGCGCGAGAAAACCCACCGGCCCCGACGCGACGCACAACGCCAGCGCTGTGGTGTTTGCGCGCACGGTGATCGCATCCCCGGCGCCCGGCAGGCGGGCGAAGACCCGGTTGAGTCCCGGGTGCACGGGCGCCTTGACCTCGGGTCCCTGCGTCAGCGCCAACACCATCGTTCCCTCGCTGTTGGCCAGGTAGTTGAGCTCGACGCTCCAGTCGGCGGGCAGCAGTGGCCCGTCGAGGACCAGGCGCGCGGGCTTGTCCGGCTGCGCGAAATACCCGCACTGCGGCATGGGTCCGGGAACGATCGTCCGCACCCAGGTCACCCGCGCCTTGACTAATCGGCCAGAGCTGTCCAGCATCCGCAGTTGCGTTGTCGCCGAGTCGAATTCGGGCCTGTCGTGTAGCAGGGCGAACAGGTGGCTGGCCAAATTCTCCGGCGCCGCCACCCGCTGCAGCACCAGCGGGTCGACCTCCTGGTCCAGCAGCGGCGCCGTCGAGGCCGCGTGCGCCGCGGCCAGACCGGCCCGGGCGTTCCGCAGATAGGGCTCGGCCGGGTTGTCTCGCCAACTGGTCAAAAACGTCGCCGTCGAATACAGGCTGCTGGCCACGAACAACACCGCCAAGCCCAGCGTCACCGCGGCGCGTTTGGGCGACGCGTCGAGCCAGCGCGGCGCGGCGGGCCGGTTCGGCGCACACAACGCGACGGCGGCCAGCAGCGCCAGCACGAATACGAGATCCGGGAAATACCGCAGGGTTTGGGCCAGTTCGAGCGCGGTCTGCTTCGACGAGCGCATCAGGTAGATCGGCACCTGGCAGGCGACGGCGTAGCCCGTCGCGGTCACCCACACCGGCGCGATGCGCTGCTTGCGCAGCAGTGAGACCGCGAGGGTGCCGGCCAGCACCAGCCAGCCGAGCGCCATCGCCGACGGCGGGGGCGTCGCCCACGGCGAGGCCGGTGCCCACCGGTCCCAGTGCCATGGCCCGCCGGCCAGCCCCGGCACGATGCCGTGCGTGATCGATCGCGCCAGCAGCTCCGAAGTCATCGCCAGGTCCGAACTCCACCGCCGCTGGTTGACCACTGCCAGATACAGCGCGATCCAGCCGACGGTCAAACACAGCGTCGCGGTCCACAACCGCAGCCCGGCCCGCCAGACCGTCCGCATTGCTGCCCGATCCCCCTCGACGTGGCGCAGCAGCGCGGCCACCGCGAACGCGACGAACGGGATCACCGCGGCCTTCTCGAAGAACAGCAGCCCGCCGAAGTAGACCAGCGTCCCGGTCACGGCGTAGCGCGGGCGGCCCGTGCGGACGAGCAGGATCGCGTCGGCGCAGACCCACGCCAACGCCGCCAGCATCGGCAGCGAGTTCAGCGCCGCCGCCCACCACGCGAACCCCGGCACGGCCAGCGGGGTGAACAGCGCGAACGTCAGCGGGATCAGCAGCACCGGACGCCAGCCCAACATGACGTGCAGGGCCCGCAGCAGCGCCAGCGAGGCCAACAGCTGCAGCACCAGCAGGCTGATCGCCGGACCCGTCCAGTTCAGCGGGGCCAGCCGGATGATGGCACCGCCGACCAGGAAAGCACCCGGCATGACGTGACCGTCGTGGTCGTCGAACAGGTACGCCGGTGACATCAGGTTGTGGGTGCCGGCCTTCCCGATCAGGATCAAGTCGTCCCAGTAGAAGTAGCCCCCGAACGCCAGCGCGGCGCGAATCCCCAGCGCAACGGCGATCAGCGCGACGGCCACGGCCGCTATGTATGGTGGGCCGGTGCGCGCACTGGTTACCGGGGCAGCCGGATTCATCGGGTCGACGCTAGTCGACCGCCTTCTGGCCGACGGCCACACGGTCGTGGGGCTGGACAACTTCGCCACCGGCCGTGCGACCAACCTCGAGCACCTGGCCGACAATTCCTCGCACGTCTTCGTCGAGGCCGACATCGTCACCGCCGATCTGCTGGCGATCCTCGACGAGCACCGCCCCGAGGTGGTGTTCCACCTGGCTGCGCAGATCGACGTGCGGCACTCGGTGGCCGACCCGCAGTTCGACGCCTCGGTGAACGTCGTCGGCACGGTGCGCCTGGCCGAGGCGGCGCGGCAGACGGGGGTGCGCAAGGTCGTGCACACCTCGTCCGGCGGATCCATCTACGGCACTCCGCCGGTGTATCCGACGCCCGAATCGGTGCAGCCCGACCCCGCGTCGCCGTACGCCGCGGGGAAGGTGGCCGGCGAGATCTACCTGAACACCTTCCGCCACCTCTACGGCCTGGACTGCTCGCACATCGCGCCGGCCAACGTCTACGGCCCCCGCCAGGACCCGCACGGGGAGGCGGGCGTGGTGGCGATCTTCGCCCAGTCGTTACTGGCGGGGAAGCCGACGAAGGTGTTCGGCGACGGCGGCAAGACGCGCGACTACGTGTTCGTCGACGACGTGGTGGACGCCTTCGTCAAGGCCGCCGGGGAGGCGGGTGGCGGGCAGCGCTTCAACATCGGCACCGGCGTGGAAACCTCGGACCGGCAACTGCATTCGGCGGTGGCCACCGCCGTCGGAGGACCCGACGACCCCGAGTTCCATCCGGATCGGCTGGGCGATCTGAGGCGCTCGTGCCTCGACATCGGTTTGGCCAAACGGGTTTTGGGGTGGCGGCCGCGGGTCGGGCTCGACGACGGCGTGCGCCGCACGGTCGAGTATTTCCGTCAGGCGCACTAAGCGTCGGGCGCCTGGGCGCCCTCGAGCGCTACCGCCCGGGCGAGCCGCGCGTAGCGCAGCTCGAGGTCCTTGAACCGCATGTAGGTGCTGAGCGTGGTGAAGCAGAACGCCATGACAAGCGCGTAGAGCATCAGGTCGGTGCCGCGGCGCACCCCGAACCAGTTCGCGACGACCGTGGTGTCATCGGGTCGCAGCACGGCATAGACACCGGCCAGCACGAAGGCGACGTAGCCGACCTTGACCCAGGCCCGCGACCGCGCGTTGCGGCGGGACCGCAGCAGGTAGACCAGCAGCGCGATGATCGTCCCGATCAGCAGCACCTGGATCCAGTTCATCGTGAAGTCCTCCCTCGCAGGAACCCGTCGAAGATGATGTTGACGCCGTTGAGGAGCGGCTGGCCCTTCGACTTCGAGTAATCGGTGTAGAGCACCTCGACCGGTTGTTCGACCACGCACCAATGGTTTTCGGCGATCAGCATGATGAACTCGTTGGCGTGACTCATCCCGCTCATGGTGATGTCGAGCGCGTCGGCGACTTTCTTGTTGAACACGCGCAGCCCATTGTTGGTGTCGGTCAAGCCAAGTCGGCGACCGCGCCGGCTCAGCCGCGCGGCGGTCTGCAACACCAGCCGCTTCACGAACGGCGGCCGGGCGCCCACGCGGGCACCGAACCGCGTCCCGATGACGACGTCGACGTCCTCCGCGCAGAGCCGGTCGACCATCGCGGCCAGATCCTTGACCCGGTGCTGCCCGTCACCGTCGAACGTGGCGAAGACCTGCGCCCCGGGCTGTTTGCGCGCGTACTCGACGCCGGTCTGGATGGCCGCACCCTGTCCCAGGTTGATCGGGTGGCGCACCAGGTGAGCGCCGGCCCGCCTGGCGATCTCGCCCGTGTCGTCGGTGCTGCCGTCGTCCACGCACACGACATTGTCGAAGACCGAACGCACATCGGCGACCACCTCACCGATGACGGCAGCTTCGTTGAAGGCGGGGATGACGATCCAGGCGCCCGAATATTTGGCTTCAGTAACCATCTAGCCCACCAGGTTAGCCAGGATCAGCCGGCTAAGCGGTCGGCACGCGCCAGCGCGACCAGATGAACGCCGATTCCGACCAGCGGGCCGCACAACAAGCCGACCACGGTGCGCGTCTGCAGCGCCAGCGGCAGGAGCAGCAGCAATCCGGATGCCACCGTCGCACCCACCCAGCCCAGCGCGTACGCCCGGTGCAGCGCGGCCGCGACGGCGCCGGCACCGGTGAGTGTCAACACGGCGATCGCCACCGCGGCCGCCGTCAGCCACGCCAGCAGCGCGCCGCTGGCGTGGTACTGCGGCCCGAACGCGACTCGCAGCAGCCACGGGCCCACCACCCCTGCCGCCAGCACCCCGATCGCGCCGACGCCCGCGATGATCCCGGCCGGGGCGAGCAGGGCACGGATGCGGTCGGTGCGCGCGTCGACGAAATGCGCGATCAGGTTGCCCTGCATGGCCGTCAGCGGCACCAGCAGCGGTGCCCGCGTCAACGTCACGGCGAGGATGATCACCCCGCCCTCGGCGCCGAGCTCGTTGCTGGTCAGCTTCAGCAGTACCGGAAACCCCATGACCAGGATCGCGCTGGCGCCGGCGGCGGTGATCGAGTGGGCGGCCCCGCGCAGGAAGGTCTGGACCCCGCCGGGCGTCCGCAGCCGGGACGCAGCACGAGCCGAGGGCGACGCGACCAGGATGATCAGCCAGGCGATCGCGCCCGCGACGGTGGCCCACAGGTATCCGACCAGGCGCCAGCCGAGGACCATGGTGGCCACGGCGACCGTCATCCGGATGACGGCGTCGGTCGTCATCAACGCTCCGTAACCGGTCCACCGATCGGTGCCGGCCAGCATGCCCAGCAGGGTGGCGTGCACGCAGAACCCGGCCAGCCCGACGCTGAGCAACGCCACCGACAGCCAGCGTTCCTCGACGAACACCCGTCCGCTCCACAGCGGCGAGCTGCCGGCGATGACGACGGCCGCGGCCACGCCGACCAGCATGGCGACCCGCAGCGGATGCGTTCGTGGCTCGTCCATCACCGGCGAGACCGCGGGGAGGTGCCGGGTCGAGCGAACCTCCCGGGTCGTCTCCTGTAGCAGACCGAAAGCGGCGCCGGTGACCAGGCCGAACGCCCCCCAGAACACGCCGAAAACCGAAAAGCCGCCCGGAGCCAGGTCGCGGGCGGCCAGGTAAATCACCGCATACCCGCACAGGGCGGTCAGCGCCGTCGCGGTGGCGACCCGGGCCACGCTGCCGCGCGTGATCGGACCGGCACTCCTCGAGGCTTGGGTACCGCCGACTTCGGGCATCGCCACAATATTGAAAATAGTAAGTGGCCGTGGATGCAGGTCTGCGGCGGCGACCGCGGTTCGCTATCGTGGGCGGCTGTCGGAAAGGACCTCGGCCGCCTTGCGCATCTTCGCGATCTCCCTGTTGGTCACCGTGGCGGCCCTCGCGGTCGGATATGCCCACGGCGGCCTGAAGGACCTCTTCCTGCTGCTGGTGCTGGCCACCCTCGAGGTGTCGCTGTCGTTCGACAACGCGATCATCAACGCCGCGATCCTCAAGCAGATCAGCCCGTTCTGGCGGCAGATGTTCCTGACGGTCGGGATTCTCGTCGCCGTGTTCGGGATGCGGTTGCTCTTTCCGCTGCTGATCGTGTGGGCGACCGCGGGCCTCGACCCGGTTCGCGCGATGGAATTGGCGCTGCATCCGCCGCCGCACGGCGCGCTGGAATTCCCCGACGGCTCGCCCAGCTACGAAAAGCTGATCACCGCCGCGCATCCACAGATCGCGTCGTTCGGCGGGACGTTCCTGCTGATGCTGTTTCTGGACTTCGTCTTCCACGACCGAGACATCAAGTGGCTCAAGTGGATCGAGATCCCGTTCGCCCGAATCGGACGGCTGGGCCAGGTGTCGGTGGCGGTGGCCCTCGTCGTGCTGATCCTCGTCGGCACCCGGTTGGCGCACACCGGCGACGAGCGCGCGACGGTGCTGACCGCCGGGTTGTTGGGCCTAGTGACGTACCTGGTCGTCAACGGTCTGAGCCGGGCGTTTCGGCCGCCGGACATCGAGGCGGCATCGGCGGGGAAGGCGGCCGGCAAGGCCGGCCTGACCATGTTCCTCTATCTCGAGGTGCTGGACGCGGCGTTCTCGTTCGACGGGGTCACCGGCGCCTTCGCGATCACCTCGGACCCGATCGTCATCGCGTTGGGTCTCGGGCTGGTGGGCTCGATGTTCGTCCGGTCCATCACCATCTTCCTGGTGAAGCAGGACGCGCTGGACCGCTACGTGTACCTGGAGCACGGCGCGCACTGGGCGATCGGGGTGCTGTCGGTGATCATGCTGCTGTCCATCGAACCCCGATTCGAGGTTCCCGACGCGGTCACCGCCTCGGTCGGCGTGGTGTTCATCGCGGCCGCGCTGAGCTGGAGCGTGCTGCGCAACCGGCGCCAGGCCAGGGCCGCCGCGTCGGCGGCGGTCTAGGCCTCGAATCTGAAATCGGCGTGCGGTTACGCCATGAGCGTCACCGCACCTCGTCAGGCGTCAGTGCCCGTTCGACTTGAACCGCTCCACCGAGCGCTGCACCTCGGCCTCGGCGTCCGCGCGGCCCACCCAGTCGGCGGCCTTGACGAACTTGCCCGGCTCCAGGTCCTTGTAGTGCACGAAGAAGTGCTTGATCACGTCCAGCTCGAACTCGGGGACGTCGGCGATGTCCTGGATGTGGTCCCACCGGTGGTCGCCGGCCGGAACGCACAGCACCTTGTCGTCGCCGCCCTTCTCGTCGGTCATCCGGAACATGCCCACTGGACGCGCCTCGACGATGACTCCCGGGAACACCGACTGCGGCAGCAGCACCATCGCGTCCAGCGGATCGCCGTCTTCGCCGAGGGTGTCCTCGATGAAGCCGTAGTCGGTCGGATAGCCCATCGAGGTGTACAGGTAGCGGTCCAGACGCACCCGCCCGGTCTCGTGGTCGATCTCGTACTTGTTCCGCTGGCCTTTCAGGATCTCGATGGTCACGTCGAATTGCACTGTGCGCTCCTTAGATCTGGGCATTTCGCGGTGGTCCCGTCGCGTCGGGGATCACCCTAGTCGAGGACTTTGCGGCGGATTCGGCAGAATGGGTTGGAGACAGTCAGGAGAGCGATGGGTCCCACTCGCTGGCAAAAATCCACCCATGTGTTCGTCGGGTTGGCCGTGCTGGCGTTTGTCGCCGCCGTGGTGGCGGCGGCAACGTTTTTCACCTCGGCGGGGCACGGCGGCAACAACTCGCACGCCCCGATGCCGCCCCCGCACGCGCCGACCGTCAAGCCGGGAATGGTCCCGGTCAGTGACAGCGCCGAGACGCCGAGCCCGGCCGCGGTGTCGGCAGTGATGAGCGCCGTGGCGGCCGATCCCAACCTGGGCAGGTTGGGGGCCCGGGTCACCGACGCGCTGACCGGAAAAGAGCTCTGGCAGGTGGCCGACGACATGCCGCTGGTGCCGGCGTCGACCAACAAGGTGCTGACGGCGGCCGCGGCCCTGCTCACCCTGGACCATCAGGCCCGGATCAGCACGCGGGTGGTGGCCGGCAGCCAGAACGCGCAGGGACCCGTCGTGTTGGTCGGTGCCGGTGATCCGGTGCTGTCGGCCGCACCGCCGGGCGTGGAGACCTGGTACCGCGGGTCGGCCCGGATCAGCGACCTCGTCGAGCAGATCCGCCGCAGCGGCGTGACGCCGACCGCGGTGCAGGTGGACACCTCGGCGTTCAGCGGGCCGACGATGGCGCAGGGCTGGGACCCGGCCGACGTCGACAACGGGGACATCGCGCCGATCGAGTCGGTGATGATCGACGCCGGGCGCATCCAGCCGACCACCGCCAACTCCCGGCGCTCCCGCGCCCCGGCGCTGGACGCCGGGCGGGAGCTGGCCA
This sequence comes from Mycobacterium sp. E1747, assembly GCF_001667775.1. GTDB lineage: Bacteria > Actinomycetota > Actinomycetes > Mycobacteriales > Mycobacteriaceae > Mycobacterium. The sequence continues at coordinate 29,560 of NZ_LZJI01000107.1, forward strand.
AGGCGCTGGGCCTGGACCCCGCCGCGGTGACGGTCGCGACGGCCCCGTCGGGAGCGCGGCAGCTGGCCGTCGTGCAATCCGCGCCGTTGGTCCAGCGGCTCTCGGAGATGATGGACCACTCCGACAATGTGATGGCCGAATGCATCGCCCGCGAGGTGGCGGCCGCGATCAACCGCCCGCGCAGCTTCGCCGGCGCCGCCGACGCGGTGTCCAACCGGTTGAGCACCGCGCACGTCGACACCGGGGGCCTAACGCTGATGGATTCCAGCGGGCTTTCCGTGGACGACCGGTTGACCGCCAGGACGCTCGACGGCGTGCTGCAGGCCGCCGCCGGACCCGACCAGCCGGCGCTGCGGGCGCTGCTGGACCTGCTTCCGATCGCCGCGGGCAGCGGCACGCTGGCCGACCGCTTCACCGACGCCGCGTCCAATCAAGGACCGGCCGGCTGGCTGCGGGCCAAGACCGGATCGCTGACCGCCATCAACGCCCTGGCCGGCGTGCTCACCGACCGCAGCGGACGGGTGCTGACGTTCGCCTTCATCTCCAACGCCGCCGGCCCGAACGGCCGCAACGTGATGGACGCCCTGGCCACCAAGCTGTGGTCCTGCGGGTGCTCATGAGCCCACCCTCGGAGCTGACGCTCGGCACCGCCGTCGACTGGGGATTCGCCGCCACCGTCGGCCAGCGGTTGGCCCGCCCGGGCCCGCCGTCCAGCGACTACACCCGTCGCCAGGTGATCGACGAGCTGACCAGCTCGGCCGCCAAGGCCGAACCGCCGGTGCGCGAGGTCACCGGGCTGGTCACCCAGGGCGCGGTGCCCCCGGCCCGCATCGTCGACCGCCCGCAATGGATCGGGGCGGCCGCCGAGTCCATGCGGGTGATGATGAACGGGGCCGAGAAGCCGCGGGGCTTGCTCACCGGCCGCGTCACCGGCGCGCAGACCGGCGCGGTGCTGGCGTTCGTGTCGTCCGGGATCCTCGGCCAGTACGACCCGTTCGCCGCCGCGAAACAGGGCTGCCTGCTGCTGGTGTATCCGAACGTCATCGCCGTCGAGCGGCAACTGCGGGTCGAGCCCTCCGACTTCCGGCTGTGGGTCTGCCTGCACGAGGTGACGCACCGGGTGCAGTTCACCGCCAACCCGTGGCTGTCCGAGCACATGTCGCGGGCGCTGGCGCTGTTGACGCGCGACGCCGGGGAGGACATCGGGCAGGTAGCGGGCCGGCTCGCGGAGTACGTGCGCAGCCGCGGCAACGGGGCGCCGGACAACCCGTCGGGAATCGTCGGCCTGGTGCGCGCCGTGCAGTCCGAGCCGCAGCGCCACGCCCTCGACCAACTTCTGGTGCTCGGCACGCTGCTGGAAGGCCACGCCGACCACGTGATGGACGCCGTCGGTCCGATGGTGGTGCCGTCGGTGACCACCATCCGCCGCCGATTCGACGAGCGCCGCAATCGCAAGCAACCGCCGCTGCAGCGCCTGCTCCGCGCGCTGCTGGGGCTCGACGCCAAGCTCAGCCAGTACACGCGCGGCAAGGCGTTCGTCGACCACGTGGTGGGCGAAGTCGGGATGGAGCGGTTCAACGCCGTTTGGACCGGGCCCGAGACGCTGCCCCTGCCCGCCGAGATCGAGGACCCCCAGCGATGGATCGACAGGGTGCTGTAGGGCAGCTGCGCGCGGCTGTCGAGGCGTTCGGCAATACCCACGTCGCCGCCGTCGAACAGTGGTGCGTGGCGCTGTCCGGTGGTCCCGATTCGCTCGCGCTCACCGCCGTGGCCGCCCAGCTGCGGCCCACCACCGCGGTGATCGTCGATCACGGCCTGCAACCCGACTCCGCCGGTGTCGCCGAAACCGCCCGGGCGCAAGCCGTCGAATTGGGATGCGTTGCGGCGCAAGTTGTTCGAGTGCACGTGGGCAACGAAGGCGGTCCCGAGGCGGCGGCCCGCTCCGCCCGCTATGCCGCACTGAGCGCGTACCACGACGGGCCGGTGCTGCTGGGCCACACGCTCGACGATCAGGCGGAGACCGTGCTGCTGGGGCTGGGTCGCGGGTCGGGTGTGCGGTCGATCGCCGGGATGCGGACGTACGACCCGCCGTGGGGCCGGCCATTGTTGGCGGTGCGGCGCGCCGTGACCCATGCCGCGTGCCGCGAGCTGGGTTTGACGGCCTGGCAGGATCCGCACAACGCCGACCGCCGCTTCACGCGGACCCGGTTGCGGCTCGAGGTGCTGCCGCTGATGGAGGACGTGCTGGGCGGCGGGGTGGCCGAGGCGCTGGCCCGGACGGCGACGGCATTGCGGGAGGACACCGAGCTGATCGACTCACTCGCCGCCCAGGCATTACCCGACGCGAAGTCCGGCGCGGGGTTGCAGGCGCAGGCCCTGGCCGGGCTGCCCGCCGCGGTGCGGCGCCGGGTGATCCGGGGTTGGCTACTGGCCGGGGGCGCAACTGGCTTGACGGACAAGCAGATCCGCGGCGTCGACGCGCTGGTCACCGCCTGGCGCGGGCAGGGCGGGGTGGCGGTCGGGTCCGCGCTGCGCGACGAGCGGTTGATCGCGGGGCGGCGCGACGGCGTCCTGACCCTGTGGCGCGAACCGGTCCGATAGGCGCAATACCGGGGTCGCCGTTGGTTATTCGGCCGTCGGCGTGGCACTCTGTGGGCGTGGCCCAGATCTCCTCGGCGATCACCCCCGCGCAGCCCGTGGAGCTGTATCCGGGGGACATCAAGTCGGTCCTGCTTACCGCAGAGCAGATCCAGGCGCGAATCGGTGAACTCGGCGAGGAGATCGGCGGGCATTACAGCGACGTCATGGCCGAGACCGGCCAGGATCTGCTGCTGATCACCGTGCTCAAGGGCGCTGTGATGTTCGTCACCGACCTGGCGCGGGCGATTCCGCTGCCCACCCAGTTCGAGTTCATGGCCGTCAGCTCCTATGGGTCTTCGACGTCGTCGTCCGGTGTGGTGCGGATCCTCAAGGACTTGGACCGCGACATCCAGGGCCGCGACGTGTTGATCGTGGAGGATGTCGTCGACTCGGGCCTGACCCTGTCCTGGCTGCTGCGCAACCTCACCAGCCGCCATCCGCGGTCGCTGCGGGTGTGCACGCTGCTGCGCAAGCCCGACGCGAAGGGTGCCAACGTCGACATCGCCTATGTGGGCTTCGACATCCCCAACGACTTCGTCGTGGGCTACGGCCTGGACTACGACGAGCGTTACCGCGACCTGTCGTACATCGGCACCCTGGATCCCAGGGTTTACCAGCAGTAGGCCGGGGTTGCCGCCATCGGGACTAACCCAGCTCCCACACCGCGCTCACCGAGAAGCTCACCGTCTGCTGGCCGGGCTCCAGCGGGACAGCGCTGGGCATGGCCCTCGGCGGAGCGGGTGGCCCGCCCGTCGTTGGTTCGGTCGCCTCCGAGATGGACAGCACCCTGCCCAGCCGGAGTCCGGACAGCTGGGCGTACTGCTCGGCGCGGTCCTTGGCGTCGTTGAACGCTCGCGCGCGGGCATCCTTGACCAGCTGTGAGTCATCGGCGATCGAGTAGCTCACCGACTTGATCCGGGTGGCGTCGCCACCCGTGCCGACGATGAGGGCCAGAATCCGTGACGCGGCGTCGGGCGGGTGGAGTTTGACGGCGATGGCATTGGTGGCGCGGTACCCGGTGATGGTGGCGGTGCCGCTGGGCTCCGGGTTGTTGAACTGCGGCTGCAGCGTGACCTCGGTGGTGCTGATGTCCTTGCGGTCGACGCCCGCGCCCGCCAGCGCGTTGATGACCGCTTGCTGGCGGTCGTTGGTCTGGTTCATCGCCGAGGTCACATCAGGTGCGGTGAATTCGATACCGACGTCGGCGGTCAGGGTATCCGGAACACCCTGGACCTGGCCCGACCCGAAGACGGTGACCTGACGAGGATTGACGCCGGGTGCTGGCGCCGAAGGCGGGGAATCGCAGGCCGACACCGTGGCGGCAGCTAGTCCGGCGACAGCCAGGGCGATCCACATGCGGGCAAATCTCGGGGCATTCGTTGCGACCGGCATGCCTGGCACCCTAGCCGTTTGGGGCAGGCGGAGGCTACGGCTTGCCCGGCGCCAGGTGAGTCGACAGCTTACTATGCGCGGATTGTGCTGTCCAGCAAGGGTATTGGTTCCCAACCGGAATGCCGTCGGCGTTGCGCAATGGCCCGACCACCGCGCGCTCATCGTGCGGTGGTGGTCTCCGGTCCACTGCTGCTTCGCAAACGTTCCCGGCTAATCTGACAACCACATATAAGTACATATATGACTCCAAACATATTGGTTTACAATAACTTTCAGGCCAAATCCAAAGGTCGCGGCATTTCCGCTCAGCTAAGTGAACAGTTATCGACCCTGTCATGAATTGGCCGGTCCAAAGCTGTCATTCCTGGGCATGAATCTTCTAACGTCCAGGCAGCCGATTAAGTGCGCGACGGTCGGTGCTGAAAGTTATTGATTACAACGTGATTTGAGGAGGGGACATGTCTTTCGTGCTGGCGCAGCCGGAAATGCTCGAGGTGGTCGCGGGGGAGCTGCACGGCATCAACGCGGCCGTGCAGGAGGGAAGTGCGGCCATGGCCGTCCCGACGACCGGGATAGCTCCCGCCGCCGCTGACCTGGTGTCGATATTGACCGCGGCGCAGTTCTCGTGGCACGCGCGGCTGTTCCAAGAGGTCAGTGCGCAAGCCGCGGCGGTGCGCGAGCAGCTGGCGACGACCCTTGGCATCAGCGCCGGTACCTATGCCGCCACGGAGATCGCCAACGCCGCCGCGGTCGGTTAGGCGGGAACGCAATGCTGGATTTCGCGCAGCTACCGCCGGAGGTCAACTCCGCGCTGATGTATTTGGGACCCGGCGCGGGGCCGCTGCTGAGCGCCGCGGCGGCATGGGACGGACTGGCGGCCGAGCTGTATGCCGCGGCATCCGCCTACGGCTCGGTGATCACGCGCCTGCACGACGGGCCGTGGCAGGGGCCGGCCGCGACCGCCATGCTGGCGGCGGCCGCGCCCCAAGTGGCGTGGCTCCGGTGCACGGCAGGGCATGCGGAACAGGCGGCCGCTCAAGCGATGGCGGCAGCGCGGGCGTACGAGGCGGCGTTCGCCGAAACGGTGCCGCCGCTGGCGATCGCGGGGAACCGGGAGTTGTTGATGGAACTGCTGGCGACGAATGTCCTCGGGCAGAACACCGCGGCGATCGCGGCCACCGAGGCACAATACGGCGAAATGTGGGCTCAGGACGCGGCCGCCATGTACGGGTATGCCGGCACTTCGGCCGCGGCGGCGACCTTGCCGCCGCTCGAGCCGGCGGCACCCACCATCAATCCGGCCGGGGCCGCGGGTCAGGCCGCGGCGGTGACTCAAGCGGCCGCCAACAGCGGTAGCCAAGGGTTGGACGCGGTGCCGCAAACGCTGTCGTCGTTGGCCGGGTTGCCGAACAACCTCGCGACCGGCAATCCGGCGTTTTCCCTGGGTGGGATCGGCCTCAATCCGGAAGGCGATGGGCTTGTCGTCGGCGGCCCGCTGGGTGATTTGTTGGAGGGCCTGACCGGGTCGCAGACCTTGGATGCGAGCACACCCTTCGACGCGTTCATCCGATTGATCTCGCCGACACGGCTATTCACCACCTCATTCAAGGACATTCAGGGAATCGCTCAGGGCATGATGCCCGCCGCGAAGTCAGCCGCCGAGGGCGCCGCCAAGGCCGCCGAAGCGGCTCTGCCCGCCGCGGTTTCGGGCGGCGCAGGCCTCAGCTCGATCGGCTCGTTAGGCGGTGCCATCGGTAAGGCGGCGTCCATCGGTGGCTTGTCGGTGCCGGCAGGCTGGGCGAGCGCGACCCCCACCGCGCCACCGGTCACCTTGGCGGTCAACGGTTTCAGCACGGCCGGGGCGGTCGAACCTGCCACGAATGCGGTGGGTGGGGTGCCGATGACGCCGCTCGGCGGAATGGGTCGCAGCGCCGCGGCACATTTTGTCGCGCCCCGATACGGGTTCAAGCCCACGGTCATCGCGCAACCCCCCGCGGGCGGCTGAGAGTCGAAGCCGAGATGCGTGCGTCAGAAGGGTGGATCCGTGCAGGAGAAGTATTGCCGATCAACCGATTTAGAGAATCACCCGGGCGCAACCATAACTGGATGCACTGCTAAGCACGCTTGACGTAGCCGCTGACTACGATGTTCCCGAGCACATGAAAGGGAAACCGCACCATGGCTTTTGCGTCGCCTCGGGCGGTGGTGCATCAGGTCCATCCCAAGTGGTGGGCCCGACGTTTCCGTGCCCGTAGTAGACGCTCCACCAGGTATGGCAGATATTCCTATCCCAGCTCACCCCCGCACCCGAAAACGGGCATCCCGGACCGGGGCCTTGGGGATGTCCGTCGTTCTGTCCGGGGCAGCACGTCCACGGGCCAAAGTAGGGCTCGGCGTGCGCGGCAGGGGATCCCCCGCACACAAGGGCCGCGGCGATGCCCGCGGACAGCAGCATTCCACCGAGCATGCTTCTCACGCTGCGATAGTGCGACACGGCCTCGCTCCCTTGCGTTGTCGCGGACGATCAGTAACGGCTCGCACTGAATCCGTCGCATAAGTTTCTATGCGACGGATCAGATACGGGCCGGATCGCTACCGATCCCAATAAGCCGACCGATCGCAGGCCGCTGGCCGGCTGTCATGCCGCTGCTCGCGGCAGACCGGCGCGGGAGCGGGCGATGACTCTTACGTGTGTTCGGTGATGTGGGGTTCGCCGACTGTTAATACGACGGCCGGAAGCTCAGTCGCGTGACCCGTCCACCGGCGGATTCGGCATCAGCACTCGCTGTCGGGTCGTGACACGGAACGGATCCGGCGACTGCCCGTCGCCCAGGACCGCATGCACATCTTCGGGTGTGATCAGGCCCAGTTCTATCTGTAGCCAGGTTGCGCTCAATCCGAACGCGTGCGCCGCACGCCTGGCCTCTTCGGCATCGGGAAAGTCGTCGGCGTTGGCACGCCCGCCGGCCCCGTACCAGCGCCCTTTGGTGACGCCGCAAGCGTCGCGCAGCTGCTCGATGGTGATGTCGCGGTTCAGCGTCGCTTCAAGCAGGCGCTTCAGCCCCCAGCCCGCGGCGTTCGTTCGTGGCATCCACCCAGCGTAACCCGGTGCCGAAACGCGGGCAAAGTGTCCCTACCTGCGAGTCAAGAGATAAAAATAAGAATCTATGACTCATCGCTAGACAGGATGTCATAATTTATGACATAGTGTCCGCAAGTGTGACAACACAAGCCAGATTTTGGCATTGCAGAGGAGAAGACCAGATGTCGTTCCTGAACACGCAGCCCCAACTGCTGTTAGCCGCGGCCGGCCAGCTGCAGGCGATCGGCTCCGAGGTAACCGCGGCCAACTCGATGGCCGCGTTTGCGATCACGGGAGTGGTCCCGGCGGCCGCCGACGAAGTCTCGGCGATGACCGCGGCCGCCTTCGCCGCGTACGGCCAGCAGTATCAGGCGATCAGCGCCGAGGCCAGCATGATTCACGAGCAGTTCGTCAGCGCTCTGGGACTCAGTGCCGATTCGTATGCGGAAACCGAGGCCGCTAATGCGACGCAAGTCACGGGGGGTCAGGTCGCACCCGCCATGCCAGTCCGTCTGGTTCCCGGCGGACCCGCACGCACGTCGCCGGCCATGCCCAGTCGCGTGGCGCCCGTCGCGCCCAACCGGGTGACCCCCACGGTGCCTGCCCGGCCTGTGCGGCCGTGGCGTGCATCCAGGCCACGTAGGGCGCCGCGGCGGTCGCCATCGCCGTCGACGAGGGACCCTGCCATCCGGTCTCGGTGAGTTCCAGGATCACGGTCCCGTAGCTCGTCGCTGCCGACCGCAGATCCGCGGCAAGTCCCTCCCAGGCCATCGCCGCCGCCAGCATCGAGGCTGGACCGGGTCCCGCGTACATCAGACCGGAGTTGATCTCCGGGGGCATCGCACCGAAATCCATCACTGCATTCCTCTCTTTATGTCGTTTCGCTATGCCAGCGCCGGCAACGGCTTCGCACCGGCGGAAGCTTTGAACGCGGCGTACTCGTGCACGACGTGCTCGGCGGGCGTGCCGGCCGGCAGGTGCATGGGCAGGACCTGCTCGGCGGGCACGGCGGCCGCGAGTCGGAGGGGGGCGGTCGGCGCCAACTCGGCAGGCGCGATGTGCCGCGGAGCGATGTCCGCGGCTCCGAGCGGCATCCGGTGCTGAGGCGCCGTCGGCGCCAGCTGCGAAGGCGAGACGTGCTGGCCGGCTCCCAAGTCCGCACGCGCGGCCTGCTCGGAGGGAGCCATGCGGGCCGGCGCGAGGTGCTCGACGTGCTGGGCCGGCGCCATACGGGCGGGGGGCGCGAGATGCTGGGCGGGAGCGGGCGATGACTCTTACGTGTGTTCGGTGATGTGGGGTTCGCCGACTGTTAATACGACGGCCGCAAGCAC
>NZ_LZJI01000108.1 GCF_001667775.1 Mycobacterium sp. E1747
TGACCACTGCAATGGCCGGGCCGACGTCCGACGTGCGCATCCCGCTCAACCGCGCGGTCGTGATGCTGGTCATCGACGTCTCGGAGTCCATGGCGTCCACCGACGTCCCCCCCGACCGGCTGACCGCCGCGAAGGTGGCCGGCAAGCAGTTCGCCGACGAGCTGACGCCGGCCATCAACCTGGGGCTGGTGGAGTTCGCGGCCAACGCGTCGCTGCTGGTCTCGCCGACCCCCCAGCACCAGGCGACGATCGAGGCGCTCAACAAGCTCAACTTCGCCGACAGCACGGCAACCGGCGAGGCCATCTTCACCGCCCTGCACGCGGTTAGCGCCCTGGCCATCACGGGCGGCGACACCCCGCCCCCGGCCCGCATCGTGCTGGAATCCGACGGCGCGGAGAATGTGCCGCTGGACGCCAACGCCCCGCAGGGGGCGTTCACCGCCGCCCGGGCCGCCAAGGCCGCGGGCGTGCAGATCTCGACCATCTCCTTCGGGACGCCGTACGGCACCGTCGAATACGAGGGCGCCACGATCCCGGTTCCCGTCGACGACCAGACGCTGCAGAAGATCTGCGAGATCACCGACGGCCAGGCGTTCCACGCCGACAGCCTGGAATCGCTGAAGAACGTCTACTCGACCCTGCAGCGCCAGATCGGCTACGAGACCGTCAAGGGCGACGCCAGCCTGGCCTGGATGCTGCTGGGCGCGGTCGCGTTGGCCGGTGCGATCCTGGCCGGGCTGTTCCTGAATCGCCGGCTGCCCTCCTGAGCGATCAGACCGGCAGCCGCCGGTTGATCAGCAGCGCCAGCGCCGTCGCGATCAAGGCGGTGATCACGCCCAGGCGCAGCCACCCGGCGCTGCCCGGCCCCGGCACGGTCCGATAACCGATGTCCTTCTCGATGGCGTTGTAGCTCTTGTTGAGCTCGGCGATGTTGCTGGCGGTGTAGGACTGCCCGCCGGACAGCTTGGCGATGGTCTTCATGTGGTCCGTCGAGACCGGGACGGCGACGCGCTGCCCGTCCATCTCGATCTCGCCGGTCTTGGTGCCGAACGAGATCGTCGAAATGGGCACGCCCTCGTCGCGGGCCAGCCGCGCCGCCGTGTACGCCCCGTCGTGCGGGTCGCTGGGATTGGACGGCTTGTTCTCC
>NZ_LZJI01000109.1 GCF_001667775.1 Mycobacterium sp. E1747
GTACCGCGGGCGAATACCACCTGCACGTCCGGACATTGGGCGGCGGCGGAGGGGAGAAGGGAGCCGGCGAGGGCCGACGCGGAGAGGCCGGACGCGGCTACTACTGCTGGACCGAGAAATCGAGCTATTTGACGTGCGATCATGCCGCAATTGTGCCCAGAGAAGCGTCCGGCTAAACCGGGGAAGCCCAGGAAATTACTGCGAATTCACACAACACCGTCGACGCCGCGGTCGCCGCGCCGAGATGGCTTGCGCGCGGCGGTCATCCGGCGGTGCGGCGCCCACCGATCCGAGGCCCGCGCCGGGGAGCGGCGCAACGGCGAGGCGGGGCGCGCCGGCGGACCGCGTTGTGGTCTGCTAGCTATGACGAGTCGAGTGCACGGTGAAGCCATCCGCCGAACCTCGACATCCGGCTCGAGTGGATGCAGCGGCGATGTTGAACGTGATTGTGCAGGCCCTCAACAAGGTCACGGACCGCGTGGCCAATCCGGCGCGGGTGTCGGATCCCGACAGGTTGCGCAGCGCCGTCACCGGTAAGACCGTGCTGGTTACCGGCGCCTCCTACGGCATCGGGGAGGCGACGGCGCGGCGGCTGGCCGCCGGGGGAGCCACCGTCCTGGCGGTCGCCCGGTCCGAGGAGCGTCTCGGCGACCTGGCGGCGTCGATCAACGCAGCGGGCGGCCGCGCGAGGGCGTACCCGGCCGACCTCACCGACGAGGCCGCCGTCAGCGCGCTGACCAAGGAGATCACTGAGGAGCACGGCGCGTTGGACATCGTGGTCAGCAACGCCGGAAAGTCGTTGCGCCGCTCGCTGCATCAGCAGTACGACCGGCCGCACGACTTTCAACGCACCATCGACATCAACTATCTCGGGCCGATCCGGCTGCTGCTGGGGCTACTCCCGGCCATGCGCGAAGGTGGCGGAGGGCACATCGTCAACGTGTCCAGCGTCGGTGTGCGTGTGGTGCCCGGACCCCAGTGGGGCGCATACCAGGCGTCGAAGGGCGCCTTCGACCGCTGGCTGCGCAGCGTCGCCCCGGAACTGCACGCCGACGGCGTGGACGTCACCTCGGTCTACTTCGCGCTGGTGCGCACCAGGATGATCGAACCCACGCCCGTCCTGGGCCGCCTCCCGGGCATGTCGGCCGACCAAGCGGCCGACGCAATCGCCAAGGCGGTGATCGAGCGCCCGCGCAGCAACGAACCGCCCTGGGTGTTGCCGGCCGAGGTGGCTTCGGTTCTGCTGGCCGGCCCGGCCGAACGCGCCGCCCGGCTGTGGTACCGGCGGTTCTTCTCCGATTCCGGCGACCGGCGATGAGCGCCGAGGGCGTGGTCGGCACCGCGGCGCGGGCGTTGCTGCGGTCGCGGCTGCTGACGCCGCCGTCGCCGCTGGTGGCGTTGCGAGTGCTCCGCGAGGCGCGGCGCGGCGGCACCAACCCGTATACGCTGCTGGCGGTGACCGCGACACGCTGGCCCGACCGGGCGGCGATCGTCGACGACGACGGTGCCTGGGATTACCGCGAGCTGCGGTCGGCGACCGACTCGCTGGCGCGCCGGCTGTCCCGCGCCGGTGTGGGACCCGGCGACGCGGTGGGCGTCATGTGCCGCAATGGGCGCGGTTTCATCGCGGGCGTTTTCGCCACCGCCCGGGTGGGCGCCGACGTCGTCCTGGTCAATACGGAGTTTCGCAGCGATGCCCTGGCGTCCGCGGTGCGGGCCCACCGGATCACCGCGATGATCGCCGACGACGAGTTCGGCGAGCGGGTCCGGGCCGCCGACGAATCGGTCACCCTGATCGACCCGGCCTCGGCCGCCACGGAGGAGGGCGACACGGGGCCCGACGTGGCCGCACCCGGCCGGATCATCCTGCTCACGTCCGGCACCACCGGCACGCCCAAGGGTGTTCCGCGTTCGCCGCAGCTGCGTTCAGCGGTGGGCGTGTGGGTGACGATCCTCGACCGCACCGGTCTGCGCACCGGGGCGCGAATCTCGGTGGCCATGCCCATGTTTCACGGTCTGGGGCTGGGGATGCTGATGCTCACCATGGCCCTCGGCGGCACCGTACTCACCCACCGCCACTTCGACGCCGAGGCCGCACTCGCGCAGGCGTCGCTGCATCGCGCCGACGCGTTCACCGCCGTGCCGGTGGTGCTCGCCCGCAT
>NZ_LZJI01000110.1 GCF_001667775.1 Mycobacterium sp. E1747
CGTCGGGATACGGCAAGACGACGCTGGTGGCCCAGTGGCGCGCCGAACTGACGGCCTCCGGCGTGACGGTGGCCTGGCTGACCGTCGACGCCGACGACAACAACGTGGTGTGGTTCCTCGCCCACCTGCTCGCCGCGATCCGGCGGGTGCGTCCCGCCCTGGCCGAACCGCTGGAGCAGATGCTCGAACAGCGCGGCGAGGAGGGGACCCGCTACGTGTTGACGTCGCTGATCGACGCCATCGACGAGCTCGGTGAACCCATCACCCTCGTCATCGACGACTGGCAGCGGGTATCGGACGCCCAGGCGATCGACGCCCTGCGCTTCCTGATCGAGCACGCGGGCGATCACCTGCAGATCGTAGTGACCAGCTGGTCGCGCCCGGCCGTGACGTTGAGCAAGCTGCGGGTCCGCGACGAGCTGGTCGAAATCGATTGCGAGAAGCTGCGTTTCGACGCCGACGAGGCGCGGGCCCTGCTCAACGACGTCGCGGGGCTGCAGCTGGGCGGAGACGACGTCGCGGCCCTGACTGCGTCGACGGACGGCTGGGTGGCCGCGCTGCAATTGGCGACGTTGTCCCTGCGCGGCGGGGGCGATGCCGGCGACCTGCTCAGCCGCATGTCCGGTGACGACGAGGCGGTCGAAGAGTTCCTCGCCGAGAACGTCCTGGACGCCCTGGAGCCCGAGCTCGTCGAGTTCATGATGGCGACCTCCATCACCGAACGCATCTGCGGGGAGCTGGCATCGGTGCTGGCCGAAGTCGGTGGGGGACACGCCATTCTCGAGGACATCGAGCGGCGCGGTCTGTTCCTGCGACGCATCGACCATGCGCCGCAATGGTTTCGCTACCACCAGATGTTCGCCGGGTTCCTGCGACGCCGGCTCGAGCGCGAGGATCCCGGAAGCCTTGTCGAGTTGCACCACACGGCGTCGGAGTGGTTCGCCGAGCACGGCCACATGAGCGAGGCCGTCGACCACGCGCTGGCCGCGGGCGAGACCGCGAACGCGGTCGATCTCGTCGAGCGCCTGGAGACGAGGGCGCTGATCAACCAATCCCGCATGACCACGTTCCTGGGCCTCATCGAGAAGCTGCCGCCCCCGCTGGTGGTGTCCAGGCCGCTGCTGCAGCTCGCGTCGGCGTGGGCCAACATCCTGCTGCACCGCAGCGAGGCCACCGAGGCCGCGCTGCAGCGCTTCGCCGCCGCCCTGGCCAAGGCGGACCTGCCCGAGGAGAGGCGCGCCGACCTGGCGCTGGAAGCGAGCGTGGTCGGGGCGGTGGCCGAGATCTACGCCGACCGGACCGACGGGCTCGAGGAGCGGCTGGCCGACGTGGTCTCCCACGCGGATCAGCTGCGGCCCGTGCTGCCGCAGGCCGCGGCCACCGCGTTGGCGTTCGCGGCCATCTACCGCTTCGATCTGCTCGGCGCCCAGCGGCTGCTGAAGTGGGCGGAGCCATACAACGAGCAGGTGGGTGCGGTCGGTGCCGTCTACGCCCGCAGCTGGGCCGGCATCGCCGCCCGACAGCAGCTCGACATCCCGCTCGCCCTGCGCATGTTCCGGGAGGCGTTCGACATCGGCAGCGCGGCCGGGCCGCACTCGTACGCGGCGCGGATCGCCGGCGCCGTCCTCGGCGAATTGCTCTATGAGACAGGCGAATTGGCGCAGGCCGCGGAGCTGCTCGAGGAGAGCTATCACCTGGGTCCCGAAGGCGGCGGGGTCGACTACCTGGCGGCGCGCTACGGCGTCGGCGCCAGAATCAAAGCCGTGCAAGGGGATCGGGAGGCCGCGGCCGAGCGCCTCGATGACGGCGCGGCCGTGGCCGAGCGGCTGCGGTTGCCACGCCTGGCCGCCGCCCTCAACCACGAGCGCATCAGGTTGGGTCTGCCGATCGACCCCACCGAGGCCGCGCGGTTGCGGGCCGTGGGCAGCATTCCCCGCGACGGCAACGGCGTCGCCACCATCACCGCCGAGCTCGACGCCGCCTCCGGTATCCGCCTGCTATCCCGCAGCCACGCCAGCGACGACCGCGATCAGGCATGCCGGCACGCCGCCGCACTACTCGCCGGAATCGACGCGACCGCGCGCCCGCTGGCGGCCCTGCAGGCGCGCCTGCTGCTGGTCGAAACGCTCATCGCCGCCGGACGCGCGGCCGACGACGACCTCGCGCTGGTGCGTGCCCAGTGTGCCCAACACGGATTGCCGCGGCTGCTCATCGACGCGGGCCTCGGCTGACGACAGACAACACGCAAAAGGACGGTGGAGCATGGTAGCCAGCCAAGAAGGCATCGGGATCCTGAAACTCGAATGCCCGCAAGGACATCCCGTGGGCCGGATCCTCAAGGACGCCCCGCATCAGTCGGTTCAATACGATCCCGGCGCGATGGTGGGGCCCCGCCGGTTTTGGCCCGATGAAGAGGACCAGCCGCAGTTCAACGCGCAGTGCAGGCACTGCGACAAGCCGGTGGGTGACGCCACGGCCACGCTGCAGGTGAAGCTGGCCGAGGTGATCGCCGACGCGTCGGTGACGACGGGGACGGCCACGCTCGCGTATCGGTAGGTCGCCGCTACTGTAAGAGCGACAGTAGCGACCGACTCGAGAGGAGTTCCGTGGCCCAGGTTCCCCCGACCCCGCACGACGAGCCCCGCCCGCCCGAGGGAGACTGGCTCGGCACCCGCTACCTGACCTTCGAGCGCCAGGGGCCGATCGCGGTGTGCACCATCGACCGCCCCGAAGCGCGTAACGCCCTGACTCCCGCGATGTACTTCGGGATCCGTTACGCCGTCGGACGTGTCGCCGAGGACCCCGACTTGGCCGGCCTCCTGATCACCGGGACCGGGGACGTCTTCGCGCCCGGCGGTGACATGGGCGGCGGCGGAGCCACGGACAACTGGATCACCTTCGGCGGCGCGCTCGGCATGGACGTCACGCCTTTCGACACGGTGCGCACGTCGGTAAAACCGATCGTCTCCGCGGTGAACGGCCTGTGCCAGGGCGGTGGATTTCAGATCGCGCTGTGCAGCGATCTGTCGGTGGTCAGCGAGCGGGCCACCTTCCGGGTGCCCGAGCTGTTCCGCGGCTACGCCGACACCTACTACAGCCAGATGCTTGCCCGCGTCATCGGGCCGGTCCGCACCCGCGACCTGATGTTCACCGGGCGGGTGCTGACGGCCGCGGAGGCCCTGGACTGGGGCCTGGTCACCCGCGTCGTACCGCACGAGGACCTACTGAACACCGCGAAAGAGCTACTCGCGCAGTGCTGTCGGACCGCCCCACGCGCCCGCGGTGTCATCAAGTCCAGCATCGACAGCTACCTGGGCCTCTACGACCGCATCGGCATGACCAGCAGCCTGAGCGACGCCGAGGCCCGCGAGGGCTTCCGCGCGTTCAAGGAGCGCCGCTCGCCCGATTGGGTGCACCCCGACCTGCGTGTCGAGGGACGGCTATAGGTCGATCCACTCCCCGTGGGCAGCGACGCGGGTCACGGCACAATTGATGTTGCCGCTCGCGTCGCGCTGCCCGTCGGCACGCCGCGCACCGCCGGAACCGCTTGCACGGCAACATCCCTCACTCCATGGAGCGGATCATCATCCCGCCGTCGTCCACGGCCTGCGGGGTCGCGCCGTTGTCCTGCCGGAAGTCGATGAACGCCGACCGCTGGTTCGACGTGTTCAGAAGCTCGGTGAACGTGCCGAGGACGGGGATGGGACCCTGCGGTGCCGGCACGTTGGCCGTGTAGTCGATGGAGGCTTGCTGTTGAAAGTTCGCGCTCTGCAGCGGCCGCGTGTCCGGGGCGGTGAGGTTCCTCATGTCGCCCAACCCGGACGATGACGCGTACTCGTCGATGTCGGCCTGCAACACCGCGCCGACATCCGTCCCGCCCGCGGGCTTGACGGCGACCCGCAGCTGCGCGCTGCCGTCGGCATTGCTGAGCGCCACCCAATTCGGGCCCCGGTGCCCGAGCGTCCAGCCCGGCGCGGGCACGATCGAGATGCCCTCGGCAATGACGACCGGCTCGGCGGAGGCGAGCCGCACCGGCGAGGAATGGGCGGTGGGGAAGAGGGCGGTCGCCACCGTCAGGGCGGTTGCGGCGGCCGCGGCGGCGGCGACCCGCCACGGACGTATGGGCTCGGGTGTCGACATGTGCTGCTCCTCGTGCGGCTCTGGCGAACGGGGGATTCGCCGGTTGGTTCTAACGATCTCCCGTAGGGGGTCCGCTGTCCAAGACTGCGCCACTATTTGCTGATAGCTCTCCTCTATCGAAACCGGCTCGGCGGAGGACCGGTGTGTCAACATGTCTGCGGCCCAGCCGACCTTCGACCGAGGGAACCAGACGTGGCGAACCCTGAGCGTGCCCGCTCCCGCACCTTCGTCGTGACGGGCGCCGCGTCCGGAATCGGCCTGGCGACCGCGAGGCGCCTGCTGGCCGAGGGCGGCACGGTGATCGGCGCCGACCTGGTCGAGGCGCGCGACCTGGGGCCCGGGTTCACGTTCGTCACCGCCGACGTCACCGACGAAGCGGCGATCGCCGCGGTGCTGGCCGCGGTGCCCGACCGCCTCGACGGCGTGCTGCACGCCGCCGGGGTCGCCGGCGGCGGCCCGGTCCACCTGCTCGACCGGGCCGACTGGGACCGGGTGATCCGCGTCAACCTCACCGGCACGTTCCTGGTCGCCAAGGCGGCGCTGACCCGGATGATCGAGCAGCCCCGGGTCGACGGCGAACGGGGTTCACTGGTGACCGTCGCCAGCGTCGAGGGCCTGGAAGGCACGGCGGGCGGCAGCTCGTACAACGCGGCGAAGGGCGGCGTCGTGCTGCTCACTAAGAACATCGCGCTCGACTACGGTCCGAGCGGTATCCGCGCCAACGCCATCTGCCCCGGCTTCATCGAAACGCCGATGGCACAGAGTGTCTTCGGCCTGCCCGGCATGGAGGGCCCGCTGCAATCCATCACGGAAGAACACGCCCTGCAACGGCTGGGTCAGCCGGACGAGGTCGCGGCCATGGCGGCGTTCCTGCTGTCGCCCGACGCCTCCTTCGTCAGCGGACAGGCCATCGCCGTCGACGGCGCCTACACCGCCGGCCGCGATCACGGTGTCGTGAAACTCTTCGGCTTTCCCCGATAGCGCCTTAAGATTCGCGCATGGTCACTCCCGATGAGGCGATCGAGGCGATCCGAGGCACCGGCGGTGCGCAACCGGGTTGTCGCGCGCTGCACGCCAAAGGCACGCTCTACCGCGGCACGTTCACCGCAACCCCTGACGCGGTCACGCTTTCGCGCGCAAAGCATCTCGACGGCTCGACGGTCCCGGCGCTGATCCGCTTCTCCAACGGCGCGGGCAATCCCAAGCAGCGCGACAATGTGCCGGGGATCCGCGGCATGGCGGTGAAGTTCACGCTGCCCGACGGCTCCACCACCGACGTGTCGACGCAGACCGCCCGGCTCTTCGTCTCGAGCACACCCGACGGATTCGTCGATCTG
>NZ_LZJI01000111.1 GCF_001667775.1 Mycobacterium sp. E1747
GAGCACACCTTGGTACAGATGACGACTTCGTCGCGGTCGGCGAAGTCTTTGAGGGCGCGACCGAGGATCTCCTCGCTGCTGCCCAGCGAGTATCCGTTGGCGGTGTCAAAAAAGTTGATGCCTGTCTCGACGGCGTGCTTGATGAGCGGCCTACTGGTTTCCTCGTCCAGTGACCAGACGGGATACCCGCGATTGGGCTGGCCGTATGTCATCGCGCCGATGGCGATCGGTGAGACATCCAAACCGGTAGTTCCAAGCTTTATGTAGCGCATAGGGATTCCTGTTGTTGGGGGTCGGGTGGCGGCAGGCGCGGATCAGCGCCTAGTCAGGCCAGCAAAGCCAGTTTGGGGATCACCTCGTCGCCGAGGCGGCCGACGAACCCGATCGGATCGGGATTTCCCGGCAGGGCAGCAATATTGATCAATTCAATGCCTGCCTCGGCGAAGCCCTGCATTGCATTCATAAATGCGGTGGGATCGCCGAACGGGTCGAACTGTGGACCGAGCATGAGGGTCTTGCGGATCTCGCGGGGGTCTCGTCCGATCTCCTCGCAATGCCGTTTCAGGACCTCGACTTTGTGCTTCACCTCATCGGGTGTTGCGGCGTTGCTATTCCAAACGTCGGCGTACTGCGCGACCAGGCGCAGCGTCTTCTTTTCGCCGTCCCCGCCGATCAGCACGGGCGGACGGTTGATGGGTTGTGGTTGACAGATCGTCTCGGCCAGCTGGTAGTGCCGGCCCTGGTACGGGCCGTCATTGTCGCTCCACATCTGCTGGCAGATCTGCACCGTCTCTTCGAGCATTTCGAATCGTTGTCGCAGCGGCGGATAGGTGACACCTAGCGCCAGGTGCTCCCGCTCGTACCACGCCGCGCCGATGGCAAACATTGATCTACCACGGGAGAGTACGTCGAGGGTGGCGATTGTCTTGGCGAGCAGGCCGGGGTAGCGATAGGTCACCCCGGTCACCATCAAGGTCAACGTGATCGTCTCGGTCTGCCCGGCCAGGAAACCCAGCGAGGTGTAGCCCTCCAGGAACGGGTCCTCGGCCTTGCCGACCTGTTCCATTTGAAAGAAGTGGTCGGCCAGGGTGAACAT
>NZ_LZJI01000112.1 GCF_001667775.1 Mycobacterium sp. E1747
CCAGCGTGGTGCTGGAGTACCTCGACGTTCCCATCGCCATCCTGGACGTCACCGAGATCTACGAGTACGACCTGCAGCGCCTGGCCGAGAAGACCTACGGCACAACGGATTCGCGGCATCCCGGGGTGAAGAAGACGCTGGCGTATGCGGACCGGTTCGTCGCCGGAGACGTCACGCTCATCAACGAACCGGTGTTCAACGAGCCCTTCAAGAGGTTCTGGCTCACACCCAAGCAGCACCAGGACGCGCTGGCGGAGAAGAACTGGACGCACGTCGTCGCGCATCAGACCCGCAACGTCCCGCACACCGGGCACGAGGCGCTGATGAAGCAGGCGTGGTTGGCCGCCAACGAAGACCAGCCGGTCGACGACCTGAGAACGGGCGTTCTGGTCAACGCGATCATCGGGCAGAAGCGGGTGGGCGACTACATCGACGAGGCGATCCTGCTGACGCAAGACGAGCTCAGGAAGAGCGGGTATTTCCGGGAGGACGTCCACAAGGTGACCTTCACGCTGTGGGACATGCGATACGCGGGGCCACGGGAGGCGATCTTCCACGCGATCCTGCGCACCAACCTCGGGTGCACGCACCACATGTTCGGCCGCGACCACGCCGGCGTCGGCGACTTCTACCACCCGTACGACTCGCAGAACCTCCTTCAGGAACACCGGTCGGAGCTGGGCATCAAACCGGTGTTTTTGCGGGAGAACTGGTATTGCCCCGAATGCCGGGAAGTCACCAACTCGGCGCTGTGCGGGCACGAATCCAAGGCGCAGAGTTTCAGCGGGAGTCTGATCAGGAGCATCCTGACCGACGAGGTGAAGCCAACCCAGCAGGTGATGCGGCACGAGGTGTTCGAAGTGGTTCTCGAGGCTGCCGCCCAGTACGGCCGGGGCTCGCCGTTTGTCACCGAGGAGTACCTGGCCGACCGGCTGCCCGTGTTCACGCTGAACCCGTTGGAGGGAGCCCGATCATGAGCGGCGACGCGAAGAAGATCAAGGTCAACGTCTGGATCAACGAGGAACGGCTCGAAGCGCTGGCGAAAGCGGGAATGGCCGACTCGGCGAAGGAAGCCTTCGCCGGGATGAAGCTTTTGGAGATCTACACCACGGAAGAGCAAAAGGACATTGTCCTGCAACGCTTTCCAGGCTCTAAGTACGATTCCGCCACCACGAAGTCCATCGAGTTGCTGCCGAAGAAGGTCAAGGACAGGCTGCTGGAGCTGTCTATCGCGTTGCACTCCACGGGCCCCGACGTGGTGGACCGCTTCCTCGCCGAGTCGCAATCCTAGGCGCTCACGCGTCCAACCGGGTGAACCCCTGTCGGCGGTACTGCTCGACGCAGGCGGCGCGCCGGATCTTGCCGCTCGTCGTCGTGGGAATCGACCCAGGAGGCACCAGCACCAGATCGGCGACATTGAGACCGTGCGAACTCGAAATCGCCGCGGTGACATCGTTTTTGACGACGGCGAACCGGCGCGACACCTCCTCGTCGGAGTCGCCGCGTTTCTTCATCTCGATGATCGTCACCAGCTTCTCGGCCTGGTCGGTCGGCACGGAGATCGCCGCGACGCGGCCCCCGGTGATGCCCTGCACCGTCGACTCGATGTCCTCGGGATAGTGGTTGCGGCCGTAGACGATCAGAAGATCCTTCGTCCGGCCCACGATGAACATCTCGCCCTCGCAGACGAATCCGAGGTCGCCGGTGCGCAGCCACGGCCCAGCGGGCGTGCCCGGCGACGGGTCGGCCACGATGGCGGCGAAGGTGCGTTCGGTCTCCTCGGGCTTCTGCCAGTAACCCCCTGCCACGTTCTCGCCGTGCACCCAGATCTCGCCGACCGTTGCCGGCGGGCATTCCCGGCGGGTGTCGGGGTCCACGATGCGCACCGCCGGCGTGGTCGGCGTCCCGTAGCTCAGTAGCGGCGAGCCGCTCTCCGGCGAGCAGCGTTGGGCGGCGCCGTCGGACAGCTTCTCGGATTCGAAGTGGACGACCCGCGGGGCGCCGCGGGTGGTGCGGCTGGTGACGTACACCGTGGCCTCGGCCAATCCGTAGGACGGGCGCATCGCGCGGTCGTCAAAGTTGTACGGCGCGAAGCGTTTAGCGAACCTATCCAGCGTGGCGGGGTGGATGCGTTCGGCACCGCTGACGATGCCCAGGACGTTGCCCAGGTCGACGCCCTCCAGGTCGGAGTCCTTCGTCTTGCGGACGGCCAATTCGAAGGCGAAGTTCGGGGCCGCCGACATCACCGGCGCCCCGATCGACATCGCGTGGATCCAGCGCGCCGGTCGTTGCAGGAAGGCGACCGGACTAGTCAGGTCACCGCGATAACCGCCCATGATCGGCGCGATGACGCCCAGCACCAACCCCATGTCGTGGTAGAAGGGCAGCCAGGAAACGGCGGCGGCTTCGCGTGGCGGAACGCCGTTGAACTCGACGAAGTAGGCGGCCATCAGCTGCTGGAAGTTCACGTGCAGGTTGCGGTGCGAAATCATCACCCCGGCCGGCAGGCGCGTCGAGCCGGACGTGTACTGCAGGTACGCCGTGCCGGGGGCGCCGCTGAACCGGATGCTCGGCGCGGAGGCGCCGTCCAAATCCAAGGCGTCCACCTCGACGACGGCCGGGACGGTCGTCGAGCCCGGCAGCTGCAGGTACTCCGTGACGGT
This sequence comes from Mycobacterium sp. E1747, assembly GCF_001667775.1. Taxonomy (GTDB): domain Bacteria; phylum Actinomycetota; class Actinomycetes; order Mycobacteriales; family Mycobacteriaceae; genus Mycobacterium. Next base: position 2,664 of record NZ_LZJI01000112.1, read on the forward strand.
TCCTGCAACGGCCGACGTGGTGAGGACGACGGTGGGCGTGGTGTCGGCGAGGACGGCGCTCACCCGTTCGTCGTGTGTGCCCACCGCCGGCACGGACAGCGGCACCGCGATCAGCCCGGCCTGCATCGCGCCCAGGAAGGCCACGATGTAGGGCAGGCCCTGCGGAGCCAGGATCACGGCCCGGTCCCCGACGGCGCCGTGCCGCCTGACCTCATGCGCGACGTTCAGGGTCCGCTGGTACAGCTGCGCCCACGTCAACGTCTCGGTGATGCCCGCCCAATCGTGCTCGTAGTCGGTGTAGCGGAAAGCGATCTCGTCGGGCTGCAGACCCGCGCGTTCACGCAGCAGGGAGACCACCGACGCGTTCTGCATGCGGGTCAGGCTACCGCTTGTCCCCCGTTTGCGGACCACGGTTGCGGCAAGCCCGGACTCCGGCTGCCGGCTCGACGGCCCCGGCCGTGGGCCGCCGCGCCCGCCCGACTGCGCCGTGCCGCCGGGTGCCAACGAATACTGCTGTGCCGCAGCCCCGTTCAGGGCGTGGCGGGGCCGCGGTTCCAGGTGCGCGGCAACATCGGCGTGCGCGTGGCGCCGTCGACGGCATCGTCGCCCAGCGCGGTCAATCCGGACGGTGCGCCAGCCCTCTTGGTGGCGGCGGTTCCGGTGAAGCCCAGGGTTTTTGCGCCCCGATCCGAGGCGCTCGTCGAGGTTTCGGCGTCCAGGTACTCATACCGGCGGCCGAGCTGCGTGACGTCGGCCCGCTGGCGCCGCTCCTGCGACACCTCGTTCTGGGCCTCGGCCGCCGCGGGGACGTCGACGAGATCGGCGTTCGGCGACCGCTTCGCGCGCGTCCTGGCGCTCACCGACCCGCGCGCATCGGACGTCAACTGGCCGACCAGGTAGGCCAGACCCGGCATCGTCGCCCCGGGCGGCGCCGCCGGTGTCGGCGGTGGGGGACCGGGCGTGGGCGGTGCGGGCGCCGCGGCGGGCGCCGGTGCCGGGGCGGCCGCAGGCGCCGGGGCGGGGCTGGGCGTGGGCGGCGGGGTCGGCGCCAGCGCCGCCGGGACGAACGACGGGGCCGGCAGCACCGGAAGCACCGGGATAGCTTGCAGCCCAGCCAAACCCGTCAGGCCGGCCAGGCCGCCGACCAGGGTGGGCACCACCATCGGGAGCACGGAGACGGTCAGCAAGGGCACGATGGCCGGGATCAGCACGATCATCTGCTCGAGCAACGTCTTGATCAACGCGATGGTGTCGGTGACGATCGTGCCGATGGCTTCGATGGCGGTGAACAACAACGTCCAGGCGATGGTCGCGGGATTGCCGGAAGCGAACGCCGCGGCGAGGTCGGCCGCGATGAACGAAAACGTTTGCGTCAAATACGCGAAGTAGGAACCGAAATCCATCGGGTAGCCGAGGGCGAACGCGATGTTGAACGGGTTCAAGAAGCTCAGCGGGTTGCCGAGGACGGGCAGCCACGGGTCGAACCCGGAGAACAGCGCCTTGAAGAACGGGTTGTTCATCAGCAGGTCGATGAACGGCTGGATGAACCTGTTGTAGAAGTCGGTGAAGCCGATCCGATCCAGCCAGTCCAGGACCTCGTTCTGGCGGTCGGGGGGCAGCGACGACAGGGAGGAAGCGGCCGCCACCGTGTCGGCGGCCATGACTTGCGGGGCCGGCGTCGCTTCGGGGCTGGCAGCCACCGCGGCGGTGGCGACGCCCTCGTAGGCGCTCATCACGGTGGCGGCCTGGCCCCACATCCGGGCGTAGTCGGTCTCGTTGAGCGCGATCGGGATGCTGTTGATGCCAAAGAAATTCGTCGTCACCAGCGCGGTGTGCATGGCACGGTTGGCGGCCAGCTCGGGCAGGGTCGGCATGGCGGCCAGGGCGGTGCAGTAGGCGACGGCCGCAGCTTGCTGCTGGGCGGCCATGGCCGCGCTGTCGGCGCCGGTGCGCGCCAGCCACGCGAGGTACGGGGTGTGCGCGGCCAGGTAGACCTCGGCGGTCGGTCCGCCCCAGGCTCCGGACTGTACCGCCCCGAGCAGCGCGGTCAACTCGGCGGCGGCCTGGCCATACTCTGCGCTCAGCGAGCTCCAGGTCGCCGCGGCCGCCAGCAACGGGCCGGGGCCGGGTCCGCTGCTCAGTAGCGCCGAATGCACTTCGGGAGGGGAGGCCATCCAGATCGGTGCGGTCATCGGTCACCGCCTTGGGTGGTGGCCAAAGCGCCGAACGTGCGGGTGGGGGCGGGTTTGGCGTGGGCGCGGCGTCTGGGCGCCCATCCGGAGGTGGCATCGACGGCCACCCATGCCTGAGAACGGGACATGGTGAGTGACAGCTCTCTCGGGGTGCACCGCCCCGGGTCGCAGGACGCAATGACGCGAGTGTCCTGGCTCTCGGATCGCTGCTCGCCTCGCCTTCCAGCTTGTCAGCCGTGGCAGTTGAGGGTCGCTCCCCGATGACAGTGGCGGGACCGCGCCGGATTCGCACCGGCTTCCTGCATCGTCATCACCTTACGGGTGACATTGTCGCATGCGCTGCGACCGCCGGTCGGCAAATCCCGGCAAAACCCCCGGCGAAGGCGGGTCAGCCGCCGTCCGCTACCCGCAGGGCCAGTGAAAACAGCAGCCGCGCCTCGGGATCGGCCAGTGATGTGTCCAACAGCTTCTCGATGCGCCGGATGCGGTAGCGAACCGTGTTGGGGTGGACCCGCAACTCACGCGCGGCCGACGCGATGTCGCCGAAGCCGTCCAGATACACGCGCAGCGTGGCGGCGAGGACGGGATCATTAGCCCGCAGGCCGACGATCCGTGGATCGGTCAAACGCTGCTCGCGGCCGATCAGGGTGACGATCTCGTCGAGCAGGACGGTGGTGCGCGCCTCGGCCAGCGACGTCACCTGCGGAATCGAAATGGGATGCCGCGCAGCGCTGTCCAGCACGCGGTCCAGCTCGGCGCGCGCGCCGGCGATTCCGGTGAGGCCGGCGACCGGCGCGGCGATCGCGGCCCGCAACTGTACCCCGAGCTCCGTGCGCATCGCCGCGATGGTGCCGCGGACCCACGAGCTGACGGCGCGGCTCTGCGTCTGTGGCAGCAGCACGTAGACGCGCGACCCGCGCGAGGCTACCTGGGCGTCCCGGCGAAAGGCGCTGGCGCTCAGCGCCATAACGTCGGCAAGCCGGACCTGGCGCGGGGAGTCGTCCCCGGCCTCCCAGCCGATGAGCGCCGCGGCGCCGTCGGCGGTGAGGCCGAGTTCGCTTGCGACCGCGTTCACGTCGGGTTCGCCGTCGGCCAGGCCCAACAGCTGCTGCACCCGCCGCGCGTGGCCGGACGGCCGGGCGGCCAACCGTGCCATGATGCCTGCGGCCAGCACCGCCGCGCCCCGTAACATCTCCTCGGCGTCGTCGGCCAGGGGTTGGCTGCCCTGCTGCACCCAGATGGTGCCGGCGAAGTCCGGCGGCCGCCGCGGGTCGGGCTGGTAGATCCCGACGGCCAGCCGCGGGCGCAGGCCCAGCTCCGGGCGCTCGGCCACGCGTACCACACCGTCGCCGGCCCGCAGCGCGTCGAAAATGCCCCACTGGCCGATCCATTCGAGATGCTCGGGCGGTCCCGCCCTGCCCAGAATGGACAGGCGGCGCAGTTCGTCGGCTTCGTCATTGGAGGCCGAATAGGCCAGCACATGGGATTGCGCGTTTTCGATGCTGACCATGCCGTGGATGCGGTCGGCCAGCGACTGCGCCAAGCCGAACAGGTCGGTGCCCGAATCTTCCGCCGCATCGGCGCGGTCGCCGTGGTGCGCCAGCACGTGATTGACCAACTGATAGAGCCGCTCCCAGCGCGCCCGCGGCTCGACGGCCACCACCGCCGCCCCCGCCCCGACCGCCGCGCGCACCAACGCGGTCGACGGTTCCTTGGCGAAGATTGCCGCCGGCACGCGCTCACGCGCTTGCTTGGCGATCCACCGCAGGGCCTCGTCGTCGGAGACCCCCAGCAGGAAGAACACGTCGGCCGAGCCCGCGGCCGCCGCCAGCCCCAGCCGCACGTCGTCGCTGTCGATCAGCGCCGCCGAGCGCACCGGAAGGTCCAGCCCGCGCGGCGCCTCCACCAGGCTGACCAGGGTCGCGTCCAGGGCCAGCAGCAGCTGCCCCAGCCCCACACCGGCCATTGTTCGATCGTACTACCGATTGTGTCTGATCTTGTCCGATCGGCTAACTCGGGGAGTCGGCACGGCGAGGATCCTGGCACCATGGACGCGATCACCGAAGTGCCGTTGCCGGTCAACGAGCCGGTCCACGACTATGCGCCGCACTCGCCCGAACGCGGCCGGCTGCGCGGCGAATTGGCCGCGCTCGCCGACCACCCGATCGACCTCCCGCACGTGATCGGCGGCAGACACCGAATGGGCGACGGCGATCGCATCGACGTCGCCCAGCCGCACCGGCATTCCGCCAAGCTGGGCACCCTGACGAACGCCGGCCATGCCGATGCGGTGGCGGCGATCGAGGCCGCAATGGCGGCCAAGGGCGCTTGGGCGGCAACGCCTTTCGACGAGCGCGCGGCCGTTTTCTTGCGGGCCGCCGAGCTGCTGGCCGGGCCGTGGCGGGAGAAGATCGCCGCCGCGACGATGCTCGGCCAGTCCAAGTCCGCCTACCAGGCCGAAATCGACTCGCCCTGCGAGCAGATCGATTTCTGGCGCTTCAACGTGGCCTTCGCGCGCGAGATCCTGGCGCAGCAGCCCATCAGCGGACCCGGGGAATGGAACCGCAGCGACTACCGTCCGCTGGACGGCTTCGTCTATGCCATCACGCCGTTCAACTTCACCTCGATCGCCGGCAACCTGCCGACGGCGCCAGCGCTGATGGGCAACACCGTGCTCTGGAAGCCGTCGATCACCCAGACGCTGTCGGCCTACCTGACCATGCAGCTGCTCGAGGCGGCCGGGTTGCCACCCGGGGTGATCAACCTCGTCACGGGTGACGGTTTCGCGGTCTCCGAAGTTGCGTTGGCCGACCCGCGGCTGGCCGGCATCCACTTCACCGGGTCGACGGCCACTTTCCAGCACTTGTGGCAGCAGGTGGGCGCCAACATCGGCCGCTACGACAGTTATCCCCGGCTGGTGGGCGAAACCGGCGGTAAGGACTTCGTGGTGGCGCACCCCTCGGCGCGGCCGGATGTGCTGCGCACCGCGCTGATTCGCGGCGCGTTCGACTACCAGGGGCAAAAATGCTCGGCGGCGTCGCGCGCGTTCGTCCCGCATTCGGTGTGGCGGCGGATGGGCGACGACTTCCTGGGCCAGACCGCCGCGCTGCGCTACGGCGACATCACCGACCTGACGAACTACGGGGGCGCGCTGATCGACCGGCGGGCCTTCGCCAAGAACGTGGACGCCATCGAGCGGGCGAAGAGCGCCGCCCACGTCACGATCGCGGTGGGCGGCGAATACGACGACAGCGTCGGCTATTTCGTGCGCCCCACGGTGCTGCTCTCCGACGACCCCACCGACGAGGCTTTCGCCACCGAGTACTTCGGTCCACTGCTGTCGCTGCACGTATACCCCGACGACGACTACGAACGAATCCTCGACGTCATCGACACCGGCTCGCGGTACGCGCTGACCGGGGCGGTCATCGCCGACGACCGGGACGCCGTGCTGACCGCGCAGGAGCGTCTGCGCTTCGCCGCCGGAAACTTCTACGTCAACGACAAGCCCACCGGCGCGGTCGTCGGGCGCCAGCCGTTCGGCGGCTCGCGCGGTTCCGGCACCAACGACAAGGCCGGTTCGGTGCTGAACCTGCTGCGCTGGACGTCGGCACGCACCCTCAAGGAGACGTTCGTCCCGGCGACCGACCACACCTACCCGCACATGGCGGCCGAGTGATGGCCGGGCTGTTCGCGAGCACCCTGCGGCCGGCGATCATCGCCGCCAGCCGGCGATCGGGGTTGCGCCGCGCCGCCGAAGGACTGCCGGTCACCCGCCGCGTGGTGCATCGCTTCGTGCCCGGCGAGACGATTGGCAGCGCGCTGGATAGCGTTGCGGCGCTTCGCTCGTCGGGCCGGTTTGTCAGCATCGACTATCTGGGTGAAGGCGTTACCGACGCCGCCGACGCCGACGCTGCGGTGCAGGTCTACCTCGATCTGATCGACCAGCTGGCCCGATTCGGCGACGGCACACCCGTCCGCCCGCTCGAGGTGTCACTGAAGTTGTCTGCCCTGGGACAGTCGCTGGGCCGCGACGGTGAGAAGGTCGCCCGGGAGAACGCGTGGACGATTTGCGAGGCCGCGCAGCGGGCCGGTGTGTGGGTGACGGTGGACGCCGAAGACCACACGACGACGGATTCGACGCTGTCGATCGTGCGCGATCTGCGGCTTGACTTCGGTTGGCTCGGGCTGGCATTGCAGGCCTACCTGCGGCGCACCGTCGCCGACTGTGAGGAGTTCGCGGCGGCGGGTGCGCGGATCCGGTTGTGCAAGGGCGCTTACGACGAACCGGCCGCGATCGCCCATCGCGATCCCGCCGCAGTCACGCAGGCCTACCTGCGCTGCCTGCGGGTGCTGATGGCCGGCTCGGGCTACCCGATGGTGGCCAGTCACGACCCGGCCATCATCGAGGCGGTGCCCGCGCTGGTACGCGAATCCGGGCGTTCCACAACCGATTTCGAGCACCAGATGCTGTACGGCATTCGCGACCTCGAGCAGCGCCGGCTGGCGCAAGCGGGAAACCAGGTCCGCGTGTACGTGCCGTTCGGTACCCAGTGGTACGGCTACTTCATGCGGCGGCTGGCCGAGAGGCCCGCCAACCTGAGGTTCTTTCTGCGGGCGTTGGCCCAGCGCGGTCACTGAGCGTGCGCCCACCGCCTTACGTGTGCGGATGTGGCGGGAAAATCGCCGGAATCCCGCCCTGGCCGCACAAAGCCTGCGATGCACACTCGAGGCGCCAGCGTTGAGCCTAGCCGCGGTGGGGTGGGGGCCAATCGGGTTGTCCGCCTTGGTGGCTGGCGACGGTCGCCGCCGTGCGCCGATCATGCCGGCGGGTCGACTTCACCGCGCGAGTCACCTTGACGAGGTCAATACCCGCCGCCGTAAGCGCCCGGGGCGGCCCGGCCCGTAGCTGGCGGTGCCCTCGACCCCGACCCGCTCAACCTGGCCCAACGACGTCAGAAAACCTGATCGCCGCGGCGTAACCCGAACGTGTGGCCGGGAACTCCCGATCACCGACCGCAGTGCCGGTCAACGTAATCGCGGTGGGGTGGACCGTGTCGAGGGGTATCGGCACCGACAATGAAGAGCAGCAGGCCGGACAGATCAAGTTAAGGAAAACCCCAGCAGAGCGTCAGTCAGACCAGAGTCATGACCTGCGCGGTAACGCTCTTCGATCATCGATGTCGTACCCCGCTGCGATGATGGATTCATGTCTCCGATCGCATCGGCTAGCACGGAGGTGAGTCCTGCTGAGCGTTTGGATGAGGTGTTCGAGGAGTTGGCCGAGTTGGCCGGTCAGCGCAACGCGATCGACGGGCGCATCGTGGACCTGGTCGCCGAGATCGAGCGTGACGAGCTGTGCGGCATGACCGGCGCGCGCTCGGTGGCGGCGTTGGTGGCTTGGAAGCTGGGCTTGTCCTCGGGCGCAGCGCACACGATCGCCACCGTCGCGCACCGGGTCGAGGAGTTCCCCCGCTGCACCCAGGGTCTGCGCGACGGGCGGTTATCGCTGGACCAGGTCGGCGTCATCGCCGCACGCGCCGGTGAGGGCTCCGACGCCCACTACGCGGAGTTGGCGCGGGTGGCCACCGTGCACCAG
>NZ_LZJI01000113.1 GCF_001667775.1 Mycobacterium sp. E1747
ACGATCGGGGTCTTGCCGATGGCCAGGGTGTAGTCGAACACCCGGGCCAGTGCCTCGTCGGACGTCTTTTCGCCCCTGATGATTTCCACCAGCGGCATCTTGTCCACCGGTGAGAAGAAGTGGATCCCGATGAAGTCCTCCTGGCGCTTCACACCGGTCGCCAGACCGGTGATCGGCAGCGTCGAGGTGTTCGACCCCAGCAGCGCGTGGGGCTCGACGATGTCCTCGATCTCCTGAAACACCTTGTGCTTGAGGTCCTGGTTCTCGAACACGGCCTCGATCACGAAGTCCACACCCTTGAAGTCGGCCGGGTCGGCCGACGGCGTGATGCGATCCAGCAGCGCCTTGGACTTCTCCTCGGTGGTCTTGCCCCGCTGAAGGGCCTTGGCCTCAAGCTTTTCCGAGTAGCCTTTGCCCTTCTGCGCGGCCTCGATGCTGACGTCCTTGAGCACCACCTCGAAGCCGGCCTTGGCCGACACGTAGGCGATGCCCGCACCCATCATGCCCGCGCCCAGCACGCCGATCTTGTTGATCGTGACCGGCTCGATGCCCTGCGGGCGCGAGCCACCGCCATTGATGTGGGCCAGGTCGAAGAAGAACGCCTGGATCATGTTCTTGGCGACCTGGCCGGTGACTAGCGAGGCGAAGTAACGGCTCTCGATGCGGCTGGCGGTGTCGAAGTCCACCTGCGCGCCCTCGACCGCGGCGGCCAGGATCGCCCGCGGTGCCGGCATCGGCGCGCCCTTGAGCTGCTTACGCAGCAGCGCCGGGAACGACGGCAGAATGGCCGCCAGTGAGGGTGACGACGGGGTACCGCCGGGCATCTTGTAGCCCTTGACGTCCCACGGCTGGGTGTGCGCCTCAGGATTGGCCTTGATCCACGCCTTGGCGGCCGGCACCAGCTCCTCGACCGAGCCGACCAGCTCGTCGACCAGTCCGACCTCCTTGGCCTTGTCCGGCCTGAAGCGGGTGCCCTGCGAGAGCACCTCCATGAACGCCTTCTGGATGCCGAACATCCG
>NZ_LZJI01000114.1 GCF_001667775.1 Mycobacterium sp. E1747
TGCGCTCCACGTACTCGGCGAGGGTGGTGGCCTCCTCGTCGCTGTGCGTCGAGGCGAATGAAGATATCTGCAACAGGGTCTCGCGGTTGTCGAAGTCAGACAGCAGCCCCTCTTTGACGACTCGGCCGAATTGCGTCCAGAAGCCGCGGTAGTCGTCGGGCCGCTCGGACTGCAGCTCCTTGATGGTGGACAGCACCTTCTTGGTGAGCCGCCGGCGGATGGCCTTGATCTGCCGATCCTGTTGCAGGATCTCCCGAGAGACGTTGAGCGACATGTCCTGCGCATCCACGACACCCTTGACGAAGCGCAGGTATTCGGGCATCAGCTGGTCGCAGTCACCCATGATGAAGACCCGCTTGACGTAGAGCTGGATCCCGATCTGGGCGTCGCGGTTGAACAGGTCGAACGGCGCGTGGGACGGGATGAACAGCAGAGCCTGGTACTCGAATGTGCCCTCGGCCTTCATCGCGATGACTTCCAGCGGGTCGTCCCAGGCGTGCGCGATGTGCTTGTAGAACTCCTTGTACTCCTCCTCGGACACCTCTTCTTTTGGCCTGGCCCAGAGCGCCTTCATCGAGTTCAAGGTCTCGGTTTCGAGCGTGACGGTCTCCTCGCCGCCCTCCTCGGTCGGCGGTGTCCGGTGTTCGACCTCCATCCGGATGGGCCAGGCGATGAAGTCGGAGTACTTCTTGACCAGGCTCCGGATCTTCCACTCCGAGGTGTAGTCGTGCAGCTCGTCCTCGGCGTCTTCGGGCTTGAGGTGCAGCGTGACCGACGTCCCCTGCGGTGCGTCGTCGACGGCTTCGATGGTGTAGGTGCCCTCGCCGCTGGATTCCCACCTGGTGGCTTCGCTCTCGCCGGCCTTGCGGGTGAGCAGCTCGACCTTGTCGGCGACCATGAAGCTCGAGTAGAAGCCGATGCCGAACTGACCGATCAGTTCCTCCGAGGCGGCCTCGTTCTGGGCCTCCTTCAATTGCTGACGCAGCTCGGCCGTGCCCGACTTGGCCAGGGTGCCGATCAGCCCCACCACCTCGTCGCGGGTCATGCCGATGCCGTTGTCACGGATGGTGAGCGTCCGTGCGCTCTTGTCCACCTCGATCTCGATGTGCAAGTCGGAGGTGTCGACATCGAGGTCCTTGTTGCGGAAGGCTTCCAGCCGCAACTTGTCCAATGCGTCGGAAGCGTTCGAGATCAGCTCCCGCAGAAACGAATCCTTGTTGGAGTAGACGGAGTGGACCATCAGGTCCAGCAATTGCCGTGCTTCCGCCTGAAACTCCAGCTGCTCGACACGCGCGTTCATGACATTCCCTACGTCTCTTCCCGGGTCCTCTTCGAGGACGTTTGACGCCCCAAATTTACCGAGATGCTCCAAGCGCGTCGCTTGGGCCCGTCACGTCGGGCCTAGGCTGGACAGATGTCCGTAGCTCAACGCGAACGAGCCGCCCTGGTGGAGACCATGCGCGCCACCGGGCCCGAGGCGCCCACCTTGTGCGAAGGGTGGAAGACGCGGGACCTCGCCGCCCACCTCGTCATCCGGGAATACCGCCCCGACGCGACCCCCGGCATCCTGATCCCGTTCTTCGCCGCCCATACCGAGAAGGTGCAGAACCAGGTGGCCGAACGGGCCGATTGGGACGAGCTGGTCGACAAGGTGGCTTCCGGTCCGCCGCTTTACTCCCCATTCAAGCTGCTCGATCCGGTGGCCAACGTCGCGGAGATGTTCATCCACCACGAGGATGTGCGGCGCGCGCAACCGGGCTGGGAGCCACGCGAGCTCGAACCCACCCTGAGCGGCATGCTGCGCCGCACCCTGCCGCTGATGGCGCGGCTGACGCTCGCCAAGGTGCCGGGCCGGTTGGCGCTGCGCACCCCCGAGGGCAAGACGCTGCTGACCGTGGGACACGGCCCGGCCGTCACGGTGACCGGTCGGCCCGAGGAGCTGCTGCTGTTCTCGGTCGGGCGATCGGCGCGGGTTGAGTTCGACGGCGACGCTGCCGCGGTGCAGGCAGTCCGCGAGGCGCCCAAGGGACTGTAGGGCTGTCAGGGGACGGTATCGTCGACCGCCTCTGCCGCAGCCATGCCGGTGTTCGTGATCTTTGATTGGCGTCTTGGGGCGCGTGATCGGATCCACGCCAAACCTTCGGCACCCCAACGCGTTCCGAGGACAGCTGCTCGGTGATGAAACTGAACTCATGCTCCCGCAAGGTCGGAATGATCGGGTTTTGCACCGCGCCCAGCCGGGCCAGCGCCGCCATGGCGACCAGGGGGCGGCCGCTCAGGAGATCGCTGCGCCCACCAGGTGGCCGATCACGTAGGTGATCGCCAATGCCAGACCGCCTCCGATGACGTTGCGGACCACCGCGCGACCCTTGGGCGCTCCCCCCAAACCGGCCGACACCGCCCCGGTGATCACCAGCGCGACAAGCACTGCTGCGACGGTGATCGGGATCCTCCACGCCGCCGGCGGAACCAGGATCGCGATCAACGGCAGGAGGGCCCCGATTGCGAACGACAGCGCCGAAGACGTCGCCGCCTGCCAGGGGTTGGTCAGCTCCTCGGGGTTGATGCCCAGTTCCACTTCGGCATGGGCGAGCAGCGGATTGTGGTCGGTGAGTTCCTCGGCGACGGTGCGGGCGGTCGCCGCCGTCAGGCCTTTGGCCTCATACAGGGCGGCTAGCTCGTCCAATTCGGCGGCCGGGTCGTCGCGCAGCTCCTGACGTTCCTTGTGCAGCAGCGCCTTTTCGGTGTCGCGTTGGGTGCTGACCGAGACGTATTCGCCCAGCGCCATGGACACCGCGCCGGCGACCAGCCCCGCGGTCCCAGCCGTCAATACCGGAGCGCGCTCCACCGTCGCGGCCGCAACGCCCACGACGATGCCCGCCGTCGACACGATCCCGTCGTTGGCGCCCAGAACTCCGGCGCGCAGCCAGTTCAACTTCGACGACACCGAACCCACATGGGGCTCCGACGGATGGGGATGCGACCGGCTCACTGCGGCAACGATATACATCAACGATCGGAGGGACTAGCAAACATAGCCTTGCCAAAGGGTTTACGCCGGCTCGTCGGGCCACCCATAGGTGCCGCGTCAGGCCGGCGCCGAGCCACGACACGTAAACCACGGCGACGACACGCCCCGGACGCGGGTCGCAGTGATTTATGTCTCGCGGTTCCCAGCCCGGCCTTCCGCCACGTCATCTTGGGCCGATGCGGCCCAAAAGGAATGCATCGCCGCTTCACAGCCGTTGCATAGGGAAGCTATCTAAGGTCGGTTTACGTAAGGGGGATTCTGAGGATTCACTAGTGGTTAGACAGGTGAAGGACTATGAGACTTAAGCAATTTCTTGGGGGGATGACCGTCGCCGGTGCACTGAGCGCTGCGGCGTTGGGTGTGGGGGCCGGTGCGGCCAGCGCCGCTCCGGGCGGGCCGCCGCCTGGCCCTGCCGGTAACCACGGCGCACCCGCGCCCGGGGGCATCCACCCGCCCAACGCACCCGGCGATCCGGGCGGTCCGGGTGGTCCCGGCGGCCCGGGTGGTCCTGGCGGACCGGGCGGACCGGGCGGACCGCAAGGCGGACCGGGTGGGCCAGGTGGCCCCGGTGGACCTCAAGGCGGGCCTGGCGGGCCTGGCGGGCCAGGTGGCCCCGGCCATCCGGGCGGTCCCAATGGTCCCGGCGGGCCCGGTGGCCCGGGCGGGCCCGACCACCCAAGCGGCCCCGGCAGCCCGGGCGGGCCCGACCACCCAGGCGGACCGCAAGGCGGACCGGGTGGGCCTGGCGGCCCCGGTGGACCCGGTGGCCCGTGGCACGGAGATCCCCAGCGCGGCTACTTCCATGGGGCCCCATGGGGCGACGGGCCGGGGCCCTGGGGACCCGGTGCGCCGCCGCGACCCGCGTGGGACCGGCCGCTCCCCCCGCCCGGTGCGCACTGGGGATACGGCCCGATCAATTACTGGGGCTATGAGGAGACTCCCGTGTGGGATCCCGGCTTCAATCAGTGGGGTTTCTGGTTCTTCGGAGTCTGGATTCCGCTGTAAACAGCAGTAATACGACCGCCCGCTTCGCCACCCGGCGAGGCGGGCGTCGTGCTGTCGGCCGATAGCCGGCATGGCGAATCAGCCTGCGCTGCAGAGCCTTATGCCGGTCCGGTGCGGCACGGCACGGCACGGCACGGCACGGCAACAAGCGAATTATCCGCGATGGGACCTTTGACCCCGCGGTGAGGGCCCTACGGCATGCCATAGATGCCGTAGGGCCCTCGACCGACGTGTCTCGATTGCGAAACATAGAGGTCACGGTTCGGGTTTCCGTACTCGCCAAAGCAATCGACCGAAGTGGAGGCGCGATGTCCATGTGGCCCGCACAAGACCAACGCGTGACCCTCTTCTACTTGGGCACACTGGTCGTCGCCGTGGTGTCGGGACTCTGCGCGTTGGCCGCGCTGGTCGCTGGCTCGCCGCTTCAGTTCGGTGCGGCGTTGGCACTTTTCGGCGCCGGGTGGATCGCAACCGACTTCATCGAACGGACGGTTGAGCGCGAGCAGGAGCGCATCGCCCGGCCGCGTGCCGTCGCGGTCGCCCGTCACGCACCCGCTTATCGACCCTCGCGGGTCGTGTACGCCGGCCGCTGCGAGCACTTCTCGCGATCCGCTTCCCGCGTGACGACGAACCTGGCCGCCTGACGGTCGCTCAGTTCTTGGTCCCGACAGTGATCAGGTCCGAGACGACGCGCGTCCAGACCGGTCGCGGAATCCGGCGCTGCTCGCTGATAACGAACCCGGCGTCTTCGAACATCGTCCGCATCTCCGCCGGCGACGCATTGTGTTGCGGCTTCCACCTATTGGCCGCGGGGGCTTGTAGTCGCGGTTGCCGTGCGCTGAGGGCCGCGACGGCCACCAGCCCCCCGGGCGCCAGCACGCGGTGGAATTCGCGCAGCGCCGCCGGCTGATCGAAGAAGTGGAACGCCGAAGTGGTCACCACCGCGTCGAGAGCCCCGTCGTCGAACGGCAGCCGCTCTGCCGGGCCGCGCAACCACTGCACCGCGTCGGTTCTGGCGCGAGCCTGGCCAAGCATGCCTTCGGACATGTCGACACCGTAGATCTCGTCGGGCCCGAGCTCTCGAGCGATCCGATCACTGAGAATGCCTGTACCGCAGGCAATATCGGCTATCTTGCGCGCGTGATGTGCGCGTAGCTGGGTTATCACCTGGTCGTGCGGCGGACGGTATATCCACTGCTGCAGGAACGGCAGGTCGTAGATCGGGGCCAAAAAGCTCCACAGCCTCGTGACCGCGTCGTTGAGTCCTCTGCGACTCGATTCCGTCATCGGTCCAGCACCGAGCTGTAATAGATCGTGTCGGCGACGGACACCGAGTCATTGGTCTGAGGAATCGCCGCGAGCCCGCTGCCGGCCAGCAGCTCACTCATCTGCCTGCCGACCGTCCGCCAGCCGAGATTTTTCAGGTAGGCGGCGACGTCGTTGCGCTCACCCTCGAAACCCAGCTCCTCCCAATCTAACTCGAAGCCGTGGGCGCGCCATTTGTCGGTGGCCCTGCGCAGCATTGCGCGGGCCTTCTCGACGTCTTGCTGCGGCCGGTCCGGGATGGCTTCGACGGCCAGCCTGCTGCCCGCGGCACTCAGCGCGGAGATGTTGTCCAGCAAGCGGTCCTGCGCCTCGGGCGGCAGATATCCGAAAAGACCCTCGGCTATCCAAGCGGCCGGGCGGCTCTCGTCAAAGCCCGTGCTCACCAGCGCCTTTGGCCAGTCTCGACGCAAATCAATGGCGACGGTGCGCAAATCGGTCTGCGGGGCGGCACCCAACGCGATCGCTCGGGCGGCGGCCACCATGGTGGCCGTTGCGCCCACACTGGTGGCCAGATCCCAGCTGTCGTTGTCTGTGCGCGGCATGCGCGTTTCCCCTCGCAGTCAAAGCGATACTTAGCAACCGTAACGACCGCGGTGAGCGAAGAGTTCCCCGACATTTTGCGGCAGCTCGACGCGGTGAGCGCGGGACTGGGCTGTTGCGCCCGAACGCGGACAGGGATCGGTAGGTAGACCCGGGCCGCCGGGCCCGCGGGGCCCCACGGGTGCGGCCGGCCCGTTTGCGGAGGGGACCCATAACACGCATTGATTCAAAGACCCGCTCCACACAAAACCGGGAGGACAGACGGGGTCGCCGCGGCTGACCGCAGGTGAAATCGTGGTAGCCGGCAGGATCGCCACAGCGAACGCGAAGACGCCAACTACCCAACGCCGAACCAGATGCGTCATAGCAGCGGTTGTCATGTGGGTCGCCTCCCGCTGGCGGTACTGTTATTCGGTAAGCAGCTCGAAGACGGGGATGACGCGGTCGGTGCGCTCCTGGTACTCGCCGAACCCCGGCGCCCGCTCGACGACGATCCGGTAGACGGAATCGCGCTCGTCGCTCGGCAATTCGCGTACGGTCGCCGGCGTGGGCCCCTGCGAGCCGATCTCGACAGTCACCCGCGGGTTGGCACGGATGTTGTGCACCCATGCCGGGTTGTTGTCCCGGCCCGCGGCGGATCCGACGATATAGGTCCTGCCGTCGACATCGAAGTAGGCGACCGGATTTACCCGCTGCGCACCGCTCCGCGCCCCGGTCGACGTTAACAACAGCAACGGGAAGCCCTCGAACTGTCCGCCGACCTTGCCGCCGTTGCGGCGGAACTCCTCGATGTTGCGCTCGTTGAACTCGCGCTCCGAACGCATGTCGTCATCGCCCATCACCCCATCCTGGCACGAAGCCGGCCCGGCAGGTGCCCGCTGATTGATCCGACCCGAATGCGGGTATCACCAGGCAATCCCGTCGGGGGGTATCCGCTTCCGTAGCGACGAAGTGAGCACGAGATGGTCGGCTGGCTGGACAGGCTGCAGCGGCGAAACCGCGCCGCCGGCGTGGTGATCGGGGTCGTATACAAATATCTCGACGATCAAGGTGGTTACCTGTCCGCCCTGATCACCTACTACGGGTTCGTGTCTATGTTCCCGTTATTGCTGCTCTTGACCACCGGCCTGGGAGTGGTGCTCGCCGGGCACCCCGGCTTGCAGAAGCAGGTGTTGCACAGCACGCTGAGCCAATTCCCGGTCATCGGCGATCAGCTGCATCAGCCCGCGGGGCTCAGCGGGGGGACTGTCGCGGTGGTCGTCGGCATCGCGGGCGCGCTTTACGGCGGGCTGGGCGTGGGCCAAGCGGTGCAGAATGCGATGGACTCGGTGTGGGCCGTGCCCAGGAACAAGCGTCCCGATCCGATCCGCTCACGGCTGCGCAGCTTGATGTTGCTGTTGGTCCTCGGCTCGGCGGCCATCGCCGCCACGGCCCTGTCGGCGGCCGGCCAGGCGACTGGCGCGCTGGGCGCGTTCGGAAAGATCGGCGTCGCTTTGGTCGCCGTAGCGATCAACGCGATGATCTGCCTGGTGGCGTTTCGCGTCACCACCGCGCGAGAACTCACCTATCGGCAGGTGTTGCCCGGAGCGCTTGCGGCAGCGGTCATTTGGCAGATCCTGCAGTGGGGCGGCGCCGGATACATTCGGCACACGGTGAAGTCGGCCAGCGCGACCAACAGCATCTTCGCCTTGGTGTTGGGCCTACTGGCCTTCCTGTTCCTGGTGTCGTCCACGCTGGTTCTCTGCGCCGAGATCAATGTCGTTCTGGTGGAACGCCTTTACCCGCGGGCGTTGCTCACCCCCTTCACGGACGACGCGGAACTCACAACGGCCGACCGCAAGACCTACACCAAGAAGGCGAAAGCCGAACGGGTCAAGGGCTTCCAGCGCGTGAGCGTCAGATTCGGAGACCTCGCCCGTAAGGCGAGCCCGCCCCCGACGTCGACGACGCCGACAATCGGCGGCCGGCCCACCGGGTGATCAGTCGCCCCGTCCGGTCTGCTGCTGCAACTCGTCGATGAGCTCGGACGCCCGCGCCTTGGTCAAGTCGTCGGGAACGTCCCGTCCGGCTTCCTGAGCCAACGTGTGCACGTAGCTGCGCTGCGGACCGGTCATCGGCTCGTCACCGGTCACCCACTCGGATGTGTCCTTCTCCGGGTTCTCACTCGGAGCGTGCCGCGTGTCATCAGTCATGTCTTCCCACCTCCGCGGGAAGGGATAGCCATCGCACGTACGTTCGAAACCTGCGCCACGCGCTCATCTCGGCCCGGCCTTTGCAAGAATCGGTTGCTATGTCGCGATCCTTCGACATCCGCATCGAATCGCCCGCCAGCGTGGAACAAATCCACGCGGCGTTTGGCCGCGAGGACTACTGGCTGGCCCGCCTGAAGGCCAGCAACGCCCCCACCACGCTGGATTCGCTGGAAGTCGACGCCGACGGCACGGTGAGCGTGCGCGCGACACAACACGTATCCCGGCAGATAATGCCCGCGCTGGTCGCCAAGGTCGTCCCCGGGGAGCTCAAGATCGTTCACAGCGAGACGTGGCGATCCGTCGCCGACGGCGAAGTCCGGGGGCAGATCAACGTCGTCTCCTCGGGCGGGCTGGGGTCAGGGCACGCGGAGGCGTTCATGGCGCCCACCGGTGACGGCGCGCGGCTGCGCTTCGCCGTGGAGGTGGCGATGAGGATCCCGTTGGTGGGCCGCAAACTCGAGAAATCGATGCAAGCCGACCTCACCCAAAGCCTCCCCGCGTTGCAGCGCTTCACCAGCACCTGGATCGCCGAGAACATCTGACGCCCGGCCGGTCGTCATCAGTCGGCCGAGGGCGCGGGTTCGACGGCGACCAATTCGGTGAGGCCGCTGATCGTGAGGATCGGCATCAGGATCGGGTGGGCGATCAGGTTTATGCGGTTGGCGTGGGAGAACAAGGCATTGATGGCGGCGCTGTCGAGGTACTCGACGCCGCTCAGGTCGACAGTGAGCGGCCCGCCGCTCGCGGCTTCCCCGCTGACGGTGGTGAGGGCCTGAACGAACGCGTCGATGTTGCTCAGATCGATCTCCCCGGCCGCGACCAACATCAGCTCCCCGTCCTCACGGCGTGTGGTGTCGAGGGTGAGCGACGTGGGCATCATGTGATCCTGGCGGATAGGTGAACCGTGGTTCCGGCGGCATCAGGATTGATGGTGACGTCATTCATGAGGCCCCGCATGAGGGCAATACCCCGTCCCCGGTGGGGATAACTCGCCGGTTGCGGGGGTTTCCACGAACCGGTGTCGGTGATGGTCAACTGCACCCGGTCGACCAGTGCGGTCGCGCCCAGGCGGATGGTGCCTTCGGGCTGGTCCCGGTGACCGTGCTCGATGGCATTGGCGACGGCCTCCCCGGCGGCGACGAGCACGTTCATTGCCTGTTCCGGGTCCAGTCGGGTGCGAGTCAGCCAGGTGCGCAACGCGGTTCGCGCGGGGGCCAAATGACTGACATCGGCCGGGAACGTCAGCTCCAGCGGCGCGGGATGACGATAAAGCAGAACGACAACGTCGTCCTGATAACCGCCGCTGGGGGCCAGACCGGACATGAGGTGGTTCGCCAGTTCGTCGAGGGTCGACCCGCGGCCGTCCTGCACGAGCTCGGCGGCCCGGGAGATGCCCTGTCCCAACGCGGTACGGCGACGTTCGACCAAGCCGTCGGTATAGAGCAGCAGGGTGGCGCGCGCCGGCACGGTCACCCGGGCCTCGGGGCGAGACCAGTTGGGCCGTACGCCCAACGCGATGGTGTGGCCGTCGTCGAGCATCTGGGTGGTGCCGTCCGCGTGGACCAGGATGGGCGGCGGGTGCCCGGCACTGGAATACACCAGCTCGCCGGTCTCGGGGTTGAGCACCGCGCAGACCGCGGTGGTGCATTGCGCGCCGGGCAGCCGAGCGGCGAAGCGATCCATCCCGGCGAGAGCGGCCCCGGGACTGGGGTTTTCGAACAGCAATGCGCGGCACGCACTGCGCACCTGACCCATCACGGTCGCGGCGGCCAGGCCATGCCCCACGCAATCGCCGACGACCATCGCGATGCGCCCGTCCTCGAGGTCGACGATGTCGTACCAGTCGCCGCCCACCTGCAGGGGCCGGCTGGCGGCCTGATACCGCACGGCGAACCCGTGCGGCAGGTCGGAAGGACCCAGGATCGCGTGCTGCAGCGCCAAGGCGGTTTCGCGCTGCTGGTCGACCTGATGGACCCGCTGCAGACCTTGGCCGAGCCGGCCCGCCAACACGGTCAGCAGGGTCTGGTCTTCGAGGGTGAACGGCCGACGATCGGCCAGATCGATCCAGACGACGAGCACGCCCTTGGGGTGCTGCAGCGCGATGCCCCCCGTCCCGGGCTCCCCCGTGCTGGGGGTGAGCAGGTCGCCCTCGCGCAACGCGCTGAGCATGCGCTGAGTAGGAGGCGGAAGGTCGTCCCACTGCACCGGCTCGCCGACCGACACGACTTGCGGTGGGCCATAGGCCGTTCCGGTGGATGAAGTTTGAGCCGAGAACGTGACGGCGACGACGCGGCGGGCCCGCCACAGCCGACGCAATTCCTCCGCCGCGGCGTTCACCGCGTCATCGACGCTGTCCGCTTGGGCGAGTTCCTGGTTGAGCGCGTGTTCACGACCCGCCGCCAGCGCCAGGGCGATGGCCGCGTGCCGAGCGAAGTCGCTGACCAGCTCGAGATAATCGTCGCCGAAGGGCGACTGCTGCGGGTCGCGCGCGACGGCGATGACGCCGAGCACGGCGCCGTCGGCGATCAGGGGCATCACTATCGCGGAGCGTTCACCGACGTCGGTGAACCCCTCGATCGGATATTGGAAGGACTCGGTGATGAGCGGCTGGCCACGCCGGGCGACACCGCCCGTGGTGGAGCCGTCCATCGGCACCTGGCGACCGATTACCTCCGAGGAATATCTGCCCGCCGTGGCGGCCACGACCAAAGTGTCGACCTCGTCGGCGGGCAGGTCCGGCTCCTTGGGAACCAACAGGATCGCCTGTTCGGCGCCGGCCAATTCCAGCGCCCGGTTCACGATCAGCTGGAGCGGCCCGGTCTGGGGGTCACCGGACAGCAGCGCGGTGGTGATCTCGCGGCTGGCCTTCGTCCATTTGGCGGATTCGCGTTCCCGCTCGAACAGGCGCGCATTGTCGATGGCCGCCGCCGCGGCGGTCGCCAGGGCCCGCACAGCGGCCGCCTGAGAGTCGGAAAACACTCTGCCTGCCACGTCGTCGGCCAGGTAGAGGCTGCCGAAGTCCGCTCCCCGGACCGTGATCGGAATCCCGAGCAGCGCGCGCACCGGCGGATCGTGGGCTTGCAGTGCACCGGCCTGCGGATGGGCACTCACGTCGGCGAGCCGCAGACCCTCACCCACCGGCAGATCGCCGAGCAGCCGCGCCGCGTCGTCATCGATCCCCGCACGCACGAAGGAGACGAAAGCGCCGTCGGGCGCGCGGATGCCCAGCGCTGCGTAACGGCAGCCGGTCAGCTCCATCGCCCCCTTGACGATTCGGCGCAGGGTCACGTCGAGGTCGAGGTCCGAACCGATTTCGCTGATGACCCGGACCAGTTGTTCCATCTGGTCACGGGCTGCTACCAGCTCGTCGAGCTGCTCGTGGATCTGGCTGACCAACTCACGCCGGCCCTGCCAGGTGAATGCCGATCCACCTCCCCCTTCATTGCCCATGGATACAAACCTAACGGTTAACAGGGGCGGGCCCTAGGGTGCCGGTGATCTTCGGGGAGACGAGGGCTTTACCCGATCTTGACCATGCATTGAATCGCCCCACCGACGATGACCTATGTGAGTACGCTTCCATCGGTGGAACTGGGGGTTTTGGGAATTCCAAGGCGACAAGGTTAACCGATGCGAAATGTTCGATGAGGCGGACCTCGATACCGCGCTCGCACGGTTCGACGAGATCACCGCCGCCAGGACTGTCGGTGACTGATACTGCGCCCCCACGACATCCGCTCTATCTCCTAGCGGACAGCCAGCTGCTCTTTTGGAAACGGCGGAACCGGCTGCTCCTCGAGGCGGCCGTCGACGGATTAGCCGGAGCCAGCCCGCTGAGCGCTGCCTACATCGGCGCCTCCAACGGGGACCGTCCGGAGTACTACGAGATCTTCGAAGCCGCGATGGATGCCATCGGAATCACCGATCGGCGCATGATCGATTCATCGTTCGGCGCAAACGATCGCACCTTCCTAGCGAGCGCCCAGTTGATCGTCCTCGCGGGCGGCGATGTGCGTCTTGGCTGGGACACCTTCGACAGAACCGGCATGAAAGAGGTGATTGTGGGCCGACACGAACAGGGCGCGGTCCTAGTGGGTATTTCGGCCGGCGCGGTCCAGTTGGGACGCTACGGAATCGTCGAGACGCCGCAACCTCCCGCACCCGAGCCGTTCGGCACATTCGACCTCGTGCCGATGGTCATCGACGCGCACGACGAGCGCGGCGATTGGGCGCGGTTATCGCGGACGGTCGAATTGCTCGAGGGAGCGGTCATCGGGCTCGGAATCCCGTCCGGTGCAGGAGTTATCGTGCACCCCGATACCACTGTCGAGCCCCTGCGTCGTGCCGCGCATCAGGTCCGTTTCGAGAGTGGTCGGATCACCCGCTCGCTGCTGCCCGCCGAAGGTTCCAGCTGAATTGGCCCATAGGCCAATCGGTGTCTGCGCCCCTGGGCCGATCCACCCTCTTCAGCCTCGGGTGACGCTTGGCCGTGCGAGTGGTGACTTTCGGCCCGAGTGATGGGTCTCGGTCCGGGTTCAGAGTGAACACCATGCCAACTGCACCTCGACTGACTTTGAACAAAGCAGCCCCCTTCCTCGCAGCCCTGACCCCGCGCCGGCTGCTGGCCGGGGCAATCGTTGCCGGCGCGATCAGCGCGGTGCTCTTGTTTGCGACCACGGGAACCGCCACGGCTGATCCCGCGCCTCGACCCGCCAACTGCACGGCGGCGGACGTGGCCGGCGTCGCGGCCGGCGTGGCCGCGGCGCTCTCGACGTACCTGTTCACCCATCCGGACCTGAACGGCTTCTACACCGACCTGCAGGACCGGCCCAAAGATCAAATCCGCGACGACGTGCAGCAGTACTTCAACGCCAACCCCCAGGAGCAGGCCGATCTTGAGAACATCCGTCAGCCGCTGGCCGACATCCGGCAACGTTGCCAGTGGACCCCGCTGCTCGGTCAGGGCGGCGCGACTCCCTGAGCGGCCGGCTCGGGCACGTAACCGTTGCCGCCGTCGATTCGCCCCCGGTCAGAACGAGGAGATCCCAATGAGTCTGAGGGTATGGTCCTGGACCGCCGGCGCAATAGCAGTGTTGGCCCTTGCCGCGATCCCTGAGATGTATGACGTCGTGCGGCCATCCGGGGTGGCCAACGCGGATGTGTGCGCGAGCGTCGGCCGGCGTGTTTCAGTGAGCGGGTGCACGAACGTTGCCGACACGGTCAACGCCAATGTCCCACCACCGGACGCCTATGCGCCGCTGCCGCAAGACTTTCCACCCCCGCCACCGCCGGTGAATGTCTGCGTCGGAGGCGGCCGCCGCATCCACGTGAGCGGGTGCTTCTGAAAGTTATCGTCTAGCTGGCCGTGCCACCACCTCGACGGCGATGCACCGCGAGCACGTCGGCGTTCGCCAGCGTTTGCGCCTGAGCGGCAAGCGTGGATGCCCGATTCGCGTAGGCGATGGCCTCGGCGGCATTGGTCGCTTCCTTGGCCTGCGCCGCTGCAAAATACCGCTTGGCCTCTTGCAATCTGGCCTGCGCCTCGGCGCCGACGCTCTCGCCGTGCCTGCTGACGTAGTCGGTGATCTGACGCAGCCGGGTGTCCGCGATCGACAACGCGTCTCCTTCGCGCGTCTCAATGCCCCGCTGACCGTCGCGCCGGGCCGCACGGCGGCGGCGTACGCGATAGAACGCGAGAAACACCACGACCACGACCACGACGACGACGACGCTGACCGCGATCGGTAGCCAGATCGGCTTCGCCGAACGCGCCGATCCGTCCAATCCGTCGGCCGTAGCCACCGCGGCGCCGCTCCAATCCTTGACGCCCACGGCAGGTTCAATTCGCTTGCTGCGCAGCCTGTCCAGCTCGACATCCGTGAGACCCGGCACCTGCGGGGGCACCGACAAGGCGTACAGCTTGGTGTTCGTGGCCACGGACAGCAGCACGTCACGGGCGCCCAATCCGCTGGCGTTGCGGGTTCGGTCAGCCCAGTTCTCCGGTTTGAACCTGGAGAAGTTGTCGACGTAGACCACCCACAGCTGAATGTGCCGATCGCGGTAGAGCCGGTCGATTGCCGAGCTCACCGCCGCTCTACCGGAATCCGTCAAGACTCCGGCGCTGTCTGTGATGTGGTCCGTGAGCCTGGACGGTGGCTGCGCGCCGGCGGGTGCCGCCATCAGCAATCCCGCTGTGAGGACGGTCAGGACAGCATGAACCAGGCGAACGCCGCGCATA
Source organism: Mycobacterium sp. E1747 (assembly GCF_001667775.1). Classification (GTDB taxonomy): domain Bacteria; phylum Actinomycetota; class Actinomycetes; order Mycobacteriales; family Mycobacteriaceae; genus Mycobacterium. The sequence continues at coordinate 14,393 of NZ_LZJI01000114.1, forward strand.
CGGGTAATTTAGCCGTCACCTCCCAGCAGAGCGGATACCGCCGCTCGCGGAAATAATCAGACCGACGAAATCGCTGGGCAACAGCCTCTTGCGCTGGCAGGGTGACGGTTCGTGCGGGTGTGGCTGAGTGGCTAGGCAGCGGCCTGCAAATCCGTACACACGGGTTCGAATCCCGTCACTCGCTCAAGAATGTGTGGAGGTGCTGGGGGTCGGAGCCGGGCAGGACACGCCCGTGCTACCTCTCTTCGGCCATGGCGTCGAGGTAGAACCATCGGCCGGCGCGGCGCTCGAAGCGACTGCGCTCGCGCAGGCTGTCGCCGTGGCCGGCGGACTCGAACCGGGCGGTGAATTCCACCTCCCCGCAATCGTCTTCCGGGCCGCCCGCGGCCGAGTCGATCACATCCAGGCCAGTCCAGGTGATCCGCGGGTCAATGGTCACGTCGGACGGCCGCGTGCGCGGGTGCCAGGTGCGAAACAGGTAGTCGGCGTCACCGCGGGCGAACGCTGAATACCGCGATCGCATCAATTCCACCGCCGTACCGGCCTGCGACTCGCCATCGTGAAGCGGTCCGCAACACGCGCGATAGCCTTCGCCACTGCCACAGGGACACAGTTCGTTCACGCTATGAGCCTGACAGACCGTTACGGCAGCGCAGCGGCCGCGGCGTCTTGTAGGACTTGCTCCAGTTTGTCGAGTGGGTCACCGTCACCGGGGTCGAGCCGCCGCGGCGGGATCTGCCGGCCGTCGGGTGTGACGCCGGCGAGCGGCGGCGGAGGTGGCGGCGCGGCCGGGGGCGGCGGCGGAGGCGGTGGTGGTTCCTCGGGTGCCGGGTGGGTTAGCGCGGTCCTCTTGGCCGCCAACCGGGTTGCGGCGTCCTGGCGGATGGCCCGCCGCTGGGGGTCCGCGTCGTTGTTGCCGAAGAAGCACGCGTGAGGGGCGGCTTCGACGATCGCTAGCGCGCTCGCATAGCGTTCGTCGGCGAGTGCGCGGTCACCCGCCGACGCCGCCCGGTCGCCCTGAGTTTCACGGACTAGTTCGAGGTTCACCCGCACCCAGCAGGAATTCGCGACGTCGCTGCGGGCAAGCGCGTGCGAGAAGTGAGTGTCGGCGTCATCGAGCCGCCCGTCGAGCACGGCGGCGACGCCCTCGACGAATGGCGCCTTCGCCGGTTCGACCACGTTGACCATGCCGAGGATCGACGCATCCGCGCGCACCGCGTTCCCGTCACCTTGGGCAAAGGAGGACACGGCGGAATTCCCCACCACAACCACCGAAATCAGCTTGATAGCGACCAGGAGTGCGACGAGCGTCACCGGGGCCGAGTAGGTCAACAATCGTCGCCGCAGCCCCAGCCGCGCCGGTGTCGGCGTCATGATGCCAAGTCCCGTCGGGCGACGCGCCCGCGCCGGAACTCCCGAATCGAGAAGTAGACCTCGACGAGCAGCAGTCCGGCTGCGACCAAGGCCGGCAACCAGTAGAGTTCGATCCGCTTCCCTGTCTCGGTCATCTGGGGCGCACGGGGCAATTCAAGCTGAAACGGCTGACCCGCTTCCCGATGCAGATATGGCACACCGAGTTGCCCGGCAAGATGCCGTAATTCCGCTTCGTTGATCGCGTCGCTGCGGCCGTATCCCAGCACCGCTCCCCCGGCCACCGACGCCTGCCTGATGTCGAAGCCACCCTGCGGGGTCCGCGACCCGGGGGCGCCGGAGCCGAAGTACAGCAGCACGTTTCGCGCACCCGGGTATTGCTCCGCCGCCTGCATGAGCTGGTATCGCAACACGTTGTCGGCCACCACGACGTTGACCTCGGGATTACCGGCTTCGGGACCCAGAGCCGCGATGGTCGGACGCAGACTCCAATTATCTTCGGACAGCGGCCACTTCACTGTTGCCTGTGCCGCGGAGCTGACGAGCGCGTACCGCGCACCAGGGTACTGACTCAGCAACGCCGCGATGTCGTCGCGCATCCCGGCGATTCGTGGCTGGCCGGTGCCGTAATCCTCGACACCCGAGTCGGTCGACCGATCGACGACCAAGAACACGTTGAGACCCGCGCCGGGTGCGGCCATTGCCCCTCGGCTGTTTTCCTCGTCGCGCAGTGCTGGGCGGGTGGTCGCGGCAATGAGCAGCAACACCGCGAGCGTTACCCCGCCCCACCGCAAGACCGCGCCGACACGGCGATCCCCCGCCGACGACAGCACCCGCCACAGCGCCACCAGGCGCGCCAGAACAAGCGCGGCGATGACGACCGCGAGGATCGCCCAGGGCAATACGGGCTGAAAGGTCATCGGCGCAATACCAATAGGGCCACCGAGAGCACGGCTGCCGACAACAACGCGATCGCCAGGGGTAGCACCGGTGCATCCGAGAAGTCCGCCGGCACGGTGGTCCCATCTGCCAGACGCGCCGGCGGGGTGTGTGCCCGAATGTCGTTGAGGGCCGAGTTCACCGATTGCGACCCCAGCGTGAGGTACCGCCCTCCGGTCTTTCCGGTAAGCGCGACAAACGAACCGCTCGCAGCTGACGGGGCAGTGTCAACCACGTTGATTTGCGCGCCGACCCGTTCTGCCATGTCCCGTACACCGCCGTCGGTAAACAGCGCGGCGCGTCGCTCGCTGCCGGCACGGAGATCTGAGGGACCGAGATAGATAACCGAGCGCCGGTGCGCGCCCTGTTGCTCCGTGCCGGGAAAGCCTGAGAGGCACAGCGCTAGAACGTCGTTCACGCTCGCGGCGTAGTCGGTGTAGGGCACCGGCGGGGCGAAGGAGGCCGACGGTGCGTCATGGACGCCGGCGAACTCGGCGAATCGTGCCGCGGCGTACTGCTGGTCGCGCGTCAGCGGCACGACTCGGCGGTTGGTGGATGTCAGGCCGATCCGCCGGGCCGGAGGGGACGTGGCGGCGTGCTGCGCAAAGTAGTCGAGTAGTTCAGCCGTCGACGCGTCGGTCACCGGCTGTCCGACGCACAACATGACGTCCTCGGGGTGGGTGGCGTCGAAATCCTTACTGACCGTTGTCGGGCGGGCCGCCGCCCAGGTGGCGGCACCGAACATGACCGTCAGCACCACCAAGGTCACGACCGTCGACAACGAACGCAGCCGCGCCACTCTGGCGTACTCGGGTAAGCGGGTCAAGCGTGCGACGTTGGCCAACGGACGCAGCCGCCTGCGGGCAGCAGTCATGGGCAGCAACGCCGCGAGCGCTGCCACCGCGACGAAGCAGGTCAATCCGATGGCCGCTACCGGCCACCACTTCAGGTCCAACATCGGATCAACTCCTGCGCCTGCGCGCTCACGTCGGCGACATCCACTCGCGTCTGCGCGTTGAACTGCGCGTCACCGAGCCGGGCCAGCAGCGGCGCGGCCGCGGCCAAGTCCCCATCGGCGATCGCGCCCACCTGTAGGTATTGCGCGCGAGTCCCGGTGGCTTGATGCAGAAAGCTGCGCACCGTCCGGCTGATCGCAGCGGACGCCGCCGGGGCAGACATGCCGCCGGCGTCATGTTCGTCGGCGATGGCGCGCACGCAGCGGGCGAACCGGTTGCGGATCAGCCGCGCGTGCACCCGCCGCACACCCGGGATGCGACGCAACCGGCGCGACGGCAGCGTCCATATGAAAACGCCTGCGTGCCAGCCCATCACGGCGAGGATCAGCAGCACGCCCCACCACAGCCACGACGACGAGTACGGCTGCGGTCCCAACACATGGCGCAGGAGGTCATCCGGCACGGGCGGCCACCTCGGTCAGTCTTACCAGCTCACGCCGAATGTCCTTGCTGCCGGCGAGAGTCGCGTGCGGAATCGCGCGAGCGGTCAACAACGCATCGAGGCGCTTGCGCCGCGCCTGCTCGGCGCGCCGGTACGCGGCGACCACCCGCGGGCCGAGGTCCGCGCCGTTGAGGACGAAGCGGCCGGTCGCCACGTCGTACCCGTCGCTGTTATCGGGGCCCACTGCGGGCATGTCCGACACCATTGCCCACAGGATGTCGTGGCGCCCGCTCAGCGTGCCGAGCACTTCGCTGAGGCGGTCGTCGACATCGGGTTCGTCGGACACCACGATGATCAGCATGGTGTGTCGGTAATGCGTTGCGACGTAGCCGAGTTGGGCGGTGATGTCGCTGGCGCCGGGGTTGGTCGAGGCATGCTGATACCAGCGGTGCAGGAGTCCCTCGATGTGCGATTCGCCGCGCTGCTGCGGGATGTTGACACAGCCGCGGCGGTCGCCGTAGACCATCCCGATCTGATCGGATCGGCGCAGGCCGATCAACCCGACCGCACCCATGACGTGCGCAGCGATGTCGCGCTTGTACTCCCCGCTCGGGGCGAGCGCCGACATGTTTCGGCCGGCATCGGCAACAAGCAGGATTTTATGGTGCTTCTCGGAAACGAACCGCTTGATGAGCACGCCGCCCGAACGGGCGGAAGCTTTCCAGTCGATGTCTCGTACGTCGTCACCGGGCACGTACGGGCGCAGATCGTCGAATTCCATGCTGCGCGTGTGCAGTAGCGCATAGCGACCGCCTTCGAGCAGGCCACGGGTGTCGGTGCCGAAGTGTGTCTTGGCGCGGTTGAGGTGCTTACCCAAGACTGGCCTGCTGGGACCTCAAGGGACTTTGACGACCCTGAGCACGGCGTCGACCACGACCTCGGCGGTGACGTTAACGCTGGCAGCTTCGAAGCCGAGGATGAGCCGGTGCCGCAGCACTCGGTGCGCGATCTTCGCGATGTCCTCGGGGAGCACGTGCGCACGCCCGGCGAGCACCGCCTGCGCTCGGGCCGCCTTGCAGAACGCGATCGTGGCGCGCGGGCTGGCGCCGTATTCGATCAACCGCGCAATCTGCTTGGGCAGCGCCTGCTCCGGGTGACGGGTCACGTCGACCAGTTGGCTCGCGTAGAGCATGAGCGCGCGATCCATGTGGACATGGCGCACAACCTCCTGCACGCGCAAGACGTCGTCGAGGCTGACCACCGGCGCGGTGGGCTGGCCCTTGTCGTAGATGCCCGCGTCAATTCGCGACATCACTTCGACCTCCTCCTGCGGGGAGGGGTAGCGCACGATCTCCTTGAGCAGGAAGCGGTCGGTCTGGGCCTCGGATAGCGGATAGGTGCCTTCCTGATCGACGGGGTTCTGGGTGGCGACGACCAGAAACGGATCCGCCAGGGGGTGCACCTGGCCGGCGATGGTCGTTTGCCGCTCCTCCATCGCCTCGAGCATCGCGCTCTGGGTCTTCGCGCTGGACCGGTTGATCTCGTCGAGCAGCACGATGTTGGCGTGCACCGGGCCCAGCTGGGTGACGAACGAGCTGCTTGCCGAGTCGTAGATCTGCGTGCCGATGATGTCACTGGGAAGAAGGTCGGGCGTGCATTGGATGCGTTGAAAACGGCCGTGAATCGCCTCTGCAAGCACTTTGGCGGCCGTGGTCTTGGCCAGGCCGGGCACGCTTTCGAGCAGGATGTGACCGCCCGCGAGCAGACCGATCAACAGCGACTCGCGCAGCTCCCGCTGTCCGACGACCTTGGCTGTGAAGGCCCCGGAGATGGCGTCGACGACCCCCCGCACGCCATCGATTTCACGTTGATCTGGTTGGGTCCGTGATCTAGTCATACGACCGCTGGGATACCCGGGCGCCGGTTTTCCACACCTCGACCTGTCTCGGCGCAAGTTGGCGGGGTTGTCGGCGTCTGCCTCGCTCCACACTGTGGAATCCATCGCCGCTCTGGATGTCGGTCTAACGTTCGAGCACGAGATCCGATCACGCGGGCGACTCGGCCAGGCGTAGCGAGGCCCAGCCGCGGGACATCAATTCCATTTCGACGGTCTCCGCCAGCTACCCGTTGCGGGTATTGCCGCCGAATCTGGATAAAGGGCTTATTCGCCCTGAACTTCGCCGGCCGTCACAGGCCCGGCAAGCAGATGGGCGATCCTCCGCAAGTGTTCGCCGGGGAAGGATCTCCCTCGAGAATGTGCGCGCCGACTTGAATGCCACCCTCGGTTCCCGGATGACCGAGGCTGCCGCCGTAGTAGTGGTGGCAGGTGTTCATGTCCCACACCACGTCCGGCATCGGCAGAGGGCTGCCGGGGCACCAAATGCGGCTGCACATCGCTAATTGATTGCAGATGCCCGTCGAGGGGTCTGCCTGGGCGGTGCCCGTGCCGAGCCCCAAACTGGCTAGTGTCACGGTGCCCCACAGCACCGCTCCGGCAAGGATGCGCTTCATGCGGTCTTCTCCTGATCGTCGTGTCGCCCGTGTGGCGTTCGCTTGGCAATCACACAGATTCTGATTTGCTACCGATCACAACTCCCGATTCCTGCCCAGCCCCAATTGGACGGATTCCTGCGTGTAGGTCGTATCCCGTCGCGCCCATAGCTGGAACCGAAATGTGGCTCCGCCGGTGCAGAAGCGGTATGGGTCTAGGCCCGATCCGTCCCAATCACCGGTCCGGTCGCCACCTGAGCGGCACGTGCACCGGGAACCAACCGTCGAAAACCTCGCTCGGCAAAGAGCTGTAGGGCTTGGGGTACCACGCTTTGGGCACATCACCGCTGGACCAGTCGAACCAGAAGAACGGGATCTTGGCGAGCCACACCTCGAAGAACACGCCCAGCAGATCCCGGGCAAGATGCGATGCCGGACACCGGTGCGGGCCTCCGCCAAAACTCCAATTCCTTTGCGGGCCATCGAGTTTAATCTCGTGGCCCGACATCTCATCTGCCTCGTCGCGGTGAACGAACCCGACATACAACTCGACAGGAGACCCGGCTGGGATCGTCGTTTCGCCGACTGTCACGCTGCGGCTGGTGATGCGGGACACGGTCTTGGCGCCGCCATCCAACCGCAGCAGCTCCTCGATGAACCGGCGTTGCCGGTCCGGATTTTCGCGTAGTTCCTTCTGCAGCATCGGCTTACGCGCCAGCACCGCCAGTCCGGCCCTGATCGCGAACGAGGCGAAGATGAGGCCACGGCCCACCGAGGCCATTAGTCCCAGCACTTCATCGTCGGAAAGCGGTTCGGTGGCCAGGAGGCTGAGCACATCGGGGCCGCCCTGCGGCGCCCGGCGGATCTTGGCCACTAGCTCGGCGTTGACCGCGTCGGGGGCGAGGTCCGTCGGCAACCCGCAGACGGTGACGAATGCTGCGCGCCAGACAACTTCGGCGACACCCGCACCGTCGCAGTGGTCCAGCTGGGCCGCGATGGCGTCGACACATCGTTCGATGATCACGCGGACGGGCTTGAGCATGTCGCGCGAATTGCCGGGGGTGAACAGCTGCTCGACCATGATTTTCCGGTAGGGACCGAACGGCCGATTGCCGGGCATCAGCTCGCCTTGGCGGCTGGCGAACACTTCGCCGTCGCGGATGGCAGCGAGGACGTCGTCGCGCCGCCACAACACGTAGGTGCCGTCCGGTTGCCGCAGCACTCGTCGGCCGGCCCGCTCCGCGGCAGCCAGCCACTCCCGATAACCGCTGGCCGCTTCCTCGTCGGACCGCATGACTTCCAGCGCGGCGTCGTTACCGGGCTCAACCACCGCACCACCGACTTTCACGTTCGGCGGTCGCTGCGAACCAAGCATTACCGGCGCCGCCTGGAACTCCGACGCCGAAAGTCTATCTTTGAGACCGACCAACTGGCGCTGCGGCGCTAGGTGTGGACTTTCCAGCCCGCCAATGGGGTGGGTGCCGCCGGAGCGTTGGGGTCATTGAACTCGATGTACACGTCGCCCTGCTTGACGGTGTCGTAGGCGATGTATCCGTGGGCGGTCTGGCCGTTAGCGACAGTGCCCGAGCGCAGGGGCGGCGTCTTGTTGATCTTCTGATAGTCGACCGTCAACGAGCCGCGTTCGACGTCCCGGTAAGGGTCTTGCCTCCACGGCGAAGACGCAGCGGTCACGTAGGCATCGCCGTAGCCGAAGGGGGTGTCGGACTTGCCGACGATGGTGAGCTCGATGACGTTGCAGCCCCCGCCGCTCGCGGTGCAGCCCGAAACCCAACTCACGTTGTTGAGCGTGACGTCGGCGGTCGCCGCGCTGTATTCCGTGACGTGGATGGAGGTGCCGGATTTCCCCGTCGGAAACGGCGACTGCTGGGGTGTCGGGTCGGCGCCGCCGACCGGTGCCGTCAGGCCGGCCGTCATAGCAACCACGGTCACGACCGCTGCCTTCATCGGAGTCGAGATGGCCACCAGCAGACCATAGCGCGCATTGCGCCAGTGATTGGCCCGGCCTTGAGACCGCGAAGCTGCTGCGGTTCGCGTTCGGCCGCAAGGCGTCCGCGTCGATTTCGACGGAGATGACGAAATCGCTCGCCACGGCGCCGGGCGCCAAGCGCGACTTCTGACTCAATCGTCGATCAACGATCGGAATGCTGTTCGGCTGTGCACGACGACGCGCTGGGCCGGGTGACGGTCCGGTTCGATCAGTCGTGTTTCACGCCGTAGCGCAGCAGGACCGCGCCACCCGGAAAGGTGCGGTTCTCCAACAGTCGCAGCGAGATCCATGACGGCAGGGTGGGGAAGAACGGAGTGCCGCCGCCCACGACGGTGGGCGTGACCACGATCCGGTATTCGTCCACCAGTCCGGCCCGCACGATCGGTGCGGCCAGCGTCGCGCCGGCCACCTCCAGCCTGCCGTCGGTCTCGGCTTTCAGCCTCGTCACCACCTCGACTGGGTCGCCGCGTTCCAGGCGGGAGTTCCAGTCGACGGACTCACACGTGCGCGAGAACACGACCTTGGGCATGTCGCGCCAGATGCGGGCGAAGTCAACGATCAAAGGGGTGGCATCCGGGGCCTTGTCGGCGGTCGGCCAGTAGGCGGCCATCAGTTCGTAGAGGCGCCGGCCGTAGAACGACAGGGCGGTCTCCCGCTCGAAGTCGTTCCAGTACTGGTGCAGTTCTTCGCTCGGATCGGACCAGTCGATATTGCCTTGTGCGTCGGCGATGTACCCGTCCACCGACACGTTGAAGCCATAGATGAGTTTGCCCATGCAGATCAGACTGCACCGGAGTGGGAAACTCACCGCGACGCCGCACGAGATATTGGTCGAATCCTCGTGGCCAGGTCGTTCACTGGAGGGCTGTTCAGAGTAGGGCGGGCGGGGCTCGAACCCGCGACCAATGGAATTGCTCGGGTTGCGCTGGTAGAACTACGACGACGAGACCGGCCTGCTGACGGTCACCGGCAAAGTAGTTCGTGTCAAAGGCGAGGGCATCTTTCGCGTCGACGAGACCAAGTCCGCCGCGGGCCGGCGGACCATCCCGCTGCCGCAGTTTGCGATCGCGATGCTTCGGCGACGCCGCCAGCTGCCTTACTTTGGCGAGCAGGCGGCGATCTTTCCCTCCACTGCAGGGACCTTGCGCGACCCGAACAACTTCGCCGCAGAATGGCGCACCGTGCGCGAACAGCTCGGCGTCCCCGACGTCACCACGCACAGCTTCCGCAAGACTCTCGCGACACTCATCGACCATGAGGGCTTATCGGCTCGCATTGGCGCCGATCACCTCGGGCACAGCCACGTGTCGATGACGCAGGACGGGTACATGAGCCGCGGGCGAATCCACAACCAGGTGGCCGAGCTCCTGGACCGAACGGTGCGCGCACCCACGGCGGCGACGACGGCGACGACGGCGACGTCAACGCCAGATGATCACGAGTATGCATTTCGTAGGCTATTAGCCTATGATTTGCATACTCAAGGAGGAATCATGGCGCAGAAGCACAGCACGGCGGTTCCCGCTAGCCTGGCCGCGTATCCTCTCGGCACATTCCGCCCAACACAAGCGAAACACACTTACGCCCACCCCGCCCCTGAGGTAGCGCGACTTCACGAACACGGTCTATTGCACCGACTGGCAGACGGTTATTACGTCGTCGTGCCACACGGAATGGCGGGCCGCGGCTGGATGCCAGGGCTTGAAGCCGCCGCGGCAGGCATCGCAACGGCGATCTACGGGTCGGACAACATCGTCGTCATGGGTATCAGTGCCGCGAGGCTGCACGGAGCAATCCCCCGCGCACTGGCTACCGCGACAGTTGCCGTACCTGAGCAACACCGTCCCATCACGTTGTCGGACCGCACTGCGGTCGTCCGGTTCGTCAAACGCAACACCCGGGGCATCGACGCCGAACGCTACGAGACCGAGCTCGGACCGACACTGGTGACCACTCCCGAGCAGACCCTCTTGGACCTCGCCCACCGCCCAAAACTTGGCGGCGCCGAAATCGAGATTCCAGCCGCCGTGGCGGCACTGTTCGAGCGCAGCGACAGGGATCGTCTGGAGGCTTTAGCGACCGAACAGCGACGCATCGCATCACTGCGTCGAGCGGAAACCTGGGTCCGACAGTGAACAGCAACGAAAAGCTTGCCGTCGCTGAACAATTCGGTGTCGCGACCGAGCAAGTCGAACGCGACCACCTCATCTCCCATCTCCTTGCATTTCTAAGCCGCGACTTCGGCGACCGCATCCACTTCATCGGCGGTACGGCGCTCGCCCGCACCTACCTCCCGGACGGGCGGCTGAGCGAGGACATCGACCTCATCGCAGTCGGAGATCGCAAACCCATAGCTGCCGAGCTGGACGCCGCTCTACCCTGCGCGCTTGCCCGCACTCACGGGCGACTCACGCTCGACCCAGCACTCACCAGCATTCCCGACACACGCGCAGCGATCCTCCGACGGACTGACCGTGAGAATCCAACTGCTGTCCCCTCGCACCCGCACCGTGTGGCCAACCGAGCGTCGATCATTGGTCCAGCGGTACGCCGATGCCCCCGCCGCCGAGTTGTTGGTGCCCACCCTTCCTGCCTTCGCCGCATCCAAGACCGCGACGTGGTTCGACCGGCATGCTTCCCGCGACCTGTGGGACCTCTGGGCGCTCGACCGGATCGGCGCTATCGATGCCGAAGCTGAAGTTCTCTACCGGCGCTTTGGGCCTACCAACAGACCGCCGGCGCTCCGAGACTTCACGACCGCGCCAACACAGGCCGACTGGCAGAACCAGCTCGGAGGCCAAACCCGTCTTACCGTTTCACCGACAGATGCTCTGACCGCCGTACGCAGCGCTTGGGCGCAGGTCATCAAGTCCACCCATCGGCCCCAGCCGACCGGCATAAACGATGAATAAACGATGACTCGAAAGAACCGATCTTGAAAAATGGGCTCTGAAGTGGGGCGCTTGTTCAGCGTAGGGCTGTTCAGCGTAGGGCTGTTCAGCGTAGGGCGGGCGGGGCTCGAACCCGCGACCAACGGATTATGAGTCCCTAGGTCTAGGTGGATAGCAAACTCTGCTTGGCCCGAAAATCGCCCTGCAGCGACTCCAATCCCCTAGTTTTCCAGTGCTTCTGGTATAAAATCTGGTCCAGCAGCAGACGCTGCCACGTAGCGGCAAATCAGCAAGTTGGGCTGCGTTTGTGGACGCGTTGTGGACGCGGGTGCGCCAACGCAACCTTGTCAGTGCCTCGTGCGAGGCTTAACGGTACCGGCTGAGAGAATGATGGCCGGACTCAGCTCCGACGCGCGGTGTGCGACTCTGTCGTCATCTAAATCGTGGTCCCAATTGAGGAGATGCCAAGGTGACTGAGCCGAAAGAGGCGACTTCAAGGAGCGTACGTGATCCGAAGCCAACTGCGGACCGCATACATCAGCTTGCTGGGCGCGTCTTATCGGGTGACATAGTCCTTCCGGAGTTTCAGCGTCCTTTTGTTTGGAAGCGTCACCAGATACTTGAGCTACTTGACTCAATCTATCGGAACTATCCGATCGGCAGCATGCTCGTCTGGGAATCAAGCCTGAAGCTGATGAGCAAGAGATCGATTGCCGATCTGCAGATAGCAGAGCGGAGCCCAAACTATCCGGTCAACTATCTACTCGACGGCCAGCAGCGCCTATCAACTGTTTGCGGCGTCCTACACTGGAAGCCCGGCAAACCGACCAGTGTGTGGAATGTTGCGTTCGATCTAAAGACCAGGGGATTCTTTCATGTAGACACGTTGGAAGAATTGCCATTGCACCAAATACCCTTGAGGAGATTGGCGGATCCATCCGAGTTTTATAGGAAGATATCACCGCTCACTGATCCGCATTTGAGCGCCGAGGCTGACTTACTTTTCAACCGCTTTACCGATTACCAAGTTCCGTTAGTAACCTTAGGAGAAATGGAGCTGCACGACGTCGCTCCGGTGTTTGAGCGGATAAATTCAACAGGTACGAGACTCACAATATTCGACCTCATGCGCGCGGCGACTTGGAGCACTAATTTCGATCTTGGGCGGTCTGTCGACGAGATCAGAAATGCCATCGCCCCTAAGCGATTTGCACAGCTCGATGAGAAGGTTTTTCTCCGTGCCCTCAGTGCCGCAGCAGGCGGATCATTTACTGCTGAAAGCATTGATGATTTGAGGAAGCGTGACGACGAGACGTTGAAGAAGGCGGTAGAAGCCACAATTGCGTCAGCATTGCTGGCGTGCGACTTCTTAAGTACGGAGGTGGACGTGCCAAGGTATGAGGCACTCCCTTATGCCAATCAATTCGTGGTTCTTTGTGAGATCTTCCGGCGGGTACCTCAGCCCAACGGCGCTCAACTCACCGAAATACGGAACTGGTTTTGGCGCACGACCCTCGCTGGATACTTCGGAGGCTGGAACGGCGGTCAGATGGCATCCGATATCGTCGCTATTCGACGGTGGGTTGGAAATGAGACGCAGACCATCGAAATCGGAACTGTGACCTCTAATGAACGGCTCTGGCGGACAAAATCGTTCCGATCGAATTCAGCCACATCGAAGATGGTTGCCCTCATGCTAGCTCAAGCTCAGCCTCGCGACATTCTAAATGGTCAAAAAATAGATCCCGATAAGTCGCTTGCGTGGTCAAATGATAAGGAGTTCCACCATTTCTTTCCGCAGGCGTACTTAAGAAACCAGGGGGTCAGCACGACACAAGCAAACCTCGTTGCCAACATCGTAATGCTGTCTTCAGCGAGCAATATCCAGATCAAAGATGCGTCACCTCAAGAGTATTTGACGAAAATCATCAATCAGGACGGACGCGAAGAAATCGTTAAGCGGTTAGCGACATGTTTAGTTTCCGAAGCTGCACTCGATGCTGCTCTCCAAAACGACTACGAGAGCTTCCTCCAACAACGCTCAATTACGCTGCAGGAGCACGCCCTAGATTTATGCGGAGAATCTGAGGATCAATCCGCCGAAGCCGCAATCGATCCTGACGAGATCGAAGATTCCGATGACGATTCGTCCGACTAGTCGAGGTTCTCGGGGCGGAACTTGCCATAGACACCATGCTCTTTGCCTCGTAGATAGGCTGTGTTCTGCCTGTCGGCACGCCTGGCGGTAAGAAAGTGTTGCAGCTTCCGACGCAGGTAGAAGATGCCGACCAATGCTGCCACGAGGATTGCGACTAAGATCGTAGCAACGATAGCGAAAGCCTGGGGATATACCCGCGCGATGATCCACGCCAGAAATCCGCCGGCTATCACATAGGTGATTACGGTCGGCAGCGCAAACGCAAGATAAACAGACCCGTAATTGCGCAACCAGTGTTTAGCCATACCCTTGGCAACACCACCCAGCGAGTTGTCCTCGCCTTCGTTGCCTGCCATCAGCAGTTCTCCCCTCCTACGAGACGCGCAGCCACTTCGCGTGTGAGCCTAACCGCTACGTCGCTGCTCCATGGACACAACGGTGGACATTGTCTTCGCAACCGGCCTGGCAAGGTCCGGAGCTGCGGTGTCGTCCCCGATGTTTCACAGGAAGGTCCGCCAGATGCCGGGCCAGTCTGACTACAACACCCGCCACCCGATGGACTGGGATGCCCTTGATGCCGAGGGGTCGGAATTTTCCTGGGGATCGGGTCTAGAACCTGGAGGCCTCAGCGGCGCACCCCCATCAGAAGGTGGCCGCTATCGCGGTACCAGCCCGCCCTGCGAGAAACGGATCGGCTAATGCACCCTAAATCTGGACGGCCAAGTGCTATTGGGAGTCGTCGGGTGGTACTTCGTATTCGTCGGCGTTCATTCTGCTTATGGTCCATTCATCTTCGATCCGCGTCGAGAGGAGAAGCGATTTGCCGTCGTTGATCGCCGAACCGATCAACTCCTCTCGCTGGGTTCTGACGTCAGATTTGGTCACTTCGAACGCAAGCACGGTTGCATCACTCGGGCGTGTCGACTCATACCAGTTGAGCCGATTCGTGGCTTCGATACTTGCAAGCTCGTGCTTCAATGCATGCAGCGCGACCTGCAGACGGCGGTCGTCTGGGTCAGTCATCGCTAAAGTCCCTTCCAAAGTCTGCCTCTCGGTGCCTGCATAAGTTCTTTGTCCGCGTGGAGTGCCGGAGCACCGGAAGGCTGCACCCTGGCTCGGGAACGCCGCAAGCAGCCGGTACACTTCGCGCCCCCTACGTATTCCTCGTGCAAGGACTAAATTGAGCCACGGCTGCTGTCTTCCCAGATTGACTCGACCGTGTCGTGGTCGTCGGCTTTTTTGGCAGCTTTCACGGCAGCCCTCTTCTGTGAGAGCTTGCGGATCTGCTCATCGAGTTCGACGAATTGGTCTTGTGGAGAATTGAAGAAGTCGTATGCACTCACCGACTCACGGGTGTCGATGGTATAGCCGTACTTTCTGAGGGTTTGATTGAACGGCGCTAGGTGCGAGCCGCCGAGAAACTGTGCGAGGGCGTACGAAACTCCCTCAAAGTGCGCCTCCCAAGCAATTTTTCCGGCGGATTCTTTGAGCACTACCCCGAGGTTCTGTGCAGCTCCGGCCAGCTCCTTGCGAAGGGCCGAGAGACCGTCCGGGCCGAGTGTTTTCGTGACGGCTGGCTGTTTCTGCGCGAGTTCTTTCGCGTATTGATCGATGTGATAGGGCAAGTGCTCCGCTACCGAGTCGAGTACCTGCTGCTTCAGCCGATCGACGGCAGCTTGCTGCTGACTTTCGTCGGCTTCAGCGGCCGCTAGCTGCCGCGCGGTTTCCTCGCTCATCCGGCTGCCCTTTCCGTTACGCCCACTCTGTGCCGACGACCTGCCCAGAGGTTACTCCTAAGAACTACAGTGATGTGTTTTCCCAGGAAATTCAAGGGTTCGCGAGCGACAAGTGCCTGAATATCGGTTCGAGTCCGCCTGGCGCCCCGATTGTGGACGCACTGTGGACATGGGCCGCTTTCGGCCCGCGTTCGAGGCGTCAACGTATGCCATAAAGTCGCCTCTATCTGCACAAATGCGTTGTAGGGCGGGCGGGGCTCGAACCCGCGACCAACGGATTATGAGTCCGCGGCTCTAACCAACTGAGCTACCGCCCCTAGCGATGTTCCGTAGGAAACCGTAGCCCAAAGCGCGGTCACCGTCCGACGGGCATGGGCGAAGCCCGCCGCTCCCGCGAAGGGAGGCGGCGGGCTTTCAAGGGCATCACACAGGCGCCGGCTGCCCGGGCGCTTGCCGCGCGGCCTGATCCTTGAGCCTCGGGATCAAGTCCGGCGCGTAGACGTAGATGGCCGACTCCACCTCCCACTCGGCCTGGGCCTGGTTCATCGGCGTGGTCCTGGTGATCATGTTGACCAACTCCTGGGCCTCGCCAAACGGATTGGGATGAGACCGGACCTGGCTGGCGAACCACCGTCCCTCGGCGGCCTCGCTGCAATCGTTGAAGTCGGCGTTGTGCACCATCTTGTTCTGCGCCAGCAGCTTGATGTACTGGTCGTCGGCCGGGGACATGTTGCACGACGCGGCCGCGTGCGGCGCCGCCAGCACGGCACCACCGAACATCGTCGCCCCCAGCGCAACTGCGGCGGCCCCCACCGTCAGCACTTGCCCGCGCGATCGTGTCATCCTCACTTTCCAAAACCCCCTCATCGCGGAATTTGCTAGTTTTCCTTTCGCGCTACGCATCGGGTACCACCGCCGACACGCGCGACAAACGACGCGCTCATCGAACAATGAATGAACAACAGTTAGCCAAAAACGCGCTGCGCGCTGTGAGTTCCGACTGGTTGAGGGACGTCACTCGATCGACGACCGCCGCCAACCGACAATCACCGATACAAGCAGTATCGGTGGCCTACTTCGAGTTAGCTGGTAACGCCGGGGCGCTACTCTTTGGGCCAGTCCGCGTGCGCGGCCTGATCCTTGATCTTGGGGATCACGTCCGGCGCATAGACGTAGACGGCCGACTCGACCTCCCACTCGGCCTGCGCCTGGGTCATCGAGGTTGTGTTGGTGATCATGTTGACCAGCTCTTGGGCTTCGCCGAATGGATTGGGATGGTTGCGCACCTGGTCGGCGAACCACCGCCCCTCGGCGGCCTCGGTGCAATCGCTGAAGTCGGCGTTGTGCACCATCTTGTTTTGCGCGAGCAGCTGGATGTACTGGTCGTCCTTCGGACTCAAATTGCACGACGCCGAAGCTTGCGGAGCCGACAGCACAGCGCCGCCGAGCATCGAGGCACCCAGCGCGACTCCGGCAGCCCAGACCGATGACGCTCGCATGTGCGACCGCGAACGGGTGGTTGTCATTCCGGTCCTCCCTCTGCGTGGGAGCGATGTCGCCCTCCGACGCAAGCCAAGCCTTCGTGTGGTGACTGCTAACCGAGATAACGGGCCACGGCATGCAGTCACGCGGTCGATAGTCGTCAACTCAGGCGGCGCTGCCATCTGAGACCACCAGCACATATGAGTTCACATATGAGTCTTGGTGTCGGGACATAAATTTAGCCAGTGGCAGCGGCCTGAGCGGCTAACTCTCGTTTGCGTGACCGTGTACTGATGGTTAACATTCGGTGCTTCGCCCCAAGGCGGGCCATCAAAACGCGCCACGCAAGCCGAGGCGGCATGCCCCAGCCAAAGTTTCTCGACCAGCGATTACACACCGCACGGCGGCGGTCGGCAGCCCCCGCCGCCCATCCGGGCGTCAACTGAAGACGGTCTGCCCGTCGGCCCCGAGCAGATAACGCTCGGTGCCCTGCTCCACGCGGGGCGCATCGGCACCCAAAGCGACGGCGACTTTATTGCTTGCATTCCGCATGATGTCAAAGGTGAGCTCGACGGCCTCGGCATCCGAGAACCGGGAGCGCACCTCGGCGGCATCGTCGACGGCGAGGTGCGCAGGGGTCCAAATTAACCCATCGGTGTAACGCAGCGCTGCTTTGACGCGGTCGTCGAGCAACCGGGATGCTTCGAAGCGACCGATCTCGTCATACAGCGTCTCTGAGCCGCCTGCGTCGAGCGCTGTGCCCTCCCGCAGCGACTTACACAACCGGCAGTTGTGCTGGGCCGCCCCACGCAGCCGGACCAGCTCGGAGGTGACGGGGTCGAGCGCGCGCATCCGGGCCACCGCAGGCAAGAAGTCGTTGAACACCAGATTCGCCGGGTTCGTCGAGTGATCCCACGCGACGCCGTTCACCCAGCCCACATACTCCGAGCCGAAACCGAGTGCCTCCAGCCCGGCGCGCACCCGGGGGACGAAGTCGGCGATATACATCGACACCACCGCGCCGAACGCACCATCGCCCAATTGCTTAACCAGCCGGGACCGCTGCGCGCCGGTGACCGCGGATACGTCGGCGCTGAACTGCTCGGCGAATTCGGCCACGGCGACCTCGGTCTCCGATTCCGGTGCGCCAGCCTCGAGGGGAGCCGGCAACGGCGGCAGTGACAACGTCTCGGCACAGACCCGCCGAATCAACGCCGCGATGCGCGCCTCCGGCTGAGAGCCCGGGAACAGGGCCACCAATCGCGCTAGCTGATCTGTTTGGGCCGAAACCGGAGCCGCCATTCGTCACACGCTAGAACTGCGCCGGCCCAGCGGCAATCGGCTATTGAGCCTGGCTCACCGACGACATATGGAAGTCCGGTATCCGCAGCGAAGGCATGGCCGACCGGGTGGCCCAGTCGGCCCACTCCCGCGGCAGGGTCTTCTCGCTCATCCCCGCCTCGGTGGCCCGCCGCAGCAGGTCCAGCGGACTCTCGTTGAAGCGGAAGTTATTGACGGCGCCGGTTACCTCGCCGTCCTCGATCAGGTACACACCGTCGCGGGTCAGCCCGGTGAGCAACAGCGTGGTGGGGTCGACCTCGCGGATGTACCACAGCGTGGTCAGCAGCAGGCCACGTTCGGTGCCGGCGATCATGTCGGCCAGCTCGGCCGACCCGCCCGTCATCACCAGGTTGTCGGCGGCGACCGCGACGTCGGCATCGAATTTGGCGGCCGTCGCGCGCGGGTAGGCCAGCGCGTTGATCATCCCGTTGCGGATCCAGTCGACGTGGCCGATCTGCATGCCGTTGTCGAACACCGACATCGTCTCCGACGAGCTGCTCACCGCGACGAATGGTGTGCACGCCAGGCCCGGCGCCATCGGGTCAGAGAACAGCGTCAGCGGCAAATCGGTGAGCCGCTCCCCCACCCGCGTTCCCCCACCCGGTGCGGAAAACGCGGTGCGGCCCTCGCGTGCACCGCGGCCGGCCATCGACCACGCCAGGTAAAGCATCATGTCGGCCACGGTGGACGGCGGCATGATCGTCTCGTAGCGACCCGCGGGCAGCGCCACTGTGCGCTCGGCCCAGCCGAGGCGCATCGACAGCTCGTCGAGCAGCGAATCCATTGGCACATCGACGAAGTCGGGCGTACCGATACCCGCCCAGGCGCTGGCGTCGCCGCGTTTGCCGTTGATCTCCACCGCCCCGGCGGGCTGGGTGTAGCGTCGGCGCACCCCCGTCGACGACGCGAGGAACGTCGTCGAAACACTATGGTGCGCAAAGCCGTACAGTCGGTCCGTGCGCTCAAAGCCGCGGCTCAAGGACTCGGCCACATCGGCGAACACGAGCGGCCCGGTGCCGGGCACCGGCGCCTCCCAATCGGCGGGCACCCCAGTGTCGGCCAGCAGCGGCGCGGCATCACCGGCTTCGGGCGCCGAGCGGGCCGCCTCCTGGGACGCGGCCACCAATTCGGGGATCACCCGCGGATCGACCTCGGCGGACACCATCGTGCCGATGCGCGCGCCGGACCCTTGGCGGACGATCGAGATCACCGTGATGCTGCGATTGACCGCAACCCCGTTGGTGGTCATCGAGTTACCCGCCCACCGCAGCGTCGCCTCGACCTTGTCGGTGACGAGCACCATGGTCTCGCTCGCGCCGCCGAGCTTGGCGGCCTCCTCGAGAACGAGGTTGACGACATGCTGCGCGCGAATCATCGGCCGCCCTCGGTCCGGGTATTGAGCACGTTCACACCACGGAACAACGCCGACGGACAGCCGTGGCTGACCGGGGCGACCTGACCGGGCTGGGCCTTCCCACAGTTGAATGCGCCGCCCAGCCGCCAGGTCGACGGGCCGCCCACGGCTTCCATCGAGTTCCAGAAATCCGTGGTGGTCGCCTGATAGGCCACGTCTCGCAGCTGGCCGTCCAGCCGGCCGCCGCGGATGCGGAAGAACCGCTGACCGGTGAACTGAAAGTTGTAGCGCTGCATGTCGATTGACCACGACTTGTCGCCGATGATGTAGATCCCGTCCTCGACACGGCTGATCAGGTCGGCGGTGCTGACGTCCTGGTGAGCCGGCTGCAACGAAACGTTGGCCATCCGTTGGATCGGCACGTGACGCGGTGAATCCGCATACGAACATCCGTTGGACCGCGGTTGCCCGAGCCGCGGAGCGAACACCCGATCGAGCTGATAGCCGACGAAGATGCCGTCGCGCACCAGATCCCAGCTTTGCGCCGCGACGCCCTCGTCGTCGTAACCGATGGTCGCCAGGCCGTGGTCGACGATGCGGTCGGCGGTCACGTTCATCAACGGTGAGCCGTACCGCATGCTGCCGAGTTTGTCGGGCGTGGCGAACGACGTTCCGGCGTATGCCGCCTCGTAGCCGATGGCCCTGTCGTATTCGGTTGCGTGCCCGATGGACTCATGAATCGTCAGCCACAGGTTGGTGGGGTCGATCACCAGGTCCGTGCGCCCCGCGGTCACGCTGGGCGCCTTGACCTTTTCGGCAAGCAGCGACGGCAATTGCGCCAGTTCGTCCGTCCAGTTCCACACCTCGTCGCCGGCCAGCACTTCCCAGCCGCGCCCGGTCGGTGGCGCCAGCGTGCGCATCGAGTCGAAGCTTCCCGCCGCCGCGTCGACGGTCACCGCCTCCAGCGACGGCTGCACCCGCACCCGCTGTTGGGTGATCGATGACCCGAAGGTGTCGGCGTAGAAAGACTGTTCCTTGACGGCCGTGAGGATGGCCGACACGTGGTCGACACCATCCGCGCTGAGGAGGCGCCCCGAGTAATCCTCCAGCACGTCGATCTTCTCGGACACCGGGACGGTGAACGGGTCGGTCCGGTAATTCGAGACCCAGCTGGCGTCGGCGTACACCGGCTCGGGCGCCAGCTCGACGCGTTCGCGGTTCAGCATCGCCAGGGTGGTGGCCACCTGCACGGCGTGACGCGCGGTCTCGGCCGCGACCGACGGCGCCAGCTCAGCATGGGAGGCGAAACCCCACGTGCCGTCGACGATCACCCGAACCGCCAGCCCGACCTCGCGGTTGACGACTGCGGTCTCCAGCTCGCCGTCGCGTAGCTGGATGATCTCGGTCACGATGCGGTGAACCCGCAGGTCGGCGTAGCTGGCGCCGGCCGCGGTGGCCGACGACAGCGCGGCTTCGGCCAGCTCGTGGCGCGGCAGGTTGAGGAAGTCGGCATCGATCCCCCGGTTCGGTGTCACGGTTCCACCGTAACGGCCGCTCACCCCAAACCCGGGCGCCGCCCGCTTTAATTACCTCCATGGCCAGCGGCGTCGGCAGGACACAGCCTCGCTCCACCGCGCTGGGCTACGCCCTGCTGGCGCCCAGCCTGTTCGGCGTCGTCGCCTTCTTGCTGCTGCCCATCCTCGTGGTGCTCTGGTTGAGCCTGTGCCGATGGGACCTGCTCGGGCCGCTGCACTATGTGGGCCTGGCCAACTGGCGCTCGGTGCTGACCGACCGCAACTTCGCCAACTCGCTGATCGTCACCGCCGTCTTCGTGGCGATCGTGGTCCCGGCGCAGACGGTGCTGGGCCTGATGGCCGCGTCGATGTTGGCTCGTCAGCTCCCCGGCACCGGCCTGTTCCGCACCCTCTACGTGCTGCCGTGGATCTGCGCGCCGCTGGCAATCGCGGTGCTGTGGCGCTGGATTCTGGCTCCCACCGACGGAGCCGTGAGCACCCTGCTGGGCCACAGCATCGAGTGGCTGTCGGACCCCAGCTTCGCGCTGCCGCTCGTTTCGGCCGTCGTCGTATGGACGAACGTCGGATACGTCTCGTTGTCGTTTTTGGCGGGCCTGCTGGCGATCCCCGACGACATTCACGCCGCCGCCCGCACCGACGGAGCGACCGCGTGGCAACGGTTCCGGCGCATCACCCTGCCCATGCTGCGACCGACCACGTTCTTCGTCCTTCTGACGGGGATCGTCAGCACCGCACAGGTTTTCGACATGGTCTACGCTCTGACCGGCGGCGGACCAGGCGGCAGCACCGACCTGGTGGCCCACCGCATCTACGCCGAGGCTTTCGGTTCCGCGGCCATCGGGCGCGCGTCGGTGATGGCGGTGGTGCTGTTCGTCATCCTGATCGGCGTCACCATGGTGCAGCACCTGTATTTCCGGCGGCGGATCAGCTATGACCTCACCTAGCCGGCTCGCCATTTACGCCGGGCTCATCGTCGGTGCGCTGATCACGTTGGCACCGTTCGCCCTTGGCCTGCTCACCTCGTTCACCTCGGCCCACCAGTTCGCGACGGGCACGCCCCTGCAGCTACCGCGGCCGTTCACCCTCGCCAACTACGCCGACCTGGGCGGAGCCGGATTCGGCCGGGCGGCGGCCGTGACCGCGTTGATGACCGCGGTGATCCTGCTGGGCCAGATGACTTTTTCGGTGCTCGCGGGGTACGCCTTCGCGCGATTGGACTTTCCCGGGCGCGACGCGCTGTTCTGGGCGTACATCGCCACGTTGATGGTGCCGGGCACGGTCACGGTGGTACCGCTGTATCTCATGATGGCCCAGCTCGGGCTGCGGAACACGTTCTGGGCGTTGGTGCTGCCCTTCATGTTCGGCTCACCGTACGCGATCTTCCTGCTGCGCGAGCACTTTCGCATCATCCCGAACGATTTGATCAACGCCGCCCACCTGGACGGCGCCAACACACTGGACGTGATCGTGCACGTGGTCATCCCGTCCAGCCGACCGGTGCTGGCCGCCTTGACGTTGATCACCGTGGTCTCGCAGTGGAACAACTTCATGTGGCCGTTGGTGATCACCAGCGGGCACAAGTGGCGGGTGCTGACGGTGGCGACGGCCGACTTGCAGTCACGGTTCAACGCCCAGTGGACGTTGGTGATGGCGGCGACGACGGTCGCGATCGTCCCGCTGATCGCGCTGTTCGTGGTTTTCCAGCGGCACATCGTCGCTTCGATCGTCGTCTCGGGGCTCAAGTGACCCGTTCGCGCGCCGAGATCACGGCTGTGCATCCCGGCGATCGACGACCACCCGGGCAATCTCGGTGCAGGCCATGACGCGGCCCCGCGTTTCGACACTGATGGCCGGGGCGCTCGCCCTGGTGGCGCTCCTGTTGGGCGCGACCGCGGTGCTGCTCGATTACTCCGGCCAGCCCCCCGGCGGCAAGATCGTCGTGACGGTGCGGGTCTGGGGCGACCAGATCGCCGCGGCCTACCGGCGGTCCTTCGAGGCGTTCAACCGCGCGCATCCCGATATCGCGGTGCACACCAGCGTGGTGTCGTATTCGACGTACTTCGACACGCTGCGCACCGATGTCGCCGGCGGCAGCGCCGACGACATCTTCTGGCTGTCCAACGCCTACCTGGCCGCCTACGCCGACAGTGGGCGGCTGATGAACATCGGTGCCACCCTCAAACCGGCCTCCGCCGCGGCGTGGGACTCCGCGGTCGCCGACCAGTTCACCCGCGGGGGCGTGCTGTGGGGTGTGCCGCAACTGACCGACGCCGGGATCGCGCTGTACTACAACGCGGACCTGCTCGCCGCGGCGGGCGTCGAACCCACCCAGCTGACCGGATTGCGATGGAGTGCCGACGGCACCGACGGTCTGCGTCCCATGTTGGCCCGGCTCACCGTGGACGCGGACGGACATGCCGGAAACACACCCGGTTTCGATGCCCGGCGGGTTCGGCAGTGGGGCTACAACGCCGCCAACGACCCGCAAGGCATCTACCTCAACTACATCGGTTCGGCCGGCGGGGTTTTCCAGCGCGGCGATCAGTTCGCGTTCGACAATCCAGGGGCGGTGCAGGCCTTCCGCTACCTGGTTGGCCTGATCAACGACGACCACGTCGCGCCGCCCGCCTCGGACACCAACGACAACGGGGACTTCTCGCGCAACCAATTCTTGGCGGGCAGGATGGCGCTCTTCCAATCCGGCACCTACAACCTGGCGCCGGTGGCCCGCGATGCCCGCTTCCGCTGGGGCGTGACGATGATGCCGGCCGGCCCGGTGGGCCGGGTGAGCGTCACCAATGGCATTGCGGCGGCCGGCAATGCCGCTACGAGGCATCCCGACGCGGTGCGCCAGGTGCTGACCTGGATGGGCAGCAAGGAAGGCAACGAGTTCCTCGGTCGCGAGGGCGCGGCCATCCCGGCGGTCCTGTCGGCCCAACCGGTTTACTTCGACTACTGGTCCGCCCGAGGCGTCGACGTCACACCGTTCTTCGCCGTGCTCAACGGACCGCGCATCGCGGCCCCGGGCGGCGCCGGCTTCGCGGCCGGCAACGACGCCCTGCGGCCGTACTTCGATGAAATGTTCCTCGGCCGCGGCGATGTCGCGGCCACCCTGGCCAGGGCGCAGGCGGCGGCGAACGCCGCGGCCCAGCGCTAGCCTGGCAGCACGAGCACCGGCACGGGGCTCTCACGGATGATCTTGGTGCTGCGAGAACCGAGGAAGACCCGGCGGATGTCGCCACGAGGCCGGGTGCCCAACGCCAGGATCTCGCCCTCCTGCCAATCCGCCTTCGCCAACGCCTCCTTCCAGCTGCGGCCGGTAACGACTTGCAGCGCAACGTCTTCGCTCACAATCTCGTCCGTCTTGAGTTCCTCGAGGATTTCTCGCACCTGCGCGGCCCAGGCCTGCAGCACCTGATCCTCGACCTCGAGCCCGACCTCCGGGGGGTACATCGTCTTGCCGCGGACCGCGAAGGTGATCACTCGCACCGGCACCCCGAATCGCCGGCCGAAGTCATTACAGCGTTTCACCACATCTATCGAGTCCGGGGTGGCCGAGTAGGCACAGGTGAGGCGGGTCAACTTTCCTTGGTGCGAGCGGTAATTCCGCGGGCTGATGGCCACCGGGACGGGAGAGGCGTGCAGCAGCCAGTCGGCGGTCGAGCCGATCAGCACCAGCCCACGTCCCCCGCTGGGCAGCGAGCCGAGCACGAGCACATCGGCCTCCACCTCATGGATGATTTCGAGGAGTCCCCCGGACACCGATCCGTGCGCACGGTGCAGGTAAGTGACCTCGATCCCGTCAGCCATCGCGTCCAGGAAACGGGTGGCCTCCTTCGCCGACTCCGCGGCCATGGTGTCGGCCCACAGTTCGTACTCAGCGTCGATGCGACCGCGCGACGGCGTCAGCCACGGCTTGGGCACGATGGTCGCCACGGTGAGCGAGGTGCCGCGGGTCCGCGCGATGCGCACGCCCAGATGCAACCCGGAGAGGCCGACCTTGCCGGCCCGGTATCCCACAACGACGGTCACAGCGCGTCCGGCTCCAGCGCTCCGGCGTTGAGCGCGCTGTGATGGCGGCCCCACACGAAGTAGAAGACTAACGCGAGCGCGATCCAGCCACTGAAGGCAATCCAGGTGTACCAATGCAAGCTGGCGAGGATGTATCCGCACGCCAACACCGAAAGCGCGGGCGTGACGGGATAGCCGGGCACCTTGAAGCCCCGGGGCAGGTCGGGCTCGCGCACGCGCAAGATGACCACTCCAGCGGATACGACGACGAACGCGGTGAGCGTCCCGATGGACACCATGTCCGCGAGCTTCTCCAGCGGTATGAAGGCGGCCAGCGCGGAGGCCGCGATGCCCACGATCACCGTGTTGCCCACCGGCGTCATGGTCCGCGTGTTCACCCGCGCGAATCGGGTGGGCAGCAGCCCGTCGCGGCCCATTGCGAAGAGGATCCGCGTCTGCCCGTACATGGTGACCAGGGTGACGGAGAAGATCGAAATGACAGCGCCCGCAGCCAGGATGGTGCCCGCCCAGCTGCCGCCGGTGACGTTGTCGAGGATGGTGGACAGCCCGGCCTCCTGCTGCCCGGCAAAGTCCTGCCAGGGTTGGGTGCCCAGCGCGGCCACCGCGACCAATACGTAAACGCTCGTCACGGTCACCAGCGCCGCAATCAGCGCGCGCGGCATGGTCTGTTGCGGGTCCTTGACCTCGTCGCCCGCGGTGGACACGGCATCAAGCCCGATATAGGAGAAGAAGATAGTGCCGGCGGCCGAGCCGATTCCCGCGGCGCCGAAGGGCGCGAAGTCGTGGAGATGGTGCGCGTCGAACGCCGTGAACGCCACGATCACGAAGATGATCAGCACGCCCAGCTTGACGAGCACCATGATCGTGTTGACCCTGGCCGATTCGCTGGCGCCGCGGATGAGCAGCAACGCGCACATCGCGATCAAGATGATCGCGGGCAGGTTCACATAGCCGGGCCGGGCATCCCACGGCGCGGCTGACAGCGCGTGCGGCAACTGGAAGCCGAAGACGTTGCTGAGCAGCTTGTTCAGATATCCGCTCCAGTTGACCGCGACGGCGGCGGTCGACACCCCGTATTCGAGCAGCAGACAGGCGGCCACACCCATCGCCACGACCTCACCCAGGGTGGTATAGGCGTAGGAGTACGACGATCCGGAAACCGGTACCGCCGAAGCCAATTCGGCGTAGCAGATGGCCGCGAGCCCGGCCGCGACCCCGGCGATGAGGAAGGACAGGATCACTCCCGGGCCGGCTTCGGGCACGGCCTGAGACATGACGAAGAAAATGCCCGTTCCGACCGTCGAGCCGACCCCGAACATGGTCAACTGGAAAGTGCCGATGCTCCGCTTGAGGTGGTCCGCGGCCCCGTACGCGACGGGCGTGCCGAGAACCGGACGGCGCCGCAGCATCTGCTCCTTGAGGCTGATCGACGTGGGTGGCAATTACCCCTCCTTGTTCGATCAGCTGATTATGGGCCAGCCTCCCGCAACGCAGAAGCGAACTGCTCAATCGCCCAGTCGATCTCCTGCTCGTTGATCACCAGCGGTGGCGCGAACCGCAACGTCGAGCCGTGCGTGTCCTTTACCAACACGCCCCGGTCGGCCAACCGGAGGCTTATCTGCTTGCCCGTCCCGAGTTGGGGGTCGACGTCGACTCCAGCCCACAATCCCAGCCCGCGCACCGCGAGCACGCCGTGACCCAGCAGTTCGCGCAGCCGTGTGTGCAGGTATGCGCCCAACATCGCTGAGCGGGCCTGGAATTCTCCGCGGCCCAACATGGACACCACGGTGGTGCCGATGGCGGCGGCCAACGGGTTGCCGCCGAAGGTGGAGCCGTGTTCGCCGGGATGCAGCACGCCCAAGATCTCGCGGTCGGCGACCACCGCCGACAAGGGGACCACGCCACCACCCAGGGCCTTACCGAGCAGGTAGACGTCCGGCACCACGCCCCAGTGGTCGCAGGCGAAGGTGTGGCCCGTGCGCGCCAGGCCGGACTGGATCTCGTCGGCGATCATCAGCACGTTGCGCTCGCTGCACAGGGTGCGAACGGACGGTAGATAGCCGTCTGGCGGAACGACGATGCCCGCCTCGCCCTGAATGGGTTCCAGCAGCACCGCGACGGTGTTGTCGTCGACCGCACACGCCAGCGCGTCGGCATCACCGAAGGGCACCGAACGGAACCCCGGCGTGAACGGCCCGAACCCGTCCCGCGCCGTCGGATCCGAGGAGAAGCTGACGATGCTGATCGTGCGACCGTGAAAGTTGTTGGCGGCCACGATGATGTTCGCCCGACCGTCGGGCACGCCCTTGACGTCGGCGCCCCACTTGCGGGCGATCTTGAGACCGCTCTCCACGGCTTCGGCGCCCGAGTTCATCGGCAGCACCAGGTCTTTGCCGCATAGCCGGGCCAAGGCGGCGCAGAACGGGCCGAGGGTGTCGGAATGGAAAGCGCGGCTCACCAGCGTGACGGTGTCGAGCTGAGCGTGGGCCGCCGCCGTGATCTCCGGGTTGCGGTGGCCGAAGTTGACCGCCGAGTAGGCGGCCAGACAATCCAGGTAGCGCCGGCCCTCCACGTCGGTGATCCAGGCGCCCTCGGCGCTGGCCGCCACCACGGGCAATGGCGAATAGTTATGTGCCGCATGGCGTTCGACCAGCTCGATGGCGGCCTCGGTTTCGGTCGACGTCCGGGCTTCGAGGATCGTCATGGGAATACCTCCAATGTGCAGCACTTGACCGAACCGCCGCCCTTGAGGAGCTCAGATAGGTCGACGCCGACGGGCTCGAAGCCCGCGGCGCGCAGTTGCGCGGCGAATCCGGTTGCCTTGGCGGGCAAGACGACGTGCCGTCCGTCAGACACGACGTTGAGGCCGAGCACGAATGCGTCGGCGCTTCCGACGACGATCGCGTCGGGAAACAGCGCATGTAGTCGGTCCTGCGACGCGGCGCTGAACGCCGGCGGGTAGAACGCGACCGTGTGGTCGTCGAGCACGGCCAGCGCGGTATCGAGATGGTAGAAGCGTGGATCCACCAGTTCGAGCGATACGACGGGGAGGCGGAGTGCCGCGGCGATTTCCGGGTGCGCGCGCCGGTCGGTGCGAAAGCCGTAGCCCGCCAGGACCGTTCGCCCGACCATCAACAGGTCGCCCTGCCCCTCGTTGATGTGACGGGTGGATACCGGCCGGTACCCGATGGATGACATCCAGTCGGCGTAGGCGCGCGATTCACCGGCCCGCTCGGCGAATCGAAACCTCGCGACGACCGCGACGTCACCGGCGACGAATCCGCCGTTGGCGGCGTACACCATGTCCGGCAGCCCAGGCGCGGCCTCGATCACGTCCACGTGGTGGCCTAGCCGAATATACGTCGCGCGCAACGCCTCCCATTGGGCGTGCGCGAGCCCGACGTCGACTGGCGTCGCGGTGTCCATCCACGGGTTGATCGCGTACTCGACGGCGAAGAACGTCGGCGGCGTCATCGCGTAGCGGCGGGCGGTCGGCATGCGAGTGTGCGCGGTAGGCGCCGACGCGGGCGCTCCGACGTACTGTTCCATCATAAATCAACGGTATTGGCGGTCGGCTGCACAATCAAAGGTTAGTTGTTGCGCGTCTATGCACGATTTATTGCGTTAGACTGCTGTTGGCATCGATTTATTGCGCATACCCGAAATGGAGGGCGATGGAGCGTCTCGACGAGACCGACGCCCGCATCCTGACCGAACTGACCGAGCATGCGCGGGCCACGTTCGCCGAAATCGGCGAGAAGGTGAATCTTTCTGCCCCAGCGGTCAAGCGCCGTGTGGACCGGATGCTCGACGCCGGCGTCATCAAAGGCTTCACCACCGTCGTCGACCGCAACGCACTCGGCTGGAACACCGAGGCCTATGTGCAGGTGTTCTGCCACGGCACGATCGCACCCGATCGGCTGCGCACCGCCTGGGTGGACATCCCGGAAGTGGTCAGCGCCGCGACGGTGACCGGCACGTCGGACGCGATTCTGCACGTGCTGGCGCGCGACATGCGTCACCTGGAAGCCGCCCTCGAGCGCATCCGGTCCAGCGCGGACATCGAGCGCAGCGAAAGCATCGTGGTGTTGTCGAACCTCATCGACCGGATGCGGACCTGAGAAGCCCTCGCGCTTCGCGCGAGCGTAACGACACTGCGAATTTCCGGTGCATTTATCGCAGTGGGGTTACGCTCGTGGCCTCCGCGGCCGAATAGACGCCCCAGCCGTGCCGGCCGAGGTGCGGGATGCCGTCGAGATGCATAGGGCCACGGTCGATTTCATTCGGGAACCGATTCCGCCCGCACGTGTTCGAGCTGCGTGCGCAGGTGCTTGCGCAGGGTGTGCAGGCCAGGGTCGGCCCAGCGGTTGATCGCTTCGATCGGGTCCGCGGTGAGATCGTACAGCTCCCACTGGTCGTCCAACGGAGACGTCCGGTATGCCTGTCCCCCCGAGCCCATTGGCCGCCAGGTGCCCCACCCCCGTTCGGTCCAGGTGCTCGGATCGTCGAAGGTCAGCGAGTCAGGTGGAATATCGTCTCGATCGCGACCGCGGCACCGCCCACCACCACCGTCACCGCGAGCGCCAGCCAGTCGGTCATTCTCGGCCGGGCTGGCGCGGCGGAGAGTTGGCCGATGCCGCCGCGGGCGGTGATCGCATCACCCATCTCGTCGGCGCGCCGCAACGTCACCACGATGGCGGCGGCGACCAAGTCGATCGAGTTGCCGGCCGTCTGCTTGACCCGGGCCTTGCGCGTCCGTGCCATATGGTTGGGCCGCAACCGACGAGCGGCGTAGAGCACCTGAAACTCCTCGATCAGCAACGGGAAGGCGCGAAGCGCCAAGGCCAGGGCCACCGCCCACTCGTCAACCGGGATCCGCACCAGCTTGAGTGGGCGTCCCAAAACCGCCAGCGCCGGGGCGATTTCGGCGACATTGGTGGTCCAGGACACCATCGCCCCCAGCCCAAGCAGAACGAGGGACAACGCGGTGATCCGCAGGAAGTTCAACGCCCCGCCGAGCCCCACGTGGACCCCGGCGATCGACACCATTGGACTGCCGCCGGCCAGCGCGGCCGTCACGAAACCCAATGCAATGAGGACCCACAGCCAGCGCGGGATGGACGGAAGCGCGCCGCGGGGGATGTGAGCGATCCCGATCGCCGTCATCACCAACGCGGCCACCGACCCGATCGTCACCCAACCCGGGTAGAAGGTCAGCAACACCGCAACACCGAACACCACGAGAAGCTTGGTGCCGGCCCACAGACTGTGGATCGCGGACCCCCCTGGCACCGGAACCAGCAGCACCACCGGGCGAGCAGTGCGCCGCTCCTTCCGCCCGGGGGACGTGGGCGCGGTCATGCCACACCCCCCGCCGCAGCGGTGGTCGAAACCGTTTGCAGCGCACCGTTCTGCACGTGCAGGGTCCGCGGACAGACGGCTTCCAAACCCACGAAGTCGTGCGAGATGACGACCACGGTCAAACCCCGGTGACGGCGCAGATTCGCCAGCACCCGCAGCAGGCCGCGCTGGCTCCCGACGTCGAGCCCGGCCAGCGGCTCGTCGAGGATCAACACGCGCGGCGAGCACGCCAGCAGCCCGGCCAGCACCACCCGTCTCATCTGGCCGCCGCTGAGCTGATCGATGCGCCGCTTGCCCATCGTGGGTTCCAGCCCGACCGCCGCCAGGGCAGCGGTCACCCGGCCTTCGTCGCGGGGCGAAAAGCCCGCCACCGAAGCAACTTCCAGATCAACATGGCTGCGCATCAATTGCAGCCTGGCGGTCTGAAACGACAACGCGACCGCGCCGACGTGATCCCGGATCGGCTCACCGTCGAGCAAGCAGGCGCCGACCGTGGGAACGGTGAGTCCGGCCATGATCCACGCCAGCGTCGATTTGCCCGAACCGTTTCCACCGTGAATCAAAATCCCGTCGCCTTGTTCCACGACGAAGTTGATATCGCGCAGCGCGGTTTTCGCCCACGGTGTCCCGCTGTTGTATTCGTGGCTGACCCCAACGATTTCGAGCACCGGCTTGCTTGGGCCGCGCCTGACCGCGGGGGCGGGCGGCGGGGCCGGAGCCGTCTCGACCATGCCGGTGTTATCCGGCGAATCACTGAGGTTGATGGTTCGGTCCGCCGACGCGGCCTCGTTGTCGAAATGAGTGATGTGCACCAGGGCGGTCCGATGCCGCTTGGGAAGGCCGGACAGCACGTTCAACAGAACCTCACGGCCCCTCTGGTCGACCATGCTGGTGAACTCGTCAGCGATCAGTAGCGCCGGTTCCCGCGCCAGGGCCGCGGCGAGAGCGAGGCGCTGCAGTTCCCCGCCGGACAGGCCGCCGGTATCGCGCTCGGCGAAGCCCCCAAGACCGACTTCGCGCAGCAAATGGTCGACGTCGACCTCGGTCCCCGGGGGCAGCCCCCACACCACATCATCGGCGACGCGGGTTCCCAAGACCTGGCTCTTCGGGTGCTGCAGGACCAGCGCCGTACCGCCCATCATCCCGAGACCCACCGCACCCGGGCGCTGCACGGTGCCCGACGTCGGGTGCCGGCCCGCCAAGATGAGCGTCAACGTGGTCTTGCCCGACCCGTTGGCGCCGATGACGGCGACGTGTTCCCCGACCTGGAGTTCCAGGCTGAGCTCCCGCAAGGCATCTTGCTTGGCATTGGGGTAACGGAACCGCACCTTGTCCAGCCGCACCGGAACGGGCCCGATGGCGGCGTCGGGAGGCTCGTCCGGAGCGTCGAGCTTGTGCACATCCGGAACGTTGCCCATCCGGTCCAGCAGGCGAGAAAGCGCCCACCAACCGATCCACGACGACACCATGACCCCATAGGTGACGTAGCCGAGCATCAGCCACGGCCAGTAATGCAGCCCGAATTCGAAGCACCGCTTCACGTCGGCGCCGAGCCATCGCAGGTTCACCCGGCTCAGGAAGGCGACCACACCGTCCACGTTCGCCGACATCACCTCAAAGATCAGATGCCGCAACCGATTCAGCACTGACAACGCACCCACGGTCGCGCCGCCGACGGCCACCCCGGCGATCAGGGACGAGACGAGCACGGTGGGCGTGCCCCTGCCCCTGCGCTTGACTAAACCGGTCAGGCCGCCGATGTAGGCGCAGTTGAGGACCGTCAGGAAGCCGCCGACTCCGGAGATGAGGAAGGCGATCATTCCGGCGGCAAACGTCGCGGCCAGCAGCACACGCAGCCGGTAACGGTACGACAGCAGCCCCATCGGCACCGTGCCCAGCAGCGCCAACCCTTGGGCGAACGGGATGACACCGGCGATGATCGCGATCACGGCGCAAAGCGCCCCCATGACCGAGGCCTGTGCCAATTCGGCCGGATGTAAAGGTCCGCCCCGACGGCGCGCACGGACGGGGCGGCGGACATTCACCTCACCGATTCTGCCAGCCCGCGGCCCTAACTCGGCTCGTCACACACGACACTCCCGCTCCGATCCGACCGGCCGCCACTCGTCTCGCTTAGCAAAGCTATGGAACTATGGAAACATGGACAGAGTTGTCGAGACCGCAAACATCGGGGCCCAGCAGCTGGGAGCGGATCTGCTCGCCGTGGTGGCGCGGCTCAACCGGCTGGCCACCCAGCGCATCCAGATGCCGCTGCCGGCGGCGCAGGCCAGGTTGCTCGCCAGCATCGAAGCCCACGGTGAAGCCCGGATCGGCGACCTCGCGGCTGTCGATCACTGCTCACAGCCGACCATGACGACGCAGGTGCGCCGGCTGGAGGACGCCGGCCTGGTCACCCGCAACGTCGACCCGGGGGATGCGCGCGCCGTCCGGATCCGCATCACCCCCCAGGGCAAGCGCACGCTCAACGCGGTTCGCGCCGACCGCGCCGCCGCGATCGAACCGCAACTGGCGTTGCTTGAGCCGGGCGACCGCCAGGTGCTGACCGCCGCCGTCGAGGTCCTACGCCGGCTTCTCGACAATGCGTCGCTGGCGGGGCGGCGCAACGCGCTGTGACGGGCGACCCACGTGGATGGACGAGGGTTGGCGGGTAGACACTAGGTCGATCTGACCGGTGTTGAGGAAAGGTGGCGGCCATGCGGCCCGAGGCTTCCGGTTTCAGAGCCTCCCCGTTGACCGTGTGGGTCGGGTCGGCGCGATTCGACTTCTCACCCGGCCGCGACGTGATCGTCGGCTACGGCCCGGGCAGCGACATCGCCCTCGAACGCCTCGGAACTCCCACCGCACCTCCCCCGGCGCCCCGCCCCGAAGTGGTGCTGCGATTCGCGGGCACCCACTGGGTGGCGATCGACCTGAGCCACAACGGCATCTTCGTCGACGGCGCACGGGCTTCGACGGTCACCATCCGCAGTGGTCACGCGATCAGCATCGGTGACCCACAGCGCGGCCCCCGGCTGGTTTTCGAAATCGCTCACCCGGCCGGGCCGCCCCGGCCCGGGCCGGCTCGACCGCCCGCCTACCCGCCGCGGCAAGTCCCGCCGCCTCCTCCCATCCCGCCGCAACCCACCGCCCCGACTGAGCGCGAGACCCAGCGCATGCAGGTACTGCCGCCGCAGCCGACGGCGGCCGAACATGCCGATCATGCACAGCCGGCTCCACCCGCCCAACCGGTCCCGGCGGCGGATGCACAGGTCAAGGGTCCGGGTCTCATCGAACGGATGATCACCTCGAAATTCCGCGTCCCGCGTCCGGCCGTCGACGCGACGGACGCCGGAGACTCCACCTATCGATTGCCGCTCAAGGCCGAGGCCCGCACCCTCGGGATGACCGCATACCAACTGAGACTGACCGTCGACGGGCGCGACGCTTTGTCGGGCATCTCGTTCTCGGCGCGTCCGGGCATCTTCACCGCCGTCGTCGGGCCGTCGGCCACCCGCAACTCCGCCCTGCTCGGTCTGCTCGCCGGGACGGGGCAACCCAGCTCCGGACGCGTCACCGTCGACGGCCACGACGTGCATGCGGAGCCGGCGTCCATGCGCACCCGCATCGGCATCGTCTCGGCCCAGGACCGCTTGCACCGGCAGCTCAGCGTCGAAAGGGCGTTGCGGTACGCCGCCGAACTGCGCCTCCCGCAAGACGTTTCACGAGACCAACGCGACAGGGTGATCAGTCAAGTCCTCGAGGAACTGAATCTCTCGGAGCACCGGTCCACACGGATCGGCAAGCTTTCACCCGAGGTGCGACGGTGCGCCGCGCTCGCCGTCGAGCTCCTCACCAGGCCGACGCTGCTCGTCGTCGACGAGCCCACCGCCGGCCTGGATGCCCAGCAACAACGTCACGTCATGACGATGCTGCGGCGCCAGGCCGACATCGGCTGCGCGGTGGTGGTGGCCATGTCATCGCAGACGTCGTTGACGAACCTCGACCTGTGCGACCAGGTGTTGGTGTTGACCTCAGCCGGCGCGACGGCGTTCATGGGGCCGCCCGCGCGAGTGGAATCCGCGCTGGGCAGCGCCGACTGGTCGCAAGTGCTGGAACGGGTGAGCGCCGATCCCGACGGAACCCACCGCGCGTTTCGCGCCCAACCGCCGGCGGCTCGCACGCCGCCCGAGATCGCCCCACCGGCGCCGCCGCCCCCCGAAGCCCCGCGGGGACGGCAGGTCCGGTTGCTGGCTCGCCGCGACGTCCGGCTGCTCCTCGCCGACCGCCTCTACGTCGTGTTCCTGGTGCTGCTGCCGTTCGTGCTGGCGGGGCTGGCGCTGCTGATTCCGGGAGATTCGGGGCTGACCCGGCCCCATGCCGGCGACGCCCACCCCCACGAAGCCATCGAGATCCTGGCCGCACTCAACATCGCCGCGGTGATCATCGGCACCGCGCTGACGATCCGCGCCGTGGTGCGCGAGCATCGCATCTTCCGCCGCGAGCAGGCGCTCGGGCTGTCTACCGTGGCCTATCTGGCCGCCAAAATCCTGGTGTTCAGCCTCGCCGCGATGATCCTGACGGCGATTGTGTTCGCCATCGTCATCGCCGACAAGGGCGAACCGGCGGGTCGCGCCGCCCTGTTGCACAACGCCACCGTCGAGCTCTATGTGAGCGTGGCCGCGACGGCCATCGTGTCCGCGGTGGTCGGACTTGCCGTGTCGAGCCTGGGCAAGTCGCTGGGAGAAGTCCTGCCGCTGCTGCTGCCGGTGATCCTGGCCTCGGCGCTGTTCAACGGAAGCCTCGTTCAGCTGGTGAGCAAGTGGGGCTTGCAACAGCTCTCCTGGCTGGTGCCCGCCCGCTGGGGCTTCGCCGCGTCGGCGTCCACGGCCAACCTGCGCCGGGTCGACCCCTTGGCCGCCGACTGCCTGACGTGGACCCACTACAGCGGCTGGTGGCTGTTCGACATGACGATGCTGGTCTTGCTCGGCGTCGCGGCGGCCGGCCTCACCCTCTACCGGCTGCGGCCCGGCAGCGCCAGACCCCGAGGTCAGCGCAATAAGAGGGGCTGACTCGGTCGCTGACCAGCACCGCCGATTGGGATCGGGTTGTTATACCGGCGGCTTGAACCGCGAGATACGGTCGGGTTATGGCGCCAGAGACCACCACCATTGCCGACCAGCTGCGCAACGCCCTCGACGGGCGGTGGCGCGACACGAGGAACCAGCTGCGGTCCACCATGAGCGAGGACCTCTTCCGGCCGCACTACACCCCTAACACCGTGATCGCGCGCACCAAGGTGGCCGAGCAGATGAGGATCATGGCAGCTTTCGGTGCCGCCGCCGACAACTTCCGCAAGGAGCACGGTGGCACCGGCGACATCGGCGCCGCGATCACGATGATCGAGATGCTCGCCATGTCGGATCTGTCGCTGATGGTGAAGGCCGGCGTCCAG
Organism: Mycobacterium sp. E1747; assembly: GCF_001667775.1. Lineage (GTDB taxonomy): Bacteria > Actinomycetota > Actinomycetes > Mycobacteriales > Mycobacteriaceae > Mycobacterium. Next base: position 49,941 of record NZ_LZJI01000114.1, read on the forward strand.
TGGGGGCTGTTCGGCGGTGCGGTCGAAAATCTGGGTACCGAGCGCCACCACGAGGCGTACGTGAAGAAAATCATCAGCCTCGAATTGCGGGGCTGCTTCGCGATGACCGAGACCGGACACGGCAGCGACGTTCAGTCGCTGGAGACCACCGCCACCTACGACCCGGCCACCGAGGAGTTCATCATCGACTCCCCCACGCCGACGGCGCGCAAGGACTACATCGGCGGTGCGGCCGAAACGGCCACCATGGCAGCGGTATTCGCCCAATTGATCACGACCGAGGACGGCGAACCGGTCAACCACGGCGTGCACTGCCTGCTAGTGCCGATCCGCGACGCCGACGGCAACGACCTGCCCGGCGTGACCACGTCGGACTGCGAGTACAAGGGCGGCCTCCCTGGTGTCGACAACGGCCGTATCGTGTTCGACCACGTCCGGGTCCCGCGGGTGAACCTGCTCAACAAGTACGGCGACGTGGCGCCGGACGGTACCTACAGCTCGCCGATCGAGAACACCAACCGCCGGTTCTTCACCATGCTGGGCACATTGGTGCGCGGGCGGATCACGGTGGGCGGCAGCGCCGGGGCCGCCGCCCGCGTCGCGCTGGACATCGCGACGCGGTATGCGTTGCAGCGCAAGCAGTTCAGCGCGCCCAATGACGAGTCCGAGGTGCTGATCATGGACTACCTGGTGCACCAGCGCCGGCTGTTCCCTTTGATCGCAAAGTCATACGCATTGCAGTTCGCTCAGAACGAGCTGGTCGGCAAGTGCCACGACATCCAGACCGCGGACGCGGTGGACGCCGACGAGCAGCGCGAATTGGAGGCGCGTGCCGCCGGGCTGAAGGCGGCCAACACCTGGCACGCGTCGCGGGCGATTCAGGAGGCGCGCGAGGCCTGCGGCGGCGCGGGTTACATGGCCGAGAACCGGCTGGTCGCGCTGCGTGGCGACACCGACGTGTTCACCACGTTCGAGGGCGACAACCACGTGCTGACGCAGCTGGTGGCCAAGGAGTTGCTGACGGCCTACGCCGACGACATCCGCAGCATGAGCCCGGTCGAGTGGGTGCGTTTCGCCGCCAACACCGTCGGCGAGCGGGTCGTCAAAAGGACAGCGGCAGAGACGATTATTCAAACGATCGTGGATGCCCGCCAGGACAGTGAGGAAGAGGGCAGCCTTTTCAACCGCGGCACGCAGATCAAGATGTTCGAGGACCGCGAGGAATATCTGTTGGCGTCCGTGGCCCGTCGGTTGCAGGCCAAATCCAAGGAGACGTCGGAGTTCGACGCGTTCAACGCGGTGCAGGACCACGTATTACACGCGGCGTCCGCGCACATCGACCGGGTGGTGCTCGAGGCGTTCGTTGCCGGAATCGACGCCTGCCCGCACGAGGAGACGCGCGAACTGCTCGGCTGCCTCTGCGATCTGTACGCGCTTTCGGTCATCGAGGACGACAAGGCGTGGTACATCGAGCATCGGTACCTGTCCACCGAGCGGGCCAAGGCAGTCACGCGTGGCATCAACGATCGGTGTCGCGTGCTGCGACCGCACGCTGAGACACTCGTCGACGGTTTCGGGATACCCGAACAGCTGCGCTACGCCGAGATGCTGCACCCAGAGAACCTGACCGACGCCGTCGTGAACTGACGCGCAGCGCGCTCACGTTGGGCTACAACGTTATTGATTCGGGATCGGGCTGAGCGCCTTCAGCTTGCCGTCCGGGCCTATCCCGAACGTCACCGTGCCACTGCCGCTGGGACAGCACGGCTGATCGTTGGCTTTGAGCCATTGGTATCGAACGGCAACGGTGTCATCGGCCGGCGGTAAGACGGTGATGTACGGCTTGGCATTTGGGGTAGCGGTACCCAGCGGCGTGTTGTGATCGAAGAACAGCAGCTGCTGCCCGGTGGACTCGCTGGCGATGGTCGGGATGATCTGCACCCAATACAGCCGGCACTTCTTGGCATGTCCCCGAGCGATTTCCACCCAACTGCTACCCGCGACGGTGAGGGGCACCGACGCGATGGCCCGCTGCACGGTGTCGGGCGTCGGCCCGTCGGAGTCCTTGCACTTCTCGGATGAGGTCGGCGGCGAACTGGTTTGGTGCCCGCCGCACCCGGAGGCCAGCAGGATCAACGAGATCACAATCAGCTGACGCACCCGGTGAGCTTAGCGAAGGCTGTGAATGTCCCGTTTGTTTGGTCCGAGACCCCGTTCTGATAGGTAAAGGATCGGGCCCCGCGGGTAGCCTTGACCCGGGCCGGCGGGTCGACGATGACCTGCTCTGACCTCGGGGTATACGGCATTCCCGAAAGTTCACGGCCGCACCTGGGCCGGTGAGAGGAAGCCGTAAAACGGGGGAAACTCCCGATACCCGGTGCCGAAACATCCTCGTCGCACCATTCACGTAAGTCCGTTGTGCTCAATGGAGGGAAGGTAGGCGTGTCCACCGAGTCCATGGCGTTGAACAACGATGCCGTGAACACCGTGTGCGCGTACTGCGGCGTCGGCTGCGGAATGGTGTTGCAGGTCACAACCAACTCCGAGAGCGGCCAGCGCCACATCGGGAAGTCGGTTGGGAACAAACAACATCCAGCCAACTTCGGTCGGTTGTGCACCAAGGGCGCCACCACGTCGGACTTGCTGAAGGCGTCCGGGCGACTGGAATCGGCGCACCTGCGCGCCGATCGTGGCGAGCCCGCCGAGCCCGTCGATATCGACCGCGCAATCGCAGAGTCCGCCCACCGACTGCGCGCAATCATCGATGCGCACGGCCCGGATTCCTTCGCCATGTATGTCTCGGGCCAGATGTCCATCGAGGCGCAGTATCTGGCGAACAAGCTGACCAAGGGCTTCATCGGCACCAACCAGATCGAGTCGAACTCACGGCTGTGCATGGCCAGTGCCGGTTCCGGCTACAAGCTCTCCCTGGGCGCCGACGGACCGCCGGGCTCGTACCAAGACTTCGAACACGCCGACGTCTTCTTCGTCATCGGCTCCAACATGGCCGACTGCCATCCCATCCTCTTCCTGCGGATGATGGAGCGCGTCAAGGCCGGGGCCAGACTGATCGTCGTCGACCCGCGCCGCACCGCGACCGCGGAAAAGGCTGACCTATTCCTCCAGATCGCTCCCGGCTCCGATCTCGCGCTGCTCAACGGGCTGCTGCACCTGATTGTCGAGAATGGGCACACCGACCCCGCGTTCATCGCCGAGTTCACCGAGGGGTGGGAGGTGATGCCCAGCTTCCTGGAGCAGTACACCCCCGACGCGGTCAGCGAGATCACCGGTATTGCCGAGCAGGACATCCGCGCAGCGGCCCGGATGATCGGTGAGGCCGAGAATTTCCTGAGTTGCTGGACCATGGGCCTCAACCAGAGCACTCATGGCACCTGGAACACCAACGCCATCTGCAACCTGCACCTGGCCACCGGCAAGATCTGCCAGCCCGGCAGTGGCCCATTCTCACTCACCGGCCAGCCCAACGCGATGGGTGGCCGCGAAATGGGTTACATGGGACCGGGATTGCCCGGACAGCGCTCCGTCCTGTCCCCGGTCGACCGCGCCTTCACCGAAGACCAGTGGGGCATCCCGCGGGGAACACTCCGCACGGACGTCGGCACCGGCACCATCGACATGTTCTCCCGAATGGCCGCCGGCGACATCAAGGCATGCTGGATCGTCTGCACCAATCCGGTTGCCTCCGTTGCCAATCGGAAGACAGTACTGGCCGGCCTGGAGCGCGCCGAGCTGGTGATCGCCCAGGACGCCTTCGGCGAAACGGAGACCAACGAATACGCCGACGTGCTTCTTCCTGCGGCCCTGTGGTCGGAAGCCGAGGGCGTGATGGTCAACTCCGAGCGCAACATGACGCTGTTCCAACCGGCGATCGCGGCCCCGGGCGACGCGATGCCCGACTGGCAGCTCATCGCCCGAATCGCTTGCGCGATGGGATTCTCGGACGCTTTCAGCTACAACTCCGCCGAGGAGGTCTTCGAGGAGATCAAGCGGTTCTCGAACCCGAAGACCGGTTATGACCTGCGGGGGGTCAGCTACGAGCGGCTCCGCCGGAGCCCACTGCAGTGGCCGTGCGCACCCGAGAGCGCCAGCGACCGCAACCCCATTCGCTACCTCAACGACGGCGTCAGTCAGACCAGGCTGGTGCGCGAAGACGGCAGCGTTCCCCGACTGGCCTTCCCCACCGCCAACGGCCGCGCGGTGTTCTTCGCCCGCCCGCACCTGCCGCCCGAGGAAATGCCCGACGACGACTACCCGTTCCTGATGAACACCGGTCGCCTGCCGCACCAATGGCACACGATGACCAAGACCGGCAAGGTCGCCAAGCTCAACAAGCTCAATCCCGGGCCGTTCGTCGAAGTCCACCCCGACGACGCCGCACGGCTGGAGATCGACGAGGGTGACCCGGTAGAAATCGCTTCCCGCCGCGGCCGGGCCGTGCTGCCCGCCGCGATCAGCGACCGCGTGCGGCCCGGCAACTGCTTCGCACCGTTCCACTGGAACGACGTCTTCGGCGAATACTTGGCGATCAACGCGGTCACCAACGATGCGGTGGACCCGATCTCGAATCAACCGGAATTCAAAGCGTGCGCCGTCGCATTGGCGAAAGTTGCCGTCCCCGTGGCACATCAGGGCACTGGCGCGAAGCCATCGGTGGACGCCGACGCATTAGCACCGGCGCCCACGGAGGTACCCGGAATCAGCGGGTCACAGGTCGATGCCCTTGCCACCTTGCTCGGTGTGGCGACCAAGCCCGTGCCGGAATTCGATGAGCTCGGCCGCTCCTATCTCGCCGGGATGCTGACCGCCCTTCGATCGGACGCGGGCCGATGCGCGGCCGGGGTGCCGACCCTGCCGACAAGCGCTCCTTTCGATTCGGGCACCCGGCTGTGGGTGGATGGCCTGCTCGCCGGCCTGTTCTCGCGCAATGACGCGCCACGGGCAGCGCCGGCCCCGGCGGTCAAGGAACCGACCACCGGGCCCCCCGAAGCCAGGGCGGCCGAACGGGCGCCCGTCGTCGTGCTGTGGGCATCGCAGACCGGCAACGCGGAGGAACTCGCCGCCGACGTCGCGGCGCGGCTGGGCGAGAAAAACCTGCCCGTCGCGCTGCACAGCATGGACGACTTCCCGGTGACCGAACTGCCGAAGGCGCGGCAGCTGTTGCTAGTCACCAGCACCACCGGCGACGGCGAGCCGCCCGACAACGGCGCCGGCCTCTGGCGAGCGCTCACCTCAAACGCTGCACCACAATTCACCGCCACCCGCTACGCGGTGCTGGCGCTGGGCGACTCCAACTACGACGACTTCTGCGGTCACGGACGCAAGCTCGACGAGCGGCTCGCCCAGCTCGGCGCGACCCGCATCATCGAGCGGGTCGACTGCGAACCCGACTACGACGACGCCGCGGCCAGATGGCTCGACGGCGTCATTGAGGCGCTGTCCCGCACGCCCGCACCGGTGGGTCACGACGGGGCTGCGCCGGTGCCGGCCAGCTCCGTGGTCGCCGCGCCAACCCGACCGGCCGACGGGGCCAAGACCGCCGGGTACTCCAAGAAGCATCCCCTGATCACCGACATGGCCCAAAACATCAAGCTGGGCCGGCCGGAATCGGCGAAGGATGTGCGGCAGCTGGTGTTTCGACTGCCCGAGGGCACGATCAGCTATGAGGCCGGTGATGCACTCGGGGTCTGGCCGCGCAACAGCGACCAGCTGGTCGATGAATGGCTCTCCGTCACGGGCCTGGACGGGCAGACCCCGGTCGAGGTCGGCGAGCACGGTCTGATGTCGTTGCGCTCGGCGCTCACCGAGCGAATCGAGATCGCCCACATCAGCCGGGATCTGGTGCGGTTCGTCCAGGAGCGCACCGGCGACCGGAAGCTCGCCGAGCTGCTGAAGCCGGAAAACAAAGCCGCTCTGACCAATTGGACGTGGGGCCGCCAGTCGATCGACCTGTTGGCGCAGCATCCGGTGTCCGCTTCGGCCCACGAGTGGCTGAGGGTCCTCAAACGTCTTCAGCCGCGGTTGTATTCGATCTCGTCGAGCCCCAAGGAATGCCCCCAAGAGGTCCATCTGACGGTCTCGCCGGTGCGCTACAACTTCCAGGGCGTCCCGCGCCGCGGGGTGTGTTCGACCTACCTCGCCGACCGATCCCCCGGCGATCGCATCGCCGTTTATCTGCAGCCATCGAGCAATTTCCGGCCGCCCCGCGACCCGGATACGCCGATGATCATGGTCGGCCCGGGCACCGGCATCGCGCCGTTTCGCGGGTTCCTTCAGGAACGACGCGCGCTCGGGCACACGGGTCCCAATTGGCTGTTCTTCGGCGAGCAGCACGCCGCCAGCGACTTCTACTACCGCGACGAGATCGAGCAGATGCACGCCGACGGGCTGCTGACCGAGCTGGACCTGGCGTTCTCGCGGGACCAGCGCGACAAGATCTATGTGCAACATCTGATGCGCAGCCGCGGAGCGGAGCTGTGGCGCTGGCTGCAGGACGGGGCGCAACTGTACGTCTGCGGGACCGCGGACCCGATGGCCAAGGACGTCGACCGCGCCCTCTGTGAGCTCGCGGCCGAACATGGCGGCCTCGAGCCCGACGCGGCGAAGGAGTACGTCCGGTCGTTGAGCGCCGACAAGCGCTACCACCGCGACGTCTACTAGGCCCCCTGGTTTGCGGCCCGACTCGTAATACGACGGAAACGTCACGCACCTGCCGCTGAAACAACCTCGCTGCACCATTCAGTCATTGGTCGCGCCGAGGAGGGACGTAGTGGCTCTGGATTTTGACGGGCCCCGCGAGGACACCACCGTGCGGCCGGTCTGCCCACTGCAGTGCCGGCTGTGGCGTGGCGCGGCAGACGAGCAGCCCGGCGACCAGGTCGACTGGGCCGGGTTGCCGATCAATTTGGACTTCGCTTTCTCGCCGCAGCAGCGCGACAAGGTGTACAAGCAGCATCTGATGCGCAAGCGCGGGACACAGCTTCGGCGGTCGCAGGACCGGGGCCAATGGTGCGCCTGCGACTTCACGGCCGACGGGCGACGCGTCTTCCCGGGCGACGCCGACTCCATGTCGAGCCGGTAGCACTTCCGCGGCCCGCGTCTGGACCGCGCGGAGAAGGAATCACCGGGGTTGAAATTGGTGCCGGCCCCAGTGGCCAAACGGTTTGCGGAATTCAACTCGACCCCACCTCATAGCGATGAGTCGTTGAGCGGTGCTTACGCGCTATCAACGCCCACACCATGGGATCCGGATTGTCAACCGCCCCCCTCCGAGGTGAAGGAGCCACGGAGACACCCGGTTTGCTGGCGGTTAGGTTGGACTGGTCGGTCGGCGAGCGCGAATCGAGCATCTTGGAACAACGATGGTGGACGTATCGGTTATCGAAACCTCCGGGTTGGGCGACCGCAGTTACCTGGTCAGCGACGGCGAGGTCGCGGTGGTCATCGACCCGCAGCGTGACATCGACCGGGTGCTGGCGTTGGCCGGAGGCCTGCGCATCACGCACGTGCTCGAGACCCACATCCACAACGATTACGTGACCGGCGGCCTGGCGCTCGCCCGAGCCACCGGCGCAGAATACGTTCTTCCCGCCGGGGAAGACGTCGAATTCTCGCACCACCCCGTCGGCGATGGCGACCGGATCGACACGGGCGGACTCCACCTCGAGGCGTTGTCCACGCCCGGGCACACGCACCACCATGCCAGCTATGTGCTGCGCGACGCTGACGGCGGAACGGTCGGGGTGTTCACCGGCGGTTCCCTGCTGTTCGGCAGCACCGGCAGGACCGACCTGGCCGGCGAAGAGCACGCCGCCGAATTGACTCGGCTGCAGTATCGCTCGGTTCGTCGGATTGCGGGCGAATTGCCCGCGAGCACGGCCGTCTATCCCACCCATGGCTTCGGCAGCTTCTGTTCGGCCGCCCCCACAGACAGCGACGAGTCGACAATCGGCGACGAAAGCCATACCAACCCGGCGCTCACCCAGGACGAAGAGGACTACGTCGAGCAACTGCTGTCCGAGCTGTCCGCGTATCCCGCCTACTACGCGCACATGGGCGTGATCAACAGGGCGGGCCCCGACGCGCCGGACCTCTCCCCCATAAAACCGGTGCATCCCGACGAGCTTCGCGCGAGCATCGATGCCGGCGAATGGGTCGTCGACTTGCGCAACCGAACAGCGTTCGCGTCCGGCCATCTGGCCGGCACGTATGGCTTCGAGTTCTCCGGGTCTTTCGTCAATTACCTTGGCTGGCTTTACGCGTGGGGCGCACCGCTGACGTTGATTGGGGAAGACGCCGCGCAGGTGGCCGAAGCTCAGCGTGAACTCTCCCGCATCGGCGTCGACCGACTGACCGGCAGCGCCACCGGCGACATCCATGCGCTCGCTGCCGGATCCGAGCTGCGGAGCTATCGCGTGGCGAGCTTCGAGGACCTCATCGATGTGCTCGACGACGCGCGTGTCCTCGTGCTCGATGTGCGCCAGCCCGGCGAATTCGACAGCGGCCACGTCCGCGACGCGATCAACATCGCCTTGCACGAACTGCCTCAGCGCATCGGCGAGTTTCCCCAGGACCGCGAGTTATGGATCCATTGCGCCAGTGGGTACCGCGCATCGATCGCTGCCGCGCTCCTCGACCGCCATCATCGCCAAGTGGTGCTAATCGACGACGAATACGGCAACGCCGAAAAGCTCGGGATAACAACCTCCGTTACGCCTTGGGAGTAACCATGAACGCACCTGCCGTCGACGCCATCACCTCCATCGAGCTGCGCAGGCTGATCGAGTCGCCTAAGTCCCCACGCGTGGTCGACGTGCGGACCCCCGCAGAATTCGAAACCGCGCATATCGCCGGATCCGTCAATGTGCCGCTCGATCTCCTGCACCAACACGGCGCCGAGATCGCCGAGCGCCTGGGCAGCGACGGCGATGTCGTGCTGGTGTGCCGTTCGGGGCAACGCTCGACCGAGGCGCAAGCGCTGTTGCGCGACGCCGGGCTGATCAGTGGGCGGGTGCTGGAACGGGGCATCACCGACTGGGAGGGCCAAGGTTTCGAGGTGGACCGCGGCGCGCAGCGTTGGGAACTGGAGCGTCAGGTTCGGCTCGTCGCCGGATCGGTGGTGCTGTCGTCCGTTGTGGGCAGCGTCGTGGTCCCACGGCTGAAGTGGGTTGCCGCGTTGATCGGGGGCGGGTTGACGTACGCCGCGCTGAGCAACACATGCGCCATGGCCACGGTGTTGTCCAAATTGCCGTACAACCGCGGTGCCGCCCCCGACGTGAAGGCGGTTGTGTCGCGGCTCGACGGCTGACCCCGGTCTATCGGATCTCTGCAGTCGACACCTGTTGCCTTACCACAGATTTCTACTGGAAGCCGCGGCCCCCTCCGACGCCGGCACGACTACGACGACGCGACGAGGTCAATCAGGTCGGTGGCCCGACTGAAGAGATGGCCTTGCGCCAATCGCTCATACCCGGGCCAACCAACGCCCAGCGCTGCGGGGACGTCCGACATTCGAGCGGCTTCCGCCAGACCGTCCGGCGGTCCGCGGGCACCGGCTGAACTGTTATCGATTGCGCGGGGCCGGCTGCCCGTACATGGCCACCACGACCGTGCGGTCCATGCTGTTCTCCGACCACACCCCCATGGAGCTGTTCGCGCAGTCGCGAATGATCGCCATGTCGTCGGGGTTGTAATACCACTGGTTGACCAGCTCCAGGCTGCTGATGGCGATGGCCGGGTTGATCGCGATCGTTTCGGACGCTTTGCCGCGGAACCCGGCGGCGTTGGCCCGGTCCTGCGGCGTCGATCCATCGGATCCGATGTCGTCGTTGACGCTTCGGTTGTTCATCATGTCGTCGGCGTGCCACTGCGCGGCCAGCGTCAGCGCGTTGTCCCTGATGACGTCGTTGGTGCAGCCCGCCTGGTGTTGCAGCGTGTAGACCGCGGAGACGACGGCGCTGTTGAGCCGCTTATTGTCGGCATGCGCCGTCCCGGGCAGCAGCACCGGCGCGGCGAGAAGCACGGCCGCGGGGAGCGCGCGTACCCATCCGATCATGACCACTCCGCTCACACCGGGTCGAAATGCGAAACCAGCCATCGGCCGTTGACTCTTTCCACCGCCACCCGGATAACCGGCTGTGTGTCGGTGGGCGCACCCTCGCCGATCGTGACGGTCTGGTTGACGTACAGCAGGACCACGGCGTGGTTGGCGGTCGCCGAAACCGGCGCCGCGGCAGTGACTTTGGCGGCCGCGGTAATGTGTCTTTCCTTCGCGCCCGGGATGACCACCCGGCGGGTCAGCTCCGTGTAGGCGTCCTTGAAGTCTCCGGTCAGTCGCTCGCGTGCGGCGGCCAGGTCCTTGTCCACCGACTCGGCCTTGTACGACAGTAGGGCGATGGCGTCTTCGCTCGCGGCCCGCACCGATTCCGCTCGCACCCGCGCGAGGTCATCGGACGAGGCCACCACCCACTTGAAGTAGCCCGCGCCGAGCGCCAGCAGCAACGCCAGCGCAGGCAACACCCCATACGCGACAACGCGCGACCACGCGATCGGTGGCCTTGGCCGCGTGGTACCGGGCTCGTCGTCATGGCCCTCCTCGATGGCGACGGCATCTGATTCCTCGGGTGTCGCCGCGTCGTCGGCGTCGACCAGTTCCTCGTCGTGCGTTTGGGTTTCACTCAACGTCGTCATGGCACGAACACCACGTTCGACACCTTGGCGTCGTCACCGACCGACCGAACCTCGATCCGCATGCGCCACTCCCGCGGCGCCTCCTCGCCGCCGGCGGTGCGCGATTTCACCGCGACCGCGACCAGGACCTGGGCCGCGTCGCCGTGCTGTGACTCCAGGCCGGCATCGGTCACGGTGCCTTCGGATTTCGATTGCGCCGCCTTGACGACCTCGATGAACGGCTTGGACCGCTGCTCGAAGTCCGCACGGAAGGCTCCGGTGGCCAGATCGATGATGCGCTGCACGTCGGCGTCGACCTCTGTGTAGTTGATGGTGGTGAGGTTCACCGCACCCTGACGCGCCACCTGCACGAACAGATCGCGCTGTGCTTGGGCCTCGTGCTTCTGGTAGGCCCGGTAGCCGAGCCAACCGGTCAATCCCGCCAGCACCGCCACCACGAGGGCGCCGGCCAATAACGCCCGCCCGGTGTGCGATAGCCGCGGGGTCGCATGGCGCCGTAGGCGGGCGAGTCGGTTCTTCGCACCCGCTAGGTCCTCAGCGGTGTCGTCAGCCTCGCTGGCCTGCTCGGCGATATCGCTGTCGTCGGCCGCCGTCGATTCGCTGAATTCCTCAGTGACATCGGCGGCTTCGTGCTTCTCCGCATCTTCAGCCATCTTGCTCCTTTTGCTTAGGCCGGCGGCACCAGAAGTGACTGCCAGTTCTTGGCACGCGGGTGCGCGAGGTCGAATTCTGTGTAGCGGCGCCCGTCGGGGCCTATGTAGTCCCCGTTGGCCGGGTCGTAAGTGGCCACGGCGAGCGGCGGCGGCGTGCGCGGCGGCGGCAGCCGTGGGTCCTGACCGGGCGGGTACTGGGGCACGCCCTGGCCGCTGTAGGTGGCGTTCGGGTCGCCCTTCCAGTTGTAGCCGTCGTTAAGCGGCACGTATTCTTCGTCGCTCTCACACAACTCGACTGTGGGGGCGCGCTTGTCCGGCTTCGTCTCGCAGGGAATGTTGCGTGCCCCACGCACATTGAGCTCGGAATCCTGCGGGACGCGGCAATACAGTTCGGCCGCCGGCCGGTCCGGGGCGTCGACGTCGGCCGGTGAGCGACGCTGCGTGGGCGGCAGGAAGCCCGTCGTGCACGGCGGCGGCAGGTTGAGGTTGAGGTTGAAGTCGAGGTAGAAGCCTTTGTACTCCTGCTTGCTGTTCAGGTTGGGCACCAGTGCCGCCGACATCACCGCGATGCCCTGCGGAAGGAGGACGAGTATCTGCTCGATGTCGTGGCGGTAGACCACCGCGATGTCACCGAGGCTCACCAGGTTGGCCATCAACACCGGCACGGCCGGTGCCATTCGGTCGAACAGCGCGCGGCCTTCCTCCAGCCCGGAACTGCCCTGCGTCAACAGGTCTCGCACCGCCGCGTTCTGCGCCTTGAACTGCGCCATGATGGCGGAGGTGCGATTGGCCCACGTCCCGATCGCGTCCGACGTCTGCACCTGGGAGTTGAGCACCGCGGGCGACTGGTCGATCAGGGCGGCGAGCGGGTCGGCGGTGCGTCCGCCCGCGATGGCCAGCGCCGTGGATCCGTCGACGATCCGGGACAGCTCGGGGCCCAGTCCACTGACCGCGCGGTCGGTCTCGTCGATGACCGTGCGCAGGTTGTCCCGCGGAATCGCTTGCAGCGCACGATTGGTCATGTCCAGCAGGTGCCCGATGTCGACCGGAACGTCGACCCGGCCGGCGGGGATGACGTCGCCGGCGCGCAGCGGCCGGGACTGTTCTGACTCCTTGCCCGGCGGCGGGGTCAGATCGATGTACTGCTCGCCGATCGCCGAGCGGCTGTGCACCGACGCCTGCACGTCGGAGGGGACGGTGACGCCCGACCTCAGGGCGAGCACGGCACGCACACCCGTTGCGGTGACGTCCACCGACTTGACCTGGCCGACGTCGGTGCCGCGGTAGGTGACGACCGAGGTCTTGTAGAGCCCGCCCGAGGACGGCAGGTCCACCGTGACGTTGTACTCCCCGATTCCGAACAGGGTTTGCGGCAACTTCATGAAGTTGAAAGCCATTGCGCCACAGGATATGACGGTGACCAACGACAGTACGGCCAGCTGGATCCACGTCCGGCGGTTCAGGCGCAGCATCAGTAACCCCCGTTGTGGTAGGGAAAGGTGAGCGGGTTACCGCCGGTCACCGGGCTCGGCTGCATGCCGATCGTGCGTCCCCACTGCATTTCGAGTTCGGTGAGGTTGCCCTCCCAGCGGGACCCGGTGAACAGCGAGGTGTCGATGCGACTCAGCGTCAGATCGACGATCATCGTGAGGTTGGCGTAGTCGCCGCGGAACCAGTTCTTCACGGTGGATGTCGGCCACGGATAGGTGGCCAGGCCGTCCAGGCCCTTGGTGAGCGCCGGTCCGGCGTCGGCGAGCGACCGCAGCACCGGGGCGATGTTGCGGAGGTTGTTCACCAGGGATTCCCTGCTCTGGTGGATGGTGTCGGCCGCGATGGCACTGAACTTTCCGAGTTGGTCGATCGCATCGGCGATCTTGGTGCGTTCCTCGGCCAGGATCGCCAGCGCTTTGGGCACCGTCATCAGCGCCTTGTCCACCTCCGGGTCCTTGTCGGCGAACTGCCCGGCGAGCGAGTTGAGGTGCTCGGCGGCGGCGATGATGTCGTCGGTCTGGGCATTGGTGCCCCTGATGAACTCGTCGAGTCGGCCCAGCAGGCTCCGCATCTCGTTTTCCCTGCCGCCGAATGCCTTGGCGATCGCCTGGTTGATCTCCTGCAGCTGCCCGATGCCGCCGCCGTTCAACAGGATTGACACCGAGGCGAGCGTCTGTTCGGTGGTCGGATACATGCTCGCGCGCGACAACGGGATCACCGACCCGTTCCCCAGCTCACCGACCGGCGGCTCGTCCTTGGGTGGTGCGAGTTCGATGTGCATCGATCCCAGCAGGCTGGTCTGTCCGAGCTTGGCCGTCGAATTGGCCGGCAGGTGGACGTCCCCGTTGATGCGCATGGTCACCAGGGCATGCCAGTCCTGAAGCTCGATCTTGGTGACGTCGCCGACGTTGACGTCGTCGACCCGCACTCGCGTGTTCTGCTGGATGGTGACCACGTCGGGTAGTTGCGCCTGGATTGTGTAGGCGCCCGGCCCCCCGCCGGCGGTGCCCGGCAACTTGAACGAGTTCAAGCCGCGCCATTGGCATCCCGACAGCGCGGCCACGCAGGCGAGGCCGAGCACGGCGGCCAGCGCGCGTCTCATGACCCCCCCGTCGGCAGCATGAGGTTCTGTAGGACCTGGGTCGAGCTCACGTTGTTCTCCGGCGGGGGCGCCTGCGTCGGCTGCGGCTGGTTGTCGAGGACCGCGGGCGGGGGCGCCTCCGGCGGCGTAGGCGCCTCCGGAGGCTGCGGTGGCGTGTAACCGGGGCGCAGCCAGTCTTCGCTGTAGGTGATCTCGGTGGGCCGGGCCTGCGTGCCGACGAACGGGTTGAGCCCGACCGGAATGTAGTTGTAGATGCGGTTTTTGATGATCGGGTTGACGTACTGCAGGCACAGCTTCGACACCCGGTCCAGCCGCGCCCGGGCGGCCGCCTCGATCGAGCTGCAGATCCATTGCGGGATGTCGGCGAAGTTGTTCAGCGCCAGAATGCCGCTCATCGCGCTCTGAGCCGGCTGATAGATGTTCATGAAGTTCTGGAACACCGTCGGTACGACATGCAGAATCTGCTTGATGTCGGCGCGGCTGTCGTTGAGGGCCGTCGTGATCGAGCTCATCCGGTCGAAGGTCGTCCCAACGGCTTCCCGGTTTTCGGCGAGGAACTCGCGCACGTCGGCCAGCGTCCCGTCGAGTCCCTTGACCGCGTTGGCGATTTCGTTCGGGCTGTTCGTCAGGATCGTCGTCACGCTGGCCAGGTTCTGGTTGAATGAGGCCAGCAGGTCGCTGCTCGAGTACAGCGCCGACACCAGCAACTGGAGATTGCGCACCGTGCTGAAGATGTCGTCGGCGTGGTCGCCGAGCGCCGAAATCGCTTGCGAGAGCTTGATGACGGTGTCGCGGGCGGTATCACCCTGGCCGCGCAGGTTGTCCGCGGCCGAGTTGATGAACTCGCCCGCCGGGTTCACCCCGCCGGGGGTTGTCGGCTGCAGGGCGTCGGTCAGCTTCTCCAGCTGCTTGCGAAAGTCGTCCCATTCGACGGGAACGGCGGTGCGGTTCAGCGGGATCGACGCCCCGGGACTCAGCTTTGGGCCGCCGGAGTAGGCCGGAACGAGCTGGATCGCGCGGGACGTCACCAGTGACGGCGACAGGATCGCGGCGCGCGCGTCGGCCGGCACCGGGTAGCGCTTGTCGACGGAGAAAGTCACCTTGGAATTCGCCGGCTGCGGCTCGATCTTGTCCACCACACCGACGGCGACCCCGAGGATCCGGATCTCGTCGCCGACGAACAGGCCGTTGGCCTCGGCGAAATAGGCCGAATACGTGTTCTTTTCGACATCATTCCAGAGTTGCCTCGCCACCAGAAACGACGCGACGACCAAGGTCACGGCCAGGCTGATGGCGGTGACCCGGCGCAGGGTTCGCCGCGTCATCGCCCGCCGGCTTCCGTGGGCGCGGGGCTCGGCTCAGGGGTCGGACCCGGTGAGGGCGGCTGCGACCAGATCGGGTGCGGCGCATTCTCCGGCGGCACGGGCGGGCTCCCGGTCGGCGGATCGACGGACTCCGACGGCAGCTTCTGGTTGGGGTCCAGCGGCCGGTCGTACATCCGCGCATCGAGGGTCGGCCCGCCCAGCTGACCGGGGATCAGGTTGGCGACGTACGCCTTGAAGAACGGCCCCGAGCCCAGGACTTCACCGAACGACATTGCGTACCGCTTGAACTTCGGCAGCGTCTGCTGCAGCTCTTCCTTGCGGTTGTCCAGGATCTCGAGGACGCCGTTGAGCTTGTCGAGGGCGGGCTTGAGTTGAGTCCGGTTGTCGTTCACCAGCCCCGAGATCTGGTGCGACACCGCGGTGAGGTTGTTCATCAGCGCGTCGATCGAATCGCGTTCGTCCAGCAGCGCGGCCAGCAACGCGTTGGAGTTCGCAACCAGGCCGGCGATCTGCTGGCTGCGCCGGCCCAGCACCCCGGAGACCTTGTTGGCGTTGCCCAGCAGGCTGCGCAGTTGCTCGTCGCGGTTGTTGAGGGCTTGCGAGAATCGGGCCACGCCCTGCAGCGCGGGTTTGAGGTCCGCCGGCGTTTCCTTGAAGGTTTCGGCCAACGTCGTCAGCGCCGAGGACAATTGGTTGGTGTCCAGGCCACTGATGGTGGTCGTGAGGTCGCCCAGCGCGACCGGAAGATCGTAGGGTGAGGTGGTGCGCTCCAGCGGGATGACGCCGGTCAGCGTGCCTGCACCGCGCGACGTCAGCTCCAGCATCTTGCTGCCCAGGATCGTCTCGGTCTTGATCGCCGCTTCGGTGCGGTCGCCCAGCTGGATTCCCTTGCCAACGGTGAAGCCCACTCGGACCTTGGTGCCCTCCAGGCGGATGTCCGAGACTCGGCCGACGCCCATGCCGGAAACGCGTACCGTGTTGCCCGTCTTGATGCCACCGGCTTCGGCGAAGTACGCCGCATAGTCGTTGGTGTTCTTGATGAACGGCAGCTTGTCGTACTGAAAAGCGGCCACGGCGACGAAAACCACGATCGCTGTGCCCATCAGGCCGATCGTGAGTGGGCTTCGCGCGCTGAGGGATTGGGGCTTGGGCAACCTCATTGCGGCGTGCACCGCCCGCTCGCCTGGCCGAGCAACTTGACGTAGATTGGATTGCCCCCCTTGCCGTTCAGCTTCAGCAACACCTCGCAGAAGTAGAAGCCGAAGTAGTCGCCGTTCAGCCCTTGCCGAGCCAGCACCTGGTAGGTGTCGGGCAGCTGCTTGAGCAGGTTGTCGACGTACTCGCGGTCGGCCAGCACCTGAGCCGACATCCGGTCGGTTTCGTGCACGACGTCCTTGATCGGCTGGCGCGCCTGCACCAGCAGGTCGGTGATCGAGCCCGCGGCCGCGTTGATATAGGCCAGTCCCGTCGAGATGTCCTCCTTGCGCTGGGCCAGGCCGTCAACGAGCGCGGACAGTTTGTCCAGCCCGTCGGAAAATTGGTGGTCGCGCGCGGCGAAGGTGTGCAGCACGGTGTTGAGGTTCTTGATCAGCTCACCGATCAGCTCGCTTCGCCCCGCAAGGGTGGAGGTCAGCGTCGACGTCTGCGCCAGTACCGAGGCGAGAGTCCCGCCCTGCCCCTGAAAGATACGCAGCAGCTCCCCCGAAAGCGCGTTGACCTGGTCGGGATCCAGCGCCCGGAACAGCGGGCGGAAGCCGCCGATCAGCGCGTCGATGTCCAGCGCGGGTGACGTCCGTGCCGGCGGAATCGTTGCGCCGGGCGCCAGACGGTGCGGCGGCCCGGGTCCCTCTTCGAGAGCGAGATAGCGATCGCCGATCAGATTCTCATACCGGACGACCGCTTTCGTGCCCTCGGTCAGGCGGACCCCCTTGTCCACCGAGAAGCCGACGGTGACCGTGCCGTCGCGATGCAGGGTGAGGTCGCCGACCTTGCCGACTTCCACCCCGGCGATGCGCACGAAGTTGCCGGACTTCAGGCCGGAGATGTTGGTGAAGACGGCCTGATAGCCGGTGCGGTCCTCGAAGCGCAACTGGCCGAACACCGTGATCAGGGTGAACGTGAACACAAGGCAGACCGTCGTGAAGAGCGCAACGCGCGCAATGATGCTCGAAAGGTTCTTTCTCATGGGGGTGGCTGGCCCCCGCGGAAGAAGTAGCGCGGCGCCTCGGGCGGGTTCTTGGTCGTCGGGAAGTAGTTAGACCACCAAGGGTTACCGGCGGCGACGTTGGTGCGGATCTCGTTCGGAGCGGCGCCCCACCCGGTGTCGGTGACCAGCGCGCGCACCGGGAAGTTGGCGCTCGGGTCGGGCAGCGAACCACAGCTGGGCCGGCCGCCCGGCCCCCCGGTGGCGTTCACCTTCGGCAGGTGCTTGGGGTACCGGTACGGGTCGTCGCCGAAGAGCAACCCGGCGTCCATGATGAACGAATAGCCGTTGCCGCCCAGCGTGTCCCGACCGCCGTGCTCCACGTACCACTGCGCCCCCGTGAACAGGCAGGTGAACGTCGGGGAGTACTTGTTGAACAGCGCCGTGGTCGGATCGAGCAGGTTGACCGAGCGGACGATGTTGGCCTCGTCGCGGCCGATGACGTTGATACCGGCCTGACTGAGGCCCGCCGCGGACAACAGCAGCGTGTCGAGCGACCGCTGGTTTTCGGTGAGGGTGGCGCTGGTCGTCGTCGCCGAGTCGAGGATCGACAGGATGTCGTGTGCCGCATCGGAATAGATGGCTGCCGTCTTGCCGAACAGCCGCCAATCACGGTCGATGGTGTGCATGCGGGGGTTGACGGTCAACAGGATGTCGTTCGCATCGGTGATCGCGTGCCCGATCCGGTCGCCCTTGCCACGCACCGACTGGGCGAACGCCGATAGGATCGAGTTCATCTTGGCCGGGTCGATGGCCTGCACCACGGACTGCAGATTCTCGAAGACGGTGTTGACTTCGACGGTGACGTTGCGGGATCGCAGCACCGCGCCGGGCTTGAGCGGAGTCGCGCTGGGGTGTTCGGGCACGATCAGGTCGACGTACTTCGACCCAAACGCCGTGGTCGACTTGATCTCCGCCTCGAGGTTGCTCGGCAGATACTTGAACGGCCCCGGCTGCATCTTGAGTTGCAGCTGAGCCGCTTTCACGTCGGTGCCGATCGATCCCACCTGGCCGACCTGCACGCCGCGCAGCTTGACCTTGGCGCCCGGCTCCATCACCAGCCCGGCCCGATCCGACACCAGCGTCAGCGGGATCGATTCCTGGAATTTGCCCGAGAACGCCCCCGCGGTCAACGCGATAACCGCCGCCACGAGGATGAACAGAGTGGGCGCCCACCAGATCGGATCGATCCTGCTGCGCCGGACCCGATTCCGTTGCCCCGGCCCATTCTCGCTGTGATTGCTCATGCGGTCATCCCGACAGGTTGAAGTTGCCGGACTGCCCGTACACGGACAACGAAATCGCCAGGCAGACAAACGCCGTGACGATCATCGATGACCGCACGGAACGCCCGACAGCCTCCCCCACCCCCGCGGGACCGCCTGTCGCGGTGAAACCGTAGTAGGTGTGCACAACCATGACGCCCGTCGCCATGGTTAGAGCCGCCAGAAACGACCAGAACAAGTCGGTGGGGCGCAAGAACGTGGAGAAGTAGTGCTCGTATACCCCGCGCGACTGGCCGTAGCTGTAGATCGTCAGGAACTTGGCCGCGATGAACGACATCAATACCGCGACGGCGTAGAGCGGGACGACGACCAGGATCCCGGCGATGATCCGCGTCGACGACAAATACGTGATGGCGCGGATACCCATCACCTCCAGCGCGTCGATCTCCTCGTTGATCCGCATGGCCCCCAGTTGCGCGGTCGCACCGGCACCGATCGTGGCCGCCAGTGCCAGTCCGGCGGTGCACGGCGCGATCATCCGAACATTCAAAAAGGCCGACAGAAAACCGGTCAGGGCCTCGACTCCGACGTTGGACAGCGTGTCGTAGCCCTGGACGGCGACCAGGGCGCCGGTGGTCAGGGTGAGGAAGCCGATGATGCCTACGGTCCCTCCAATCACCGCCAAAGCGCCTGTGCCCATGCCCATTTCGGCGATCAGTCGGAGCAGCTCGCCTGGATAGCGCCGTACCGCGTCGATCATGTTGGCCAGGGATTGCCCGTAGAACACCGTCTGTTCACCGAGCTTGCGGGCGTAGTCGGTCACCCTCGGGCCAAGGGTGACGATCCACGACGGTTCCCGCGCTGCGTCGGTCATTTCGCGGTGACCTTCACGCCGAGCGCGGTGAGCACGATGTTGATGAAAAACAGGGCCATGAAAGAAAAGACAACGGTCTCGTTCACGGCATTGCCCACGCCGGTGGGACCGCCGCCCACCGACAGGCCCTTGTAGCAGGCGATCAGACCCGCCGACAACCCGAACAGGGTGGCCTTGATCAGCGACGTCACCACCTGGGGAAGCCCGGTGACGAGCGTCATGCCCGCGACGAACGCGCCGGGGGTGACGTGCTGAACGAAGACCACGAAAACGTAGCTGCCCGCCAGCCCGGTAACCGCGACCACCGAGTAGAGCAGGACCGCGACGAACGTTGCGGCGATGATGCGGGGAACCACCAGGGCCTGAATCGGATCGACGCCGATTACCTTCATCGCGTCGATTTCTTCGCGGATGGTGCGGGCGCCCAGGTCGGCGCACATCGCGGTCGACCCAGCCCCGGAGACGACCATCGCCGTGACGACGGGTCCGACCTGCGTCACCGACGCCAAACCCGCGCCGGCGCCGGACAAATCACCGGCGCCGATTTCGACCAACAGGATGTTCAGGACGAACACGATGAGGACCGTGTACGGGATCGACAGCATGATCGTCGGAAAGATGGAAACCCGCGCGACGAACCAGATCTGCTCGAGCAACTCCCGCCAGGCCCACGGACCCCGCACCGCGGCGATTAGCGCTTGGGCGCTGAGGAGGAAGAATTCGCCCAACGCATTCATGGGCTTCGCGATGGTGGAGCCGTTCATGAGCCGCGCTCCGACCAGCCGCCGTCCATATGGCCCAATCCCGTTTTCCATTCTCGTAATGCAACAGCGCGAAAGCACCGGTTGTTGTTACACGCCGACCGCGGTGTCAGTTTGCGCGCCTAGATCACGCGAGGAATGTACGGGCAAACCGAACACTGCGTCAGGGTTGGAATCAACACGAAGCTAAGTTGGCCAACGCGAGTAACGTCTCGAGCAGGACTAGTGCCGTCTGCGCACGCGGCACACGAGAACAGCTAAACCCCAAAGCGGTTCCTCGTTCGCTCAGCGACCGAGTCGGACCGCCGGGCACCCGGCAGGTGGGGCACGAACACCGCCGGCCCAGCGTGGAGTGAATGTCACAGATTTGGCGGAACGCCTCGATAGCGGGGACGCGGAATCCCCGCTCGTCGCTTGACGAGTCCTCCGTTGCCAACAACTCGGTTGAGCGCCCACGGCCACCGTCCCGTTCGGCCACCCCCGCCAGACGACACGGTGCGGATTTTCGGTGCTCAAATCAAGGGTTAGGTTCAGGATGAAACTAAAAGCGCCGATACCAACAGCATTTCCGCCCGGATACGCTTACTCGGGTGACCGATACCCCGTCCTCCTACCTGGTGTTGGCCTCCCAACGGAGCGGCAGCACGCTGCTGGTCGAGTCGCTGCGCGCGACCGGCGTCGCCGGCGAGCCGCAGGAGTTCTTTCAATACCTGCCCGCCACCAGCCAGGCCCCACAGCCGCGCGAGTGGTTTGCCGGGGTGGAGGACGAATCGATACTGAGCCTGCTCGACCCGCTTGACCCCGGGACACCTGACCTCGCGCCGCCCGAGATCTGGCGCGACTACATCCGGACGGTCGGCAGGACGCCGAACGGCGTTTGGGGCGGCAAGCTGATGTGGAACCAGACACCACTCTTGCTGAACCGCGCGAAGAATCTCCCGAATCGCAGCGGCGACGGTCTTCTGGCCGCCATCACCGACGTGGTGGGCGAAGAGCCACTGTTCATCTACGTGCATCGGCCCGATGTGATTTCGCAGGCGGTGTCGTTCTGGCGCGCGGTGCAGACGCGGGTGTGGCGAGGCAGGCCTGACCCGGCTCGCGATGCGCGCGCCACCTATCACGCCGGTGCGATCGCGCACGTCGTCACCATGCTGCGCGCCCAAAATGAGGGCTGGCGGAATTGGTTCGCCGACGAAGGCGTCAAACCGATGGAGATCCCCTACCCGGTATTGTGGCGCAACCTGACTCAGGTCGTGGCGTCCATACTGGAGGCGCTCGGACTCGACCCGCGGCTGGCCCCCGAGCCCGTACTGGAACGCCAGGCCGACCAGCGCTCCGATGAGTGGGCGGACCGCTACCGCGCGGATGCCGAAAAGCTCGGCCTGCCAACCTGACCGCGGCCCGCCGGCGGCGCACCCTAGATTCAGGGCGAGCTAATCACTTGCTCCGGACCGCCCGACACGTCACCATTCCGTCAGCGGCCGTGCGACGCCCGGGCCGCCGAAGGCGAACGAGGAGCGGTCATCGTGGGTGAAAGCGGTCCCATTGACCGACGCGAGGAAGAGGCCAGGGCGCGACCCGGCTGGCCCGCGGTGCTCGGCTCGATATCGGTGGACTGGTGGGCGACCGCGGTGGCCGGCGTGATCGTCGCGCTGGCGGTGGCCAACGTGCTCCCCAAGGTTCCGTGGTGATCGCGTGAGCACCCTTCGCGCCGAGCCCGACGAGACGTCCGT
Source organism: Mycobacterium sp. E1747 (assembly GCF_001667775.1). GTDB lineage: Bacteria > Actinomycetota > Actinomycetes > Mycobacteriales > Mycobacteriaceae > Mycobacterium. Next base: position 72,016 of record NZ_LZJI01000114.1, read on the forward strand.
CGAGGCCACTTTCACCAGCACCCGCCCGCTCGACTATGTGCCGGGCATCGTGCTTCTCGTGGGGGTCGGGGTACTGGGTAAATACGCCCAGGTCTGGTGGAACGGGCTGGCCAAACACCAGCACTGGACCGTCCCCGACATCGAATATGTGTTGTGGGCCATCGTGATTGGGCTGCTGATCACCAACACCATAGGCCTACATCCGATCTTCCGACCCGGTGTGCTGACCTACGAGTTCTGGCTCAAGGTCGGGATCGTGGCGTTGGGCTCGCGTTTCGTGCTGGGCGATATCGTCAAACTGGGCGGCATCAGCCTGGTGCAGATCCTGGTGGACATGACGATAGCGGGGACGATCATCATCGTCGCGGCGCGCGCGTTCGGGTTGTCGGGCAAGCTCGGCTCACTGCTGGCGATCGGAACGTCCATCTGCGGGGTGTCGGCCATTGTGGCGGCCAAGGGCGCGATCCGGGCCCGCAACTCCGATGTCAGCTACGCGATCGCGGCGATCCTGGCTTTGGGCGCGGTGTCGCTGTTCGTGCTGCCGCCGTTGGGCCACGCGATCGGGCTGACCGACCACGAATTCGGCCTGTGGGCAGGCCTTTCCGTGGATAACACCGCCGAGACCACGGCCACCGGCTACCTCTACTCCGAGCATGCCGGCAAGATCGCGGTGCTGGTGAAGTCGACCCGCAACGCACTGATCGGATTCGTGGTCCTGGGCTTTGCGCTGTACTGGGCCGCGCGGGGCCAGGCCGACGAGATCGCGCCCGGGGCAAAAGCCAAGGCCGCGTTCGTCTGGGAAAAGTTCCCGAAGTTCGTGCTCGGCTTCCTCGTGGTCTCCGCGATCGCGACTGCGGGCTGGCTGACCAAGGGCCAGACTGCCAACCTCGCCAACGTGTCGAAATGGGCGTTCCTGCTGACCTTCGCCGGTGTGGGGCTCAATACCGACATCCGCCAAATCGCGCGCACCGGTTGGCGACCTCTGGTGGTCGCGGTCATCGGGCTCACCGTCGTCGCCGCGGTCTCGCTGGGCATCGTGTTGCTGACATCGCGCGTGTTGGGTTGGTACACGGGCACTTAGCCCCGGGTGGGCCGTCACCCGACGTTGGTGCCACCCTCGGCGATCCTGCGCACCGCCCGGAGGAAGACGTCGATCTCCTCGAACGTGTTGTAGAACGCGAACGACGGGCGAACGGTGGCCTCCAGCCCCAGCCGCCGGAGCGCGGGCTGCGCGCAGTGATGCCCGGCGCGGACCGCGATACCCTCCGCGTTGAGCGCCTTCCCCACTTCGAGCGGCTCGTGTCCCGCGAGCACGAAGGACAACACGCTGGCCTTGTCGGTTGCGGTGCCCACCAACCGGACACCGGGAATGTCGGCGAGGCGCGGCGTCGCGTACTGAAGCAACGAGTGCTCGTAGGCCGCGATGCGTTCGATGCCCAACCGCTGCACGTAGCGCAGCGCCTCGGTCAGCCCGACCGCGTCGGCGATGTTGCCGGTGCCGGCCTCGAACTTGGTCGGCGGCCCCTGATACAGCGAGCGTTCGATCGTCACGTCGGCAATCATGTGACCGCCGCCCTGCCACGGCGGCGTCTCCGTCAGCGCTTCCTCGGTACCGTAGAGAGCGCCAATTCCGGTGGGGCCATAAATCTTATGTCCGGAGAACACGAAGAAGTCGGCGCCGAGTTCGGCCATGTCGACGGGCATGTGCTGGATCGACTGAGCCCCGTCGATCAGCACCCGGGCGCCATAGCGATGACCCAATTCCACGATCTTGTCGACCGGCACCACCGTGCCCAGCGCATTGGACACCTGAGTGGCGGCCACCAGCTTCGTCCGAGGACCGAGCAGTTCCTCGAATTCGCTTAGCAACAGGTTGCCGGCGTCGTCGATCGGCGCAACCTTCAGGATCGCCCCGGTCTTTTGTGAAATAAGTTGCCAGGGAACGATATTGGCGTGGTGTTCGAGGTGGGTGATGACGATTTCGTCGCCTGGTTGCAGATGCTTTGCGCCCCAGGCGTGCGCCACCAGGTTAATGGCTTCGGTGGTGCCGCGGACGAACACGATGTTCTCGGAGCTGGGAGCGCCGATGAAATCGGCCACGGTGTCACGGGCCTCTTCGTACGCATCGGTAGCCCGGGCCGCCAATTCGTGTGCCGCGCGGTGAATGTTGGAGTTCTCGTGGGCGTAGAAGTGTGACAGCCGGTCTATCACCACCTGTGGCTTCTGGGTGGTCGCCGCGTTGTCGAACCAGATCAACGGCTTTCCGTTGACGACTTCCTTCAGGATCGGGAAATCCGCCCGGATCGCGCTGACATCGAACACTTCGTGCTCGTCGGGCAGCCGCGGCACCGCATCGGCGATACTCAGGAAGTCATAATTCCGCTCGTCACCTGTCGGTGCCGCCGTTGGTGCGCCGCCGTCCGACCAGCCCAGGTCGGGCACGGCGGGCGGCTGGGATCCCCAGGCGGGCACTGCGTACGGCGATGCCCCACGCGGAGCCGCCGGGACTGCCGGGGCAACCCCGGCCACCGCCCCGGGCACGGTCGGCACGATGCCTTGGGTCGGCACCCCGAAACCGCCGAAGTCACCGAGGCCGGCGGTCGTATCCGGCACGCCGCCACGGGGCGCGACGGGAATCGTCTGGGGCGGGGAGTCCGGCTCCGCTGCCGCCGGAGCCGGAAGGTAGATGTCGGTGACACCCAGCGCCGGAATCGGCGCCGGATACACGTCGACGGCCGCGGCAGCCGCCCGCCCGGTCGAGGTCGCGGCCGTGGCGTCCGGCACGCCGCCGCGCGGGGCGACGGGGACCGACTGCGGTGGCGTTTCGGGTTCGGGTGACGTCGGCGCAGGAAGATAGATGTCGGTGACACCCAGCACCGGGACCGGCCCCGGATACACGTCGGTGGCGCCGGCGGCCGCCTGCCCGGCCGACGTGGCCGCCGTGGCATCCGGCGCGCTGCCACGCGGGGCGACCGGCACCGATTGCGGCGGGCTGTCGGGACCCGGCCGGATGCTGGCCGCATACAGCTGGGTCGCCAGCGCGGCGAGTTCCGCGGCGCTGATGGGCAGGTCGCTCTCGGCGTCTACCGCTCGGTACTCACTTGTACTCATGGAACTGGTCCACGGCGACGTCGTCGAGCACGGCGAGCGCGTCGTCGGTGAGCACGGCCAGGGACGTATAGAGGGTCACCAGATACGTCGCGATTGCCGACTGGTTGATGCCGGTGAATCGCACCGACAGCCCCGGCGCCTGCTCGCCGACCAGGCCCGGCTGGAAAAGGCCGACCACACCCTGCCGCTCTTCCCCGGTGCGCACCAGGATGAACTTGGTCTTCCCGTCTTCCACCGGCACCTTGTCCGACGGGATCAGCGGGATACCGCGCCAGGTGATGAACTGCGCGCCGAACAGGCTGACCACCGGCGGGGGCACACCCCGGTAGGTGGCCTCACGGCCGAAAGCGGCGATGCCCAGCGGGTGGGTGAGGAAGAAGCTGGGCGTCTTCCACACCTTGGTGATCAGCGCGTCCAGGTCATCGGGCGCCGGAGCGCCCGCCAGCGTCTGGATGGTCTGCTCGGGAGTCGCCTGGGCCAGCAGCCCGTACTCGGGGCTGTTGACCAACTCGAACTCCTGACGCTCCTTGATCGTCTCGATGGTCAGCCGCAGCTGCTGCGCGATCTGATCGTGCGGACTCGAGTACAGGTCGGACACCCGGGTATGGATGTCGACCAGGGTCGAGATGCTTCGCAGCGTGTATTCGCGCGGGCTGGTCTCGTAGTCGACGTAGGTCTCCGGCAGCGGTTCCTCGGTGCCGGCTCCGGCTTCGGCCTTGATCGCGACCCCTTCGGGGTTGACCACCCGGTTGACGCGATACAGGCCAGCTTCCACCGGCACCCAGCTCAGCAGGTGCAGCAACCAGCGGGGCGTGATGGTGGAAAGCTGCGGGACGGTTTTGGTCGCGTTGGCAAGCTGTCTAGCTGCAAGATCGCCGAGTGCCTGAGACTCGCTTTGAGCCGACGTCATCGTGGTCCTTCCGTGCTCGATCGAAATGCTGCAGCGTGGTGCGGCAGGTCCATGATCACCCGCCGTGGCCGGGTTCGCGCGCCGAGCCTAAGGGACCGTCGGAGCCGGGCAAAGCATTACTCCCGCGCTGAGTTAAAGGGCCGTAAAGCGCCCGCAATCTGACAGTGATATTCAACTGGGCCTATAGTGGGGGCCATGCAACAGGCCGTTCAGCCGCGCTTCGTTCCTTCGCGCATCGCCGCCTGCTGTTGTTGTCGCTGTTGTTGATTTCCTGACGCTCTGAAGACGCAGTAGAAATCCCGCGCCCTGCCCATTGATGGGGCTACCACCGCCCCCGGCCGCCAGCCGCGCGTTCACCAGCAAAAACTTTCAGGAAGACAACCATCCATGACAGTGATGTCACTACCCACCCGCGCCTCCGCGCCGGTGGAGACCCGGCACCGGGTTCTCGTCAGGCCGGCAACCGAAGTCGCGCGGATGACGCGCTACCGCGGGGGCACGTACTCCCATACCGTGGACACGGTTGTGTTCGCCGACGGTAGCTCTGCCCGGACCGACCTGATCAGGGTCAATCCCAATCTCCACGCGTATTCCCTGGACTTCTTCGGCATCGCGCCTCATGAGCCATCCCGCTACCGCCTGGGCAGCTGGTCGGCACTGCCCCACCTGCGCAGCCGCGACCACGAAGCCGAGGTCGACTGGATCCTGCGCAACTCTTTCCCGATGCGCACGACGGCCGAACTGAGCGAACAACTGCGCGCCGCGGGCGACCCCCCGGGGAGGGCCCACATCAGCGAACACGAGGCGATCGCCGCCACCCAGGCCGCGATTTGGCATTTCACCAACGGTTTGACCCTGGACACTCGGCCCCTCAATGTCCCCGTCAAGGTACGCCGGATGGCCGGACGCGTGATGACCTTCGAATTCGACGGCGAACCGCAACTCGGTGGTTACTCGGTGTGGGTCGACTCAGACGCCGCCGTCGGCTTGACGCTACAAAAGTCGACCGACGGTGTTGCATGGCAAGACATTTCGGGTTCTCCACTGACGGTGGGCGCGGGCAAGGGCCGTCATCGGCGCACGCTCGGGGTGGGTAGCACGCTGTCGTCCAGCAGCCACGGCAGCGGCGGGCGTGGCTATCGCCATTATCGATTGATCGCAACGACCGACGCGGCCAGCCCGATAATCGACCATGTTCGCTTCTGGCTGACCGGCGCCCGCCACTACCGCAATGCTGATCGAATTGTGCACCTCTACAATTATCTGATCACTGCGGCGCGCAAAGCCTCGCGCGATACGGTGGAACCACAACTAGTCGATATCGAAGCAACCGCCAATTCGGAGCTTGTAGGACCGTTTCAAGTGCCAATCCCGTTGACGCTCAACGTCGGTGACGGACACACGCTCGTCGACTCCGACGGTGAGACGATCGTCGGCATTGTGCAGGCGGGCACGGACTTTTACCTGCGGCCCGCCCCGGGTACGTCCACAACGACGGTCACCGCGACAACACCGGAAAGCCTCCCCGGCCGGGTGCTGACCGGCGTCGCGCTGGAGGGAGCGGCACATCGATTCACACCCATCGCCTTGACCGTACCCACGGCCGTGGCCATCGAATTCGACATCAGCTGGCAGACCGACGAGTCATGTACCGACATCGCCTGAGGAAGACAGATGAGCATCGCAGATAACGTCACACAACTGATCGGGAACACGCCGCTGGTCCGGCTGAATCGGGTCACCGAAGGGGCGGTCGCCGACGTCGTCGCCAAGCTGGAGTTCTTCAACCCCGCAAACAGCGTGAAGGACCGCATCGGTGTCGCCATGCTGGATGCGGCCGAGCAGGCGGGGCTGATCAAACCCGACACGATCATCCTGGAGCCGACGAGCGGAAACACCGGTATCGCGCTGGCGATGGTGTGCGCGGCACGCGGCTACCGGTGCGTGCTGACGATGCCGGACACGATGAGCACCGAACGCCGAATGTTATTGCGCGCGTTCGGCGCAGAGATAGTGCTAACGCCGGGCGCCGAAGGCATGGCCGGAGCCATCGCCAAGGCCGAAGAGCTGGCCAAGAACGACCAACGGTATTTCATCCCGCAACAGTTCGAGAACCCCGCCAACCCCGCGATCCACCGCAAAACCACCGCTGAGGAGGTGTGGCGCGACACCGACGGCAAGATCGACTTTTTCGTAGCCGGGGTGGGCACCGGGGGAACGCTCACCGGCGTCGCTCAGGTGATCAAGGAGCGCAAGCCGTCGGCGCGATTCGTGGCCGTGGAGCCGGCCGCGTCACCGGTCCTCTCCGGTGGCCAGAAGGGGCCGCACCCGATTCAGGGCATCGGCGCCGGGTTCGTGCCGCCGGTGCTCGAAGTGGACCTGGTAGACGAGGTCATCACGGTCGGCAACGAAGAATCTCTGGACATGGCACGTCGGTTGGCCCGGGAGGAGGGACTGCTGGTCGGCATCTCCTCGGGCGCGGCCGTCGTCGCGGCGCTGCAGGTGGCCCGCCGCCCGGAGAACGCCGGCAAGCTGGTCGTGGTGGTATTGCCGAGCTTCGGTGAGCGGTATCTGAGCACCCCGCTCTTCGCCGACCTGGCGGATTAGTCATGCTCGCAGACATTCGACGTGACATCCGGGCCGCCAGGGAGCGCGACCCGGCCCGCCCGACCACGCTGCAGGTGATATTCGCCTACCCGGGTGTGCATGCGATCTGGGGCCACCGCATCAACCATTGGCTGTGGAATCGCGGTGCCCGGCTCGCCGCGCGGACGTTTGCGGAGGTCGTCCGCATTCTCACCGGAGTCGAGATTCACCCCGGCGCGGCCCTTGGCCCGGGGTTGTTCATCGACCACGCGACCGGCGTGGTGATCGGCGAGACGGCCGAGGTAGGCGAGGACGTGACCATCTACCACGGCGTCACCCTCGGCGGCAGCGGACGGGACACCGGCAAACGCCACCCGACCATCGGCGACCGGGTCATCATCGGCGCCGGCGCCAAGGTGCTCGGCGCGATCAAGATCGGCGACGACAGCCGGATCGGCGCCAATGCCGTCGTCGTCAAGGAGGTTCCGTCGAGCGCCGTGGTGACCGGGGTACCCGGACAGGTCATCAGCCGCCATGGGCGAAGCAGCCCGGACGACTCGATGATGCCCGACCTCGTGGGTGTCAGTCTGCAGTCGCTGCTCACCCGGGTAGCCAAGCTGGAGTCGGCCAACGACGGACAACAACAATCCGAGCGGGTGATCCGGCCGCCGGAAGCCGGCGTATGGCACGGCGAAGACTTCTCCATCTGAGGACCACGTGAGCACTCTTGTCATCGCGGGGACGGCGCTGGTCGCGGCGCTGGGTGTCGCCACGGCGGCCGGCGCGATGTTCAATCGCCGCTCCGGGGTGCTGCGGGAGACCAGCCCTGATTCCCCACCGGACACGTCCGACCTCGGCTTGGCACAGGCGGGTCCGACGGTAGTGCACTTCAGCGCAGCGTGGTGTGGTCCCTGCGCGTCGGTGCGCCGCGTCGTCGACCAAGTCTGCGCCGATCTTCCCGACGTGTCGCACGTGGAGATCGATATCGACGCCAATCCCGCCGCCGCCAAGCGGCTATCGGTGCTGTCGCTGCCAACCACGTTGATCTTCGATGCCGAGGGCCGTCAGCGCTACCGTAGCGCCGGGGTGCCGAAGGCCGGCGACCTGCGGGCGGCGCTGCAACCGCTATTGGCTTAGCCCTCGAATCATCAAGTCACCGAACGCCTTTTCCGCCCGGCGTGCGGCCTGAACTCGGCGAAGTATTACTCACGGTGAACTTAATACGGCCATGGAATGCATTGTCGCCCCGAGCGTTGCACAGTGGGTTAGCAACGAATCGGAAGGCGTGCCATGACCGAGCTACATCTGGCCGTGGGGCTGGACGGCTACGGCTGGCACCCACACGCGTGGCGATACGCCTTCGCCCACAACGCCACCGGCGGCACACACCTCGGCGGCCGGTACTGGGGCGCCCTGGCCGCCGTCGCCGAGCGCGGCCTGCTCGACTTCCTGACCATCGACGACTCATTTGACGTTCAGCCGGGGCGGCGGCCCGAGATATCCCCGCGGCGGCTGGCGGGACGCGCGGATGCCGTCCTGGTCGCCGCGCGCATAGCGCCAGTCACCACACACATCGGATTGGTGCCCGTCGCGACCGTCACCCACACCGAGCCCTTCCACGTGTCCAAAGCGATTGCGACGCTGGACCATATCTCCCACGGCCGGGCGGGCTGGCAGGTGCGGGTGAGCGCCACGGCGCACGAGGCCGCGCTGTTCGGGCGGCGGGCCCGCCTCGAGGCCGACGAGCTGTTCGACGAGGCCGCCGACGCCGTGGAGGTGGCGAGGCGGCTCTGGGACAGCTGGGAAGACGACGCCGTCATCCGTGACGTGGCCACCGGGCGTTACATCGACCGCGACAAATTGCATTACATCGACTTCGCCGGCAAGCACTTCTCGGTCAAGGGCCCGTCCATCACCCCGCGGCCGCCGCAGGGCCAGCCGGTGGTGCTGGCGCTGGCGCACGCGCCGGGTGTCTACGAGTTCGCGGCGAGTGGCGCCGACGTCGTGCTGATCACCCCGCACGACGACGACTCGCTGCGCTCGATGTTGCGCGACGTCGCCCAAGCGGGGCGCGCGACGGGCCGTGCGCTCAAGGTGTACGCCGACCTCGTCGTCGCGCTGGTCGACGACCCACTGACGCCCACCGCCGCGGTCTCCTCCGACGCGCACGTGTTCGCCGGCAGCGCAGGCGATCTGGCCGAGTTGCTATTGAACTGGCAGGACGCCGGCGTCGACGGGGTGCGGCTGCGGCCCGCGGTCAACGCGATCGACCTGCCCGTGATTGTCGACGAGCTGGTGCCGGCGCTGCAGCGCGCCGGGGTGTTCCGCACCGCCTACCGCGACGGCGAAACACTGCGCGAGCGGCTCGAATTGGCCCCCGCACCCAACCGCTACGCGGCGGTGGCGACGTGACCGTCACCCCGCTGTCCATCCTCGATCTGTCCCCGATCAGCGCCGGGTGCGACGCCGCCACAGCGCTACGCAACACGATCGACCTCGCCCAGCATGCCGAACAATGGGGTTACAAGCGCTATTGGCTCGCCGAGCACCACTTCGTCGCGGTGGCCAGCTCGTCGCCGGCGGTGCTGATCGGACAGATCGCCGCGGCCACCAACCACATCCGTGTCGGCTCGGCCGCGGTGCAGATCGGCCACACCACACCGATCGCGGTCCTGGAGAGCTTCGGCATCATCGACGCACTTCACCCCGGGCGCATCGACATGGGTCTGGGCCGGTCCGGGCAGCGACGTACGGAGGCGGCCGCGTCGCCGCCATACGCCCCTCGGCCGTGGGGCGACGTGGACGGCGTCGTCATCCCCCCGCCGTTCGACCCGACGGCGCTGATGACAAGCGGGCGGATACGGGCGCAGGCCGCCGTGCTCACCCAACCGTGCGCGCAACCGGCCGATTTCGCCGAGCAGATCGGTGCGATCGAAGCGCTACTCGACGGCACCTATACCCACGACGGTCATGAATTGCACGCTGTCCCAGGCGAACACAGCCAGTTGACGCCGTGGATCTTCGGCAGCACGCGTGGGCAGAGCGCGGAGGTCGCGGGCGCCCGCGGGCTGCCGTTCGTGGCCAGTTACCACATCACCCCGGGCACCGCGCTGGACGCGATCGCCGCCTATCGGGAAGCGTTCCGGCCGTCCGCTCGGCTGGCCAGGCCCTACGTGGTGGTCTCGGCCGACGTCGTAGTCGCCGAGGACAGCGCCACCGCTCACCACCTGGCGTCCAGTTATGGCCGCTGGGTCTATTCCATCCGCGGCGGGCAGGGCGCCATCCCCTACCCCGATCCCGACCTCTTCGAACCCCTCACCGACGACGAACTCGGGCTGGTGGCCGACCGCACCGCAACGCAATTCGTCGGCAATCCGGACGAGGTCGCCGATCGGCTGGAACTGCTGCGCCGGGTGACCGGCGCCGACGAACTCGTGATCACATCGGTCACGCACCGGCACGCAGACCGGCTGCGCTCGCACGAGCTGATCGCCAAGCGCTGGGGGCTGACCGGATGAGCACGCGAACGATCAAGCGCCGCAAGCAGATAATCCTCGGCGCGCACTTTCCCGGAGTCAACAACACCACCGTGTGGTCCGATCCGGACGCCGGCAGCCAGATCGCGTTCGAATCGTTCGTGCACCTGGCCCGAACCGCCGAACGCGGCCTGTTCGACTTCTTCTTCCTGGCCGAGGGGCTGCGGCTGCGCGAACACCGCGGCAAGATTCACGACCTCGACGTCGTGGGCAGGCCCGACACCTTCACCGTGCTGGCCGCCCTCGCCGCGGTCACCGATCGGCTCGGTCTGGCCGGAACCATCAACACCACCTTTAACGAACCCTACGAGGTGGCAAGGCAATTCGCGACCTTGGATCACCTCTCCGAGGGCCGCGCGGCGTGGAACATGGTCACCTCCTCCGACGCGTTCACCGGAGAGAACTTCCGCCGCGGCGGGTTCCTCAACCACGCCGACCGGTACCAGCGGGCCGAGGAATTCATCACCGTCGCCCGGCGGTTCTGGGACGGCTGGGCGCCCGACGCGGTGGCCGCCGACGTCGATGCCGGCATCTACGCCGACCCCACCCGGATCCACCCCGTCGAACACCACGGTGCGCAGTTCGACGTCCGCGGCTTGGCCTCGCTTCCCGCCGGCCCGCAGGGCCATCCGGTGCTGCTGCAGGCCGGTGACTCCAGCGATGGCCGGGACTTCGGCGCCCGGCACGCCGATGCGCTGTTCACGCTGCACGGATCGCTGGAAGCGGGCCAGCGCTACTACGCCGACGTCAAGAACCGGGCCGCCGCCTACGGGCGGAACCCCGACCACCTGAAGGTCCTGCCCGGCGCGACGTTCGCGCTCGGCGACACCCCGCAAGAGGCGGAGGACAACGCGCGTCACATCCGCGAGCAACAGGTCAGCGGCCCGACGGCGATCGCGTTCTTGGAGCAGGTCTGGGGAACCGATCTGTCCGCCTACGATCACGACGGGCCGCTGCCCGACGTCGAGCCGGTCGAGAACCCCGATATCACCCGGGGGCGCGTCCGCCACGGCGATCCGAAAACCGTCGCGGCGACGTGGCGGGCCCGCGCGCAGGCCGAGAACCTGTCGATCCGGCAACTGATCATCGAAGTGACGAGTCGCCAACAGTTCGTCGGGACGCCGGCGCAGGTCGCCGACGAGATCGATCGCCATGTGCAGTTGGATGCCTGCGACGGCTTCATCCTGGTGCCGCACCTGACGCCACGCGGCCTCGACGAATTCGTCGACAGGGTGGTGCCACTGTTGCAGGAACGCGGTACCTTCCGCACCGACTACCACGGCGCGACGCTGCGCGAGCACCTGGACCTGCCGCCGGTGTCGGCCTGGTCGGGCGGTCGGCCGGGCGTCGCGGTCGGCGACTGAGGACCGGCGCTTCAACCGCTTTTCAAGATGCGTTCACCGCGATCGACGCTACGGTTGGCCTGAACGGCCCAGTCAGCGGAGGTGAGATCGCCATGTACGACGCCCACGCGCCGCGGATCCCGCCGGCACTGGCCGCGCCGAGCCTGAACCGGGGAGTCGGCTTTACCCATGAGCAGCGGCGGCAGCTGGGGCTGACCGGGCGACTTCCCTCGGCGGTGCTGACGCTCGACCAACAGGCCGACCGGGTGTGGCAGCAACTGCAAAGCCTGGCAACGGATCTCGGCCGCAACCTGCTCTTGGAGCAGTTGCATTACCGCCACGAGCTGCTCTACTACAAGGTGCTGGAAGACCATCTGCCCGAGCTGATGCCGGTGGTCTACACGCCCACCGTCGGAGAGGCCATTCAACGGTTTTCGGACGAATACCGCGGACAGCGGGGGCTTTTTCTGAGCATCGACGAGCCCGACGACATCGAGGCGGCGTTCCAAACTTTCGGGCTGGAGCCCGACGACGTGGACCTGATCGTGTGCACGGACGCCGAGGCCATCCTGGGTATCGGTGACTGGGGCGTCGGCGGCATCCAGATCGCGGTGGGCAAGTTGGCGCTGTACACCGCCGGCGCTGGGATCGACCCGCGCCGCTGCATCGCGGTCTCGCTCGACGTCGGCACCAATAACGAGCAGCTGCTGCAAGATCCGTTCTATTTGGGCAATCGGCACGCGCGACGCCGCGGCGAGGAGTACGACGCGTTCGTCAACCGCTACATCGAAACCGCGCACCGGCTCTTCCCGAGGGCGATCCTGCATTTCGAGGACTTCGGGCCGTTGAACGCGCGACGGATCCTGCACGATTACGGCGAGAAGTACTGCGTGTTCAACGACGACGTCCAGGGAACCGGCGCGGTGGTCGTGGCGGCCGTGTACGGCGGCTGTCATCTCACCGGGGTGCCGATGCGCGATCAGCGGGTGATTGTCTTCGGTGCCGGCACCGCCGGGATCGGGGTCGCCGACCAGATCCGCGACGCCATGGTGTCCGACGGCGCCTCCGTCGAGCAGGCCGCGGCGCAGATCTGGCCGATCGACCGACAGGGCCTGCTGTTCGACGACATGGACGATCTGCGGGACTTTCAAGTGCCCTATGCGAAGAACCGCGCCGGGCTCGGGGTGGCCGCCGGGAACCGGGTGGGATTGGTGGACGCCATCAAGCTCGCCTCCCCCACCATCCTGCTGGGCTCCTCGGCTGTTTTCGGCGCCTTCACCGAGAAGGTCGTGCAGGCCATGACCGCGTCCTGCGAGCGCCCGATGATCTTCCCGCTGTCCAACCCGACCTCGCGGATGGAAGCCATGCCGGCCGACGTGCTGCAGTGGTCCGACGGCAAGGCGCTGATCACCACCGGCACCCCCGTCGCGCCGATCGAGTACGACGGCACCACCCACACGATCGGGCAGGCCAACAACGTGCTGGTGTTCCCCGGAATCGGGCTGGGCATCATCGTGGCGGGGGCCCGGCTGCTCACCAAGGGGATGCTGCAGGCCGCCGCGAAAGCCGTTGTGCGACAAGCGAGCCCGTCGGCTAGCGGCGATTCGTTGCTGCCCGATGTCAAGGACTTGCGCGCTATCTCCACGTCGGTCGCCGAAGCCGTCTATCACGCCGCCGTAGCAGACGGGGTCGCGACGCGAAGCCATGCCGACGCTCGGCAAGCGGTCCTCGACACCATGTGGACCCCGGCATACGACTAGCGCGCTTCCGATGAGAAGGCGCCGGGTCGTTCGGGTGCGGCGCCAGCGGCGTGGGCTTCGGCGCCACCCTCATCGAGGCTGTAATCCTGCACGCGCGCACTCGCACATTGTCTGCAGATTTACCGGCTCGACGCGCGGAGCACCGGAGACCGAGTCTCAACCTTGCTCCCCCGCCTGGACTCGAACCAGGAACCTATCGATCAGAGGTCGTGCATCTCGCGCTAGCCGCGTGAGTCGTGCTTAACCTGTTGCGACACAACAGGAATCACCGCACCGACAACCCCACACACCACTAATCTGTTGATTAGTGGTCTATGACGACGCTGTGTAGTTACTCAGCGCGACTTAGCTGCGCCTATGAATATCTACGAATCAGTAACGATGATCCACCCCTAATAGTAGGAATACATGCCATGAACCACATTCACAGCCTGTCGTACGTCTTACCAGCACCCTGGGAAGCGGCGATCGACGGCTGGCTGACATGGCTCATCGCGGGGGGAACATCAAAGGAAACACGTCGCACCCGCAGGGCACACGTCCGCTCAGTCGCACGAAAGCTCGGCTTCGCACACCCCAAAGAGGTATCCTCACTCGACCTCATCGGCATACTCGGCATGCCTGACCTATCCACCGAACACCGGCGTGGCTTGCGGGCAAGCCTCACCTCGTTTTACCGGTGGTGTCTGCAGGCTGGACTTATTGACGATGATCCAACAATGTCTTTGCCAGCAATCCGGGCAGCAACAGGCAAGCCCAGACCAGCCACCGATGAGATATGGCGCAGCATCCTGGCGATGTCAGATGCACGCGTACTGCTCATGGCCCGGCTGGCCGGTGAGGCCGGGCTCCGCCGTGCCGAGGTCGCACAGGTACACACGAATGACCTGATCGACCACCCCGAAGGCCCCCAACTGATCGTCCATGGGAAGGGTGGCAAGCAGCGTGTCGTGCCGATTACCACATCACTGGCTGTGGAGATCGCCCATGCTAGGCCGCATGGCGGGTTCGTCTTTCCAGGGCAGATCGACGGCCACGTTTCTCCTGGCCACGTAGGAAAGCTCGTCAGCAAGGCGATGCCTCCCGGATGGTCGATGCACAAACTTCGGCATCGATTCGCGACTCGAGGGTACGCCGGGACTGGTAACCTGCGTGCGGTTCAGGAGGCCCTCGGGCACGCTTCCGTAGCCACAACCCAAAGGTATACAGCGGTATCTAGCTCCGAGGTGCGGCGCGTATCTGAGGCTGCAGCCCAGGCCGCATTCCCTAGCGGCGGGGATGGGTATGGCCAAGCATCCTGAAATTCGTCACGGTGACGACAACCGGCGATTAGAGGATCAGCCTTGTGGACGATGATGAAACGTCCGTGGATCTCAGGGACGAAGAACCAACGCCGCTGGCCTACAGCGAGGCTGTTGAGGAGCCGGTGCGGGAGTCGTGGTGGTCGGCCGGTGGTCGGGCTGTCCTGGGGTTAGCGAATGCCGCCCGCGATTTACCGGTCCCGCTCTAAGAAGCAGCGTCTGAATGCCACACTAAGAAGCCCGTCTCACGATTCCATACGGAGGTTCACCAATGGCCAGGGTGTTGGAACATCCGCTCTATGCTGCATTGAACATCCAGTTGAACCGGCGCTCGTTGGAGCCCACTAGGCGGGCCGCTATCTATGGTTGGCTGCGCGGTGACTACCGCGTCTCACCCCCAGCGACGGCGAAGCAACGCCACCTGCGGGACGTGTTCGAGTCCCGCGGGCACCGGATCTTTGTGGAGGCCGGCACCTACAAGGGGGCCACCACCGCCTATATGGCCGACTACGCCGACCAGGTTTTCTCCGTTGAGCTCCATGAGGGTCTGTTCGCGGAAGTCCAACAGCGGCTCGGAGCCAATCCGAAGATCACCCTGATCTGTGGTGATTCGACCGTGGAGGTGCCGAAAATCGTGGCTGGCTGCGCCACCCCGCCGCTCATTTTTCTCGATGGGCATTTCTCTGGGCCTGGGACTGCGGAGGGTGATGAGAGCGAACCGGCCGGGTCGACGTTGCAGCGCCTCGCCGATGTCACGCCTGCGGGATCGACGATCATTGTGGATGACCTTCGCCAGTTCGGCACCAAGGAACGTATCCCGCAGCTGGATGAGATCGCGTTAGCGGCCCGGTCGGCGTTCCCATCGGCGTTGATCCGCGCCGGCTTGGATTCAATCGTCATCGAGACCTAGATACACGAATAGCGCCCCCAGCCGGATCGGGGCTGGGGGGCGCTTCGTGGGGTGTTACTGGTGGCGGAGCAGCCGCTTGGCCGTGAACAGCCAATGCAGCGGATCGTAGCGATCCTTCACAAGATTGCATAGATGCGCCGCGATGGAGAACGCCACGAACCGGGTGATCCACGGATGGGCGAGCATGTAGCGGTCTGCGGCCTCCGAAAGCAGCTCGCCTTCATCGGCGGCCACCTCATAGAGGATGATCAGACCGGCCAACCCGAGCCACGCCCGGTCTGCGGGCCTCAACCTGGTCACTGTTCAATCCCGGTCGATGAGCTCATGTCGGGATGAGCGGCGGCGTTCGCGGCGGCGGATCGGCGGTGGCCGGCGGATATCGATCCCCCGCTCGAGGAGCTTGCTGTACGCCTCCCGAATCCACGGCAACAGGTCGTCCTCAACGGTGGACCACAACTCGTCTAGGTCAGCGACGGCGTCCTGCCACTGCTGGAAGCGTTGATTACTTCGCTCGGTCAGATCGGCTAATTCGCGGCGCAGGACGGCGCTGCGGCGTTCATCGGCGTCGATGCGCCTGCGTT
>NZ_LZJI01000115.1 GCF_001667775.1 Mycobacterium sp. E1747
CTGTTCCTCGACCCTACCCAGACGTACAGCTGCGCCTACTTCGAGCGCGACGACATGACGCTCGAAGAGGCGCAGCTCGCCAAGATCGACCTGGCGCTGGGCAAGCTGAAGCTGGAACCGGGTATGACGCTGCTGGACATCGGCTGCGGCTGGGGCGCGACCATGCGCCGGGCCATCGAGAAGTACGACGTGAACGTCGTGGGGTTGACGTTGTCGGAGAACCAGGCCGAGCACGTGCAGAAGACGTTCGACGAGATGGACACCCCCCGCACCCGACGGGTGCTGTTGGAGGGTTGGGAGAAGTTCCACGAGCCCGTCGACCGCATCGTCTCCATCGGCGCCTTCGAGCACTTCGGCCGCCAGCGCTACGGCCGCTTCTTCAAGATGGCCTACGAGGCGCTGCCATCCGACGGGGTCATGTTGCTGCACACCATCGTTCGCCCGTCCTTCAAGGAGGCCAGGGCGCGAGGCATGGGGCTGACCCACGAGATCGTGCACTTCTCGCAGTTCATCCTGACCGAAATCTTCCCCGGGGGCTGGCTCCCGACCCCCCAGACCGTCGGGGAGTACGCCGTCACGGCCGGCTTCGAGCTGACCCGGGTGCACTCGCTGCAGCTGCACTACGAGCGGACTCTCAATATTTGGGCGGAAAATCTAGAGGCCAATAAGGAAGCGGCCATCAGGATTCAGTCGG
>NZ_LZJI01000116.1 GCF_001667775.1 Mycobacterium sp. E1747
GCGATGCTTCGAAGGCGACCGGGCGCGACTGCGCATTAGGGCGACGGAGGATGGCGAGGCAACGGAAGCCTCCGCGGTCGAGCTGACGGTTCCGCCCGTCGACGGGATGCAGCTTGATGTCCTCGACGCCGATCCCCGCGACGCCAAAACGGTTGCCGCGACGGCGCAACGCTGGGGCCGGTACTTCATCCGGGCCCGGGTGGACGCCGTCGCACGGGGCGGGCTGCTGTCCGGGGCGGCCGTCGTCGAGGCCGCGGAGGTCATCGTGTTTCCGCTGACGCCGCCGCAGTCGACGCCGATCCCGCAGACCGAGCTGCTCGACCGCCTGGGTGCCCACCTGACCCGGCACGTCGGCCCCGGCGTCGAGTACGCCGATATCCGCGCCTACGTGCCGGGAGACCAACTGCGCGCGGTGAACTGGCCGGTCAGCGCGCGCCGCGGCGAGCTGCATGTCACGCAGCGTCTGACCGACCGCGCCGCCGATGTGGTGGTGTTGATCGACACCTATCGGCAACCCGCGGGCCCGGCGACCGCAGCCACCGAGCGTGTCGTGCGCGGCGCCGCGCAAGTCGTGCAGACCGCCTTGCGGCACGGTGATCGCGCCGGGATCGTCGCCCTGGGCGGCAACCAGCCCCGCTGGCTGGGCGCCGACATCGGTCAGCGCCAGTTCTATCGGTTGCTCGACACGGTGCTCGCTGCCGGCGATCGATTCGAAAACACCACGGGCACTTTGGCGCCCCGCGCGGCCGTCCCCGCCGGCGCGATCGTCATCGCGTTCTCCACGTTGCTGGATACCGAATTCGCGCTCGCGCTGATCGATCTGCGCAGGCGCGGCCATGTCGTCATCGCCGTCGATATCCTCGACAGCACCCCGTTCGGGGATGAGCAGGATCCGCTGGTGAACCGGATGTGGGCGCTGCAGCGCTCCGCCATGTACCGCGACATGGCCACCGTCGGCGTCGACATCGTGTTGTGGCATCAGGACGGCGGATTGGAGCAATCCATGGGCGTGCTGCCGGACCGCCGGCGGCGGGTGCGGGGACGGCTCCGTGTTTAGCGACGAGGCGGGCACACTGCCGCGGCTGTTGGCCCCGGTGTTCTCGGCCGCGTTCGGTCTGCTGATGGTGGGCCTGGTCGCCGACGGCTCGCACGGGCCGGCGGTGGCCACGTGGGTGGCGGCGCTGATCGCGGTGGCCGGGGGAGCGGTATTTCGCCCTGCCGCAACGCTTGCCGTGTTGCTGTCGGTAGCCACCATCGCGCTGTCTGACCCGCCGCTGGTGTTCGTCGCGCTGTCCGGGCTGTGCGCGGCCGCTTATCTGGTCTGCCGCCACGCGACCGGCGCGTCGGCCGGGGCGATGCTGGGCAGCTGGCCGACCGTCGTTGGGGCCGTGAGCTTTACGTTCGCCGGATTGGTCGCGACGTCGTTTCCGCTGCAACTACCGTGGTTGCCGCTGGCCGCGCCGTTGGCGGCGCTGGCGGTCTACGTGCTGGCCCTGCGCCCGTTCCTGAGCTGAGCTCAGTGCAACAGTTGGGCGGCCCAATCGGCCAGGTCGAGAACCGGCTGCGGGAAGATGCCCAAGGCCACGGTGATCGCGGCGCACACCGCGATCGCCCCCTTGCTCAGAACGCCCGGCGCCACCACGTGCGGGGTGTCGTCGGTCGCCTCGGTGAAGAACATCGACACGATCACGCGAACGTAGAAGTATGCGGCGATGCCACTGGCGACCACACCGATGATCACCAGCGGCGCCGCGCCCCCTTGGGCCGCGGCCTTGAACACGGCGAGCTTGCTGACGAATCCGCTCGTCAGCGGGATGCCGGCGAAGGCCAACAGGAACATCGAAAACATCACGCCCACAATGGGTGAGCGTTGGCCCAGCCCCGCCCAGTGCGACAGCGTGGCGTCCTCGACGCCGTCGGCGTCGCGGATCAGGCTCACGATGGCGAACGCGCCGACGGTGCTGAAGCTGTAGGCCAACAGGTAGAACAGCGTGGACGAAAGGCCCGCCTGGTTGTCGGCGATGACGCCGGTGAGGATGAACCCGACGTGGGCGACCGACGAGTAGGCCAGCATGCGCTTGACGTCGGTCTGGTTCACCGCGGTGATGGTGCCCACCGCCATGGTGAGAATCGAGATGGTCCACAACACCGGCCGCCATTGATCGTGCAGCGGCGGCAGCGCGACGTAGACCACCCGTAGCAGCGCGCCGAAGGCCGCGACCTTGGTGGCCGCCGCCATGAACCCGGTGATGGGGGTGGGCGCGCCCTGATAAACGTCCGGAATCCACGAATGGAACGGCACCGCGCCCACTTTGAAGAGCAGGCCGACGGCCAGCAGCGCGACACCCACCAACGCCATCGAGGTGTCCCCGTGCGCCGCCAGCGCGTCCCGGATGCCGGTCAGCAGCAGCGTGCCGGTCGCGCCGTACAGCAGCGCCACACCGTAGAGGAAGAACGCGGACGAGAACGCACCCAGCAGGAAGTACTTCATCGCCGCCTCCTGCGACAGCAGGCGCCGATGCCGGGCCAGGCCACACATCAGGTACAGGGGCAGCGAAAGCACTTCGAGCGCAACGAACATCGTCAACAGGTCGTTGGATGCCGGAAACACCATCATGCCGCCGACGGACAGCATTGCCAGCGGGAACAGCTCCGTCTGCGCGGCTCCGGCCCGCTCCGCGTCACGCTCGGCGTCGCTGCCGGGAACCGCGGAGGCCTGCGGGGTGAACGAATCCAGGCCGGCCGGGCGGGCGGCCCCCACGCCCGCGGCAACCTTGCTCTCCGCCTTGGCTTGCGTGCGTTCGGCGATGAAGATCACCGCCAGCACCGCGACCAGCAGCACCGTGCCCTGCAGGTACAGGGTGGTCCGGTCGATCGCCATGGCGCCCAACACGGTCGCGCGGCCGGAGGCCGGGATGGACTCGGCCACCTCCACGGTCGCCAGGAACGCCGCGACCAGACCGGCCAGGGCCAGCGTCACCTGCGCGCCGTAGCGAACCCGCCTGGGCAGGAACGCTTCCGCGAGGACTCCCACCACCGCGACGCCGAACACGATGAGCGTCGGGCAGAGCAGGAAGTACTCGATGCTGGGGGTCGGCAGGGTCATCATCGCGGTCCTTCGGCTGTCCGGGGTGCGCGGTTGACGGCCGGCACGCTCGGCGCCGGATCGTGCTGGCCGATCGTGGTCATGGTGCTCTCGACGGCGGGGTTGATGATGTCGAGCACCGGCTTGGGGTAGACACCGAGCACGAACAACAGGGCGATCAACGGTGCCACCACTACCAATTCGCGGGCGCGCAGGTCACCGATCTTCTCGTTGCCGGTGGCCACCGGTCCGGTCATCATGCGCTGGTAGAGCCACAGCATATAGATGGCGGACAGCACCAGCGCGGTCACACCGAACCCGGCGGCCAGCCAATATCGGTTGAAAGTGCCCAGCAGCACCAGGAATTCGCTGATGAACGGCGCCAGCCCGGGCAGCGACAGGGTGGCCATAGCTGAGACGAGGAACGTGCCCGCCAGGATGGGCGCCACCTTCTGCACGCCGCCGTAATCGGCGATCTTCCGGCTGCCGTGCCGGGATATCAGGAATCCCGCGATCAGGAACACCGCCGCCGTGGACAGGCCGTGGTTGAGCATGTACAGCGTCGATCCGCTCTGGCCCTGGCTCGTCATCACGAAGATGCCCAGGATGATGAACCCGAAGTGGGAGATGGAGGTGTAGGCGATCAGGCGCATGACGTCGGTCTGCCCGATGGCCACGATCGCCCCGTAGATGACCCCGATGACGGCCAGAACGATGATCAGCGGGCGGAAATACGTTGAGGCGCCCGGAAACAGCTGCAGACAGTAGCGCAGCATGCCGAAGGTGCCGACCTTGTCCATCACGGCCATCATCAGCACCGCGGTCGCCGGGGTCGCCTCGACCGCGGCGTCGGGCAGCCAGCGATGGAACGGCCACAGCGGCGCCTTGATGGCGAAGGCGAACATGAATCCCAGGAATAGCAACTTGAAGACCGCGGAGTCGGCGCCGTAGCGGCCGGAGGCGACGCCGGCCACGATCTCGCGGAAGTCGAAGGTGCCCGATCCGTGCTGCGCGGTGACCACGTACAGCCCGATCACCGCGGCGAGCATGATCAGCCCGCCGAACAGGTTGTACAGCAAGAACTTCACCGCCGCGCGTGACCTGCCTGGACCGCCGCCGAAGCCCCCGATCAGGAAGTACATCGGGATGAGCATGGCCTCGAAGAACACATAGAAGAGGAGCACGTCGAGCGCGACGACGGAAATCAGCACCATCGACTCGATGGCCAGCGTCAGGGCGACGTAGGCGTGCACGCCGCGCGGGCTGCGTTCGCCCCCGTCATTCCAGCCGGCCACCTGCAGCACCGGGATCAGCACCGCGGTGAGCAGCACCAGCACCACGGCGATGCCGTCCACGCCGAGGGAGTAGGTGGCGCCGAACGTCGGGATCCAGGAATGGCTTTCGACGAATTGGTAGGTGCTGCCACCGGACTTGAAGCCGAGGGTGACGATGATCGCGACCGCCAGCGTGAGGACGCCGAAGACCAGACCGGTCCACTTGGCGAGCCGGCGCAGCCCCGGTGGCAACAGGATGACGAGCACCGAGCCGGCCAGCGGCACCAGCCACAGGATGCTCAGCCAGGGAACGCTATTCATGGGCGCCACTTCTCCTCATCGCTCCGTCCCCCGCAAGCGGGTGGTGCCCCCACTGCATCGTCGCCGGCGCGGTTCACCACAGTTTCACCGCCAGGATCAGCGCGATCACCAGGACCGCGCCCGTCAGCATCGACAATGCGTAATTGCGGGCGAAGCCGGTTTGCAGCCCCCGCAGGCGATTCGAAGTCCGGCCCACCAGGGCGGCTAGCGCGTTCACCGAGCCGTCCACGCCCGCGTTGTCGACGTCGACAAGCGCTTGGGTCAGTTCGGCTCCGGGGCGCATGAACACCTCTTCGTTGAAGGCGTCGCCGTAGAAGTCCCTGCGCGCGGCGGTCGTGACTGGCGACACCGCAAGCGGCGCCACCCGAGGGATGTCCGCGGTGGCGTACAACCGGTAGGCCACCGCGATCCCGATGGCGACGACGCCCAGCGCCAGGGCGGTGTTGACCCACACCGGGAAGGCGTGGGTCACCTCTTCGTGTTTTCCGAC
This sequence comes from Mycobacterium sp. E1747, assembly GCF_001667775.1. GTDB lineage: Bacteria > Actinomycetota > Actinomycetes > Mycobacteriales > Mycobacteriaceae > Mycobacterium. The sequence goes on from NZ_LZJI01000116.1 coordinate 5,171, forward strand.
GACCGGCTCGAGCCAGCGCGCCAGGGTGCCCCGCCACGCCAGCAGCCCACCGGAGAACACCGAGCCTACGGCGAGCAGGATCATCGGCCAGGCCATCAGGCCGGGCGCCTCGTGGGGATGGATGCCTGGGGCCCAACGTTTTTTGCCGAAGAAGGTCATCAGCATCACGCGCGTCATGTAGAACGCGGTGACGCCCGCGCCCAGCAGTGCGGCCCCGCCCAGCACGTAACCGCGGGCGCCGCCGGCGCCCAGCGCGGCCTCGATGATGGCGTCCTTGGAGAAGAAGCCCGCGAACGGCGGCACGCCGATGATCGCCAGATAGCCGAGACCGAAGGTGGCAAAGGTGACCGGCAGGGCGGCGCGCAGTCCGCCATAGCGGCGCATGTCCTGTTCCTCGTGCATGGCGTGGATCACCGCACCGGAGCCCAGGAACAGCCCGGCCTTGAAGAAGCCGTGGGTGAGCAGATGCATGATCGCGAACGCGTAGCCGGCCGGGCCCAGACCGGCGGCCAGCACCATGTAACCGATCTGGCTCATCGTGGACGCCGCCAACGCGCGCTTGATGTCGTCCTTGGCGCAGCCGATGAACGCGCCGAGCAGCAACGTGACCGCGCCGACGACGACGACGGCGGTTTGCGCATCGGGCGCCAGGTTGTAGAGCGGGTTGGACCGCACGATCAGGTAGACCCCGGCGGTCACCATGGTGGCGGCGTGGATCAGCGCGGACACCGGCGTCGGGCCCTCCATGGCGTCACCCAGCCAGGCCTGCAGCGGGACCTGGGCGGACTTGGCGCAGGCGCCCAACAACAGCAGCAGGCCCATCGCCGTCAGCGCGCCGCGGCTCGCGGCGGGCGCCCCGGAGAACACGCCGGCGTAGGACAGCGTGCCGAAGGTGCTGAACATCAAGAACATGCCCAGCGCCAGTCCGGCGTCCCCGACGCGGTTCATCACGAACGCCTTTTTGGCCGCCGTGGCCGCCGTGGGCTTGTGGTACCAGAACCCGATCAACAGGTAGGACGCCAGGCCCACGCCTTCCCAGCCGACGTAGAGCACCACGTAGTTGTCGGCGACCACCAGCAACAGCATCGAGGCCAGGAACAGGTTGAGGTAGCCGAAAAACCTGCGCCGGTCCGGGTCTTCGGCCATGTAGGCGACCGAATAGATGTGGATGAGCGACCCGACTCCGGAGATCAGCAGGACGAAACACACCGACAGCTGATCGATTTGCAGGCCGAGGTCAACCTGCAGTTGGCCGACCGGGATCCAGGTGAACACCGTCTGGTGGATGACCCGGTCGTCGGCGCCGCGGCCGAGCAGCTCGCTGAGCAGGCTCAGACCGACGCCGAACGCCGCGAGGGCGGTGGCGCAACCCAGCCAGTGCCCCCACGGGTCGGTGCGTCGGCCGCCGAACAACAGGATCGCGGCACCCGCCAGCGGCAGCGCCACCAGCAGCCAGGTGTAGTGAGTCATGTTGGCCCCATATTGGCGATGTCAGCCTTTGAGTAGGTTCGCGTCGTCCACCGACGCCGATTTGCGGGCACGGAAAATCGTCATGATGATGGCCAGCCCGACGACGACCTCGCACGCGGCCACCACCATCGTGAAGAACGCGATCATCTGCCCGTCCAGGTGGCCGTGCATCCGCGCGAACGTGACGAACGCCAGGTTGACCGCATTCAGCATCAGCTCGACGCACATGAACATCACGATGGCGTTGCGTCGCAACAGCACACCCGAGGCTCCGATGGTGAACAGCAGCGCCGAAAGGTACAGGTAATTGGCCGGATTCACGAGGTGCCGCCTTGTGAGAGGGAGGGGCTCGCCTTACGGGAGGGGATCGCCTTGCCGTCGGCGCCGCGGCTGCGCAGGATCGGCGACACCGACAACTCCGAGTACGACCCGTCGGGCAGCAGCGCGGCCACGTCGACGGCGTTGTGGCGCGCGTAGACGCCTGGGCTGGGCATCGGGGTCGGGTGCCCGCCGGGCTGGAATCGCTCCTGGGACAGCTCCCGCTGCGTCCTGCGGCGCTCGAAGCGTTCGCGGTGGGCCAGCACCATCGCCCCGATCGCCGCGGTGATCAGCAGCGCGCTGGTCAGTTCGAAGGCCCAGACGTAGCGGGAGAAGATCAGCGCCGCAAGCCCTTCCACGTTGCCGTTGGCGTTGGCGGTGGTCAGGCCGGCGAAGCTGCCGGTCGCGGCGGAGCCGATGGCGGCGATCAACAGGACACCGAAGCCGATCCCGGCCAGCACCGCGGCGATGCGCTGGCCGTGCAGCGTCTCCTTCAGAGATTCCGCGGAGTCCACGCCGATCAGCATCAGCACGAACAAGAACAGCATCATCACCGCGCCGGTGTAGACCACGACCTGAACGACACCCAGGAACAGCGCGTCCTGGATCATGTAGAACACCGCGAGGATGATCATCGTCATCGCCAGGAACATCGCCGAATACACAGCGTTGACCGCGAGCACCACCCCGATCGCGCCGATCAGCGCCAGCGCGCCCAGCACCCAGAACGCCACCGCTTCACCGGTGGAGGTGCGAACGATGGTGTCGGAAGCCAGATTCGCAGCCAGGAGCTGGCCCGTGAACCCAGTCATCGGGAATCCCCGGCCTTTTCGGCCTGCCGCAGGCCGTCAGCGGTGACATTGCCCTGGTAGTAGTCCTTGTCGGTGGCGCCCTCCGCCCTGGGGTGCGGGGGAGCGAGCATGTCCTGCAGCAGCGGCGCGAGCAGCCGGTCCTTCTCATAGATCAGGTCGGCGCGGTTGTCGTCGGCCATCTCGTAGTCGTTGGTCATGGTCAGCGCGCGGGTCGGGCAGGCCTCGATGCACAGGCCGCAGCCGATGCAGCGCAGGTAGTTGATCTGATAGACCCGGCCGTAGCGTTCCCCGGGGGAATACCTCAGTTCCTCGGTGTTGTCCGCGCCCTCGACGTAGATCGCGTCGGCCGGGCACGCCCACGCGCACAACTCGCAACCGATGCATTTCTCCAGGCCGTCTGGGTAGCGGTTGAGTTGATGACGGCCGTGGTAGCGCGGCATCACCGGGCCGGGCTTTTCCGGATAGCCCTCGGTGACCCTCTTTTTGAACATCGCCGCGAACGTCACGCCGAATCCGGCGACGGCGTCCAGGAATTTAGCCACGTGCGTTCTCCTTACTCGCGGCCGCCAGGGACTTCATGGACTTCGCCGGCAGCGGCGGTGTCGGGAATGCCGGTGCGGCGCTGTCCAGCCCCGGCAATTGTTTCGACTGGCGGCGGAGCTGTTTCTCCAGTGCGCGAATACCGGGCGTGGCGAACGGTTTTCGCAACAACAGCACCAGCGCCGTGGCGAACACGATGCTGCTGACCACCAGGATCGGGGTCCAGTGCGCATACCCCTGGTTCTGCACGGTGCGGATCACGGCCGCGATCAACACCCAGACCAGCGAGGCGGGGATCAGCAGCTTCCAGCCCAGCGCCATGAACTGGTCGTAGCGCAGCCGGGGCAGGCTGGCCCGCAACCACATGTAGAAGAACAGGAAGGTCCACATCTTGGCGGTGAACCAGAGCACCGGCCACCAACCGGTGTTGGCGCCCGCCCACATGTTGAGCGGCCAAGGGGCATGCCAGCCGCCGAAGAACAAGACCGTGGCGAGCGACGAAACCGTCATCATGTTGACGTACTCGGCCAGCATGAACATCGCGAACTTCAGCGACGAGTACTCGGTGTGGAAGCCGGCGACCAGCTCACCCTCGGCCTCGGGCAAATCAAATGGCGCCCGGTTGGTTTCGCCGACCATCGAGATGAGGTAGATCAAGAACGACGGCAGCAGCAGGAACACATACCAGACCCGGTCCTGGGAGGCGATGATCTCCGACGTCGACATGGAGCCGGCGTAGAGGAAGACCGCCGCGAACGACAGGCCCATCGCAACCTCGTACGAGATGACCTGGGCGGTGGAGCGCACGCCGCCCAGCAGCGGGTAGGTGGACCCGGACGCCCAACCACCCAACACGATTCCATACACCCCGATCGCCGACAGGCCCAGGATGAAGAGCACCGCGACCGGCAGATCGGTCAGCTGTAGCGGGGTGCGGTGGCCGAACACCGACACCACCGGGCCGAACGGGATGAACGAAAACGCGGTGAACGCGGGGATCGTGGAGATGACCGGCGCGGCGAAGTAGACGAACTTGTCGACCCCGCCGGGCGTGATGGTCTCCTTGAGCGCCAGCTTGATTCCGTCGGCCAGGCTCTGCAGGGCGCCCCACGGTCCCGCCCGGTTGGGGCCGGGCCGCCGCTGCATCCAGCCAAGGATCTTGCGCTCGAACAGGATCGCCACCAACACGTTCAGCATCAGGAACACGAAGATGGCCAACGCCTTGCCCAGCACCAGCCACCATGTGTCGTGTCCGAATGCGGACAGGGAGCTCGTCATGAATTCACTCCGATTTTCACTGTGCTGCCCAGCGTTGCGCCCAGCTGCCGGTGCACTGCGCAACCCGGTGAGTTCAGCGGAAGCCACACCACTCGGTCGGGCATGTCGGTGATGATCAGCGGCAAGGTGATCGATCCGCGCGGCGTGCTGACGGTCACCGCGTCGCCGTCGGCGGCTCCGATTTCGGTGGCTGTGTCGGCCGATAGCCGAACCGCGGGTTTGCGTGCGGTTCCGGCCAAATGCGGTTCGCCGTCTTGCATTCGGCCGTTGTCGAGGAGCATCCGCCAGCCGGTGAGCACAGCTTGTCCTTTTTCAGGCCGGTTCCCGGCCGTGGCCGGCTCCGGCGTCGAGACGGACGGGGCGGACGCCCAGCCGCCGTCCCAGGTGCCGAGCCCGGCCAATTCCGTGCGGGCCGCTTCGGCGGTCGACAGCCCCAGGTAGACGCCCATCTCCTCGGCCAGCGCGTCGAGCACCTGGTGGTCGGACTGGCTGGCTTGCGCGATGGTGCCGCGCAGCGCCGCCTCGAAGGGGCGGTAGCGGCCCTCCCAGTTGACGAAGGCACCGGCCTTTTGCGTCGTCGGCGCGACCGGAAACACCACGTCGGCGCGCTCGGTCACCGCGCTCTGCCGCAGCTCCAGGCTGACCACGAAGCCCGCGGAGTCCAGCGCGGCCAGCACGGCTTGGGGATCGGCGAAGTCGTCGGGTTCGATACCGCCGACCAGCAGGGCGCCCAGTGTTCCGTCGGCGGCGCCGGCCAGGATGCCCCCGACGTCACGCCCACCGGCGGAGGGCAATTCGGAGACGTGCCACGCCGCCGCGATCTGGGCGCGGGCGGCCTCGTCGTCAAGTGGCCGGCCGCCCGGCAGCAGGGTGGGCAGCGCGCCGGCCTCCAGCGCGCCGCGCTCGCCGGCGCGGCGCGGCACCCACGCCAGCCGGGCCCCGGTGGCATCGGCGAGCCGGGCGGCGGCGGACAACCCGCCGGGCACAGTGGCCAGGCGTTCCCCGACCATGATGACCGCGCCGGGGGAGGACAGCAGGCCGCCGACCTCGCCGGTGGCCAGCCCGTCTAGCGCCGCGGCCTCGCTCCCCGGAGCGGTCTTGATCAGACGCCCGGACATCTTCTCGAGCGCCCGGGTGGCGAACGGCGCGACCGCGTACACCGGCAGCCCGCGTTTGCGGGCGGCCTTGCGCAGTCGCAGGAACACGATGGGGGACTCGTCCTCGGGCTCGAACCCGACCAGCACCACCACCGGCGCCGATTCCAGATCGGAATAGCTGACGTTGCGCCGGCCGGCGATGTGCGCCGCCAGGAAGTCGGCCTCCTCGGCCGAGGTCGGGCGGGCGCGGAAGTCGATGTCGTTGCTGTCCAACACGATTCGAGCGAACTTCGAGTAGGCGTAGGCGTCTTCTAGCGTCGCCCGGCCGCCGACCAGCACGCCCGTGCGCCCGCGCGCGGCCTCGAGGCCCCGGATCGCTGTCGCGATCGCATGCGACCACGACGCGGGCACCAGGGCGCCGTCGGCATCGCGGATGAGGGGAGTGGTGATCACGTCGGGCTGGGTCGCGTAGGTGAACGCCCATCGGCCCTTGTCGCAGTTCCACTCCTCGTTGACCTCGGGGTCATCGCCGGCCAGGCGGCGCAGCACCTTGCCGCGCCGGTGGTCGGTGCGCTGGGCGCACCCGGATGCGCAGTGCTCGCAGACGCTGGGGCTCGACACCAGGTCGAACGGGCGGGCCCGGAACCGGTAGGCGCTTCCGGTCAGCGCCCCGACGGGGCAGATCTGCACCGTGTTGCCCGAGAAGTACGAGTCGAACGGCTCATTGGCGTAGATGCCGACCTGTTGCAGGGCGCCCCGCTCCTGCATGTCGATGAAAATGTCCCCGGCGATCTGCTCGGAGAACCGCGTGCAGCGGGCGCACAGGATGCAGCGCTCACGATCGAGCAGCACTTGGGCGGAGATGTTGATCGGTTTGGCGAAGGTGCGCTTAACGTCGGTGAAGCGGGAGTCGGTGCGGCCGTTGGACATCGCCTGGTTCTGCAGTGGGCACTCGCCGCCCTTGTCGCACATCGGGCAATCGAGCGGGTGGTTGATGAGCAGCAGCTCCATCACTCCGTGCTGGGCTTTGTCCGCCGCCTCCGACGTGAGCTGCGTGCGCACCACCATGTCGTCGGTGGCGACGGTCGTGCAGGACGCCATCGGCTTGCGTTGGCCCTCCACCTCGACCAGGCACTGCCGGCACGCGCCGACGGGCTCGAGCAGCGGGTGGTCGCAGAACCGCGGGATCTGGATGCCGATCAACTCGGCCGCGCGGATCACCAATGTACCCTTGGGCACGCTGATTTCGTTGCCGTCGATGCTCAGCGTGACCATCTCCGGCGGACGTACCTCGTCGCCGGTTTCGGTTTTGGCGGCACTAGTCAAAGCGTCAAGCCTTTCCGTTCAGCATGGAGTCTCGGGGGTCGAACGGGCAGCCACCGTCTTCGACGTGCGCCACATATTCGTCGCGGAAGTACTTGATCGACGACATCACCGGGCTGGCGGCGCCATCGCCCAACGCGCAGAAGGACTTCCCCAGGATGGTGTCGGAGATGTCCAGCAGCTTGTCGATGTCTTCGCTGGTGCCCTTGCCGGTTTCGAGCCGCTCGTAGATCTGGTCCAGCCAGAAGGTGCCCTCCCGGCAGGGGGTGCACTTTCCGCACGATTCGTGCTTGTAGAAGTACGTCCAGCGGCGCACGGCCCGCACCACGCAGGTGGTCTCGTCGAAGATCTCCAGCGCCTTGGTGCCCAGCATGGAGCCGACCCCGCCGACGCCCTCGTAGTCCAACGGCACGTCGAGGTGCTCGTCGGTGAGCAGCGGGGTGGACGACCCGCCGGGCGTCCAGAACTTGAGGCGGTGCCCGGCCCGCACCCCGCCGGCGTAGGCGAGCAATTCGCGCAACGTGATACCCAGCGGCGCTTCGTACTGGCCGGGCCGGGCGACGTGCCCGGACAGCGAATACAGCGTGAAGCCAGGCGATTTCTCGCTGCCCATCGACCGGAACCAGTCGACGCCGTTGAGCACGATGGACGGCACACTGGCGATCGTTTCGACGTTGTTGATCACCGTGGGGCAGCCGTAGAGTCCTGCCACCGCGGGGAACGGCGGACGCAGCCGCGGCTGGCCCCGCCGGCCTTCCAGGGAATCGAGCAGTGCGGTCTCCTCGCCGCAGATGTAGGCGCCGGCGCCGGCGTGCACCACCAGCTCCAGGTCGAACCCGGAGCCGTTGATGTCGCGCCCCAGGTATCCGGCGGCGTACGCCTCGGCCACCGCGTTCTGCAGGCGGCGCAACACCGGCAACACCTCGCCGCGCACGTAGATGAACGCGTGGCTGGCCCGGATCGCGTAGGCGGCGATGATGACGCCCTCGACGAGCACGTGCGGCGTGGCCAGCATCAGCGGAATGTCTTTGCACGTACCGGGTTCCGACTCGTCGGCGTTGACCACCAGGTAGTGCGGCTTGGCGGCCGCGCCGGTGTCGCCCTGCGGGATGAACGACCACTTGGTGCCGGTCGAGAAACCGGCGCCGCCGCGCCCGCGCAACCCGGAGTCCTTGACCGTCGCGATGACGTCGTCGGGCGCCATGGCCAACGCCTTCTTCATCGCCTCGTAGCCGTCGTGGCGGCGGTAGGTCTCAAGCGTCCAGGACTCGGGGTCGTCCCAGAATCGGCTGATGACGGGGGTGAGCGGGGTGGCCTGGGAGCTGGTCATGCCTGGCTCCCGGGCGGAGTCGGCGCCTGCATGCCGTGTTCCTTCGCCACCTTCAATCCCGCCAGGGTCGCCGCGCCCGCCCCGCCCTGGCCTTGGTCCGGCCGTTCGTCTGGCAGGCCGGCCAGGATGCGCGACGTCTCGCGGAAAGCACACAGCGGGGCGCCCCGCGTCGGCGGCTTGGGCTCACCGGAGCGCAACGAGTCGACGAGTTCGCGCGCCGACTCGCACGTCTGGTTGTCGTAGAACTCCCAGTTGACCATCACGACCGGTGCGTAGTCACAGGCGGCGTTGCACTCGATGTGCTGCAGGGTGACCGCGCCGTCGGGGGTGGTCTCGTCGTTGCCGACGCCCAAATGCTCCTTGAGCGCGTCGAATATCGCGTCGCCACCCATGATCGCGCACAGCGTGTTGGTGCAGACACCGACCAGGTAGTCACCCGTGGGTCCGCGGCGGTACATGGTGTAGAAGCTGGCCACCGCCGACACCTCGGCGCCGGTCAGTCCCAGCTGCTCCCCGCAGAACTCCAGACCGGCCGGGGTCAGATAAGAGTCCTCGGCCTGCACCAGGTGCAGCAACGGCAGCAGCGCCGAGCGCTTGTTGGGATAGCGGCCGATGATCTCCTTGGCGTCGACCTCCAGGCGTGCGCGCACCTCCGGCGGATACGACTGCGGCGCACCCTCGGTGACGAACGCGTTGGGTTCCTCCGGCGGCGGTCCGAGCCGGATGAAGACCGGCTGGCCTTGCGGGCCGGTCACCGGTCCACCCCGCCCATGACCGGGTCGATGCTGGCGACCGCGGTGATCAAATCGGCCACCATGCCGCCCTCGCACATCGCGGCGACCGACTGCAGGTTGGTGAACGAGGGGTCCCGGTAGTGCACCCGGTAGGGGCGGGTGCCGCCGTCGCTCACCATGTGCACGCCGAGCTCGCCGCGCGGCGATTCCACCGCGGTGTAGACCTGGCCCGCCGGCACCCTGATGCCCTCGGTGACCAGTTTGAAATGGTGGATCAACGCCTCCATCGAGCTGCCCATGATCTTGGCGATGTGCTCCGGTGAATTACCCATGCCGTCGGGGCCCACCTTCAAGTCGGCCGGCCAGGCGATCTTGCGGTCGGAGATCATGGTCGGGCCGGGCTTCAACTTGTCCAGACACTGCTCGACGATCTTGACCGACTCCCACATCTCGTTGACGCGAATCATGTAGCGCCCGTAAGCATCACACGTGTCGGCGGTCATCACGTCGAATTCGTAGTTTTCATATCCGCAGTACGGTTCGCTCTTGCGTAGGTCGTGCGGCAGGCCGGTGGCCCGCAGGATCGGCCCGGTGATGCCCAGCGCCATGCACCCGGTCAGGTCCAGGTAGCCGATGTCGCAGGTGCGGGCCTTCCAGATGGCGTTCTCGTTGAGCAGGTCGCCCATTTCGCGTAGCACCTGGCGCAGCGGCTTGAGAGCCTCGGCGACGTCCTTTTCGGCGCCCGGCGGTAGGTCCTGCGCCACGCCCCCGGGCCGGATGTAGGCGCTGTTCATCCGCAACCCGGAGATCTTCTCGAACAGGGTCAGCACGATCTCGCGGCCGCGGAAGCCGACAAACATCGGCGTCATCGCGCCCAGTTCCATGCCGCCGGTGGCCAGCGCGACCAGGTGCGAGGAGATCCGGTTGAGCTCCATCATCATCACCCGGATGACGTTGACCCGCTCCGGTATCTGATCGGTGATGCCGAGCAGCTTCTCCACGCCCAGGCAGTACGCGGTCTCGTTGAAAAACGGTGACAGGTAATCCATTCGGGTCACGAAGGTGACGCCCTGGGTCCAGTAGCGGTATTCCAGGTTCTTCTCGATGCCGGTGTGCAGGTAGCCGATTCCGCAGCGGACCTCGGTGACCGTCTCGCCCTCGATCTCCAGGATCAGCCGCAACACCCCGTGGGTGGACGGGTGCTGGGGCCCCATGTTGACGACGATCCGTTCGCCGGGGTCGGCGTTGCGCGCGGCGTCGACGATCTGGTCCCAGTCCTGGCCGCCGGCCACCAAGACGGTTTCCGGGCTTTCGGCGCCGCCCTGCGTCGAGTCAGTGATTGTGCTCATCAGTTGTACGCCCTTCGCTCGTCGGGCGGGGGGATCTGTGCGCCCTTGTATTCCACCGGGACGCCGCCGAGGGGATAGTCCTTGCGCTGCGGATGGCCGTGCCAGTCGTCGGGCATCTCGATGCGGGTCAGCGACGGGTGTCCGTCGAAGATGATGCCGAAGAAGTCGTAGGTTTCGCGCTCATGCCAGTCCGTCGTCGGATAGACCTCGAACAGCGAGGGGATGTGCGGATCCCCGTCCGGCACAGCCACTTCCAACCGGACGCGGCGGTTGTGCGTGATCGACTGGAGCGGATACACCGCGTGCAGTTCGCGGTCCGTCTCGTGCGGATAGTGAACTCCGCTGACGCCCAGGCACATCTCGAACCGCAGCTCCGGTTCGTCACGGAGGCGCTGGGCCACCTGGGGCAGCGCCTCGCGGCGCACGTGCAGGGTCAGCTCGTCGCGGTACACCACGACTTTCTCTATCGCGTCGGAGAATTCGACGTCGGCGGCTTCCAGCGCGTCGGCCAGCCGGTCCACCACGTCGTCGAAGTAGCTTCCGTATGGGCGGGGGGAGCTGCCGGGCAGCACGACCTCCCGGACCAGCCGTCCGTACCCGGTGGTGTCACCGCTGCCGGAGATGCCGAACATGCCGCGGCGAACGTTGATGACTTCGCCGTCGGCGCGGGGCGGGCCGGCCCCTTCGGTTGCCGCTTGCTTCGGGTCGTTGTCCGGTGAGCTCATCGCAGCAGTCCGCGCATCTCGATCGTGGGTCGTGCCGACAACGCTGCCTGCTCGGCCTCGGCGATGGCGGTTTCCCGGTTGACGCCCAGCGGCATTTCCTGAATCTTCTCGTGCAGCTTGAGGATTGCGTACAGCAGCATCTCCGGGCGGGGCGGGCAGCCGGGCAGGTAGATGTCCACCGGAACCACGTGGTCGACGCCCTGCACGATCGCGTAGTTGTTGAACATCCCGCCGGAGGACGCGCAGACGCCCATGGCGAGCACCCATTTCGGCTCGGCCATCTGGTCGTAGATCTGCCGCAACACCGGCGCCATCTTCTGGCTCACCCGACCGGCAACGATCATCAGGTCGGCCTGCCGGGGCGTCGCCGAGAACCGCTCCATGCCGAAGCGCGCGATGTCGAATCTCGGCCCGGCGGTTGCCATCATCTCGATGGCGCAGCACGCCAACCCGAAGGTCGCCGGCCACAGCGAGTTCTTGCGGACATAGCCGGCGATCTTCTCGACCGTCCCCAGCAGGATGCCGGCGGGTAGCTGTTCCTCGAGACCCACGTCCTACCTCAATCCCACGTCAGGCCGCCGCGGCGCCACACATACGCGTAGGCCACGAAAACCGTGAGCATGAACACCACCATCTCGACCAACGCGAACGTTCCCAGCGCGTCGTAACTGACTGCCCAGGGATACAAGAACACGATCTCGATGTCGAAGACGATAAAAAGCATTGCGGTCAGGTAATACTTCACCGGGAACCGCTGGCCGCTGGCCGCGTGCGGGCCGCTGACCGGGCTGTCGGTCGGCTCGATGCCGCATTCGTACGGGGCCATCTTCGACTTGTTGTAGCGCGACGGACCGGCCAGGCTCGCGATCACCACCGAACCGACGGCGAAGGCCGCTGCTATCCCTCCGAGCACCAGGATGGGTATGTAGACGTTCAATTCGCTCCAAGATCTCCTCGTACGGGTCGCCGGTGCGGCGGCCGGGCGGGGGGCCGGGCTGCTGTGACGCACCCGGGCCGCGGGTGGTCACAGTGACCTTCACAACATAGCGTCGTGAAGACAGGTGTGCTTTGTCGGGGTGGGGTATCAGCGAAAGTTTTGCGTGACCGCAACCTGGATGTCGCGCGCTGCTCGCGGACGCCGGGCCACTGGGGGCGCGAGGCGGTACTATCTGCGCAGGTCAGGCGCGTGCGATGGGGCTATCGGGTGGGGGTGCGCAGCAGCCCGAGAACCGTGCGGCCGAGCACGATGGGATCGATGGGATGCGGCACGGCGGCATCGGCCCGCGACCAGTTCGCCAGCCAGGCGTCGTCGCGGCGGCCGGTGAGCACCAGGATCGGCGGGCACGTCGCCAGTTCGTCTTTGAGTTGTTTGGCGATTCCCATGCCGCCCGTGGGCGTGGCCTCGCCGTCCAGGATGGCCAAGTCGATGCCGCCCTCGTCCATCTGCCGCACCACCGTCGGGGCGGTCGCCACTTCGAGGTAGGTCAGCTCGGGCAGGTCCGGATGCAGATGCTTGCCCAGCGCCCGGATCACTTGCTCGCGGGTTTTGGCGTTGTCGCTGTAGACCAGGATCCGCAGGGCGACGCTGGATTCGGGGCTGGAGTCGGACACGGTGCAGATGCTACTGGTGTCGCACCGGCTTCACTGGGCAGCCCGCACGAACACGGCATCCGCCGTCGCCGTCGCCGTCGCCGCGATCATGCCGAGGCGGTTCCAGCCCAGGTCGAACTGGGTGCGATCCAGCTTGGTTTCCGCGGCGATCCGGATCGAGCCGTCGTCGAGCTCGGTGATCGTCGCCGACAAAGGTACCGGCGCGGTCACGCCCTTGATGGTGAAGGCGGCCCGGAGGTCGGCGGACTTGCCCTTGGTCGGATGCACCGCGGTGACCACAACGCTGATGTCACCGAAGCGCTCGACGTCGAAGAAGTCGGCCGAGCGCAGGTGCTTGTCGCGACGGCCGATGCCGGTGTCCACGGAGGCGGCCCGAATGTCGAGGCGGCCGAAAACCGCCCCCGCGCCCGTCAGTTGGCCGTCGCCGCTGAACTCGGTGAAGCGGCCCTTGACCCTGACCAGGCCCCACATGTTCCTGATCTTGAAAGTGACGGCTGAGCGGTCCGGGGCCAGGGTCCATACGCCGGCCAGGTCGGGATCGTTCAGCAGTGTTTCCAGGGTTGTCATCTCCCACCCCCATCTGTCGAGGCGAATCTAACCGCTATTGCATCAGCGGGGCGATCTCAGCGGGGTCGAAATACTCGTCGATCCGGTCGAGCCGGCCGTCGTCGCCGACCCTGATCACTATGCAGACCCGCAGCGAGATCGACTGTCCCGCATGGCCGGTGGCGTGCAAGACGTGCTGCTGGACGAAGCCGCCCTCAAAGAATCGCCGGTCCAGGATTTCATAGCGGCGCTCGGTCGTCGCGGCGATGAACCAGTCGATGACGCGCAGCGCGCGGGCCTTGCCATCGGGCTTGGCGGGGTCGCGGCGCGCGCCGACCCGCCAGACCGCGATGTCGTCGCTCCACATCCGGTCGACCGCCGCGCAGTCGCCCTTCTCGATCGCTGCAAACAGCCGGTCGGCCGCGGCGGCGATTACGGCACTCGGCATGGCGACCGCTCCTTTCTCGACTGCCCGGCTCCTTCTCGCGCCGCTGCGCGGCCCGCATCGTCGCCGGGCTATTCGGTGTCGTATCCGGGGTGCGCCACCGCCACCCGGCGGCGCACCAAGGTGCGCAGGCAGGCGGTGACCTCGCGGCCCCGGCCGTCCATCTCCCCGGCCCGTATCGCGGTGGCCAGCTCCTCCTCGTCGGCGAACCCCAGGTCGGCCAGCGCGGCGCGGGATTCGGCCTCACTTTCATCGAGCAGTTCGCGCTCGACAATGCGCAACGCGTTGGCGGCCACCCTCGCGTGGAAGTTCACCTGCCCGCTGGTGGCCGCCCGCACGTCGGTCTCGAGGAATTCGGCCACCGCTGCCACCAACTCGGCGGCGAGGGGACGGCCGTACGCGCCGATCATCGGAGGTCCCCGAATTGCCCGGCTTCTCCTGGCGCCGCTCCGCGGCGCGCATCGTCGTCCGGCGCTCCTTCGAGCAGGTCGAGCAGGTCCCACTCCGTCTCGCACACGCGGCGACCGATCGTGGCCAGCTCCACCGAGCGGAACTGGCCGCAAAGGTGCCGCTCCGCCTGGTAGCGGCAGATCACGCCCCAGCGCAGGGTGGCCAGCACCAGCCACCAGTGAAACGCCACCCGGTCGACGCTAGTCCCGCTCGCCTGCTCGTAGTCCCGCAAGAAGCTCTCGATGCTGCCGAGGCCGCCCGCCCCGAGGCTGGCCGGGGCGCCGAAGCGCCAGGCCCGGATGCAGAACCAGGCCAGGTCTTCGTGGGGGTCGCCGCGGTGCACCAGCTCCCAGTCGAGGACCGCGGCGAGGTGGGCCCCGTCGACGATGAGGTTGCCCATCCGGTAGTCCCCGTGCACCAGCACGTCGGCGGAGGACTCCGGCCGGCGCGCCTCGAGCCACCGAAACGTCCATTCGAAGGTGGCCGTGGTGTCGCGCATCGCGTCGAGCCGCTCGCGCCACTGCGCGAGCGGGTCCTCGCGGGACAGACCGGGGATGTCGGGGCCGGCGCGGTGGATGGCCGCCAGGGCCCGGGCGCATTGCCGCAGCAGCTCCGCCCGGGCCGCCCGGCCGCCGGCCTCGTCGAGCTGCCGCTGGATGCGCCGGACGATCGTCTCGCCCGGGATCTCGTCGCAGATCAGGAACGGATTGCCCAGGGCCGCAGGCGAATCGTCAGCGATGAGGACGTGAGGGACCGGTGCGCCGGCGGCAGCGGCGGCAGCCTGGGCGCGTGCCTCCAGCTCCATGCCCGCGTGCACGTCGTCGGGCGCCCCCGTGCGCAGGATCAGCGCGTGCCGCCGCTCGCCTGCGACGGCGGTGAACGCCCACGTCGCGCGGCTGGCTCCGCCGGTCAGCACGCGCAGGCCCTCGACGGTGACGTCGGCCCCCAGGACCGGCGCCAGCGCCGCGGCGATCTGGGTGGCCAGTTCCTCGATCGACGTCACTTGCCAAACTTAAACAGCCGCTGGGCCACCCGGCGAATCTGGATTTCCTCGGCCCCCTCGGTGATCCGGTAGCGACGGTGGTGGCGATAGATGTGCTCGAACGGCTCGTGCCGGCTGTAGCCCAGGCCCCCGAAGATCTGCATGGCCCGGTCGGCGGCCTCGCAGACCAGCCGGTTGGCGCGGTAGTTGGCCATCGACACCTTGTCCGACACCTCCATGTGGTGGTCCCGGTCCAGGTGCCAGGCGGCGTAGGCAACAAGCAGCCGCACCATCTGGGCTTCGGTCTGCAATTCGGCCAGCGGCCATTGCACGGCCTGATTGGCCGACAGCGGCTTGCCGAACACGGTCCGCGTACCGGCGTATTCGGCCGCGCGGTCGATGCAGTACTGAGCGGCGCCCAGGCTGCTCGCCGCCTGCCGAATCCTGTTCTCGTGCAAGAACGTCTGCGCGACTTCTAGACCGCGGTCCACCTCGCCCAGGACCGCGTCGGCGGGCACCCGGACGTCGGTCAGCACCACCTCGCCGTGATCGGTCGGCATGTTGAAGGTCCACCAGTAGTAGGGCACATCGAAGCCGGGCGCGTCGGTCGGCACCAGGAACGCGGTGATGCCCCGCGCCTGGCCGGGCTCGCCGGAGGTGCGGGCGAAGACCAGGTCGTGCGTCGCGCGGTGGACGCCGGTGTTGAATCGCTTGGAGCCGTTGATGATCCAGCCGTCACTGTCGGCTTGCGCACGGGTCTCCAACCAGGTGGCGTCCGACCCGTGCTGGGGTTCGGTCAGCCCGAACGCCATGGAACGTTCGCCGGTGATCAGGGCCTCGGACCAGAGCCGCCGTTGTTCGTCGCTGCCGAAGCGCTCCATCATGATCACCTGCGGGAAATTCCCGACGATCGAGGATTCGTTCTGCAGATCGTTGTGCAGGCCAAGGCCCTTGTGCGCCAAATGCTCCCGGATGACGGCCATGTCGACGTTGGTGCCGTCCCGGCCGCCCAAGGCGGACGGCAGCCCGTAGCGCAGCCAGCCCGCCCTATCCGCCCGCCTGCGCATCTCGGCGAGCAGGTCCTCCCACTCGCTCGTCGGGATGCCGTCGTTGTCCCAGTCGGTGCGGGCGTGTTCGCGGCGCTTGTCGAAATACTGGATGTTTTCGCGCTCCAGCGGCTTGATCTCGGCCTCGATGAACTCGTCCATCTCGGCGAGTAGGCCCGTAAGGTGTTCGGGCAGTGTGAAATCCACAGGCTTCTCCTTTGAAAAGGATCAAGTGCCGTAAAGCGTCTTCTTCCAAATCGTCGACAGGGTGGCGATGGCGTCCTCATCGCTGATCTTGATGCCGAGGTTGGAGGGGCCGACGAAGACGGTGGTGAAGTTCTCGAAGAGCAGGGCGATGGCCGCGGCTATGTGCTGCGGATCGAGCTCGGATCCGTAGCCCTGTTCCTGGGCGCGGCGGACCGAGGCGGCGACGATGTCCATGCCGAAGCGGCGGAACTCGTTCTGGACGGTCGCGAAGCGTCGCTGCGTTGCGGCCAGCTGGGCCACGGCGATCATGATGCCGATGTTCTGCTTGAACATGTTCCAGTAGCCGGTGACCACCGCGGTGAAGAACGTGTCATCATCGGGCGATTCGGGTAGTTCGACGCTCAATCCGGACGGTGTCACGACGTCGTGCAGGAAAGACTCGGCCAGGGCGGCGAGCAGGTCCTCCTTGTCGGCGAAATACCGGTAGAAGACCGCGGGCGACTTGCCCGCCGCCGACGTGATGTCGGCCAGCGTGGTGCCGTGAAAGCCGCGTTCAGCGAACAGTTTCCGGGCGGCCTGCTCGATGGCCTGCCTGGTTTGACGGCCCTTGGCGGTGAGCGCGTCCGGGGCGGGCATCAGGCCCGGATCCGGTCGCCTGCGCGCAGCAGCGCGCTCGGCAGGTCATGGCCCACAACCGATTTGGCGACCTCGGCTGCGGCGATGGCGGCGTGCAGGTCGACGTCCACGCCGACACCGCTGTCGGCCAGCAGATACACCAGGTCCTCGGTGGCGATGTTGCCGGTGGCGCCGGGCGCGAACGGGCAGCCGCCCAGCCCGCCCACCGATGCATCCAGCCTTCTCACCCCGGAGCTGACCGCGGCGTACGCGCTGGCCAGCCCGGAGCCGCGGGTGTTATGGAAATGGCCGCCCAGCGGCAAATCGCCAATCACCGGACGCACTTGTGCGATCAGCGAACTCACGCGCCCCGGCGTGGTCGTGCCGATCGTGTCGGCGATCGACAGGCGGTCTACCCCCCGGTCGCGGGCGGCCGCGGCGATGTCGAGCACGCGCCCGGGCGGCGTCGGGCCCTCGAACGGCGAGTCCCACGCGGTGGCGATGACGACTTCGACCGTGACGCCGGCGCCGTGCGCGATCGCGATGATCTCGTCGATCGCCTCGGTGGCCTGCGCGCTGGTGCGCCCGACGTTGGCCTTGCTGAACGTGTCGTCGGCGGCCACCACGTACTCGATCGAGCGCAGGCCCGCGGCCACCGCCCGCTTGGCCCCGTTGGGACTGGCCACCAGCGCGGAGAACTCGATGTCGGGGTAGTCGTGCAGGTGGGCCGCGAGCTCGGCGGCATCGGCCATCGACGGCACCTTCGTCGGCGAGACGAACGCCGTCGCCTCCACCTCGCGGACCCCGGTCGCCGCGATCGCGGCCAGCAGCTCCAGCTTGGCCGACAACGGGATCGGCGCTTCGATCTGCAGACCGTCGCGCAGCGCCACCTCGCGGATGGCCACGTGCTCAGGCATCCTCATCGCTGCATTCCCCCCAAGCGGGTGGTGCCCCACTGCATCCTCGCCTGCGCGTTCACAGCACCTCCTCGGCGCGCAGCTCCGCGAGCTCCTCGGCGGTCCTGCCCAGCAGCCCGATGTAGACGTCGTCGTTGTGCTGGCCCGGCCGCGCGGGCCCGGCGTTGCGAAGGCTGCCCGGGGATTCGGAGAGCACCGGCACGATGCCCGGCCCGAGAACGTTGCGCCCGACCCGTTCGTCGAAGTGTTCGACCAGCATGCCGCGGGCGCGCAGCTGCGGGTCGTTGACCACCTCCGCGACCGTGTTGATCGGACCGGCGATCACCCCTGCGGCGCTGAGGGTTTCGATGATGTCGCCGGGCTGGCGTTCCGCGGCCCACCCGCCGATGATCTCGTCGAGCTCGTCCTGGTTGCGGCCGCGCGCCCCGTGCGTGGCGAACCGGTCGTCGATGGCCAGCTCCGGGCGGCCCATCGCCTTGCACAGCCGGGCGAAGACGGTGTCCTGGTTGGCGGCGATCACCACCCACGAGCCGTCGCCGCTGCGGTAGATGTTGGACGGCGCGATGCCGTCGAGCCGCGTGCCCGACGGCCCGCGCACCACCCCGGCGAGATCATAGTCGGGGATGGTGGATTCCTGCACGGCCAAACAGGATTCGGTGAGTGCGACGTCCACCACCTGGCCGCGCCCGGTGGCCCCGCGGCGGTACAGCGCGGCCAGCGCACCCTGGGCGCCGAACATGCCGGCCAGGGTGTCGCCGAGCGAGAGCGCGAGCCGGGGCGGCGGTCCACCGGGAAAACCGTTGAGATGGCGCAGGCCGCTCGCCGCCTCGGCCACCGAGGCGTAGCCCGCCTTGTGCGCGTCGGGTCCCGTCTGCCCGTATCCCGACACCCGGACCAGGATGATGCCCGGGTTACGGGCGCTGAGCACCTCGTAATCCAGGTCCCATTTCTCCAGCGTCCCCGGGCGGAAGTTCTCCACGACGATGTCGGACTTGGCGACCAGATCCAGGAAGAGCTCGCGGCCGCGGGGCTTGCGCAGGTCGAGGGTGATGGCTCTCTTGTTGCGCGCGTGCACCGTCCAGAACACGCGCTCCCCGTCGACCTCGGCCTGACCCCAGGTGCGCAGCGGGTCCGGGGCGCCGGGAGGTTCCACCTTGATGACGTCGGCGCCCATGTCGCCCAGCAGCCGGCCGGCGAACGGCCCCGCGATCAGCGTGCCGAGCTCGAGCACCCGCACGCCATCCAGCGCTCCGGTGGGTGTCACAGCGCGCCCGCGAAGTCGTGACGGACCAGCCAGTCGGTGACGACGTCGACCGCCGCGCGCAGCTTGTCGCGCTGGTGGGGACCAGCGTAATAGTGGGTGGCGCCGGGAATTTCGTGCATCTCCTTGTCCTGGTGTCCGATCGCATCGAAGAGCCGCCGGGTGTGACTGGGCGTGCAGGCGTCGTCGGCCAGATTACCGATGACCAGCGCCGGGACCGCGATGTCGGGCCCGCAAGCCACCCCGTCGCCGCGGGCGTCGTCGTAACTCCATTGCGAAAGCCAGCCGCGCAACGTGGAAAAGCGGGCCAACCCGACCGGGCTCATGTTCACCACTTGAGGATCCCCCAGGTAACAGGTTCCCGGGAGCCGTTCGTTGGGATCGACGGTCGGGTCCAGCCAGCGCGGGTCGGCCATGGTGCCGTGCACGACGAAGCAGAACTCGTCTTGGGCGCGGCCGGCCGCCCTCAGCTCGGCGAGCTTGTCCTTGACCCACGCGGTGATGCGGCGGTTGCGCATGACCTGTGCGTCGCGGTACCGAGCCAGGAATTCTTGGCTGTAGGGCGGCTGGTTCGGGTTGTCCGGGTTGTACAGGTCCAGCTCGGGATCGCGCATGGTGGGGTCGGATTCGTCGAGGATCGACGCGTCGAGCCATTCGGTCAGCGTGCCGTGCCGGCTGATGTGCGCGGCCAGCAGCATGATGCCGTCGGCGGCGGGCAGCTCCAGGGCGGTCAGGTCGGGGCCATCACCCGACGGGCTCGACGTGATGGTCGGGTGCTGGGCCTGCTGCTGGTAGAACATCGACAGCGAACCGCCACCACTCCACCCGGCCAGCACCACCTTGGTGTAGCCCAGCCGCTTCTTGGCGTCCTTGATGCACTCGCCGAGATCCTCGACCACCTTCTCCATCAGCAGCGCCGAGTCGGTGCCGCGGAACCGGCTGTTGCAGTAGATGACGTGGTGGCCGGCCCGGGCCAGCGCGTTGATCATGGGCAGGTAGGCGCCGCCGCCAATCGGGTGCATGAAGACCAGCACGGTGTCCGAAGGCTTGTCCCTGGGCTTGAGCAGGTAGCTCTCCAGCACGGTGATCTCTTCCAGGCCGCCGTACACGTCCCGAACGCCGGAATCGTTCTGGAACGCAATGAGATAGGGGATTCGTTCGTATTCGTGGCGGATCGTCATAATCAGTGTTGTCCTAGGTCGTGCGCCAGCACCTCGGCCGAGGGGGTCAGGCGCCGGCGGGTGTCGACGGCGATCACTTGCCAATCGACGCGGGAGTACTCGTCGAACTTGCGGCGCGCCCGTTCCCGCGCCTTCTCGGGTGCGCCGTGGTGAATGCCTTGCGGCGCATGGGAAATCAGACCGGGCGGCATCGGGATGCCGTAGAGCGAGCCGCCGTGGAAGAAGGCGATCTCGTCGTAGTCGACGTTGCGGTGGTACCACGGCGTGCGCTCGGTGCCGGCGACGCCTTCGGCGGGCTTGGGTAGGAAGTTCATCACGTGGACGCCGGTGGCCTGCATGAAGAGGTGCACCGTCGGCGGCAGGTGCACGCTGTCGGAGGTGACCACGTTGTAGTCGGCGATGTTGAAGGCGAATGCGAAGTTGTCACCGCGCCACCCTTCGACATCGAGCGGATTGTGTTGGTAGAACAGCGTTGTCGGGCCGCCCTCATGGATGAGCCGGACCTCGTATTCGTCGCGCCCGTCGTCCTCGATGGGGGCCGGGTCGGGGATGGTGGCCTGCGACGGGTCGAAGGGGAAGTGCCGGCCCAGCGGCCCGGGCGGCGGCACCCGGAACTCGTCGGTCGCCTCGACCATGAGCAGCGTCGTCTCCTCATCGGGCACCTGGCGCCAGGTGCACGCCTTCGGCAGGTAGAGCCAGTCGCCCCCGCGGTACCGCAGCGGCCCGAACTCGGTTTCGACCAGACCGGCGCCCCGGTGCACGAAGCACAGCAGGTCGCCGTCCACATGGCGGGCGAAGAAGGGCATCGGTTCGTGCCGGCGGCTCAACAGGATTCGGCAGTCGGCGTTGCTGAACATCAGCAGGGGACCGCCATTGGCGTCGGTGGCGTCGGCGGGCTTGAGCTCGCTCGCCAGCACGTCGACGGGGCGCAGCGGGCCGACCGACCGGTAGTCGGTGGGGTCGTGGCGGCGGTACAGATTCGCGGTGCGGCCGGTGAATCCGCCCCGGCCCAGCTCGTCGTCCTTCAGGCCGTCGAGGTCGGCGTGCAGGCGGCGCGGCGTCTTGCCTTTTCGCAAGTGGACGAAGGATTCCATGGCTGACCCCTGGGCTGGCTGGACAAACTGAAAGTGACATTACTTTTCGTTTTGGACCCGCACAAGGGCGATCACGACACGTACTCCATTGCCCACCGCGCTCCATTGCCCACCGCGGCGGGCGTGGCTTCGCCGGCGCTTATGTGTCGCGGAGTAAAGGCGCGCGCCTGACGCGTCAGGCGCGGACGCGCACCACGACCTTGCCCTTGGCGGTGCGGTTCTCCAGGGACGCGACCGCCGCGGCGGCCTCGTCCAGGGGATACACCTCGGGGGTGGGGGCGGCCAGCTCGCCCGAGCTGAGCAGCTTCTCGAGCCCGGCCCACTGTTCGGCCAGCGCGGTCGGATGCGTCGCCGTCCAGGCGCCCCAGCCCACACCGACCACGTCAATGTTGTTGAGCAGCAACCGGTTCACCTTCACGGTCGGGATGTCCCCACCGGTGAAACCGACCACCAGCAGTCGCCCTCCGGGGGCCAGCGAGCGCAACGAGTCGGTGAAGCGGTCGCCGCCGACCGGATCGAGGACGATGTCGACGCCGCGACCGCCGGTGAGCTCCTTGACGGCGTCCTTGAACCCGTCGGCCAACACCACGTCGGTGGCGCCGGCGGCCGTCGCGACCTCCGCCTTCTCTTCCGTGCTGACCACCGCAATGGTGCGCGACGCCCCCAGCAGTGACGCCAGCCGCAGCGTCGAGGTTCCGATGCCGCCGGCCGCGCCGTGCACCAGCACGGTCTCGCCCTGGGCCAGCCGGCCCCGCACCGTCAGCGCGAAATACACCGTCAGGTCGTTGAACAGCAGTCCGGCGCCGGCCTCGAAGCTCACGTTGTCGGGAAGCTTGAACACCCGGTCGGGCTGCAGGATGGCGACCTCGGCCATTGCGCCGGACAGCATCGTCAGCCCGACGACCCGGTCCCCGGCACGCACGTGCGCGCCGTCCGGCGCCGAGCGCACGACGCCGGCGATCTCGGCGCCCAGCACGAACGGCGGCTCGGGGCGGTACTGATAGAGGCCCCGGGTGAGCAGCGCGTCCGGGAAGGCGGCACCGGCCGCGTGCACCTCGACGACGACACCGTCACCCGACGGCTCGTCGATCTCGGCCACCTCGATCGCGTCCGGACCATCCAGCCGAGTCACCCGCGCAGCACGCATGGTCGGTCAGCCTACTGCCGACTCAAAATCCACCGGCGACCCGCACCACCGCCCGCCCGGTGAACTTGCCGGCGCGCAGCTGATCGAGCACGTCGACGACGTCCTTGATGTCAACGTCGCTGGTGAGCAAGTCGAGGTGGCGCGGTCGCAACGAATCGCCCAGCAGCGCCCACAGTTTGCGGCGCCGGCCGATCGGCATCAGCACCGAGTCCATCCCGAGCAGCGCGACGCCGCGCAGGATGAACGGCATCACCGTGGTGCGCAACGCCGGACCCCCGGTCAGGCCACTGCAGGCCACCGCCCCGCCGTAGTCCACGGCGCTGAGCACGTCGGCCAGCGTCGCGCCGCCCACGCAATCCACCGCAGCCGCCCAGCGAGCCTTGGCCAGCGGCCGCGGCTTGGCGTCGGGATCAGCGGGCAGCCGACCGATAACTTCCGCGGCGCCAAGCTCTTTCAGCAGACCGGCCGCCCCTTCCTTGCCGGTCGAGGCCACCACCCGGTAGCCCGCGGCGGCCAACAGGTCCACGCTGACCGAGCCGACCCCGCCGGAGGCGCCCGTGACGACCACCGAGCCGGCGCCGGGTCCGATGCCCCAGTCGATCAGCGCCTGCACGCTCATGGCGGCGGTGAAACCCGCGGTCCCGATCGCGGCGCCCTCGTACGGGCTGAGCGCACCGAGCGCGACGACCTGGTCGGCCGGCAGCCGCGCGTATTCGGCGTAGCCGCCGTGGTGGCCGGTGCCGATCTGGTATCCGTGGGCCAGCACCTGCTCGCCGACGGTGAAGTCCGGTGACCCCGATTCGACGACCTCGCCGGTCAGGTCGATGCCTGGGACCACCGGGTAGCTGCGCACCACCCCGGCGCCCGGGGTCAGCGCCAGCGCGTCCTTGTAGTTGACGCTCGAATAGAGCACCCGGATCGTCACGTCACCCGGTGGGAGGTCGGAGGGGCTCAAAGTCTCGACCGAGGCGACTATCCGGTCACCATCTTCGCGGGCGACGAGCGCATGAAACGTGTCCATGCCTTCGACGCTAACCTCACCGTATGGATTCCTTTCCACTCGGTCGCTTTTCGGTATCCCGGGTGGGTTTCGGCGCGATGCAGTTGCCGGGCCCCAACGTCTTCGGCCCGGCACCTCGTCGGTGCGGCACCTGGAGCAGAACCTGGACGCCGCGTCGATCGAACTCGACGACGACGTCCGCGGGCAGCTGAACGCGCTCGCTATTTGAGTTCGGCCGACGACAGCCCCAGCAAGCGGCGAGCGACCACCAACTGCTGAATCTGCTGGGTGCCCTCGAAGATGTCCAGGATCTTGGAGTCGCGCGCCCACTTCTCCAGCATCGATTGCTCGGAATAGCCTGGGGTACCGGCTAATTCGACGGTCTTAAGAGTGACGTCGCTGGCCATGCGGCCGGCCTTGGCCTTGCTCATCGACGCCTCTTTGGAGTTGGGGATCTTGTTGTCCGCCTGCCACGCGGCGCGCAGCGCGAGCAGGTAGGCGGCCTCCCAATCGGCCTCCATCCGCAGGAACTCGGCCGCCGCGGCGCTCTGGGCGTGTGACGGCTTGTCGTAGGAGATCTCCACGCCGGCCTCTGTGAGGATCTTGCGGATTTCCTCCAGGGAGGCGCGGCCGACCCCGATCGCCATGGCGGCCACGATGGGCCGGGTGTTGTCGAAGGTCTCCATCACGCCGGAAAAGCCCTTGCCGACTTCGATTTCCGGATTGCCGAGCAGGTTGTCTTTGGGGATGCGGACGTTGTCGAACCGGATCGCCGCGGTGTCGGAGCCTTTGATGCCGAGCTTGTGCTCGAGCCGTTCGACCGTCACGCCCGGGTGCTCGCGCGGCACGATGAAGGACTTGATTGCCGCGCGCCCCGCCGCCTTGTCCAGCGTCGCCCACACCACGATGTGGGTGGCGCGCGAACCGGCGGTGACGAAGATCTTCTCGCCGTTGATGACGTACTCGTCGCCGTCGAGCTTGGCGGTGGTCGACACCGCCGCCGAGTCGGAGCCGAAACCCGGTTCGGTGATGGCCATCGCGGCCCACACCTTGCCCAGGCGCTCCAGCTGTTCCTCGGTGGCGACCGCGGAGATGGCCGCGTTGCCCAATCCCTGATAGGGGACCGACAACATCATCGCGACGTCGCCCCAGCAGGCCTCCAGGGTCTGCAGCAGCGCCGCCATGTTGGCGCCGTTGTGGTTCTTGTCCCGTTCCCGGTTCTCGTCCCCCAGCGCGTCGGCGCCGGCGAATTCGATCGATTCCGAGGCGCCCGCGAACAGGTTGTACAGCGTGTCGAGTTCGACCGGGTAGGCGTGTTCGGCCAGGTCGTATTTGCGGGCGATCGGCCGCATCAGCTCCGCGGCGCCCTGGTGGGTCTTGACGGCCACCGCCTGCAGCTTGCGGGGCAGTTCCAGATTGATTGCCATGATTGGTCTTTCAGCTTGAGTTGAATGACGACTTAGATGACTACGACGCCCTCGGCCACGCCAATGGCCCGCAGGTCGCGGTACCAGCGTTCGACCGGGTGCTCTTTGGTGAAGCCGTGGCCGCCGAGCAGTTGGACGCCGTCCAGGCCGATCTGCATGCCTTTGTCGGCGCCCAATCGCTTGGCCAGCGCCGCCTCGCGGATGAAGGGCAGGCC
This sequence comes from Mycobacterium sp. E1747, assembly GCF_001667775.1. GTDB lineage: Bacteria > Actinomycetota > Actinomycetes > Mycobacteriales > Mycobacteriaceae > Mycobacterium. Next base: position 30,291 of record NZ_LZJI01000116.1, read on the forward strand.
TTGCTCGGCGCGGGCGGCGCCGCGCCACGTGATCAGCCGGAGCCCGTCCAGCTCGATCGCGATGTTGGCGCACATGAACGCGACGGCCTGACGGTGGGCGATCGGTTCGCCGAAGGCCTCGCGCTCCTTCACGTAGGGCACCACGTAGTCGAGCACCGCGTGCGAGGTGCCGACCGCCAGCGCCGCCCAGCCCAGCCGGGACAGCGCAAGAGCCTCCGAATAGTCGTCGTCGGTCGCTTCGTCCTCACCGAGCCGCGCGTTCAGCGGCACCGAGACGCCGGAGAGTTCCACGTGACCCAGGGCCGCCGCGCGGATGCCCATGCTCGGATCCGCCTTGACCGTAAGGCCGTTCGTCGACGACTCGACGATGAACAGGGCCGGCTTGCCGTTCAGCTGCGCGCCGACGATGAACAGCTCGGCGTCGGCCGCCGCCGGCACCAACGACTTCACGCCGTCGAGGCGGTAGCCGCTGGGTGTGCGCACCGCGGTCGTCTTGAGCTGCGTGGGGTCGAACAGTGGTCGTGGTTCGGCGATGGCGACGCAGGCCTGGGGAACGTTCTCGCCGGCGAACTCGTGCAGATAGGTGGCCTGCTGATCCGCGCTGCCCCAGTGCGTCAGCGCGGCGGCCACGCCGCCGGGGGCCAGGATGGGCAACGCGAGACCCATGTCGCCGTAGGCGAGTGCCTCGGCCACCAGCACGTTGGTCACGCTGGACCGGTGGGCGGCGATGCCGTCGAAGTCCTCCGGGATGTTGATCGCGGTAATGCCCAACTCGGCGGCCTTCGCGATCAGGTCAGCCGGGTAGGTCGCCGCCTCGTCGGCGTCGGGGGCCGCGGGCCGCAACACCTCCTCGGCGAACTCGGTGAGGGTCTCGACGATCATCTGCTGCTCGTCGTCGGGCGTCAGGTCGAAGTAGTCCTTGCCGCTCGACTTCAGCCGGGTCGGCCCGCCGCGCAGATTCTGCATCCGCTTGAACTGCCGCGAGGCGGCGGCCGCGGTGGAAAAGACGGTCTTCGTGCCATACTGCAGCCCCCGGTTGACCGGATCGCGCAGACGGTATTTGTCCAGGAACTCCTGGCCCATGAGCGGGGTGAGCAGCGCGATGGCGATGTCGACGCCCGTGCGCTTGTGGTGTTGTAATCCGACCGCGCTCTGATGGTCTTTCCGTTTGCGACCGGAGCGGGCGGATTTGGAAGTCGTTGTTGAACCGGAACCTGTGTCGGTCATGTCGGCAGCCTGTAGCTAGTTGGGGCAGTGCGAACAAGGCTATCTTACTGTGGAGTAAGATCACAGAGAACACTTGTTAACTAATTCACAGACCGCCGGCGTCGAGGGCGCGAAGCACGAGTTCATGCAGGGCCCCGTTGGTCGCCACGGCGCTGCCGCGGTGCGGTCCCGCGACGCCGTCGAGTCCGGTCATCGTTCCGCCCGCCTCGCGCACCAGGATGTCGAGGGCGGCGAGGTCCCACACCGAGACCTCGGGTTCGGCGGCAATGTCGACGGCCCCTTCGGCCACCAGGCAATAGGACAGGAAGTCGCCGAAAGCACGCACCCGCCACACCGCGTCGGTGAGCCCGATGAAGCGGTCGCGCAGACCGCGCTCGGCCCAGCCAGACAGGCTGGAGAAGGACAGACTCGCCGAATCAAGTTGCGCCACAGAGGAAACCGATAGTGGCCGCGGCGGTGCATCGTCGACCGCGACGAACGCGCCCAGTCCGCGAGCCGCCCACCACCGGCGCTGCAGCGCCGGCGCGCTCACGACGCCGACCGCCGGCACGCCGTCTTCGAGCAACGCGATCAAACTGGCCCACACCGGCACGCCGCGCACGAAGTTCTTGGTGCCGTCGATGGGATCGATGATCCACTGCCGCCCGGTGAAAGTGGTGGTGCCCCCGAACTCCTCGCCGAGAATGCTGTCCTGCGGGCGTTCGTGCGCGAGCGTCTCGCGCAGCTCGGCTTCCACCGAGCGGTCGGCGTCGGTGACCGGCGTCAGGTCGGGCTTGGTGTCAACGCGCAGGTCCAGCGCGCCGAAGCGGGCGGAGGTCAGCGCGTCCGCGCGGTCGGCCAGCGTGAGCGCCAGCGTCAAATCGTCCCGGCTCATGACGCAGTCCTATCACGGCCCTACGATGGCGGAGTGTGGGAATTCGGAGTCCTGATCCTGCTGGCGGCCGTCTTGGCGGTCGCTCTTGCTCAGCGGTTCGGACCGCGCGGCCCACGTGGGAACCTCTTGAACGGCACGCTACTGGTGACCGGGGTGAGCCCGCGACCGGATGCCATCGGCGAGCAATTCGTCACCATCGCCGGGGTGATCAACGGGCCAACGGTCAGCGAGCACGCGGTGTATCAGCGCATGGCCGTCGACGTCGAGCATTGGCCGACCATGGGCCAGTTGTTTCCGGTGGTGTATTCGCCGAAGAATCCGGACAACTGGAAGTTCGCGCCGTCCGAGCCGCCCCCGGTTTAGCGTTCCGTCATCCGCGGTTCCGGCGATCGGTTAACGGGCTCGGTGGGCAAGTTGTTCCGGGGCGATGATCAACAGCGTCTTCCCGTCGTGGCGGATCCAGCCGCGCTGGGTGAAATCCGAAAGGGCCTTGTTGATCGTCTCGCGCGACGAGCCTACGAGTTGAGCGAGTTCTTCCTGGGTGAGGTGGAGGTCGACGCGCAGCGTCTGCTCGGTGCTGGTTCCGAAACGCCCGGCCAGATCGAGCAGTTGTTTGGCTACCCGGCCGGGAACATCGGTGAAGATCAGGTCGCACAGCGCATCGTTGGTGCGGCGTAGTCGACCCGCCAGCACGCGCAGCAGATGTTGCGCGACGTCGGGATAAGCGGCGATCCATGCCCGGAGCGCACGTCGGCCCATCCGCACCGCCTGCACCTCCGTCAAGGTAGTCACCGTGGAGGTTCGCGGGCCAGGATCGAACAGGGCGAGCTCGCCGAACATTTCGGTGGGACCTAACACGGCGATCAAGGTTTCTCGGCCGTCTGTGCCACCGCGGCGTACCTTTACTTTGCCGGTCAACACGATGTACAGGTCGACCCCGGGCTGGCCCTCGGTGAACACGGTGTATCGAGGTGGAAAAGACACCCGCTCAAGGTGGCCCACCAATGCTGCAGCGGCCTCGGGAGCGATGCCGTGCGAGATGCACGCTCGCACCAAGACCTCTTCCACCAAGGCACCTCTCGCCTGCTCGGCCACGCTTGTCTCCAGCTGTGCTCTGCAACGCAGCATAAGCACGTTTTAGTGAACGTGCCCGTGTAGTAGTTGTAATAACATTAGCCAATCTAACCCTCGCGAGGCCACCAGCGGTAGCCGCGGCAGTAGGTTCCGTTAATCGCCGGCGCAGGAATTTCCTCGGTCAACACTTCTTCGTAGCGAACCGCCGATGACGGCTCGGCCGCGCCGTATTGCGAGTCTGGTACGGACGAGCGCCGTTATCGGCCCGATGGGATGCTTCGGCCGGCCCTTCACTGACAATCGCGCTCTGGACCCAATTGCCCTACAGGCCAACGGCAAAAGGCCCCCTGGCCAACACTGCCGACCAAGTTCCTGCGTGGCATTGATGACCATTAGCGAATCGGTGAGTAAAGACGCCAGTTCCTCCGGCGCCTCCCGGCACGGCTTGACGGGGGTGAAGGGGGCGACCTCGGTGATGGCGCGGTCACAGAAATCCGCGCACCCGGTCAGATAGGGCTGGTAGTGGTAGTAGACCTCATCCGAGGTGAATCCGACCGCTTCACTCCCGCTACACCCCGACGAGCAGGCGCACTCGAACTTGCGGCCACCGTCATGCTGCCGCTGATACCTCGACTCAACGGAACCGAAGGGATCCGACACCCGCAACGCTCCGCTGCATCACGGATCACCGAAGCCGAGGGCCGGCTTTAGGGTGCGTTTGGGTCGCTCTTAGCCGATTGGATGGGTACCGCGGATGCCGGCGATGGACTCGGGATGAAAGCGTTCCAGATATGCCCGCCAATCCCAACTTTCGAGAAACTGTCGAGCAGCGACCACGCCGTTGTCATACAACTTTTCGCGGTCACGACCGGCGATGTTGAAGTTGAGATACCCGATGCCTGATGAATCCACCGCGATGGTCCGCGCAGCAACTGCCGGCTGGCTCAAATAGGTCTGGTCATGACCGAGCAGGGCAGTGTTGATGATCCTTTCAAGCAGTTGCGGTGCACCCGGTAGGTGAATGAGGGGCGCCAGGCCGGGCCAAGGCTCACCGCTATCTCCACCGGGATCCTGTGTCATCACGGTGATTCCAAAACTCGGCCACCGCGGAGGCCTGCCGTCAGTACGATCGAGCGAGTACATGGGAAACCCCGACAGCAGGCCACCGTCGATGAGTGTGGAGGTCCACCCGCCGGAGCTATTGAGAGTCACCGGGCGGAAAAAGAACGGAACCGCCATCGACGCACGCACCGCGTCGGCGACTGGCTGCTCGTCGGGGTCCAGACCGTAGAGGCGGCGATAGTCCCACGGCAGCCGTACGAGATGGCCGCGCGTCACGTCGGCCACCGTCACCACCAGCCGATAGCGCTGCTGCACAGGCAAATCCGCATCGTCGATTGCCAGATCACCAAAGGTTCGCACACCAAGATTGCGTAACTCGCTTGCGACCCAGTCGTGGATGAAGTCGCCGCGATACATGCCCTGGCCGCGTAACGCAGCCCAGGCCATCCCCACGATCGGCACCGCAGCGGCGGGTGCCGGGTCAAGAAACTTGCGATAGGGCAGCGATAACGCCAGTTCCTTGAGTTGCTCACCGTTGAGCTGATCACCGTGGGCAGCGGCTGCGATCACGGCGCCTACCAGCGATCCGGCCGAAGTGCCCGACACACGTCCGGCTCGATATCCGTCATCTAACAGTGCAACCACGGCGCCCACCAGACCGATGCCCTTCACGCCACCGCCCGACAACACCAGGTCGGCTACCTTGCCGGGCGGATTACCCAACGACGTCACCCTGTCGCCTCGGCCGTTAGGTGAAATCCGTCCCGCGGCCCAGACGCCAGGTTGCTGCCACCGGCGGCATGCTTATCCGGCGGCGTAGCCAGATGACTTTGCTGAGCTTCGATCGCCGTTTTGGTGGAGTGGTTTTCGGCGACCAACGCTGCCGCTTGTGGGGGGACGGATAGACATCCGGCCGCGTTGGCGCCGCTCAGCTGGTCGCGCAGACGGCGCCGGCCGCGGTGAAGTCGCGAGATCACCGTTCCCTGCGGTGTGTTCATGATTTGCGCGATTTCCTTGTAGGTACGGCCGTCGATATCGGCGTAGTAAACGGTGCTCCGAAACGGTTCGGGAACTTCGCGCATCGCCGCACGCACCCAGTTATCCGATAGTGTTTCGAGAACTTCGTCTTCGGCCGATGCCAGCCCTCGACTGGTGTGTCGTGCACTGGCGGCTAGTTGACGGTCGGGCAGTTCGGCAGTCAAATACGTCTGGGGCCGGCGTTGCTTTCTGCGGTACTCGCTGATGTAGGCGTTGGTCAGAATGCGGTTGAGCCACGCATCGAGGTTGGTGTCGTGCTTGAAGCCGGCGAATCCCTTCCAGGCCTTCTCCAGGGTGTCTTGTAGGAGATCTTGTGCGTCCGAGTCGTTGCGCGTGGTACGCAGAGCGCGCTGGTACAGCGGTCTGACCCGTGGTGCTATTTGCTGTTCGAATCGCGCCCGGAGCTGCGCCGCGTTCTCGGTTTTTCCATCGGTATCGCGGGCGTTTTCGTCGGTGACCGCTGCCATGAGCGCAACCCTTTCCCCTTGGTGCCCCGCCATGACCCTGTCCAGTTCGAGACCGTAGTGGGTTGGCCATCCGGGCCGGGTAATGTGTATAGCCCCTCTAATTATTGGCCGTAAAACATACTTGTAAACCGTGATGCTAGCCACACATTCATCGCGTCCGACCGGTCATCAAACCGGCACAACTGTGACCGAAGGCCTTCCATCCCAACGGAACTCACGGTCCGTGTGACGAGAGCTGATAACGTTCACCTGCTGCCGCCGGCGGACGGGCCGTCACCGAGACGCGACCGTACCTCCCGGCGCCGGCCGGCACCGGGAGGACGTTCTGACGCCCGATCAAGCCGCGTCGAGCGAGGCGTTGTAGGTGCGCGGCCGGGGCCGCCGCGACGGAATGCCTTCGGCGCAAGCGCGATTGGCGGCGCGAAGAGCTGTGCGCCGTCGCCCGGGTGATCAGCCGTGGCTGATCCGCAGCAGCTCGGCCAGGTTGGGTAGCTTGACGCGCGGGCGTCCGTGCGGCTCCCCGGCGGCGCGTTCATGGCGGTCGATGATCTCCCAGTGCGCGGAGGTGACCAGCTTGGGCTGGCGTTCTGCTAGCCAGTCGGCCAGCTGAGCGGCGTGGTCGTCGGGGAAGTCCGGCAGACCGGTCTCCTTCGCGCGATCCAGATCGGCGATCAGCGTGTCGACGGTGTCCTGGGAGTCCTTCTTGTTGGTGCCGATGACACCCGTCGGTCCGCGCTTGATCCATCCGGCGACGTATTCGTTGCGGCTGCCCTCCACCCGGCCGGCGGTATTCGGAATGGTCGCGGTCTTCTCGTCGAACGGCAGCCCGGGCGTAGGCATACCGCGGTAGCCGACCGACCGCACCACCAGCTGAGCCGGCAGCTCCTCGCGCTCGCCGGTGTCCTTAGCCGACACCCGGCCGCGGTCGTCGGTGACCAGTTCGTTGCGGCCGAGCACGATGCTCTCCACTTTGCCGTCACCTTTGATCTCGATCGGCGACGTCATGAACCGGAACACGATCCGGCGATGGCCGGGCCGTGGCGCGCGCGCGGCGTAATCGCGTAACGCCTTGATGTTCAGCCTCGTCGTCTTGTCCGCGGCGGCCTCGTCCTCCTCGGTGATGCCCTCCAGCTGCGCCGGATCGACGATCACGTCGACGCGTTCCAGATCTGCCAGCTCGCGCAACTCCAGCGTGGTGAATGCGGTCTGCAGGGGCCCGCGCCGCCCGATGATCACCACTTCCTCCACGCCACACGGCCGCAGGGAGTCCAGGGCGTGGTCGGCGATGTCGGTGCGTGCGAGCACATCGGGATCGGTCACCAGGATGCGCGCGACGTCGAGGGCGACGTTGCCGTTGCCGACGACGACGGCCCGGGCGCCGGACAGGTCCGGGCCGGGTTCTTGGAAGTGCGGGTGTGCGTTGTACCAGCCCACGAATTCCACCGCGGCCATGCTGCCGGGCAGGTCCTCGCCGGGAATCTTCAGGGACCGGTCGGATTGCGCGCCGATGGCGTAGATCACCGCGTCGTAGCGTTCGGACAGCTCGGCGGGCTGCACATGCTCGCCGACCACCACATTGCCGAAAAATCTGAAGCGGGGATCTTCGGCGGTCTTTTCGAACTGCCTGCTGATCGACTTGATCTTCGGGTGGTCGGGCGCGACGCCCGAGCGCACCAGTCCCCACGGAGTGGGCAGCATCTCCAGCATGTCGACGGCTACCTCGATGTCTTCGGCCGCGTCGGCCGCTTTGAGGAGGGAGGACGCGGCGAAGAACCCAGACGGTCCGGAGCCGACGATGGCAACGTGATATGGGCGCATACTCGACCTTCTATTCGTGTCCGGTTAGCGCGCGGGGGCTGTCGGCGCGCGGCGCGGGCTGCACATGATCGTGACTCGATGCTAAACGCATGACCGCTGGTCGTGGCCCGAGCACTCGCCGGGAGCCGGGGCGCTTGGAGCGTCCCGGTAACGTTGTCCGCTGTGGAACCCGACCGTCAAGCCGACATCGCCGCCCTTGACTCCACCCTGACCACGGTGGAGCGGGTGCTCGATGTGGACGGTCTGCGCAGCCGCATCGAGAAGCTCGAACACGAGGCGTCCGATCCTCAACTGTGGGACGACCAGGCCAACGCGCAGCGGGTGACCAGCCAGTTATCCCACGCCCAGGGGGAGCTGCGCCGGATCGAGGAACTGCGCGGGCGCCTCGACGACCTGCCGGTGCTCTACGAGCTGGCGGCCGAAGAGGGCGAAGATGCGGCCAGCAGGAGTGAAGCGCTGGCCGAGGCGGACGCCGAGCTGAAGGCGCTGCGGGCCGATATAGAAGCCACCGAGGTGCGCACCCTGCTCTCGGGGGAGTACGACGAGCGGGAGGCGCTGGTCACCATCCGGTCGGGCGCCGGCGGGGTGGACGCGGCCGACTGGGCCGAGATGCTGATGCGGATGTACATCCGGTGGGCGGAGCAGCACAAGTACCCCGTCGAGGTGTTCGACACCTCCTATGCCGAGGAGGCGGGCATCAAGAGTGCGACGTTCGCCGTGCACGCCCCGTTCGCCTACGGCACGTTGTCGGTCGAGCAGGGCACCCATCGGTTGGTGCGGATCAGCCCGTTCGACAACCAGAATCGACGCCAGACTTCGTTCGCCGAAGTCGAGGTTCTGCCCGTAGTGGAAACCACGGATCACATCGATATCCCGGAAGGCGATGTGCGCGTTGACGTTTACCGCTCCAGCGGGCCGGGCGGCCAATCGGTGAACACCACCGACTCGGCCGTCCGTTTAACCCACATCCCAACGGGTATCGTCGTAACTTGCCAGAACGAAAAATCGCAGTTGCAGAACAAGATCTCAGCGATGCGGGTGCTCCAGGCAAAGTTGTTGGAGCGCAAGCGTTCCGAAGAACGCGCGGAGCTGGACGCGTTGAAGCGCGAAGGCGGCAGTTCGTGGGGCAACCAGATGCGCTCCTATGTTCTGCACCCGTATCAGATGGTCAAGGATCTGCGGACCGAGTACGAGGTCGGCAATCCGGCCGCCGTCCTGGACGGAGACATCGACGGGTTCCTGGAAGCGGGAATTCGGTGGCGCAACCGAAAAGATGACGACTAACACAACTCCTCTTGCTTTGACCGCCTCGCTGAAGGCGCTGGGCTGGCACGAATTTTGGCGCGGCGAGATCGGGCAGTGGATCATCACCCGCGGGCTGCGGATCGTGATGGTGCTGATCGTGGCGGTGCTGGCGGCCCGGTTCGTCAACTGGGTGGCGCAGCAGGTCACCCGTCAGCTCAACATGGGCTTTGCCGAGAGCGATGCGCTGGTGCGCTCCGAGGCCACCAAGCACCGTCAGGCGATGGCGTCGGTCATCTCCTGGGTGTCGGTGGTCCTCATCGGTATCTGGGTCATGATGCAGATCGCCGACGTCCTGCAATTCTCGGTCGGGGGACTTGTCGCTCCGGCCACCGTGATCGGTGCCGCGCTGGGTTTCGGCGCCCAGCAGCTGGTCAGAGATCTGCTGTCGGGCTTCTTCATCTTGGCGGAGCGGCAGTACGGCTTCGGGGACCTGGTCACCCTCACCGTCGTCTCCGCGACGGAGGCCAGCGGCACGGTCGAGAACGTAACGCTTCGGGTGACCCGGCTGCGATCGCCCGACGGGGAGGTGTTGACCATCCCCAACGGGCAGATCGTCAAGGTGGTCAACCTGTCCAAGGACTGGGCCCGCGCCGTGGTGGACATCCCGGTGTCCACCACGGCCGACCTGAACCGGGTCTACGAGGTCTTGCACCAGGAATGCGACCACGCGACGGACAACCCGGTGCTGGGTGAGTTGCTGTTGGACGCGCCCACCGTCATGGGCGTGGAGAGCATCGAGGTCGACACCGTCACCTTGCGCCTGGTGGCCCGCACTCTGCCCGGTAAGCAGTTCGAGGCGGGCCGTCAGCTGCGTGTCCTGGTCATTCGGGCGCTGGCCCGCGTCGGCATCATGACCGCGGCGGACGCGACCGTCGGTCTGGTCGAAGACCCGTCCATCCCGGCCGCCCAGGCGGCCGAAGAGCGAATCGACGACGACTCCCAAGGTGCGGTGCAGAAGCATTGAAATTCACCCTGAGCATCTTCGAAAAGCGCAGCGAAGACTCGGATGCGGATCGTCGCTGGCCGCAGTACATGTTCGGCGGGCGAGCCCGCACCTCGACCCTCGTGCTGATCATCGCCTTCTTCGCGGTCTGGTGGGTCTACGACACCTACCGCCCGGAACCGGCGCCCAAGCCACCGGCACAGCAGGTGGTGCCGCCTGGTTTCGTCCCCGACCCGAACTACACCTGGGTGCCGCGCAGTCGCGTGCAGCAGCCGCCGGCGACCGTCACCTACACGCCGACCGTTTCGAGCACCTCGGGCACCACCCGGTTGATCGCGTCCGCCCGCCGGCCGATCACTTCCAGCGCGAAGGCGACGTTCTCGTACACGGTCTTCTGCTGCAACAGGCGGAAGTCCTGGAACACGGTCCCGATCACCTGGCGCAGCTTCGGAATGTGACGACCGCGCAGCTTGTTGACGTGGAACTTCGACACCCGGATGTCGCCGGTGGTGGGGTTCTCCTCGCCGAGCAGGAGCCGCATGAACGTCGACTTACCCGAACCCGAGGGGCCGATCAGGAAGACGAACTCACCCTTGTCGATTTTGACGTTGACGTCCTCTAACGCCGGCCGAGCCGACGCTTTGTACTTCTTGCTGACATGGTCAAGGGTGATCATCACGGCACGCCAGTGTAGCCGTGAATTTCGCTGGCAAGCCAAGTCAGCTGGCCGGCGGCGGCGAACTGGGCGACGGGCCTGGCCCCGGCTGCGGTAGCTGGGGCGGCGATGTGGGCGTACTCGTGCGGGGCGGGCAGAAGGGCGGCGGCAGCAGGCACATTATCGCCACCAATCGCAAAGCGCGGCACAACTATTCGATCCTCGAAGAATTCGAGGCCGCG
>NZ_LZJI01000117.1 GCF_001667775.1 Mycobacterium sp. E1747
CGGTTGCCGGCCTATATGGTGCCCTCGGCGATCGTGGTCGTCGATGCTATGCCGTTGACCGTCAACGGCAAACTCGACCAGCGCGCCCTCCCCGAACCCGAATACGGCAAGGCTGAGTATCAGCCCCCCACCAACCCGATCGAAGAGACCCTGACCGACATCTACGCGCAGATTCTCGGAGTGCAGCGGGTCGGGGTCGGCGACTCTTTCTTCGACCTGGGCGGGGACTCCCTGGCCGTGATGCGCCTGGTTGCCGCGGTCAACGCGAGCCTGAACGCCGAGCTTTCGGTGCGGGCGGTGTTCGAGGCGCCGACGGTGGCCGGGTTAGCACCGCGTATCGGTGGCGGAAGCCCGCCGCGGCCGCCCGCGTTGACGCCGGCCGCGCGGCCCGCGTTGACGCCGGCCGCGCGGCCCGCGGTGATCCCATTGTCGTTCGCCCAGTCGCGGTTGTGGTTTCTTGACCAGTTGCAGGGGCGTTCAGCGGTTTACAACATGCCGATCGCACTGCGGCTGCGCGGGAAGGTGAATGCCGAGGCGCTCGGGGCGGCGGTGGCCGATGTGGTGGCCCGGCACGAGAGCCTGCGCACGTTGTTTGTGGCGCCCGACGGAGTCCCCCAGCAGGTGGTTGTCCCCGCCGCGCAAGCCGAATTCGGCTGGGAGATTGTTGATGCCAGCTGCTGGCCGCCCAGCCAGCTGGACGAGGCCATCGGCGTCGCCACTCGCTACGCCTTCGACCTGGCTGCCGAGATTCCGCTGCGGGCGCGGCTATTCCGGTTGGGTGAGGATGCGCACTTGCTGGCTGGAGTGGTCCATCACATCGCTGCCGATGGGCTGTCGATCGGCCCGCTGGTGCGCGATCTGAGCGTGGCCTATGCCAGCCGGTGCGACGGGCGTTCCCCCGATTGGGCGCCCCTGGCGGTGCAGTATGCCGATTACACCCTGTGGCAACGCACACACTTGGGCGATCCCGACGACCCGGACAGCCCCGTCGCGATCCAACTGCGGCATTGGGAGCGGGCCCTGGCCGGGATGGCCGAGCGGTTGACGCTTCCCACCGATCGGCCCTACCCGCTCGTGGCCGATCACCGCGGCGCCACCATCGAATTCGGCTGGCCCGCCCAACTCCAGCACCAGGTCGCTGCGGCTGCCCGCGAACACAACGCAACCGGCTTCATGGTCGTGCAGGCCGCCTTGGCGGTGCTGCTGTCCAAGCTGACCGCGAGTTCCGATGTGGCTGTGGGATTCCCGATTGCCGGACGCCAGGACCCAGCCCTGGACGGGTTGATCGGATTCTTCGTCAACACCTTGGTGCTGCGTGTCGACCTGGGCTGCGACCCCACCATCGCCGATGTCCTGGCCCAAGTGCGCCGGCGCAGCCTGGAGGCCTACGAACACCAAGAAGTGCCCTTCGAACTTCTCGTGGACCGGCTCCACCTCACCCGATCACTCACCCAACACCCCCTGATCCAGACGGTGTTGGCCTGGCAGAACCGCAACCCCGCCGACCTCTCCCTGGGCGAAGTGCAGGTAGACCTCGTCCCGATCGAAATTAACACCGCTCCAATGGATTTGATGTTCACCCTGGGTGAGCGCTTTACCCCGTCCGGTGAGCCGGCGGGGATCGGCGGCACCGTGGTGTTCCGCACCGACGTGTTCGACGCGGTGACCATCGAGACCCTGGTTGGGCGGTTCCAGCGGGTGCTGGCGGCCATGGTCGCCGATCCGGGGAAACGGCTGTCATCGATCGATGTGCTCAGTCAGAACGAGCTCACCCGGCTTGATCGGTGGGGTAACCGTCCGGCGTTGACCGCGCGATCGCCTGCGCCGGTCTCGATTCCGGCGGCGTTCGCCGCTCAGGCGGCCCGGACGCCGGATGGAGTGGCGGTGAGTTTCCAGGGCGGCTCACTGACCTATCGCGAGCTGGACGAGGCCTCGAATCGGTTGGCGCACGCGTTGGCCGAGTACGGGGTAGGCCCGGGCGACTCCGTGGGTTTGATGTTCACGCGGTCGGCCGAGGCGGTCATCGCGATGCTGGGCGTGCTCAAGGCGGGGGCCGCCTACGTCCCCATCGACCCGGCGCTGCCGGCAGCGCGTATCGAGTTCATGCTTGCAGATGCGAGCCCGGTCGCGGTGCTGGCCGGCCCCGGGTTGGCCGATCGCCTCGACGGGTTCGACGTGCCGGTGCTCACCCTGCAAGATCACGTTCTCGATTCCCGTATCACCGCCCGTCCCCCCGCCGCGCTGCCCCCGCCGGACCCCGGCGATACCGCCTATCTGATTTACACCTCGGGTACCACCGGCACCCCTAAAGGTGTTGCGGTCACGCATCGTAACGTCACCCAGTTGATGGCGTCACTGCAGGCCCAAGTGCCGGTGGGTCCGGGTCAGGTGTGGTCGCAGTGGCATTCCTACAGCTTTGACATCTCGGGTTGGGAGATTTGGGGGGCGTTGCTCAACGGCAGCCGGCTGGTGGTCATCCCCGACGACGTGGTGCGTTCACCGAAGGAACTGCAGGCCTTGTTGGTCGCCGAACGGGTGAGCGTGCTCAGTCAAACGCCGTCGGCCTTGGGCGTGTTGTCGCCGGGGGGTTTGGAGGCGGTGACCGTGCTGGTCGGTGGTGAGGCCTGCCCCGCCGAGGTGGTCGATCGGTGGGCGGCGTCCGGGCGGGTGCTGATCAATCAGTACGGCCCGACCGAGACCACGATGTGGGTGGCGATGAGTGCGCCGCTGGCTGCCGAGGCCGCTGCCGTGCCGATCGGCTCTCCGGTGCCGGGTGCGGCGCTATTTGTGTTGGATTCCTGGTTGCGTCCGGTGCCGGTTGGTGTGGTGGGTGAGTTGTATGTGGCCGGTGCTGGTGTGGGGGTGGGGTATTGGCGGCGTTCGTCGTTGACGGGTTCGCGGTTTGTGGCGTGTCCGTTCGGGGCGGCGGGTGTGCGGATGTATCGGACCGGGGATTTGGTGTGGTGGGGTGCTGATGGTCAGTTGCGGTATGTGGGCCGCGCCGATGAGCAGGTCAAGATCCGCGGCTACCGCATCGAACTGGGCGAAATCGAAGCGGCCTTAACCGGTTTCGAGACTGTCCAACAGGCAGTGGTCACGGCCCGCGAAGACCGAGCCGGCGACAAGCGGCTGATCGCCTACGTCACCCTTGACCATATCGTCGCCGCCGACCGGGACGCGGTCGTCGAAGAATGGCAGCACATCTGGGACGACGTGTATGGGGCCGAGCCCGAGGGATCGGCACTAGGCACCGATTTTCGCGGCTGGACGAGCAGCTACACCGGCGAACCGATACCACTCGAGGAAATGATGGAATGGCGCGCGGCCACGGTGGACCGGATCATGGAGGCTCAACCGCGGCGGGTGTTGGAGATCGGCGTCGGGTCGGGGTTGTTGCTTTCACAGATCGCCCCGCAATGCGAGCACTACGTGGCTACCGACACTTCGGCAGTGATGCTCGACCATCTCGCCCGCTTGCTAGAGCGCACGGAGCTCCGGGGTCGGGTGCAACTACTGGCTCAACCCGCCCATGTCACCGAGGGACTGCCGGACCATTACTTCGACACGGTCATTCTCAATTCGGTCATCCAATATTTCCCCGACCGGGGCTATCTGGTCGACCTCCTCGACAGCGCCGTCGAGCGGCTGGCCAGCGGGGGGACATTGTTCATCGGGGACGTTCGCAACTACGCCCTGCAGGGCGCGTTCCAGACCGCTGTCGCGCGCGCCCGTTACGCAACTGCCGACGCCGACGAGATTCGCGATCGGGTGCACCGTGCAACGGTCCGGGAAACCGAATTGTTGGTCGACCCAGCATTTTTTGCCTCCTGGGCCGCCGACCACCCAGCTGTGGCGGGAGTGGACATCCGAGTCAAACGCGGGCTGGCCGACAACGAACTCACCCGGTACCGGTACGACGTCGTCGTCCATACGGCTCCCGCTCCCGTGCGCTCGCTGGCCGAGGTTCCCGGCTGGACGTGGAACCAATTCGACGGCTTACCGGGCCTGTACGACGAGTTGGTGTCGCGGCGTCCCGACGCCGTTCGTGTCACGGAGATCCCCCGCACCGGCCTGGTGACCGACGTCCAGCTGGATCGAGCAATCGCCGCGGGAATGTCACTGGGCGAAGCATTCGCCGAAGCAGCCGACATCCGCAACACCACCACGCCCGAAGAATTGCATCGTCTCGCCCCAACCACCGGATACCGCGTAGCGGTCACGTGGGGCGCCGAACCGGGGACCCTCGACGCCGTCTTCGTCTCGGCTGGCGACCCAGCCTACGAGAACCTCTCGCGGCTAAGTGACCTGTACCTGCCGCGCGCGAAAGATCTTCGCCGCACGCCGCATACGAGCAATCCGCACACCAACACCACGATCAGCGCGCTGCGTGAGCGAGCGACCGCGCAATTGCCCGACTACATGGTGCCGGCGCACTTCGTCGTGCTCGAGGAGTTCCCCTTGACCGCGTCGGGCAAGCTTGACCGGCGCGCTTTGCCGGCACCGGAGTATCGGGGCATGGACCGGTACCGTGCCCCCATCGACGCCGTCGAGGAAGCCCTCGCCGATATCTACGCAAAGGTGCTCGGGCTCGATCGAGTCGGCGTCGACGACTCGTTCTTCGAGTTGGGTGGCGATTCGTTGTCGGCAATGCGTCTTGTGGCAGCGATCAACGCCAGGCTCAACGCCGACCTGTTGGTGCGCGCCGTATTTGACGCGCCGACCATCAAGGGTCTGCGCCGGCACCTGACTGTGCGATCGCTACCCCAGGGCCGGCCCACCGTTGCATCGGTGCACGGGGATGCCGGCACCGAGCTGCACGCCACCGACCTCACGCTCGACAAATTCATCGACGCCCCAACACTGACCGCGGCGCCGACCCTGCCCGGCCCGAGTGCCGAGGTGCGGACCGTCCTGCTGACGGGCGCGACCGGCTTCCTCGGGCGCTACCTCGTCTTGGACTTGCTGAGGCAACTCGACGAACGAGACGGCAAGCTGATCTGCCTGATCAGGGCAGAGTCCGACGACCATGCGCGGCAACGATTGGAGAGCACCTTCGATGGCGCGGATTCGAGATTGCTACTGGACTTCCGCGAACTTTCCGCTGGCCGCCTGGAGGTGATAGCGGGCGACAAGAGCGCCGCCGGGCTGGGCATCGGTCCGCAGGCTTGGCAGCGCCTGGCTGCCGGCGTGGATTTGATCGTTGACGCCGCAGCCCTCGTCAATCTCGTCCTGCCCTACAGCGAACTCTTCGGACCCAATGTGGTGGGCACCGCAGAACTGATCCGCCTGGCGCTCACCACGAAACTCAAGCGCTACACATTCGTCTCGACTTACGACGTCGGCCGTCAGATCGCACCGTCGATGTTCACCGAGGATGCCGACATTCGCGTCATCAGCGCCCACCGCGCGGTCGACGACACCTACGCGAATGGCTACGGCAACAGCAAGTGGGCGAGCGAGATCATGCTGCGCGAGGCTCACGACCAATGCGGGCTGCCAACCGTGATCTTCCGCAGCGGGATGATATTGGCCGACACCACGTATTCCGGCCAGCTCAATCTGGCGGACATGGTCACCCGGATGGTGCTCAGTGTCGTGGCCACCGGCGTCGCGCCACGATCTTTCTACCGGCTCGACGCGGCCGGCAATCCGCAACGCGCGCACTATGACGGGCTGCCTGTCGAATTCGTGTCCGAGGCGATCGCCACGCTGGGGGTGCGAGCCGTTGACGGGTTCGAGACTTATCACGTGATGAACCCGCACGACGACGGCGTCGGGCTCGACCAATTTGTGGATTGGCTGATCGAGGCCGGTTATGCGGTCCAGCGAATCGATGGTTTCGGTGAGTGGTTACAGCGATTTGAGCAGAGATTGCGCGCCCTGCCGGAGCGGCAGCGCCGGCACTCGGTGCTGCCGATGTTGCCGGCGATGGTGGGCGATAATGAGGCGCAGCCCGCAGAACCGACCCTCGGGTCCTTCGCGCCGGTGGACGGATTCCGCGTCGCAGTGAAGGAAGCGAATCTTGGTACGGACAACGACATTCCCCACATTTCGGCAGCGATGATCATCAAGTACGCCACCGACTTGCGTTTACTCAGGCTCCTCTAGCCGGTTATACGCACCGACCAATGGACGGATATTCGTGACCCACGGTTTGGAACGGAGTTCATGAGCGGGGACGGCAAACGCGAAGCCCCTGCGCGATGCGGAGCTTCTTCGACACCCTCGCGCGGGAATCCGTTCGGCGGCACCGAGACGCCCCGGATTGTGATCGTTGGCGCGGGGTTTGGGGGCATCGGCCTCGCGGTGCTCCTGAAAAAGGCCCGCGTCGACACCTTCACAATCTATGAACAGGCTGAGGGGCCGGGCGGGGCCTGGTGGTACAACCGGTACCCCGGCGCCGAGGTGGACACGGTTTCGTTCGTCTATTCGTATCCGTTCAAGCGACACCGGTGGAGCCGGACCCATGCCAAGCAGCCTGAGCTTCTGCAGTACCTCAACGACACGATCGATGAGTTCGGCGTGCGTGCTCATCTGCGGTGCGGTGTAGGCGTCACGTCCGCGCGCTGGGACGAATCGGCGCACGTCTATCATCTGACGCTCAGCAGCGGTGAAACGACGTGGTGCCACGTTCTGGTCGGAGCGACGGGATTTCTGAACATTCCGAAATTGCCGACCTGGCCCGGATTGGATGCGTTCCAAGGCCCCACGTTCCATTCCTCGCGCTGGGAGCCTCAGCACGATCTGCAAGGCTTGACGGTCGCGGTAGTGGGGACCGGATCGACGGGAACACAGATCGTCCCCGAACTCGCACCGATCGTGAAGCGCCTTTACGTGTTTCAGCGCGAACCCGGCTGGATCGTCGCAAAAGACGCTCGTGATTATTCCCCTAAGGAGCGGGCTGCCATGGGCGTCGCATGGCGCTACCGATGGGCGAGGGCGAAATGGCTCACGTTGGCAGAGGTGTTCTACCTTCGCGGGGCTCCTTTCCGGCGGGGCTCCCTCTTCCATTCCGCCGGCCAAAGGTCCGCGCTCAGCCACATCGACAAGCAACTTCGAGATCGGCCCGACCTCAAGGAAGCGGTGGCGCCCAACTATCCGTTGTGGGGTAAGCGTTTGGTCTTCAACTCGACCTTCTACCCCGCGCTCAAACGCGACAACGTCGAGTTAGTGCCGAATGCCGTTGCCGCGGTCACGCCGACCGGCATCCTCGATGAGGCCGGCGTGGAAAGACGCATCGATGTACTGGTGCTGGCCACCGGTTTTCAAACCACCAATTACCTTGGCACAATGGAAGTTCGCGGGAGCGGCGGTCAGACCCTGCAAGGATTCTGGCAGGGAGAACCCAGGGCCTTCCTTGGCATCACGGTGCCAACGTTTCCCAATTTCTTCATGATGTACGGACCGGGGACCAATGGCGCGGTCGTCTTGTCGATGCTGATGTGCCAAGCCGAGTACATCGTCCGCGCCGTCAAGCGGATGCAGCACCAACGCGTCACCGCTATCGAAGTAAAGCGCAGATGGGCGGATCGCTATCACGTGTGGCTTCAGGCCCGGGTGAACCGCACGGTGTGGGGATCGGCGCATAACTACTATCGCGGACCGACCGGCGCCATCGTGACCCAATGGCCTTTTGGCCCGGGGCTTTACGGCCTGATGGTGCGGGCGCTTGGCCGCGCGTCCGAACGGACACGATGCCTGGCGCCCACCGACGCCGGGTCAGGTATTGCGACGATAGCCGCAGACGAAACGTGACGTTCCTAATCGAACAAACGCGTACCGAACCCGGGAGCACGACCAATGCGAACCAAATGGACCGTCGCCAACATCCCTGACCAAGGCGGCCGCGTCGCCGTCATAACGGGGGCCAACACCGGCATCGGCTTCCACACCGCCGCCGCGCTGGCGGGCAAAGGTGCAGCTGTGGTCCTCGCGGTTCGCAACCTCGGCAGGGGTCGAGACGCTGCGTCGCGGATCACCGCGCAACACCCGAACGCCACTGTCGTGATACAACATCTGGACCTCACGTCGTTGCGGGCAATTCGCCAGTGCGCCGACGAGATCAAGTCGACACATCAACGTATCGACTTGCTGATCAACAACGCGGGCGTATGTTATACGGACAAGAGCCGCACCAAAGATGGGTTCGAATTACAGTTTGGCACAAATCATCTCGGTCACTTCGCGCTGACCGGCTTGCTCTTGGACCGGCTGCTGCAGATCGACGGCTCACGGGTGGTGACCGTCAGCAGCGTTGGGCACCGCACCCTGGCGAAAATCAAGTTCGACGATCTGCAGTCGGAACGCACCTACAACCGCGTCAAGGCGTACGGGCAGTCGAAACTGGCGAACCTGTTATTCACCTACGAACTGCAGCGCCGGCTGGCCCGTGGCGGAGCTCCGACTGCCGCGCTTGCCGCTCACCCCGGCGGCTCCAGGACGGAACTACTGCGCAACATGCCGACTTGGATTCGACCGCCCGCTCAACTGGTCTGGAACCTGTGGGCGCAAAGCGCTGAGATGGGCGCGCTGCCCACGCTGCGCGCCGCCACCGATCCGGAGGCGCGGGGCGGCCAGTACTACGGGCCCGATCGGATCCTGGAGAACCACGGGTACCCCAAGCTCGTCACATCCAGCAAGCAGTCGCACGACAAAGCGCTGCAGCGGCGGCTCTGGGCGGTGTCGGAGGAACTGACCGGTGTTACCTTCCCGCTCTGACACGAGGCGCCGGTTCGGCGGTGTCGCCGAGCCGCGTCGAGAGCTGATCTGCCTCGCAGACCCGCGGGGGCGTTCATACTGAACCGATGAGCCTGTTGTCCCCGCCATCCCGGAGTCTGTTCGCGAAGTACTCGTATTTCCTTTGGAACCAGTACAACTCGACCCTCAACCGGTACTGGTATCCGCTCGCCACCCGCTATTCCAGCACCGATGATCAGCTGTTCCTCAGCTGGGGTTACGAGGAGGATCCACCGATGGCTTTGCCGTTGGCGCAAGCCGACGAGGCCGACCGGTACTTCATCCAGCTTTACCACCGCGTCGCCAGCCAGACCGATCTCACCGGCAAGCGGGTGTTGGAGGCTAGTTGCGGGCACGGTGGTGGGGCGTCCTACCTTGTGCGCACCCTCGGCCCCGCTGCCTACACCGGACTGGACTTGAACTCCGCAGGCATCGACTTCTGCCGGCGAAGGCATCAACTGCCCGGCTTGGATTTCGTCCAAGGCGACGCACAGGAGCTGCCCTTCGTCGACCGATCGTTCGACGCAGTGGTGAATGTCGAGGCCTCGCACGGCTACGCCGACATTGCCCGCTTCCTTGCCGAAGTGGCCCGCGTGCTGAGGCCGGGAGGTCATTTCCTTTACGCCGACGTCCGCCGCGGTCAGGATGTCGTCAAGTGGGAACGCGAGCTGGCCGACGCCCCGATGCGGCTCCTTTCCCAACGGACCATCAACGAGCAGGTCGCACGCGGGGTGAAGAACAACTTGCCGGCTCTGAAAAGCCAGTCCCGCCTTCCGGATTTCTACGTCAACAGGGTATTCGGAAACATCTACCGGAAATTGAAGGACGAGCAGTTGATTTACCGAATGTACTGCTTCGCCGTTGACTGAAGTGGCGTTGTACAGGGGAGCGCGGAATCCTCAACCGGCAACTAGTCCAGCCGGTACCGGATCAGCCGGGAGCTGTTGGCCACCACCGCGACCGACGACGCGTTGTGCAGGATCGCGGCCAGCACGGGGGACAGCGCGCCGCCGGCGCCGATGATCAGCCCGGCGGCGTTGACCGCGATCGACATGCCGTAGTTCTCCCGGATGACCTCCACCGCCCTAGCGCCCAGGTCCCGCACGTCGAGCAGGCGGTGCAGGTCGTCGTTGGCCAGCGCCACGTCGGCCGTCTCCACCGCGACGTCGGTTCCGGCCAGGCCCATGGCGATCCCGATGTCGGCGGCCGCCAGCGCCGGGGCGTCGTTGATGCCGTCGCCCACCATGCCGACCACGTAGCCGTCGTCCTGCAGATCGCGCACCACCTCGAGCTTGTCCTCCGGCATCACCTCGGCGCGCCACTCGTCGATCCCCAGCTCGTCGGCGACCACCTGGGCGATGTCGGGATGGTCGCCGGTGAGCATCACGATGCGGCGAATGCCATTGTCCCGCAACTGCTTCAGTACCTCAATCGCCTCGGGGCGCACCTCGTCGCGCAGGCTGATCAAACCCACCAGCTTGCCGTCGACCGCCAGCAGCAGCGGGGTCTCGGCCTGGCGCCGCAGCCTGTCCACCCACTCCGAGGCCTTCTTGGACACCCGCACCTTCTCGGCGCGCAGCAGGCCGGGGCTGCCGAGCAGCAGGGTGCGGCCGTCGGCCCAGGTGCGCATGCCCAGGCCGACCAGCACCTCGCACTCCTCGTGCGGGGGGATGGTGATGTGGCGCTCCTCGGTCGAGCGGATCACCGCCTCGGCCAGCGGGTGCCGGGAGTGGATCTCCGAGCTGGCCGCGTACGCCAGCACCTGCTCGGGTTCCCAATCCTTATGTAGCGCAATGATATTGGTGACCACCGGACGGCCGACGGTCAGGGTGCCGGTCTTGTCGAACACGATCGCGTCCACCCGGCCGGCCTGCTCGAGATGCGATCCGCCCTTGATCAGGATGCCGCGGCGCGCGCCGTTGCCGATCGCGGCGCTGATGGCCGTCGGGGTGGACAGGCCCACCGCGCAGGGGCAGGCGATCAGCAGCATGGTCATCGCCCGGCGCACGTCTGAAGTGACCGCCAGGGTGAGGGCCGAGACGATGAACGAGGTGGGAACGAAACGGCGGGAGAAGTTTTCGCCGACGGTCTGGATGGGCGCCCGGTCGTGCTGCGCCTCCTCGACGCGGGTGATGATGCGTCCGATCGCCGTCTGGTTGCCGACGGCCTCGGCGCGCACCACCAGTCGCCCGCGCACCACGACCGACCCGGCGTGCACATGCGCGCCGACCGCGACGGAAACGGGCAGGTTCTCGCCGGTGATCGCGGACTGGTTGACGATCGCTTCGCCGTCGACGACCTCGCCGTCCACCGGTATCGCGACGTGGTCGTGGATGATCACCTCGTCGCCGATCTGCACGCTGTCGATGGGCACCTGGACTTCGGCCCCGTCGGCCAGCCGGATCCAGGCTGTGTCCTGGCTGCCGCGCAGCAGCTCGGAGATCGCTCGCCGGGTGCGACGCAGGGTCAGGTCCTGCAGATACTCGCCGATGTTGAGCAGCCACAGCACGGTGAGCGCCACCACGTTCTCGCGCAACACCAGGCTGGCCACCGTCGCCGCCGACACCAGGGCGTCGGTGCCGGCCCGGCCCGAGCGCAACGAGCGGAGCGCGCCGCGCAGGAACGGGTAGCCGGTGAAGATGGTGACGCCGGTGGCCAGGACCCGGCCGTTCGGGCCCAGCAGCGGCGGCCGAGCGAACACGTAGCGGCGCACGCCGAGCAGGGCCAGCGCCGCGCCGCCGATGACCATCCGCAGCACCTCGGTGTTGCGGATCTCCGACGAATGCGGCGCACGGGCCGGGATCAGCTCGGCGGCGACGTGCGCGGCGGAGTCGATCGCCGCCAGCACCGCGGCGCGATCGCAACGGCGGGGCGAGTACCAGACCACGACCGATCCGGTGCGCGGGTAGGCGTGCACCACGCGCACGCCATCCTCCTTGGCGACGGCCTCCTCGACCGCCACCGCGCGCCGGGAATTGCAGCGCAGCCAGTCGACGGAAACCCGCATGCGCCCGGCAGCATCCGAAATGACCTGCAGCGCAGTGTCTTGCGGGCGGGCCGGTTCCAGGTCGGTGGCGAGCGCCATCGAAGCGCGGATCAGTGGTCGTGCTGGTGGACGTCGGCGACGGCCGGGGTGGGCGCTTCCTCGCCGATGCGCTCGCGGGCTTCGGCCATGACGTCGGCGATCTTGAGCCGGGCCGACTCGGCGGCCTCCTCGGCCTTGCGGGTGCCACGCAGTCCCAGCTCGGCCGCCGACACCGCGGTCTCGTGCAGCGGCGCCTTGGCCACGGCCTTGCGCACCACCTCATAGGCCGTCACGCCGACGAGGCCGGTGACCACCGTCGATGCCGCCTTTGCCAAGAGCGCGTACCCCGCCATTGCCCGGACCTCCTTGTCGTCGCAGCGTCAGCTGATGCTCGCTCGACGTTAACATCGAAATATAGCGATATCAATATGAATCGGGCGGCTCTAGAGCACCCGGGTGACCTTTTCGGTCTCGATCCGGCGCGGCAGCGCCGACGGGTCGGGATGGGCCACCTGCACCAGCGACGCGCCGACGGCCAGGATCGCCAGCAGTCCGTCCACCAGCTCCTCGGGACGCGACCACGCGGCGGTGGACAGGACGCGGTCGTCAGCCGTCAATTCCCTGGCGGCGGCCGAACTTTGGCAATCGGCCAGCACCTCGTCAACCGACCGGCCGGCCAGCGCCGGACCGGGGTGGCGTTCGGCGACGATCTGGTCGCCGTGCACGCGCACGGCGGTGGCGTAGTCGGTGACCCCGATCGGCAGGTCGGCGGCCGGGCGACCGAACGGATCCAGCGACAGCACCGCCACCTCACCGGCTATCGAGTCCGCCTCATCGAGCCGTTCGGTTGTGCACAGCGCGAGGTCCGCCGCGCCCGGTTCGAGCACCGTCTCGGCGCCGATCCACCAGACGCCGAACAACACCGCCGCCGTCTGCCAGTGCGCCGGCAGCAGGATCGCGACCCGGCTGCCCGGCCCGGCACCCAGCTCGTCGCGCAACAGGTTGCCGGTCTTGGCGGCCCAGTTGGCCAGCGTCGCCGCGGACAACTCGATGCGCTCGCCGGTGGCCCCAAGAGCATCGTCGTAGTAGGTGATGCGCGGGCCGACCGGGTCGGCCCGCAGCATCGGGTCCAGGATGGCGCCGGAGAGCGTGCTCAGTTGATGCATTCGGGCTTGTCGGAACCGGCGGTCAGGATCGGCGAGGGCGCCGGGACGTTGGGATCGGCCGCCACCGCACCGACGTTGGACACCCGGGCGGGCATCACCGTCCCGGTGCCGGACAGGCCCGAGCCGGGGCCGCTGTAGTCGTTGCCCAGCACCACCCGGACCGAGCCCGGCGCGACGGAGGCATCGGCGACCACCGGCAGCCCGCCCAGCTCCTTGGACACCTGCTGGGCGCCGAGGTCGTCGGTCTTGGCGGCCCGCACCTGGCTGCCCTTGACGTGGCCGCCGTCGTTGTTGCCGACCGTGCCCGCGCCAAATCCCTTGGCGGTCAACACCTGGGACACCGCCGATGCCAGCCCGTTGATGTCGGTGTCGTTGACCACGCTGGCGGTCGTCTTCGCCGGGGTGTAGGCGATCTCCTCGGTCTTGCCCTGCTCCTGGTCGTGCAGCAGCCCGTTGACCCAGTCCTGGACCTGGTGCGGGTCCACCCGCACCACGCTCTGCATGCCGTCGTCGCTCCAGCCGGCACCGTCTAGCACCGGGATGGTGGCGAAGGCGACGTTGCCGCCGGCGAGCTTCTGCATCTGCTGCACGAAATCCATGACGTCCCAACCCTGCGAGATCACCACCGAGCGTTGCACGGCCGCCTCCAGACGTTTGACCGTCGCGGGGCTGGACAGTGTCTTGCCGGAGATGACCCGGTGGGCCAGCGAGGCCATCACCACCTGCTGGCGGACCACCCGGTCCAGGTCGCCGCGCGGCAGCTCGTGGCGCTGGCGGACGAAGCTGAGCGCCTCGGGCCCGTCGAGCCGTTGCGGGCCGGCCGGGAAGTCGGCGCCCGAAAGCGGTTCGAACACCGGCTCTTTGAGGCAGACATCCACGCCGCCGAGCGCATCGGTGATCAGGGAGAAGCCGAGCAGGCCGATCTCGGCGTAGTGGTCGACGGTGACACCGGTGAGGTCGGCGACGGTCTTGATCAGGGCCTCGCGCCCGGCCTCGGTGCCCTGCGCGGCGGCGTCCTCGGCCGAGTCGCCGGCCTTGACCAGGTTGGTGCGCTTGGCCTCGCGGGTCTGGCCGTAGACGCCGTTGATCTTGGTCTTGCCCAGGCCGGGGGCCGCGACGTAGGAGTCACGGGGGATCGAGATCGCGGTCGCCGACTTCCCGTTGTTGGGGATCCGGATCAGGATGATCGTGTCGGTGTTGGTCGCTTCCTCGTCGCCGGCCCGCAGGGTGGCCAGTTCCTCCTGTGAGAGCGGGTTGCCGTGGGCGTCGGTGCGGCTGTCGAGGCCGACCAGCAGGATGTCGATCGCGCCGTCGTCGCCGCCCTTGCCGAGCGAGGGTGCGGACATGTGGAAGATGCCGTCCTCGAAGGACCGGACGTTGCTCCACGCGAGCCCGGTGCCGAGGACGACAACGAGCGTGAGCGCAGTGGCAATCACACGAACCACACGTTGCACAGGCATCCCACTAGGTTACTTGCGACACAGACGCTTCGCGGGTAGCGCGGCCCCGCGCGCCCCGGCCGTCGCCCGCGCCTTTGCGCGCATGCCAAACTTCAACCATGTCGAGCAGGATCGTGATCGCCGGTGCCGGGGGGCAACTGGGCAGCTATTTGCGGTCGCTCGCGGCCGGTCAGGGCCGTGACGTGCTGGCCATGACGTCGTCGGAGTGGGACATCACCGACCCCGCGGCCGCCGAGCGAATGGTCTCAAGCGGCGACGTGGTGATCAACTGCGCGGCCTACACGGACGTCGACGGCGCCGAGAGCGACGAGGCCGGTGCCTTCGCCGTCAACGCCACCGGTCCGCAGAACATCGCGCGGGCCTGCGCGCGTGCGGGCGCCCGGTTCATCCACGTCTCGACCGACTACGTCTTCAACGGGGACTTCGGTGGCGCCGCCCCGCGTCCGTACGAGCCCAGCGACCCCACCGCGCCGTCGGGCGTGTACGGGCGCAGCAAGCTGGCCGGGGAAGAGGCCACGCTGGCGGCGCTTCCCGACGCGGTCATCGTCCGCACCGCCTGGGTCTACACCGGCGCCGACGGCAAGGACTTCGTCGCCGTCATGCGCCGCCTGGCCGCCGGGGACGGCCCGGTCAACGTGGTCGACGACCAGGTCGGGTCACCCACCTATGTGGGCGACCTGGCGGAGGCGCTGCTGCAGGTCGCCGACGACGGCGTGCCCGGGCCCATCCTGCATGCCGCCAACGAGGGCGCGGTGTCCCGTTTCGAGCAGACCCGCGCGATCTTCTCCGAATGCGGCGCCGATCCCGAGCGCGTTCGGCCGGTCAGCACCGCGGAGTTTCCGAGGCCGGCGCCGCGCCCGACCTACTCCGCGCTGTCCGGCCGCGAGTCCGCCGCGGCGGGCCTACGGACGTTACGGCCCTGGCGCCCCGCGCTTGTCGCGGCGCTCGCGGCCGCCGATCGACCGTTACCCTCGACGCGTGACTGACGTGCTGCCGGTCGTGACGGTGACCTACTCACCGGGCCCACACCTCGAGCGCTTCCTGGCCTCGCTGTCACTGGCCACCGAGCGGCCCGTGTGGGTCCTGATGGCCGACAACGGCTCCACCGACGGGGCGCCGCAGGCCGCCCTCGAGCGCTACCCGAATGTGCGGCTGTTCCACACCGGGGCCAACCTTGGGTACGGCACCGCGGTGAATCGCGCGGTCGCGCAGCTCGCCGATTCGGCGGAGGTCGACGACGACTGGGTGATCGTGGCCAACCCGGACGTGCAATGGGGCCCGGGCAGCATCGACGCCCTGCTGGATGCCGCGGCTCGCTGGCCGCGCGCCGGCGCCCTGGGTCCGCTCATCCGCGACCCGGACGGGTCGGTGTACCCGTCGGCGCGGCACCTGCCCAGCCTGATTCGGGGCGGCATGCACGCGGTCGTCGGCCCTCTGTGGAAGCGCAACCCGTGGTCGGCGGCCTACCGCCAGGAGCGGCTGGAGCCCAGCGAACGCCCGGTCGGCTGGTTGTCCGGGTCGTGCCTGCTGGTCCGCCGGTCCGCCTTCGCCCAGGTCGGCGGGTTCGACGAGCGCTACTTCATGTATATGGAAGACGTCGACCTCGGGGACCGGCTCGGCCGGGCCGGCTGGCTGAGCGTCTACGTGCCGTCGGCCGAGGTCCTGCACCACAAGGGCCACTCCACCGGCGGCGACCCCGCGAGCCACCTGGCCGCGCATCACGTGAGCACGTACCTGTTCCTGGCCGACCGGCACGCGGGGTGGTGGCGCGCGCCGCTGCGCTGGGTGCTGCGCGCCTCGTTGGCGGTTCGGTCGCGCCTGATGGTGCGTGGCGCGCTGCGGGATCGGCGACGGAAACTGGCGGAAGGGCGGCGCTGAATGGCTAACCCACAAGTCGATGCGGTGATTCTGGTCGGCGGCAAGGGCACCCGGCTGCGGCCGCTGACCCTGTCGGCGCCCAAGCCGATGCTGCCCACCGCCGGGCTGCCGTTCTTGACCCACCTCCTGTCGAGGATCGCCGCGGCGGGCATCGAGCACGTCATCCTGAGCACCTCGTATGAGGCCGAGGTGTTCGAGGCGGAGTTCGGCGACGGGTCCAAGCTGGGCCTGCAGATCGAATACGTCACCGAGGACAGCCCGCTGGGCACCGGCGGCGGCATCGCCAACGTCGCCGGCCACCTGCGCCACGACACCGTGTTGGTGTTCAACGGCGACGTGCTGTCCGGTTCCGACCTCAACCAGATGATCGACTTCCACCGGGCCCAGCACTCCGACGTCACGCTGCACCTGGTGCGGGTGGGCGATCCGCGGGCCTTCGGCTGCGTCACCACCGACGAGAACGGGCGGGTCACCGCGTTCGTGGAGAAGACGCAGGATCCGCCGACCGATCAGATCAACGCCGGCACGTACGTGTTCGCCCGCGACATCATCGACCGGATCCCGCGCGGCCGCGAGGTGTCGGTCGAACGCGAGGTGTTCCCGGCCCTGCTCAAGGACCCGGACGTCAAGGTGTGCGGCTACGTCGACGCCACCTACTGGCGGGACATGGGCACCCCGGAGGACTTCGTGCGGGGCTCGGCGGACCTGGTGCGCGGCATCGCGCCGTCGCCGGCGCTGCACGGTCACCGCGGCGAGCAGCTGGTGCACGACGGCGCGGCGGTGTCGCCGGGCGCGGTGCTGGTGGGCGGCACCGTCGTCGGGCGGGGCGCCGAGATCGGGCCCGGCGTGCGGCTGGACGGCGCGGTGATCTTCGACGGCGTCAAGGTCGAGGCCGGCAGCGTGATCGAGCGCTCCATCATCGGCTTCGGCGCGCGCATCGGCCCGCGGGCGCTGATCCGCGACGGCGTGATCGGCGACGGGGCCGACATCGGCGCGCGCTGCGAGCTGCTGCGCGGCGCCCGGGTCTGGCCCGGCGTCTCGATTCCCGACGGCGGGATCCGCTACTCGAGCGACGTGTGAGGCTCTCCCCGCGAATGTGCGGCCAACCGCGCGTTCGGCATCGAGTGTGCGGCCAGCTTCACGCTCGGCGGGCCCGCGACGCCAAATACGCCAGCGCGTGGTCGGTGCCGTCCGGCAGCGCGTCGATCGGCCACCACCGCAGGTCGTCCGACTCGTCGCTGATCGCGATCCGCGCACCGGCCGGCGCGTGCGCCACGAACTGCAGATCCAGGTGGCGGGTGGGCACGCCCAGTGAGCAGGTGACCGGGTGGACGTGCACCGCGGCCAGCCGGCGTTCGATGCGCAGGCCGTCGACGCCGGACTCCTCGGTGGCCTCGCGCAGGGCGGCGGCGACGACGTCGCCGTCGTCATCGTCGCAGTGGCCGCCCAGCTGCACCCAGCGGCCCAGCCGGGGATGCAACGTCAGCAACACCCGGTCGCCGGTGTGGTCGAGCACCAGCGCCGAGGCGGTGACGTGACCGGGCACGCACTCGCGGCGGCACGCGTCGGGACGGGCCAGCACGAAGGCCAGCACCGCGTGCCGCAACGAGTCCTGCTCGGCGTCGGGCGCCTGCCAGTCGGACAGCAGCGCGATCACCGACCCCCGGACGCTCACCGGGCCCCCCGCCGCTTCCGGCGATCCCGCAGCGCCGCCCACGCCGCGCGGCACTGTGCCACCACCTCGGGCCGCAGCCCCAGGCCGTCGATCAGCACGTGGCGGTCGACGAGATCCAGGGCCTTCTCGATCTCGTTGGCCTTCAACAGCAGGTCGACGTCGCCGGCCAGCTCCGGGCCGGCCACGGGCGGTGGGGGAATGGGCAGCTGCTCGGCCTCGCGGGGTTCCAGCTCCAAGATCCCCCCGCCGTAACTGCGGCCGATGATCTCGGCGAAGGCGAACGTCACGCTGTTGTGGAAGACCGTCGCCAGCGCCGCCGCGTCGACCCCGGCGGCAAGCCGGACCCGGTGCACCGTGTCGGTGCACGTCGCGCCGACGGCGTTGACGGTCAACCGCGGCGCGAGGTGGATCTGCCGCAGCAGGAACAGGTCCGGGATCCACGGTGACGGGGTGCGCCACCACGGCTTGCGGATCGAGCACTTGTAGCCCCGGTGCACGCCGGCGGACTCACCGGCCCGGATGTGTGCGACCAGCGCGGGGTCGTCCGCGTCGAGCGGCGCGTCGAGCAGCCAGGCCCGGCGCCCGGCGGCGACATCGCTTGCCCGACAATCGGAGTCGTAGACCAGCCCGGACAGCTGCGCGCTGCGCGAGACGAGCGGCACACAGTGGGGCAGCAGCCCCAGCTCGCGGGCGTGGGCTTCGGCGAACGTGAAGAAGCTGTTGCGGCCCGTGACGATGCCGACGTCCACGTCGGCGACCGAGCCGAGCCGGGTCATCGCCGTCGAGCCCTTGAGCGTTCGCAGCAGCCGGATCGCGTCCGGGCGCAGGAAGTACTTGGTCCACTTCTCGTTCTCGTGCAGCAGGGCGGGGGCCCAGTCGAGGTCGGCGTCCGCATCCGCGAGCGCGTCGGCGTCGGTGAGGTGCAGGGCGCGGATGCGGGCCGGCCCGGCGCCGGCGACCCCGCAGAACAGCACGACCTCCTGCAGGATGCCGTCGAACACCAGTCGCTCGAACGTCACCAGGGTGATGTCGCTGAACCGGCGCAGCAGGAACTCGCGCAGCTGCGCGGCGTAGGTGACCTGGAGCAACTCGGCCGGCAGCACCAGGCCCACCCGGCCGCCGTCGCGCACCAGGATCGAGCTCGCCACCACGAAGGGGACCCAGGCGTTGGTCAGGCGGCTAGGCCGCAATCCCGCGCGCCTCATCAGCTCCAGCGCGGGCTCGCGCTGCTCGGCCGCCCAGTTGCCGAACCGGATGTAGGGCGGGTTCCCGGCGACGCCGTCCCAGCCGCCGGGCTCGGTGGTGCCGAGCCAGTCGAACAGGTTAGCGGCGTCGACGGGTGCGAATTCCCTTGCCTTGGCCGCCTCCTCGGCGACGAGTTCGACCCCTCGGGGGCGCGCGCCGAGGGCGGCCAGCTCGCGCAGGATGGCGCCGTCGCCGCAGGAGGGTTCGACGATGCGCGGTCCGGCCCCGCGAACCCAGCCGGCCAGGAACCGGGCGACGGGCGCGGGCGTGTAGTAGCCGCCGCGGGCCTTGTCGGCGGACGCCGCCGCCTTGCCCGCAAATCTCATGGGGCCAGTATCACTTGCGGATCAACAGATCCCCGGCGTCCGCGGCGTCGCGCGGGCCGGTGGGTTCCTCGGGGTAACCGATCGCGATGGCGCCCAACGGCTCCCAATCCGCGGGCAAGTCGAGTTCGGCGCGCACCAGGTCGGGGGCGAATATCGTCGAGCCGATCCAGCAGCTGCCCACCCCCCGCACGGCCAGCGCGACGAGCAGGGCCTGCACGGCCGCCCCGACGGCGACGGTGAACATGGTGTGCTCGGCCTCGGCGCGGGCGGCGTCGGGATAGGTGTGCGCGCCGTCGAGGACCAGCATCGGGATGACGACCTCGGCTGCGTCGTAAAGGATCTGGCCGCGCGCCACCCGGC
>NZ_LZJI01000118.1 GCF_001667775.1 Mycobacterium sp. E1747
GGCATGTTCGACCCGCGAACCATTACCCACGGACGCCTCTACCGGCGGATCGGCGCGAGCGTGGTGCGCTGGCCGGTGCCCATCCTGGTGGCCAGTTCAGCCGTCGTGATGATCGGGGCGATCTTCGTTCCCACCTACCGGCAGAACTACGACGACAGGCAGTACCAACCGGCCAGTGCGCCCGCCAATCTCGGTTTCCAGGCGGCCGACCGGCACTTTCCCAAGAGCAAGCTCTTCTCCGAGATGCTGATGATCGAAACCGACCACGACATGCGCAACTCGGCCGACTTCATCTCGCTGGACCGGGTCGCCAGAGCCTTGATCCGCCTGCACGGTGTGGCCATGGTCCAGGGCATGACGCGGCCCTTGGGCCGGGCGCTCGAGCACGCCAGCATTCCTTACCTGTTCACCACGCAGGGCAGCGGCAACGGGCAGCAGCTCCCGTTCAACAGGGAGCAGAACTCCAACACCGACGCCCAGGCCGACATCCAGGCGCACTCGGTCGAGGTGTTGCGCAAGGAGATCGGCTTCTTCCAGAAAGTGTCCGACGAATTGCACCAGACCGTTCTGACCGTCGAAGACCTCCAACGGGTCAGCGACGACATCAGGGACGAGGTCTCCAATGTCGATGATTTCTTCCGCCCGATCAAGAGCTACTTCTATTGGGAGAGGCACTGTTTCGACATCCCCATTTGCTGGACGTTTCGTTCGCTGTTCGAGACCATCGATCAAATCGACAAGCTGGCCGACGACATCGCGCAGGCGAAGGTGTCCCTCCAGGAGGTGGACAAGGCCTTCCCGCAGATCATCGCGCAACTGAAAGCCACCGCCGACGACACCGAGGCACTTCAGTCGAAGTTGGTCAACAGCTACGGATCTGCCGACCTCCAAACCGTGCAAACCGAGCAGACTTTCGATGACCTGATCAACGTCGGAAACGACTTCGACAAGTCCCGCAGTGACGACTTCTTCTATATCCCACACGAGGGTTTCGACAACGAGGACGTCAAGACCGGCATGAAGCTGATGATGTCTCCGGACGGAAAGGCGGCCCGCTTCATCGTCACCCACGAGGGCGACGCGATGGGCCCCGAAGGCGTGGAGCACGTCGAACAGTTCCCCGACGCGATCAAGACGATCCTGAAAGAGACCTCGCTCGCGGGCGCGCGGATCTACATCGGCGGTTCGGGATCCAACGACAAGGACATCAAGGAATACGCGATGTCCGATCTCATGATCGCGGCGATCGCCGCCTTCGTGCTGATCTTCTTGATCATGATGTTCATCACGCGAAGTCTGGTGGCGGCCTTGGTGATTCCGGGCACCGTGGCGTTCTCCTATGCCGGCGCATTCGGGCTTTCCATCCTGGTTTGGCAACATCTGATCGGCCTGCACCTGCACTGGCTGGTCTTACCACTGACGTTCATCATCCTGGTGGCGGTCGGGTCGGACTACAACCTGCTGCTGATCAACAGGGTGAAAGAGGAGCTGCACGGTGGAATCCACACCGGTCTGATCCGGGCCCTGGGCAGCACCGGCGGCGTCGTGACGTCCGCCGGTTTGGTGTTCGCCTTCACCATGCTGGCGATGCTCACCAGCGATCTGCGCACCATCGGTCAGGTGGGTTCGACCGTGTGCATCGGCCTGCTGCTGGACACCCTGATCGTGCGTTCGTTCGTCGTGCCGAGCATCCTGCGAATCCTCGGGCCGTGGTTCTGGTGGCCGACTTTGGTGCGCGCGCGCCCAGCAGCAGCGCGCTAGGCTAGCCGGCCTGCGCGGAAGCGACGTCCACCGATGCGTAGCGACCACCTTGGACGTCGGCAAATACCTCAGCCAACCGAGCCGTGTCCCGGCCGATGCCGAAAACCGTTGCGCCCCGGCGGGAGAACAACCGGGCGGTCTCAGCGCCGAGGCCTGACGACGCTCCGGTCACCAGGGCGACCTTGCCCTGCAGTGCTGACATGGCTGTCCTCGCGGTCAGTAGTACCGGATCCGCGCAACGCTACCGCGCAGCAACCCCAGCGGAGCAATGAATCTCGGCCTCCACACGGTCATCGCACGGCGCGCGGTGAGCAAGACGAGCAGACTGATGGCGAGGCGCCCCAGGGCGACCCGGCTCGTGCGCCTCCTCCAGCTTGGTGGCGTCGATTCCGCGCGCCGGCCGAGGTAGTAGCCGACACCCATTGCCATCGCGAGGGCCGCGATGGCCGCCAGCATCGTCATGATG
>NZ_LZJI01000119.1 GCF_001667775.1 Mycobacterium sp. E1747
AGGAAGGGCACGATCGCCCCGTTGGTCCGCCAGGGGAAGTGATGCAGCGTGGCCAGCGGAATCCCGCAGTATTCCGCGACGTTCGCGGCCGTGTCTTCATAATTCATGCCGGTGAGCAGCAGGGCGGCCCCGTCTGCCAAGGACGTCAGCGTCCTGCTGACCTCCGCTCGGCACAGGGTGAGGGGTTCCACGACTTCCCGCCACATCCGGTCGAGCTTCCGAACCTTCCAAGGGTTCTCGAACCAGTAAGTCCAGTAGTCGCGGTGCGGGTCGAGGACGGCCTTCAATTCCGGCCCATACGCGACGCCGGCCGGTCCGACCGACTCGACGAAGTCGACCATCTCGGGAGCGACAGCCATCGTCACGTCGTGTCCCCGCCGCACCAGCTCACGCCCGACAGTCAGGTAGGGTTCGACCTCGCCGCGCGTGCCCCAATTCGCCAGCACAAATTTCATCGCGGATCTTCACCCTTCCAGTTCCCCTGGCGCATGGTCGGATTTGGAGCGGCCGCGCAACGTCCCCGGTTCAGACGACCGCAGCATAACCGGATGCGCGCGGCTGTTCAGGCTCTTAGGAATACTCGCCGCTGGCCACCTGCGGCCTTCATGTCTAGGCTCTCGCACTACCGCAAATGGTAGGAAGGGACAAGGTGACTGACCGTGATGCGGCGTGCGGCTACGTCGAACCGCCCGCACTGAGATTTGTGCTGGCAAGCTACGGAACTCGAGGTGATGTCGAGCCGTCGGTTGTGGTCGGGTCCGAACTGCAGCGGCGAGGGCACCACGTGCGTATCGCGGTCCCGCCCGACTTGATTGGCTTCGCCGAATCGGCTGGGCTCACCGCGGTGCCCTACGGAGCCGAGACGCAGGCCTGGCTGGACATGTTCCGGAATTTTTTCACGTCCCGGTTCGGCACCTTCCGACGAGTTCGGGAGAGATCGAGGTGGGCGCGCGAACTGTGGGAGATCAGCACCCAGGCTTGGGTGCAGATGAACCAGACGCTGACGGCGCTGGCGGATGAGGCCGACCTGGTGCTCGCCGGCCAGACTTACCAGGAGATCGCCGCCAATGTGGCGGAATACCATGGTCTTCCGCTGGTGACGCTGCACCACGTCCCGATGCGACCCAACGGCCAAGCGGTGGCGATCTTGCCGGCGCCGGCCTCTCGCCTCGCGCTCGCGTTGCACGACTGGTTGTGGTGGCGCGCATCAAAGCAGGCCGATGACGCACAGCGCCGTGCCCTGGGTCTGCGGCCGGCCACAAGACCGTGGACCCGACGGATCGCAGAACGCGGGTCGCTGGAGATTCAGGCCTATGACGAGGTCTGCTACCCGGGGCTTGCTGCCGAATGGGCGAAATGGAACGGCCAGCGACCGTTCGTCGGTGCACTGACTTTGCAGTTGCCCACGGAGGCTGACGACGACGTCATGTCGTGGATCGCATCCGGAAAGCCGCCGATCTGTTTCGCGTTCGGCAGCGCGGCGGTCGAATCCGCCGCCGACACCCTCGCCATGATCGGCGTGGCTTGCGCGAAACTGGGTGAGCG